>NZ_JBWKSX010000012.1:0-128206 GCF_059420025.1 Azonexus sp. GW821-FHT04F04 | reverse complement strand
CGAGCCATTGTAGTAAAGCGTGAATCCGCAATGAGTGCCTTGGAGATTCGCGATGCGCCACACCCCGGATTGGCAAGCTATGGGCAACTGTATGAAATACCGGTGGTGGCAGCGCCTCCGTAATAAAGGTTGTTCGAATAATTGTCTTGGGCCCAATAGGTAACGCTTTTGCTCCCTGAATATATGGCTTGCCATGTAGCTGTTGATGCACCGGAAATGGAATTCTGGACAGACATTATCTGTGTGCTATCGACGTAACTTGCCCGGGCTCCATTCATGATGTAGCTGCAACGAGGATCAAATAAGCTGGCATCCGTGAGAACTAAATTTAGCCAACCGCCACTCTGTTTTTTCCACACGCCGGATTGGCAAAAGGACCGCCGCCAATGCCCCACAAAACTGAGGCAAAGTGGTCAGAAAACGTCTTTGAGTGTGAGTAACATCCCGGCCCCCGACAAGCCGACAAACGCCGTACCGTTCCAGCATGCCGTTGCGCCGCCGTTATTTGTGTAGAAGGTGCCGTCCGAGTAGAAGAGGAGATAGGTTCCACCGGCGACGTATCCGTAATAGCCGCCATAACTCGTCACAGTGAAAATCCCCGTGAGTCCAGACCAGGAACAAAGTATTTTTGCCGGGACATTTGAGGGAATGCCAGCACCATATTTGTTCAGGCGTCCTTTGTCGGAGGTCTCGCCGCCGCGGGTCCAAATACCGGATTGGCAAGACAATCAATTGCCGAAAATTTGAACGTGAACCCATTGCATGTCGTATGGATTGATACCGTTGGCTACGATGCGGACATATGTTGTAGCCGCTTGCCCTTGGTAAGGACCGCCCAACGGATATGCCCGTTGACCGCCGGCTCCAGTGTCCCAAATCGCCGAGCCCGCTACCGAGAAATTTGCATCGGCCAACGGGGTTGAAAAGTATACGTTGTAATCGCCAGCCGAGTTTCGCAAGATTCCCGAAACGTTATAGCTTGCGCGGATTGGACACCACGGCGTGCAAAGGTTACCTACGAAGTTGACCCACGCTTTGGCTCCGCCATTTTCCTGCTTCTTCCAGCTACCGGATTGGCAAAATGCTATAGGTTGAGAATTGCTAGTTCAACCACACCACCGAATAGCATGGGAGGGGTTGGCTGCTGAGTGATGCGTCGTAGCCACGATACCCGGAAGAATATGGCCACGACGACGATTCCCACCAAACCGAACCCAATATTGTCCCGTAGACAGTTGCGCAAACCCCCGTCCCGGAAGCTCTTGAATTGACTGTGCCAGTAGAAACCGATCCGGCGATGCCGGAATTGAACGCTGCACCATCACCACTCTTCCGCCACACTCCGGATTGGCAAGGGGATCAAATTCCGCATCCAACAGTTGGCATAGCGACCAGAACCCCGTCAAAACATGCCCACGAGCCGTTGTTGCATATCACCAAGGATTCACCTGATGGAATGCGGCCGTTCTGATTCCAGATTGTGCGAGTGCCTGAACACGACGGACATAGCGGATTGGCACAGGTACTACCGGTACTGATTAAAGTCGAGAGTCGACTGCTGCCGGCGGCTTTTTGCCACACCCCGGATTGGCAAGCTGGTCATTTTGAACAGGTGCCGCCCGCGACCCCATAGGTGGTGCCCGACCACATGGTTATTACGGCGGTCATTACATATCCGGAGGGGCAACTGTACCTGTAGATCGGATTACCGTATCCATCTAGACCGACCGATGTCCCTGCGCTCGACGGAGTAGAGGAGGACCACGACGTAGGTATCCCTCCCATTTTCTTCCACACCCCGGATTGGCAAGACTATCCTGGGCAGCACATGTAATAAGCGGTGTGGAAATCAGCGCCATCAAAAAAGGAAAGTCTGCACAGTAATGAGCCAGACCAATAAGTTGATGGGGCGCCGGACCACGTCGTGCCATATGTTTGCGTGCTACAGCTTCCGGACCACCAAGAATTCGGCGTTGTCCCGGTCTTTTTCCAGCTACCGGATTGGCAAACTAATCCAGCCAAATTACACCACCACTACACCCAATCGGCTCTCCGATCGGAATGGTGTATCCCATATACATCATTCCCGCCCAGACTACATTTGCCGTTGCTGATGGCGATATCGACCCGTTAGTACCGCCACCCATGCACAGTCCAACCCCACTTGAGCGGGTGCATGCAGTATAAGCAGGGCATACCGTACCCTTCAGGCCGCTTGTGTTCAAGGACAGGGTGGAACTTGTTGCCTTGCGCCACACACTGGATTGGCAAATTTGCTACATCACGTATGGGGTACAAAACCAGTAGAGGTGGGCTCCAGTTGCCTGCTGGACAACTTCCCAACACGCATAGCCACCAAGCCAGGCGATATGGTTAGAGGTAATACTCCCCAAACCAATTCCCACTTGTTTGGCCCACACCCCGGATTGGCAAAGAGGTTAGTAGAACTCGAACCATGACACGATCGTCCCACTTCCTGTGTAGGAATATGTCGCTCCCGGGGGAACCCATGCAGAGAGGGTCTGCCAAGTTCCGATGCTTAGGCCCGCTGTGTTGTGCGCCATCATCGCTACACGTTGGCCATTCACGTAGAGGAAGTTGCAACATTGTGAGATGCCTTGAAGCTGGCCAGCGACCTGTATGAAGATCGTTCTGTTCTGGGTATTTGTGTAGGTTGCCCCCAGTGTACGGACACTGCTGAAGTCATGATAAGTGCCACTAACGCCGAGAGAGATCCAACTACCGGATTGGCAAACTACATGTAACCGCTAATAAAGGCTGTATTCGCGGCTGCTGATTTGCTTATTGCCACAGCGTCTGTCACAGAAACAAGTCCAACACTAGAATTGCTGTTGCTTTGATTGTTGCATCCCACCACAAAATTGCCGTTCGCGTAGATGTTTAAGTAGCCCGAGTACACCATGCAATACGCGGTTATTTGGACAACGCGTGCATTAGACGGAACAAACGCCGATGGATTAAATGATGGGCCGATGGGAACAGCAATATTTGTCGATACCCACGTTTGCCGATTTACGCTAACCCAAACGCCGGATTGGCAAAGAGAACGCTTCCTACCGAATGCAAGAGTATCCGGAAAACCAATCGCCACTGCCTTTGTCGCTTCCCCATGATGACCAGACGGGAGAAAAGCCTACGGGGCATGTGCAGGCGCCAGTCTTCGGGTTCGGGGAGGCGCACCACCAGTTCCACATGACGCTTGCCCGTTGCAACCATGCGCCGCCGTAACCCTCGCCTTTTGTTTGCTTAGCCCACACCCCGGATTGGCAAGCTAGTTTGTGCAGGAAACCAAAACATTTGAGCTACCCGTTGGGTGATTTTCGACGGTCCAATAGAACTGCATACCCGATTGGCCAGATGGCAAAATACCTGCGCTGTTTGACCCGCCGTTGATCCCGCTCATCCAACAGTAGCGCCACCAGCCAATCCCAATGCTTCCGCTGCCGGTGCTGCCGTACCAACCAATAGTCGTAATGGTCGGTTGATGTTCTGATAATCGCCAGAGCCCGGATTGGCAAAGTAGTCAGTGACATAGATACGTCTGACCGGTCTGGCTACAAGTACCGGTGATGCAGTAGTCGGCGACACGCGTGGCCGCTGCACCAGAAGGACATGAACAGGAGGCAGTTACCGAGTTCGCCAGACAGCAGGTAGCGTAATTACAAAGTTGGTAACTACCCTTGTATCGAAAGGGTTCGGTCCACACCCCGGATTGGCAAGCTAGTTAGCAGCCTCACAAGAATATCCCCACGCAGCCATATCCCACGGACTCCACCAATAGTAGCCACTCCCCGAAATCGTTCTCGCGGAATACCCCGTCGGACAAGAACATGCGCCTGTGACGACATTTGGTTGCGAGCAGCCACTCGGTAAGCCTGCGTTATTGACGCCATAGGTTACAAAGAATGTGCCACCGAATTTCACGCGACCGGTTGGCAACTTCCACACCCCGGATTGGCAATTACCTGATATAGCCGGTTATTTGAAACCAGCCAGACCCAGAGAAGCTATTAATACCATTCGGTACCTGTGCAGTAGCACACACAGCGGAAACCCCATTGGTGCCAACAAGAGGAATGGAATTCATGTAATTAGTGCCATTGCCAACACAAGAAAATATCACTACATATTTTGCTGAGGCCGGCACGTATGAATTGAAGTTATAGGTACCGGCGGCCATCATTCCGCCAGTGAAACTATAAAGCTTCCCTGCTTGGTTGCTCCAGACACCGGATTGGCAAAATGGCCACTAACGCAATTCGAGCCAGTAGAGCAAGATGGAGCCGCCATTCTCGACCAAGTATTGTGCTCCCGGCGGGATGACAGTCCCGAGATGTCCTGGGGCCGCATCAACCGCCTGCATCCGAACTCCGTTGATCTGAAACCATGCCTGGACAGTGCCACCGCCGGCTATCGATACCGAAACAAGAATTGGCTTCCCAGTTGTGTTAGTGCATGTAACGCCAAATGTTCGTGGGCCGGTGCATCCGATAGAGCTTCCTGTCAGATTCTGCCAAGTTTGTCCGAATCCAAGTCCCTGCCCATGCCACACCCCGGATTGGCAAGGTGGTCAGCAACTACCCACCATGCAATACCCTTGCCCCGCTTCAGGCTTAAATGTACCGGCTACGCAATAGAAGCCAGGATTAATCCGAATGTTGCCGTATGCATTCAACGTACTACCACTTGCAACCCATTGGGCTGGAATGACATAGATGCCCAAAAGGTTCACCCCGCTAAACCAGCATGGCTCACCATCGGTGATTTTGAATGCCCCCATGGACGCCTTTTTCCAGATACCGGATTGGCAAGAGCGTCAGCGTAATTCTGACCAAACGTAGATCAAAGCTGGGCCGGCAGAGGACACCCAATACGTCGCGCCAGGAGGGATGACACTGCCAAGCCATCCATAAGCATCTTTGTCCGATTCGCTGGCGCTGTATTGCGCGACAAGAACGCCCTGAACACTCATCCAGGCGGTGCCCCAAGAACCGGACGAATTGTTCGTAGACACCTTAATTGACACATAGATCGGCTTGGTAGTTGTGTTGGTGCAAATAGCGCTAAAGGTTCGCGGCCCTGCACATCCTACGGTGCTGCCGGACATGTCGCGCCAAGTTTGTCCTTGCCCTAAACCTCCGCCGACCCAAACGCTGGATTGGCAAAGTCATCTTATGCAGGTGATGACATACGTTTGATCATTCCCGCCACCACAGATATTCAGTCCCATGGTCATCGAAGTTGTGAAAGCAGAATACCCCGTTGGACAGCTATAAGCCCCGGTAAGCGGGTTTGGAAGCATTGCGCAGCCGCTATTAGTCCATTGATAGCTTCCACCATAACGACTCGCTCTGCGCCAAACACCGGATTGGCAAAGTCATCGTAGCTCAATCAGAAAATGCACCCTCCAGATACACAGATTTGACTGATTGTTTTCCCGCTGCATGAGCTGCTATTCGACGAGGTAAGAAACGCGCCTGTTGGATTGAATTGTACGGTTGCCCCATTAAGCCAATAGATTACCTTGTTGTTCCCCGGGTACCGCGCGGTACCGAGGTAGAAAACATATGAATAACTCGCGTAACCGTCGATGTTTGTACAGGTTATGGCAGAAGGCCAAACATCAGGATCGAGCCCGAGTGCTATTGCTATTTTGCTTTGTAGCGCCTGGGGTTTCCACACCCCGGATTGGCAACATGCTATTCCGGAATGCCTAGAGCTTCCTGCAAGTGTATAGATATCCCGCGCCGGCCGTGATTGGGTTAGCAGCGTTGTCCATGAAGGCATATCCCTGGGAAACATAGCCACTTGGGCAACTGCCGTTTGCGCTCACGATGGAATAACCGGACGGTATGGATGCAACAACAGCCCCGCAAATCGCGTTTCCAGCGGCATCAATGCCGGTTACCGCTTGACCGCTCGCACAGCTATTCTGAACAGCCTTGGCGCCTTTACGCCACACACCGGATTGGCAAGATCCTCACCGATATACAGCTACGGTCGAGAAAGCAGAATCAAAGAATAGACCGTTGATCCCTTTAGAGTGCACGATGAAATACGTGGTTGCTACGGCAGCGACATCCAAAGTCCACGTATTGCCGGACCCATTGTATCCAGAGCCTGGCGTCCAAGAGATGCCATAGGCGGCATCGGGCATGGCGCTGACAAATGACACCTGATAAACCCCTGCGCTAGTCCGCAAGACATTCGATATGTTGAACGATGAGCGAAGAGGGCAGTATGGGGTGCAACTGGCACCGTCAAAGACCGCAAATGCTCGTGTTCCGTGGCTGCTACGCCACACCCCGGATTGGCAAAGCGAATAGCCAAATATGCAAATGCGTTGATACTTTCACTGAAAAAAAGTGTTAAGCGGCCTCCAAGGACATCGGATCGATCATAACGACGCTGGATTCGTCTACCTGATCGAGGTACTGATCAGGTGATGGAATGGGTTCGGACTCCCGAATCAAGGTCAGTAGTTTGCGTAGCAAAGCATCCTGGGCTCCGCGCATCGCCGAGCCAGGATCGTATCCGTGGCCAACGACTCCATCGAAATCAAGGAGTCTGACCGAGAAGCGATCTCCACTGGTTTCGAACGCAGCAGGGTATGGAATCAAATGGTCAATGACCATCTGTTTGCCCTTGCTCTTGTGTCCCTCCAATTTCTTGACCAGACGCTGAGCTTTGAGGTGCGTGTACCGCTTGAGCATCGACAAGCTCTTGTGCCCACTGATGGCCGCAACTTCCATCATGTCCAGAGAACCAAGCTCGAACAGCCGGCTGATGGCTTCGTGCCGAAGATCATGAAAGTGTAGGTTCTGAATACCGAGCCTGATAATCATGAAGCGCCAGGTCGATTTGAAGCCCTCGGCGGTGTAGCCAAAGACCTTCCCTCTGGATTGGACGCCCATGCGGATGAGTGCGTCTCTAGCCTTGACCGAGAGAGGAACATCGCGTTTGGTGCCGTTCTTGGTTTCCGGTAGGTGAGCAATCCGACTCTTGAGATTGATGTGTTCCCACTTCAAATTCAATATCTCACCTTGGCGCATCGCGGTTTCAAGGGCGACAACGACGATGGAGAATAGCGATAAATTCTGGTGGCTGTGACAGTAGCGAAGAATCAGTCGCTCCTCGCGCGAGGTCAGACGCCGATCGCGCCCCGGGGGCGGGGTGGGTTTCCGGACATTCTTGACTGGGTTGTCGCCGCAGATTCCCCACTCGATGCGGCCGATGTCGAAATAGTTGGAGAGCAGCGACATCTCGAGACGCACCGTCGATGGCGATAGCGGCCGCTTCGTGCGAGGGTTGATTTCCTGCAAGCGCTGGTCGCGATACGTCGCAATGTCGACGCTGGTGACTTCCCGGGTAATCTTGGTACCGAGGAAGGATCGGCAGATTTGCTCAATCCGATACTTTTCCTGGGCATAGCCCTTTTTCAGAATCGAGACTTGAGTCCGGTATCGGTCGAGTCCCTCTTTGATGGTTACGTCGGTCATAGTGTCCTGTCTTCGCGCATTACTTCTTCGATCCGACTGGAGACAAACGTCAACGAAACATCGAGCGCCAGGCATAGCGCCATAATGGTATCCAGCGTGGGCGAGCGGCCACCCAGTTCGAGAAGGGATATATAGGTCCGGTCCAAACCGCTGTCGAAAGCAAGCGCTTCCTGGGTTTGGCAACGTTCGGTTCGAATCTCTCGAAGAACTATGCCGAATGCTTTGTTATGGCTTTTTTTCTTCATTCCGGCCTCATACAGAGGGCGGAATGTAAGGTTTCCGACTATATTCGTCTTCCGACAAAGTTCGGAATGCGGACAACGAGCAACGCCGAAATAGCCGGCGGATTACTCTTGGGAGGTCGCAGGGGTGGGGTTATTCGGACTCGGAGTCCGCGAGCGGACGAACCCAACAGACAGCTCGCCAACCGTCGATCAGCCCGTTCGCGTGAAGATCCCGGAAAAAGGGATAGGCGTCGGGCATCAGCGTTAAAAAGGCTTCGCGGCGACTCGCAACAAGGTCGGACTCATCGTCGGATAGTTCCGCCGGCGCCTTCGACCGTGAGGACTCAGGACCGGGAGCGACCGCGTGATGGCGGGGTTTGCTTGGGTACTGGTCGCCCATCTTTGTCGAGCAAAACTACTCTGGTTGGTATCTGGCGGTGTGCCAAGTGTTGGCGCAACTGGATAATGCTCGAGTCCTGCCCCTTGGTGAATATGATTGCGTGCGTTGCTGCACTGGCCAGAGCTTGAATGGATGCTTCGGTTACCGGCGTGCCGGGAGCTTTCCGCAGCGGGTGATGAACGGCCGGGATGTGGTTCTCGATGGCCCAGTCCTCTGCCATTGCATCGACGCCGGATCGACAAGCGATAAGCATTTCTTTGGGTAGCTTCCCTGCCAGAAGAACAGCCAGCCGGCTGGAGAACAGGAACGGGTTATAGATGTCGGTATCGCCGGTGGCCAGCAGCACCATCCGACCCGGCGATACGAATTGCTGTGCTGTTTTCTGAACCACCTGTTTCCAGCGTTCATCACCGCGCCGACGTGCTTCCCATCCATGCCCGAGAGACTGGCCGTCGCCGATCGTGACTTCACCGGCGAGGAGATTGCTGGCGAGCGAAGGTAAAGCGAGAAACTGGCACCACAGCGCAGCCTTTACGATATCGAGTCGGACTTCGGTCCATTTCGGTGAAGCCTCAAGGCGTTGAGCCGCTTTCCTTGCCTCCGAGGCTGATGGCAATAGCAGGATCTCACGCCGTAGTTGCTCGTCGACGCCGCGCAGGCGCTCCGAGAAGTAGAAATGCGCCAGCGTCCCGCAAAGTTCGGGGGCGCCCCACACGTAGCCTTTCCCGTCATCCCGGGCGGTCCGGTAGGTCGAAAATGGGATCAGGGAGTCTGGGCTGAATGTTTCGCCGGCAAGCATTGGCTGGTCATCGAAAAGAGAACAGCGTGCAGGGTACGAGACAGGTCATATCCTTGACCATGGGCTAAAACACCCGATGGGGGAGGGTGATTGCTCGATACGTGGTCGAAGTACTTGTTTGCCATCTTGCCAGCCTGGAAATTGCGTACCGATTTGGCACAATCCCAGAATGACAAACAACGCAAAAGGGCAGGACCAGTAATGTCAGTTTCCAAGGAAGAACTTGAAGCGCGGCGCATACCGTCGCAACAACGCGCTGCCTACGTAAATCAGATGGTCGCGCAAGCCTTTGCGCCTCACCAGACTAGTTTTCAGCAACGTGTGCAAGCCGTCGTCAGCGATAACAGCAGCAGCAAGACGAAAATGTATAAGCTGCAGCAAATCATGTCGGACGTTCGCGTCTTCAGCGATCCCTACGCGCCTTGCAAGGCCGGCTGTTCAAATTGCTGCCACATGCGTGTGCTGATTTCTCAAACCGAAGCCAATGCGATCGGAGAAGCTATTGGTGTGAAGGCGGCCCAGCTTCCGTTGGGTACCCCCGTCAAAGAGGAAGACGACTTTGGCCGGAATACTCCCTGCACATTCCTGTCTGCTGGCAAGTGCTTGATCTATGCCAACCGACCGGTGCAGTGCCGGAACTACATCAACATTGATGTTGATCCGCTGCTGTGCAGCTATGAAAACTGGGAGCTGGCCAAGAAACGCGATCCCGCAAGCGTTGGAATACCGATGCTCGGGGCCGCGCCGATCATGACTGCCTACCAGATGGTCTCCAACAGAAAGGCGGAGGTCTATAACGATATTCGCAAGTTTTTCCCTGGCAGCATCTAGGCTAGGGGCCAACCCAATTGCAATTTAAAGTGCTCCGAAACGACGCTAGGACACCGCTCGTTTCGGAGTGCGAAATGCGCCTGCATCTTTGTAACGGCTAATGCGGCAGTTACTTTGGCGTCTTGCTCATGACAGATATTTCGGAGTAGCATTCGGCTACGGTAGCTGGCGTTACCGCGCCCCAAGCCAGCAGAGTTGATCAAGACATTCGGCCAATCGCCGCCAGTCGTGGTTTTGGCATATTTCCTAGCCCCCGTGAAAAATCCTGTCCAGAGAGCGTTTGCGCTCCGGAGAGGATTTTCTACGCCTTCGTGCGTGAAACGGTAGCTGGTAGCACCGGACATTGCGTCCAAGCCAGCAAGTCATCAAATCAACCCATCCGGGATGCCACTCCCGGTTGGGCGTGGTGTTTCCGGTCTTTTCCGGAGATTCATCATGAACATCCTGTTGCTGTTGTTGGGGCTCATCGTTGTTGTCGGTGTGTTTGTCGGAAAACAGTCGGTCGCTTCCGAGCAAACGCCGACTGACGAAGATGATGCTGATCAGCGTTGGGCCGAATTGGTGTCTGCGGATCAGTGCGACACCTTCTGGGATCCGCCGGGTGACGACACGTAAGTGTCGGCCGGAGGGAGCTAATTTTTTCTTAACCCGCGGGGTATTCATTACCCGCCGGGTGATGGGTCTCCGCTTTTTTCTTTGGAGGACATCATGGAAATCATTTGGAGCGATGCGGCTGTGCAGGCGGCGCTGATTCAGGCGATTGGTGGCGTTGTGGCGGCGGCAATTGCTGCTGCTGCCGCCGCGATCATCGGTAAGCGGTTTGCTGACCAAAAGCGGCTGCAGGAGAAGAACGCTGCGTTACAGAGCGACCTTTTCTTTCTGCTTGCCGTTGAGGACGAGCACTGCCAGCGTCATGGGCACAAGATCGTCATTCGCGAGTCAGTCCGCAAGCAGGGCTTTAGCTGGTCAGGAAAATTCACGCCTGGCCGCGTCAAGGCTCAGTAAGCATTCGCCCCGAGGGTCATACCTCGGGGACGGATGTTCCAAGTCGGCTTTCCCCTGCCGGAGGCAAGGGAAAGACGATTTGTCTGGAGAGAGATCTCCGCAACCGTAGCCGGCAGCCGGGACCATTGTGGTCGAAGCCAGCAATCTATAAACCCGCACGGGAAAGCATCCCGTGTCCGGGCGCTTGACTGTGCATCCTTCGTGGAGCCTGTCATGTCGGACATTTATGTCACGCCGGCGCCAAAAGGTGCCTTGGTCAGAATCGAGGAGGGCGGCGCAACGATTGCCACTGCGCGGGTCGTTGGCTGCTACATCGATGACCTATGGGTAGCCCCAGATAAACGGGGTTGCGGGCTGGGCCGTCAGCTGGTCGACCGCTGCGTTCAGCAGGGGGCGGGTCTGGCAATTGCGGTATCTGACGAAGCCAAACGCCTGTTCGGGCGTCTCGGCTGGAAAACGGCGAACCAGCTGCGCTGGTCGCTCAAGTAATTTCAACCCTGCCGGGGACCTGCCCCGGATCGGGGAGGCCTCGGCGACAAACCAGGAGAAGCAAATGTCGTCTCACGATTGTTTTGTACGCGGAACCGTTATTCTCGTTCCCGGTACCGATTTATCGGCGGTCAACACGGCCATCAACGAGTTCCTTCAGACCGATGATCTGGATTTCGAAGAACTGGTGAAGGAGCAACGCATCAGCCTCGAGGCCGATGTGCTCTGGCTCCATATTCCGTTCCAGAGTTGGGGCGGGGTGGAGAACGAAGAGGTGAAAGGACTGGCCCAGGTTCTCGGTACCTTGTGCCGCGAACCCGGGCATGTCGAGTTGCTCGATTTCGATACTGGCGATTCCGACGAACACTGTTGTCCGTATTTCTTCGGCCGTACCGACCAGGGCAAATTGGTAGCCCAGCTGAATTACGGTATCCAGCAGATGAAGCGTTGGGCCGAGCAGCTGGTCGATCCGGAATGCATGGTCGAAGTCGAACGCTTCATCCGTGCGCAATCGCGCATTGCGAAAGAGCCGGAGTTCTATCGTGCCAACCTCTCGCTTGGAAGCGAGCAGTTGGAGCTTGAGTTCCAGGTTCCGGCAGATTCGCCGGCGGTTATGCTGGATAGCGCCTGCCTGGCAGCGATATCCCAGAAAGCAGATGGGCTGCAATTCGAGAAGGTGTAGCCTTTTCGAAGCCACTGATGCGGAAGCCCCCAACAACCGGAGACGGTTCGGGGGCTTCTTTTTTTCCACCCTTGCATTTCGGCCATTACCGGGAAGACTGGCACTATCGCAGCACCTGCGACCCATCCTTGAACCATCGCATCAAATATCACAAACCCCTATGACACGTCGTCGCTATCACTCCATCAGCAATATTGTTGCCACTGTTTACTGCGAGCGGCAAGCCGTCCTTGATCGTGAGCGCGGCGAGTCGCGTACTCTCGACGTTCGCGCGAAAGCCGCCGCCGGCACGTTCGAACACAAGCGATTCGAGCTTGAAGGAAAAACCCTTGCCGCCGTCGACCGACGCTGTTTCATCGCTTCGACGATCTATGGCGGCGATGCGCCGCAAACGAATGACTTTCGCTGCTGGCGCGATCGCGTGCTGATGCCGTCGCGCCTCGGCCGGACCTTTGTTCGTTTCTACTACCTCGTTTCTCCACACCTGGTGCCCTTGCTTTCGCGCAGCGCGACAGCTGCCGCGATTGTCCGGCGACTCCTGGATCTCATCTTGGGCAGGATCGGGGGTGGCAAATGAGCTACCTTGCCTATGGAGTGGGACTGCTTGCCCTGTTCGCCGGAACGTTCTTCGCGTTCATGGTCTGGCGCGGATTTACGCAGAACTGGAGACCGGAAGACCTCAAGGCCGGAAAAGTTGTCCTGGTCGAGGAAAACCTGTTCACCAACGCGCCGTATCCTGTTGTCGGAAGGCCTGATCAGGTCTACAGGATGCCCAACGGCTTGCATGTGCCGGTCGAAAACAAGAATCGGGACTTCCACCGGGTGTATGAAACGGATATCGCCGAATTGTCGCTGCAGGCGTGGTTGCTTCGCCTGAACGGGATGCCTACGGCCAATTACGGATACGTGGCGGCCAACAGCCGGAAAACAGGAAAGCGGAAGGCGCTGAAGGTCGAACTACGAGGCGATGCTTATTGCGAAGGTCTGATCCGCCGGTACCTGGATCTGATCGAGGGCAGGGCTGCAGCCCGGGCCACTCGGGGGCGCAAATGCGATACCTGTGGGCATCGCCAAGTTTGTTGATTTAATCGAAGAGAGGGTAGGGCAAATGTTGAAGGTGTATATCGCAGGACCTGATGTGTTCGAGCCGAACGCGCTCGAAGTTGGCCAACGCCTGAAGGCGATTGCTCGGGAGCATGGACTTGAACCGCTGTTTCCGTTCGACAACGAAGTCGATATCGAGAAATCGGCGAATCCATCGCTGGAAATCTTCCTCGGAAACCGTGATCTGATCGATGCGGCAGACATGGTTGTCGCTAATCTCAATCCGTTTCGCGGCGGCATTGAGCCGGATAGCGGCACCGTTTGGGAGATTGGCTACGCCATCGGCCGCGGCAAACCGGTGGTTGGCTACCTGGCCAGTACCGAGAGCATGCAAGAGCGGATTCTGCGAGTTGAAGGACGGCCCGGGGAGATTGCCGCGACCACTGATCGCGAGGGCAGGACGATCGAGCCGTTTGGGCACGCACTCAATTTGATGCTGGTGCACAGCGTCGAACTGGTGTTTGGGGATTTCAGGGACGCCTGCCGACGTGCAATCGACGTCCCTGTCCGGAACTGCGTGGCAAGCGGTCCCTCGCAATCCGTCGAGTAGTGCATTGCAAATCGTGGGATGGCGCGAAAAAGCGACACGTTATGCTTTACGGCACAGGACTTCGAAGTTATCCACAAAATCTGTGCACAACCTGTGCATAACCCGGTGTTTCCGAGAGAAAAATCCTTTGTCTTCCGGAAAAACAGTATGGTTGCTTAGACAGTAGGCAGTATGACGGAAGTCTGGAGTCCGGCTTCCTGGAGCGCGGTGGCCAAGTCAATCAGATCTGTGGTCACCGCCGGCGCCGGATCTGCATCCCCGAAATTGTCGGCGGAGTAGAGGTAAGTCCATCGGGCCAGGGATTCGGCCGGGAAGGCGAGGGCCTGGAAAAGCATCGTTGTTCCGCCATCGAGCCAGCCGCATTCGACCTTGAGTTCGTCCGACCAGTCGTGCTGGAAGGCTTCGCGGAAAACGGCGCGGCCGGAGGTGGCCAGCTCCGGATCGAGGCCCGCCTGCAGCGCGGCCTTTTCCCATCGGTCCCAGGGGTAATCGCCGGGAACGCTGCCGAAGACCGGCGCGGTCAGAACAGCGTCCCGCAAGCGGACCATATCGATTCCGTTGATGTTGGCGATGATGGGCAGCATGGGCGTAGACCGTGGAAATAGGACGTCTGATTTTAGCCGACCTCTGGTCAATTTTGGGGGCTAGAAATGTCGCGATTCGCGACTAGCCTTGCGTGGTCGATGTCGCGTTTTGCGACAAACAGCCATCAGGAGACCAACGATGAAGGGATTTGAGTTTCGGGGGGCCCTCGAGGAAGCGGGTATTACCCAAAAGGAGTTTGCCGACGAGATGGGCGTGCATCGCACCGTTATCGGCCGCCAGATCGCAGCCAAGCAGGTCGACCCGCATTGGGTCTATGCCCTCGCCGGCTTGCTTGCGCTGCGAACGGCAAAGACGCTGACTGTACTGGTCTCGCCCTGATTACTGCCATTGATCGCGTAACGGGCGCCGGTTTAGCACGTAGCCGTGCTCCGAGCGGACGGGGAAGATGAATACTCCTTTTGACGACGTGAGGTAGTAGCGATGAAATCCAAGGTATTGGCGGCTCTGCTGTTGGCGATCGGTGCCGGCGGCGCGATTGCGCAAATGGGGGGGCCGGCCGGCGGCCCGCCCCCGGAGGCGTTCCAGGCCTGCGCCGGAAAGGGGGCTGGCACTCCGTGTTCGATGATCGGTTTTCGTGGCGAGCAGATGAACGGCAGTTGCGATCAACCGCCGGGCCCGCCGGCGACAGCCGGCGATCAGAAGTCGGCGCCACAACTTGCCTGCCGGCCGGCAAACATGCCTCCGCCACCGGGTGGCCAACGACCGCCGCCGCGACAGTAAGCCACCAGCAGCAAATCGTACCCCCGCCCTTGGTAACGAGGCGCGGGGGTAATTTTTTGGAAGATCGCCAAACCACCTTTCTCTGGTCAGGACCTCTTCGGTTCAGGATGTGACGGCAAGCGAAGGAGAGACAGACCGACGCAAACCCCCTTGAAAACAGGCAAAAATCGGTACAATTGAATTAGTGCAACTAACAGTCAGGCCCGCCCCCAATGAACCCCGTCACCGCTCAACCGCCTTCCCACTCAAGGGGCCTCTTCGATAATTTATCGGCCTGGCTTATCGAACCTATTCCTACCTTTTCTGCCTGGGTGATGACCCATCCGGTGGAGGACTCGACGAGAGAGGTGAAAGAGTTTATGTGGGGGAAATGGTGTAGATGGCTTAAATCTGAGTCTATCTCTCTCGATGTGGTCGAATCCGAGCACCTGGCTAAGTTTTTCGAGAGAGAAAAGATCGAGAAAGCTCACCGCCAGCGTTATCTGAGACTGGTTGAGCTGGTCTATATCCATCTCAACTTGCTTGGACTCTCTATGGAAAACCCGGGCACACAAGCCGGTTACGAGCGTCTTGGGAAAGGCGAGAATGATCCGACGGTATTTCTCTCGAAAGATGAAAAAGAAAGAGTAGAAAAGATCATTCAGGAATGGCTGAGTGGTCATGTCGGGAGCCAGGTGGCCAGTGGTGAAGAGAGTGAAAAAAAGAAAAGGAAGGGGAGAAAGAAACAGGATTGGGTGCGTGTGAGAGACGCAAGCGTTTGTTCGGCGATGATAGGTGGAGGTGCGACGGTGTTGGCGTTGGAGCGCTTGACTGTTAGTTGCACTAATTGCCTTGAGGGGAGAATTTCCCTACCAAGAAAAGGTGGGGCTGACTATGAAGCGCTTCTACTGCCGATCGGGCAGACGGCCCTTGAGGTCTGGCTGCGCCGCCGGCGGGAACTGGGGGCGGGGATTGGCGACTGGATGTTCCCGGCCGACCAGAGCGCCCGGAAAAACCCCTCGACCTTGACCGACACCGCCGGCATGCATGCCTCGACCATCTTCCGTGCCGTCCGCGGCCTGCTGAAGGAGGCCGGTATCACCGGCGCCCGGGCCTGCGGCCAGACGCTGCGCAACACCTATGGCGCCACGCTGATCGATCTCGGCTTTACCGATGACGAGGTGGCCAGCTACATGGGGTTCTTTGATCCACTCTCGGCGCTGCGCCTGCGGGCGTCGTGGACGCGGGCCCGGGGGGTGGGGGTAGTCGATGATTTCCCGACCGAATAGGCCGATTTAGCTCCGAGAAAGCACAAACGCCGGTCTCTATCATTCAAGGACGCCCAACGCATCCGGATGAAAGGACGTGCTTGTGATCTCCATCTCCCAGAAACACGCTTTGCCGGCGTGCGAGCTGCGGTGGTGATTCAACTCGGCCTCACCCATCCTAGCCGTTCGTCGCAACGTTTGAACAACCGCTCAGGAGCCCCTACGTGCGTCTCATCCTTGCCCTATTTCTGCCTTGGCTGACCTTCTTCACGATCGGTCGGCCCTTCGCCGGCATCGCCTGCATCATTCTTCAATTCACCCTGATCGGCTGGCTTCCCGCGACCATCTGGGCCGTCTATGCGCTTGGTCAATACAAGACTGACGCCAAGATCGAAAAAGCCCTGCAGGAGCGTCGTAAATGAACCTCGCAAAAGTGAGACCGGCCGTCTGGATTCCCGTTTGCTTGGCCCTGGTCGCCGCTCCAGCAATTGGCGGTGAATCCTTCTGGACCAACCCATTGGCTGCTCTGCTGATGAAGAAGGACGCTTCCGAATTTGCCGGGAAAATGGCGGCAAGCATCCGCAATCGCTCCGACTGCATGCGTTTCAAGGATGAAATCCTGCGCCAAGGAAAAGGTAGCCCGTACGAGGGCAAAACCATGTATGCCATAAACAAAGCAAAAGCCGACGCCCGCGCCGTCGGTTGTACGACAGACTGAACCCCATTCACCCAAGAGCCAATCATGAGTCTTTTCGCAGCATTCAAAGGCTGGTTCGGCGAATCAGCGGTTTCGTTTGCCACGTGGCTGTCTCTGGATTCCGAGGTGTATTTCCCGGTCAACAATGTGACGATCGGAACGAGCAACGGTACCACCCAGATCGACCACATCATCGTCTCGCGCTACGGCATCTTTGTCATCGAGACGAAGAACATGGACGGCTGGATCTTCGGCGGAGAGAAACAAGCCCAGTGGACGCAATCAATCTACGGCAAGAAATTCCGCTTCCAAAATCCGCTGCATCAGAACTATCGCCATACCAAGGCGCTGGAAGAGTTTCTCGGACTCTCGTCCTCGTACTTCCATTCCGTGGTCTGCTTCGTGGGCGACTCCTGCAAGTTTAAGACCGAGTTCCCGTCCAACGTCATTTGCGGAGGGCCACTCCGCTACATCGATTCGAAGACGGAAGTGCTGTTGTCAGACGACCAGGTAGCTAACATTGTCGAAGCCATCCAGTCCGGAATGCGACCGAAGGGATTCCTTGGATTAACGACGGCGGAGACAAAACGCGAACACTTGGCCTCGTTAAAGGAGCGGCACGAAAGCACAACGACGTGCCCGAAGTGCAGTTCGGATCTTGTCCTGCGAACCGGAAAACGTGGTGAGCGAGCCGGCAAGAAATTCTACGGCTGCTCGACATTCCCGGCATGCCGATACATGCGTGACGTGGATCCAGCATGACGATCCAGTCCGTCCGATATCTCCCCGAGGACAAGGCAAGGGACTTCGAACCTGGGCCTGGCCACGTGCTGATTTCCATCACTGAGCCGGGCAGGGCGGCCACACTTCGACCCGGCTGGCGGAAAATTATCCGAGCCCGGTTCGTCGATACCGAATACGACGAACGCTCTCTCGCGTTCGCCGGAATTGACTGGTGGATTTCGAGCGGGGCAATCAGCCCGATACAGGCCTGCGCGCTGCGCGCCGACATCAGCGCCCTGGCGGCAGTGTCCGACCAGCTGGATATGGTCGTTCATTGCCACGCCGGCCAGAGCCGCTCGGCGGCCGTTGCTCACTTTGTCGCCGACGTCTATGGCGCTGCGCTCCCGCAAGGGCGATCGCCCAAGGCCAACAAAACCGTTCTGGCCCTTTTGCACGATCCCTGGTGTCTGATTTCGGAAGCGGATTACGAGCGCGTGATGTTTTCTTTCTGGCAACGGCTCGGGCGCTCTATCCGTCGGGCGCTTGGACGTAAAAACGCAGGCATTTGAGCGTTTCAACGCGCTCGGGGCTATCATTCCATCCGACTAAACGACAGTTCCGCCCAAATTAATGAGCCTCAACCTCACGACTATCGCCGGCGACAGCCGATTCTCGCTCGTACGCCTTATCCTGGTGGATTCCTACACGGAGGGGCGGATTACCGAATTGCCGCTGCAGGGTGGTACCGCGATCACTGGCCGAAACGGGCGGGGCAAGACATCCCTGTTGCAGTTGATACCTGCTTTCTACGGCGAGCGGCCTGATCGCATCGTGCGGCCGGTCAGCAACAAGAAAAGCTTCGCTCGCTACTATCTCCCACGGTCCACATCCTTCGTCATTTTTGAGTACCGTCGCGACGACGTATTCTGCTGTGCCATCCTGTTTGCGGATGAATCCGGCGAGGCCGTCCACTACAGGTTCATGCGCAGCGCCTACCGGCGAGATCTATTCGTCCTCGAGGACGAACGGTCGCTAGTAATGAGTGCAGGACTTCCGGAACGGATGAAGATCAAGGGTGTGACCGTATCCCGGAAAATGCCGCTCGACGAATACCGCGCGGTCATCCAAGGGAAGATGGGGCACGGCTCCGATCGAGCCAAACAGCGCCAGCTGATCGCCGATTTCAGTTTCTGCCCGACCAGCCATCCTTTGCCGCACATCGAGCGGATCGTCTCGGGCATGTTTCAACGCAAGACCAACTTCAACGACCTGCAGCGCATGGTTGTCACCTCGTTGCCTGGGGGCGGGAACCAGATCGCCCTGGGGGCGGAACGCAAGAAAATCGAGGCCTGGCCCGATGTCTATGACAGCTACACCGCGGTGATGGCCGATGCTGCCCGGATGGAAAACGTCCAAGGTGCATACGAGGCGGTACTGGCGGCCGAGCAGGAACTGCGGTGCATTCACGCGCGTTTCGTATTGCTGGACAGTCATCTAGCAGATCAGCACAGCCAGACCAAATCGGCACATGGGCAGGCCGTTGCCGCCCTTACCGAGGCGGAACAGGCCCACGATTCGGCACTACGAGCACTACAGGAAACGATTCAGGCGCTGGACCGTGACATCCGCTTCACTCAGGAGGAACTTGAGCGGCTGAAGCGGGAAAAGACCGAATTCGAACACCAGAATGTCCAGGCAAAAGCTGACCTGCTGGAAAGAGAAGAGCAAATCCAGCAAACCAAAGCGCAGCTGGAAGCGCGCAGGACAATCCTGATCGGCCAGCAGGCCGATATCGACCGTCAGTATCAAGAATTGCTCAACACGCTGGAGCGCGACCATCTGAGGCGAATGCCTAGCTTCAACGACCAACGGTCTAGACTGAATGATGGCTTCCGGAACCGCTGCCAGGCGCTTGATGCGGACCGAGAGCGGGATCAAGCGAACGCAAGACTGGCAGCGAAGCCGGCCATCGATGCCGCGCAGGAACTGGTCGACCACGCGAATCAGGCGATCGGAGCCACGAAGGCCAACCTCGCCAACCCACAACCCGATCCGGCGCTCGTTGAGGAACAGGACCGCCAGGCGAGCAAGGTCACCGCGGCGAGGAGCAAGTGGCAGGAGTCGGTCGACGCTCAACGTGCGGCGCAACAGCAATACGATGAGGCAAAGGCTGCCTATGGCCTGGCAGAGCGGCAGTTAGCCAATCTCGTTAGCGAATCCGAGCGCTTGGATCTTGAATTGAAGCAGCTCCGGGTGCGTGCCACCCCCGGCGAGTCCAGCGTTCTGTACGCTTTGCGCCTGAACAGGCCGGACTGGACCCAAGACATCGCCAAGGTGATCAGGGAGGACCTGCTGGTCCGCACTGACCTTTCGCCCGTGGTCAGGGAAATTCAGGAAGGGATTTACGGCCTGCAGTTGGATCTCGACCGCCTCGATGCGCCACTGGCCGCAGATGAAGTAGCGTTGCGCCGTGAGATCGAAACACGGGAGGAGGCGTTACAGGCATTGGCCCGCCGGATTGAAGATCAACGGATCTCGCTGGAACAGGCCGGCGAGCGGCGCCAACGAGCGAACGAAAACGCCGAGGTAAAGGGGCGCGAACAAGCCAACGCGAGAACCGCACTGGCGTCAGCCGAAACGCTGGAGAAGAGCGCCCGGCAGGCGGTAAAGCACAGCCGCGACAATGCGAAGACAAAAGCTGAAGCCGCACACTCAGAAGCGCAGCGCCACGCGCGCGAAGCCCGGGGCTTGCTCGAGCAAAAGAATCGCGACCTCGAACAAGCGCTTGCCGCATGCATGGCCGCCCATACGCAGGCCACGGCCGCCGCAAAGATCGCCCTTGATCAGGAGTTGGCAGAGGTCAAACGAAAAGAAGGCGAGGCCAAGGGCGAGTACCAACGTCAATGTCAGACGATCAATCAGGAACGGGCCGACAAGCTCAAAAGTACGGGCGTCGACACAGAGGCATTGCAAGAGCTTGAGCGGCAAATTTCGGTGGCCGGCCAAGAACTGGAAACGATCGCCGGCGCCCGGAACCTTGTCGCTCAGTGGCGCCTATGGCTGTCGTCGCAATGGTCGCGATTGCCCGGACTTGAAGCCACGCTGGCGCAAAGCCGGAACACGCGAAAAGTGAAGGATGACGAACGTCAGGCCAGCGAGCGGACGTGGAAAACCGTCAAGGCTGCCAAGGTAGAAGCGATTGGTAGCCTTTCGTCCAAATTGACCAACATCGCGGCGGAAAGAGAACGCGTCGAATCGCGCCGGCGAACCCTGGAAGGGCATGAGCCGGATGGCGATACCTTGGGCCAGGACTACGATCCCGCGTGGAACTTCAACGCTTTGGTCTCCCAGGCAAACGCTCAACTGCGCGTTGCCAAGGAACAGGATGCCAAGCTCGCGGACGACATTCGGGCAATAAAGGCAAACTTCGTATCCCGGCGCGGCACGCCGCCTGAGCATTTCTACGACACCCATCGTCAGCAGATGGGTCCGGACAAAGCGGAACACGCCAGAGAGTGGGTGCCGGTCTTCAAGGCCTGGTATTCGACCGAGCATGAAACCTACCGGAATCTACTCCGCGTTGAAGCCAGAACCATCGCCGAGGCAGTAGGAGACTTTCACGGGCGAATGTCGCGTTTTCACCGTGACGTCGCCTTGTTCAATCGCTCCCTCCAGGACAGCCTGAACGCCAATCTCGGTTTTGAGAGCATCTCAAGCGTCAGCGTGGAAATCGTGTCGTCAATTCGAGAACTCGATTACTGGTCGACCATCGAAAAAGTGGCCGATTCCCGGGTCGTGTGGATGGGAGACTCGTCGACCATGCCGCCCCCAGAGTTTGCCGCTTCGTTGCGGGAGTTGCTGGAGCATTGGCAAATCAAGGAAGGTATCCGTGCAGAATTGACCAACCTCATCCGGATCCAGGGCGAGGTTGTAGAAAACGGTACTCGGCGCCCATTCAAGAAGGCCGAGGATCTTGAAACGATTTCGTCGCATGGCCTTTCGTACATCGTGCTAGTCCTGATCTTTATTGGCTTCATCAATCGCGTCCGTGGCCCTGCACCGGTCAACGTAGTCTGGGCACTCGACGAAATTAAGGATCTCGACGTCGGCAATGTCGAGTTGCTGATGGATATCCTGGCCAGGAACAACATCACCTTGGTATCAGCCTGCCCAGACCCCGATCCGGACGTCCTGGCGCTGTTCAAGAACCGCTGCTCAATTCGGGCTGATCGTTGCATCTACGACACCGCCGGCGCCGCAGTCGAGGCCGAGGATAGCTCTTTGGGTGAGGAAGAAGCCTATGTTTGAACAAGCGATGAGCCTGCTGCTATCGGGGGAGTTTATCTGCCCGATTCGTTACCCCGATGCTTACCGCTACCTCTCGGAAGAAGCACACCAGAAGGACGTAACCGCCTATCTGGCGAGAATCGGACGGAAACTCTCGGTGACCGGACTTGGGGGCGGCTGGTATATGTCCTTCGACCAGATCGGTCAGGATCAGCGCCGTTCCGTTCGCGATGAGTTCTCCCGGATCAAACTCGACCTACGGTTTCTGGTGGAATTCTTTGTCAAAGCGATGCGCGCCTCGGAGCGCGAAGAGTTCTATTCGCGTGGCGACAAGATCGAGGCGCATGCACTGATGGCCGCCATTGATAGCAATCCAGGGCTTCGGGCGGAATTTCAGGCGTTGGCGACCGTCGGCAGGGGTTCCGGCGCTGACGGCAAGCTCAAATCCAACCTTGATCGACAACTGAAATACCTGCGGGACGAGGGTTACCTTGTCCTCTCCAATCCGGAGCGTGAAATTTATCAGGTCACCGGAAAGATCGAATATCTCTACGAAGTCGTGCAGTTCCTGATGGGCATCGACGGCATTGCCGATGATGTCGACGAGGAAGGCCCGACTACACCGCAGATGTTCTAAGCCATGGCGACCAAGACAGACCTCGTAGAAAACCACCTGGTCAAACTTTTCCGTCACAAGGAACTGCTGGCCGCAGCGTACCACCGCGGCGTGGTCAGCAAAGCCGACGACAAATTTGACGGACGCGGGCTGTACGAATTGCACCAGGCTCGCGCTCTTGTTCCGTACGCCAACGAGACTTACCGTCTGGCCTCGTCGCTCGCTCGCCATCTCGACGAAATCCTGCAGACCGAACATCTCTATGCGGCAGTGGGCGCGGATGTTGGTGATTTGGCCGCGCGTCTTCCGCTATTGTCGGATGCCGTGGCCAAGGCCGCGATCGAAGGCAGGAATGAAGATGCCGACGAATATATCGACCAGTTCGACCGCGCAGTTTTTGAGCTGGCTGACAGCATTTCCGGAGCCTTGCAGTTCCTGCGCATCCTTGCGGACAACAAGTTTGCCAACGTGGCCACCTACGCCGAGAAGAAGCGCCAAAACGAGTTCTATCTCGAGCGCGTCAGAAAAATCAGCGATGCACTTGTTGCCATCCAGACCAGCGGCCTGATCGAATCCCTGGAATCCTCTCCAGAAGGCGAGCGCCTGTTGCTCTCCTACCGGTCCCAGATCGCCGATCACTTGCCCGAGTGGCGAGCGAACCTTCTGGACATCACCGCGATTCTTCGGGAGTACCTGTTCCGGACTCGCCAGATCGAGGCAGCAGCGCGTCGCTTTCGTGCCTTCGCGCTGTTTCTCAAGCGAACGCCGGAGTATGTCCCGCCGGACATTGACACTTTGGCGGATCTTCCGGATTGGGCCTGCCGAGCGCCCGGCTTTTCGCTTCGCAGCCGGGCATCCGTCCATGATCCAGCACTGGACGATCCCTTGCTGGAAATCGCCAAGTTGATTCCGGCAGCCAAACCGATCACTGTAGTAGTGCCCAAGGCCGGAACGCTGAAAGACGATCCTCCTGCCGCCCCCGGCGAGGAGACCGGCAAACCAAAACCATGGCAAGAGGCCATTCATAGCTTGATCACCACGGTCGGCACACAACCCGTTTCCGCTATGTCATGGAAGCTGCGAACTCCATCGCTCTCAGACCTGCCGAACGACATCTGGCTACTGTGCCTGCTGCATGAGGAATCCCTGCGCCGCCGGCGAACAGAAGGCATTCGATTTGAGCAGATTCTTGAAGCGGCCGAACCGCTTTCCGGAATGCTGAAAGTTCGAGACATCCTGGTGTCGAGAATCGACCAATGATGACCAAGCAACTGGCCCAGAGCCTTCTCCGCGTTGTACAGAGTCCGGAAGATAAGGAAGCCTTCGGCGCCTCGAAGATCTTGAGTGACTTCGTTCGGGAAAGCGGCATTGGCATAGTGCGCGGCTCCCAGATTCTTTTCACGGCTGCCCAGAAGGAACGTGTCCGTGCGTGGCTCCGAGCTGACAACATTGATCCGTTAGCGCCTCCCGACGCATGGGATGGCATCGGGCGCAGTGCGGCTCTGAATCTCGGCCCCGACGAAAAATGGGCGCAGAGTCCAGTACGCGCAAATCGCATTGCCTTCAAGACTCTTTATGGAAAGGCGCTGTTCGTTGATGGACGGCCGACGTTTTTGCCTCGACGGGCAAATCTTGAGTGGCTTGTCGAAGAGGCTGCAGGCAGCCTCAACCACGATTCGGTGATTGTCGTTGAGAATTGGGAGACCTTCGACCGCGTTGATGATCTGCAGGTCGATTTTGCCCGCGCTGGCCCGAATCCGCTTGTTGTGTGGCGCGGAGGCGGGCAGCGCTCAAGCACCGGAGCGGCAACGTGTTTCTTGGAGATGTTCGGGCGACCGGTCTGGTCTGCCCCAGACTATGACCCGGAAGGACTGGCAATTGCCTCTCGTCTGCCACACTTGGCGGGAGTACTGGCCCCACCTCTTGAAGTGCTACGGACACTCCTGCAGGAGTCGAAGTTGTCCGATCGTTACCGTCAGCAGTTGCCTGGCGCCATTCCGACATTGGAAGCTGCCGCACATCCGGATATCGTTGAGTTGTGGGCATTGGTTCGCCAAAGTGGCAAGGCACTACCTCAGGAAAAGCTTTGCCCAGCAGAGTGAAGATGCGTTGCGCCCCTCGGAAATTGGCAGTAGCATTCCAACCACGGTAGCTGGCGTTACCGACACACAAGCCAGCCAATGATCAATCGCCCTGCAACGGGGCACAGGTTTCGCGATCCGACCTAATTCCAGAAGGCCTTTGTCCAAAGCGGTCACCGTTTCGGAGAAAGTCGTTTGTCGCCGATCGCGAACCGATCCAAAAGTTTGTCTGGTGGAATTGATCCGCCGCAACAGTCGCTGACAGCCTGGGCATTTCGCCGAAGTCAGCATTCAAATCTCGGGCCGAAAGGCTCTCAACCCACGCGGGGCATTATCCCGGTGGGGATGGTGCATCCGCAATTCATCAAGGAGCACCATCATGAAAAAGCTGATCGACGTCATTCGTTCTATCGTTCTGGCCATGCCTACGAAAGTGCAGCTGACCCATACCGATCGTTACATCGACAACTCGCTTGTCGTCGTGGCGGCCTTCGGACTGGCTGCGGCCTACGTCATGACCCCCGATGGAAAAGTGACAACCGCTTGGCAAAAGGGCGACCTTACCGTTGCCCGTCGCTTCGGTTATGGCATGCACGAAACCCAGTTCGGTCGCTGGATTCGTGACGCCGGTTCTGACGAGTTGCTCTGCGTCCGTGATGCGGAAGCGGGCAGTTCCGTGCCCAATCTGTCCCTGATCAATGCCATCCAGCGTGAGTTGGATCGGCGTATCGGGTACCGGATTGCTGCGTAGGGGCTATCCATGACCACAAAGGCTGAACGCGAGCCGCTACTGCAAGGCCAGGACCTGATCACCAATGCCGTCATCAGCTATCTGCTGGCGCGAGGGTGGTCTGGCGATCGCATCTTGAAAAATGTGGCTCAGAATGTGTATTCGCCCAACCGTGCCCTAGTACGCGTCGAACTCGACTCGGAAAATCAGCAATACTGGGTCACCGGCGAATACGTCAGCATGGGTGAAAATGTTTTGAGCGGATGTTTCGCCTGTATCAAGGCGACAAGCTCGCTGGAGGAGATTGGTGCCGGGATGGAGCGCTTCCTCCAAGAAGCCGAAACCCGCATCGGTCAAAGTTTTGCCGTGCGTTTCCTCGGCGATAAACCGAAAGGCACGTCCGCAAGGATGTGAATCCCATGAAAAATGCCCCGTGCCCAGATAATTTCTGGCCGGGGCATTTTTTTCGTCCGTACGACCGGCGCGTCCTACTTCACTACGCGCAGCGCCGGCGTCTTCGATTGCCGGAAAAAGGCAAACAGCCGGGCGACAAGGCCACCACCAATGGAGCGCCCGCCGGGCAGCCGGCCGCCTTCATGGGCAGACAGGTGGCCATGAACCTTCACACCTTGGGCCTGGCGCTGCAGCTTTGCTTGGATTACTTGGCTTTCCCACATGATCTGATCTCCTTCTATTTGCCCTTTTATCAGAAGGAAGCGGCACTGCAAGGGGGTAATTTTCGGCCGACGATGACAAAACCACCACCCTGTCGACCGCTTTAGACACGCGACGTCCGAACGCCATGACCGAACAATGACAACTGCGTTGGTCAGGATCGACCAGCGGTCCGGTCATCCAGTTCATGAGGGCAACAATGTCTTATCCAATCCGCAATGCATTCGCCGGCGCCGTATCGGCGTTCATCGTCATGATGGCCCCGGCATCGGCCGAGGCCGCCTTCCCGGCTGACAAGCTGGTCGCGCAGGGGGACCTTCTCGGGCTATGCAACCGCTTCGCCGACAGGATCGACCAGAACATGTGCCAGTTGCGTGTCAGCGGCACACTGCACGGCCGCCGGGTGCCGCAACCCTCAACCATCGTGCCGGCCCAGCGCAGCAGCATGCCTCAGACGCGCTCCGGGGTGCTGTTCAATGAGGACGTCAATCGCCTGGTGGTTCATGTCAGCGAGGATCATGGCTTTCGCACCACGGTCCGCCTATCCAGTGGCGAAAGTTGCTCTGCATGGGCAGCTGATCCATACCTGACCCTCTCGGCTATCGACGACGTGCGGGCCATCGAGACCTTCCTGCGGGTCTACCTCGATGTTTCCAATGAGCCGCCAGCGACCAAGGTTGCCTTCATTGCCGATGCATTGAAGCCCGCCGTCTCATTCGAGAGCACCGGCGTTCGGGCCATCTACATTCGTGATCGCGCTGCTGATGCTGCCATTTGGGCAGCCTGTAGCGGTAACCAGTCGGACACCCTGGCCAAGGCATCCAATGCCTTCTTCGCTTCCATTGTCGGCGCAGCACGCCACTACTGAAAAGGCCCGGGCATGGTTTCAGAATGGATCAAATTCGGCTTGAAATGGGGCGTGTTGGCGCTACTTGGCTACGTGCTGCTCGTCCATGTTCGGCCGGTGTATTGGGAAGCGTGGAAGGCCAAAAAGGCCGCAGACACGGTTGCCATGCAGAGTGGCGGGAAAACGAAAACCGAAGTCCGCGATGATTATCTGGCGGGCTTACAGTCAGTCGGGGTGAAGAGTATCCGTGTCGAAAACATTGACGTCTCGCGGAACGGAAATCAGTGGGACGTCGGTGCCGAGTATGCGATCAAACGGAAACTGAACGACAAACTGACCCTGAGCTTCGATTTCTCGATTGCCTCCGATCGGAAATCATTCTGGGCCGACCAAGCCACCAGCCAATAGCGCCTGCAGCATTTCTACCAAGGGACATGGCGATTTAGTTCAGCGTCGTGGCGGCCGTAGCTTTTTATCATGGATGCTTCTCCAACCTCACGAAAGGATTGTCCATGAAGAAGCTCGTATTGGTCGCTATGCTGGCGACCGCCTTTGGTGCCGGTACCGCACTTGCAGAGTCCGGCGACGACAAACAAACCTCCCTGGACAAGGAAAGCGCGCCAAAGCCGGTCTGGGAAACCGACGAGAACCTGAAAAAACAGATGAAGAGCGGCAAGTTCTCTACCTGCACGCCCGACCCGTTCACGCTTTGCTCGCACCCGCGGCCAGGAAAGAAAGACCCGATGCGCAAGTGTTGGGATGAAGTTTGCGGCTAGCACTCTGGGGGGGCCAAGTAGCCCCCCGCAATTCCACTGAAAACCACCGTGTCGTCACTCAATGACCGAATTGCCCGAGAGCAGATAGTTCGGGCAGCAGAACTTGCTGCGCTTTGGATCGCTTTCTGCATGCGAAGCAAGCAGGTAATGACGGCCCACCTCCTTGCTGCTGTGGCCGGCAATCCACAACATGCGGAAGCGATGGGTCTGATTGGCGGCAACCTCGAAGACCTTGCCCGCGAAATTCGGACCTTCCTCGATGAGCGGACCCCAAAATTCTCCCACGCGGCCCTTCCAGAACAGACTCGCGGCCTGGTCAAGGCAACGCGCAGGATGATTGGCGGCGAATCATTTCCGTCAGTGCTTGCAACCGACGTTCGGTATCAATATCTTCAGTACCTTCTGCGGAAAACGGGCTTCGCCGCCTGCCTGCCTGCACCCTCGTATTCAATCAAGCAACACGCTGCTCGACTGATCGGCCGTTCTGCGACAGTGACTTAGATCTGTGTGCCCGAACTCGTTGCAACACCAACGGGTTTCCGACCAGAAATTCTAGAAGGCGGTAGGGCGAAATCAGGTGGCGCAACACAAGTCGCCCACGCCGCCCCCGCGGAATAGCGATCATCGGAAGAGCCCCCATTTGGACCAGGCGCCGCCAAGATACGTCTGGAGCCCAATCGCGGTACAGATCGACGATATTGAACCGCTTCTGCTCTACCAACCGGCGCTTGTAGGCCCGCAGACCTGCTACCTCGGCACGGTGTCTCGCCAATACATCTTCCTGACTGAGAATTAGCGGTACTGACGCCTCAACGGACATTGCAAGGGCACGCTCGTGGTCGTAGTTGTAGCCGGCGAGCCCAAGCCTCTCCCGGTAAGCTGTGCGCCTCAATATTTCATCGATCCGCCCCAGTTGGCCCTTGGCGACCGACAGCAACCCATACCTGAGGTAAAAGCGATACTCGATGCCCGCGAGGTGGTGCCCTTCGATCAACATGGGCTTGCGTGCATAAGGACCGTGCCACTCATCAACAAGGCGATCCAACTCGAATTCGAAAAACATCGCGGCGCCTTCCGGATCTACCGTGAAGATGTCTGCCGTATTCACGTCCATCACGGTACGTTGCTCGCCGCGGGTCTTGATCGTCCGGGTGCCGACGCAGCCGCCCCCATCGAAGCCGGCGAATGCCTCGGCCATGACATCGCGCAAGCCGGTGTATTGCCAGTCTTCCGACTGGTTCCAGGAAGACCCGACATGAATGAAACGGGCAGCAGGAATCGGCACTTTGGGGAATTCGGCCACGTCCGGTACCGGATAGCGCGCCCCACGTTCGATATCCCTGTAGTGCTTCAGGGCCGTGAAAGGGTAGGCAAACCCTTGGAGGCTCCAGTGGGCAGAAATTCCCAGAAGGCTTTCCATATTGATGATCTGGAAGCGCGGAGCAATGCCAAGTCGCTTTGCGGCTTCGCGCTCCTCGATATCGATAGTCAGCGCATATTTGAGCAGGTCCTGCAGTTGTTCAGGGGAATACCCGTCGACCGCAAACCGGATGTATCCGTTTTCGTCGATCGTTCGTCCCACCCACGTCCGGCGGGACAGATCGTAGTAGGTGTTCTTCAGGTAGCTGCGGAACTTTGCCAGCGGCCGCATGTAGGCATGCCTCGGCTCGGTCACCATCTGATCCATCGAGCGATCATCTTGGACTTGGAGGCAGGTCCAGCAGCCGAAGCGCGACTGGCAAGGCTTCGATGCTTTCGCATTGGCGTCATCGGAACTGAGCAATACACATTCACCCATTGCGTCTCTGTAGGTTTCGATGACGTCGGCCATATCGCTGTAGGTCTTCTCGATTCCGTTGCTGCACAAACCGAGGTAATCGAAAACGTCGTCCCAGCTCCAGTCGATGATCGGGGCTAGGGCGACATTGCCGTCCGAATTAGTTTGTACCACCTGCGTGGCCGACTCGCGGCGGAGGGCGAGATTCCCAGCCCTAACCGAACTTTCGCTTTTGCGCACACCGGTCACAGAAATAACGAATTGTCCGGCGGCAATGTTGTTGCTACCGAGCAGCTGCTTGCGTAACCGTGAGAGAGGCGATGACTTCCAGTCGCTCGTGCAATCTCGTTTGCCTCCGAACATGCTGGGCAGCGCCCGTCCACCAATCACGGCAACGGCGAACTGGGAGGCCAGATGAGGCGTGGCTACATGCGTGGTCCCCGGCAGCTTGTAGCGAGCAATCCACGCATTGACCTTGGCCGTCTCACGCTCCGCGAGAGCTTTTATTGATGGATTTTCGACGATGGTGTCAGCGGAAAGAACCACAAACGGTTGGACTATCCGTTGTTCTTTCACCAGTTCTGCAGCCGCAGCCATCGCCAAGCCCAAAGTTGTCGAGCTATCCTTGCCATACGACACAGAAAACGATGTGCGGTAGGTGGTCATGATCCACTTCAGAACCGCCTTCGCCTTGGCGATCTTCTCTCCGATCTCCTTCTCCGGCATGGATCGAATCTCGTCCGGTGCGTCGGCAAGCTCCATAGGTTCGAACGCAGGTTTCTCGGATGGACTATTGAATACCATCGGGATGGCTTGCGGAAACAGGTCAAGCTGCGGAGAGGCGGGAGGGCGCTTTGGGTTCATAGCTCGACGATACCGAGCATCAGCCTGGTTTCTAGCCCCCAATCAATAGCTTACCGATCAGGAACTCTTGCCATGATTCATCGGATGGCTTACGATTCTGAAACGGTAGCTGGCGTTACCGACACATAAGCCAGCAGCACATACGCAGTCTCTGCGCCGGTACGATCCGGACCATTTCCCCCTGTTTTCCCCAAGATACCTGTCCAGAGCTTGATGTTCCGGAGAGGATTCTTGTATTTCTTCGCGTCAGCGAGAAACGGTAGCTGGTCATTACCGGGCATTGCGCCAAAACCAGCATGAGCCACTTCTGGCTGAAAACCCTTTCGATCAGAAGGAACTGGCTCGCCGCATGTCGCGGCAACAACTGCAGGCCTGCAAAGGCTGCGCAATTCAACCCCCGCCGGGAAACCTTTTCCCGGGAGGGATGGGTGTTTCCGGCAATTCTGGATTTCCATCAAGGAGAACACCCATGCTTAATCAATCCACCGTAACAATGGCCCCCCAGGAAATTTCTGGTGAGGTGCTGCAAGAAAAGTACGCCAAGGGCAACGAAGTTTCTGTCCTCGATGTGCGCCAGCGTGTCGCAATGGCCGTGGCTTCAGCCGAGGCCGACGACAATTTGCGTTCCATCTGGGCCGAACGTTTCCTGTGGGCGCAGCAAAACGGCTTTGTTCCTGCTGGCCGGATCAATTCCGCGGCGGGCACGGCTCTGCAAGCGACGTTGATCAACTGCTTCGTGCAGCCGATCGGCGATAGCGTCCGTGGGCACGATCCGGTGACCGGCTTTCCGGGCATCTATCCGGCCTTGGAAATGGCTGCCGAAACCATGCGGCGTGGTGGCGGGGTGGGCTACGACTTTTCCCATATCCGTCCGAAGGGCGCTCGGGTCAAGACAACCCAATCTGCTGCTTCCGGTCCGATTTCGTACATGCGGGTATTTGACCGCTCGTGCGAAACAGTCGAATCGGCCGGTGCTCGCCGTGGTGCTCAAATGGGCATTCTCCGCTGCGATCATCCGGATATCGAAGACTTCATCCACGCGAAGGATGAAGGTGACCTGACAAACTTCAACCTCTCCATTGGAGTGACCGATGCCTTCATGGCCGCGGTCGAGGCCGATGGCGAATGGGAACTGATCCATGCTGCGGAACCGTGCAGTGAACTGAAGGATGCCGGGGCTTATCAACGCAATGATGGCAAGTGGGTCTACCGCAAGGTGATGGCTCGCAGCCTCTGGGACCAGGTGATGCTGGCGACGTACGACCACGCTGAACCGGGCATCCTGTTCATTGACCGCATGAACCTGGACAACAATCTGGGCTATTGCGAAAAGATCGAGGCCACCAATCCGTGTGCTGAACAGCCGCTGCCGCCGTTTGGCTGCTGCTGTCTTGGCTCCATCAACCTGGCGCTCTTTGTCCGCGACGCATTCTCCGAGAATGCCTCGTTCGATGAGGAAGCGTTCAAGGAAGTGGCGCGGGTAGCAACTCGCTTCCTCGATAACGTCCTGGCAGTTACGCCGTGGCCACTCGAGCAACAGAAGAATGAAGCGATGAGCAAACGTCGTATCGGGCTTGGCTATACCGGTCTGGGCGATGCGTTGATCATGCTTGGTTTGCGTTACGACAGCGCGGAAGCGCGTGTTGTGGCCGGCCATATCACGGAAGTCATGCGCGACACCGCCTACCAAGCGTCTGTCGATCTGGCGAAAGAGAAGGGTGCCTTCCCGCTGTTCAAGGCAAGGCCCTATCTGGCTTCTGGCACGTTCGCCAGTCGCCTGCCGAGCGCGATCAAGGCTGCCATCAAGAAACACGGCATCCGTAACTCGCATCTGCTGTCGATTGCTCCTACCGGAACGATCTCACTGGCCTTCGCCGACAATGCATCGAACGGTATCGAACCTCCATTCAGTTGGACGTACAACCGCAAGAAACGCATGGCCGACGGGTCTTTGAAGGAATATTCGGTGGAAGATTACGCCTGGCGCCTCTACAAGCATCAAGGGGGCGATATGGAAAACCTGCCGGCGTACTTCGTCTCTGCTCAGGACATCTCCGCTGAAAGCCATCGGCTGATGGTCAAAGCGGCGGCGCCGTTCATCGACAGTGCCATTTCCAAGACGGTCAACGTGCCGGCGGACTATCCGTACGAGGACTTCAAGAGCCTCTACCTCGATGCCTGGAAAGACGGGCTGAAGGGTATTTCCACTTATCGCCCGAATGCAACGCTTGGGTCCGTGCTGTCTGTTGGTACGGCATCTCCAGTGGCTTCTACTCCTGTCACACCGGCTATCGATGACGATCCGCTCTTCAAGCGTTTCGAAAAGCGACCCGCCGGCGAGCTGGATGCGAAGATCTCCAAGGTCGAGTATTGGACGCACGAAGGGAAAAAGACGGTCTACATCGCCGTTTCGTTCCAACGTGTTGCCGGCTATATCAAGGGGAAGCATTTGGTCATCGAACGTCCGATCGAGTTCTTTATGCCTGCCGGGCAGAAAGATCAGTCGCAGCAGTGGATCACCGCCTACATGCGCAGCCTATCGCTGGTTGCTCGTACGGGAGGCTCCATCGCCGAGGCACTGTCGGATATGCGTGAAGTGGTATGGGACAAGGGCCCGGTTCGCTGTGGAACCTACACCCGTGAAGACGGGGCGGAAGTTCCTCGGTTCCATGAATCGGAAGTGGCTGCTCTCGGGTATGCATTCCAGCAGATCCTTTATCGCAAGGGTTTCCTGGACTACGACGGTGGTCAAGTGCCGGTTCATGTCCTGGCCACCCAGTGCATGGGCGAAGCGGTTGTCGGACCTGAAAAGGTCGAGAACGGCGCCGTTGAGCTTCCACAAATTCCGGCCGCGACGGGCAAGAAATGCCCTGAGTGCGGGGCACACACCCTTCGACGCGTTGATGGATGTGAAAAATGTGTCGGCGGATGTGGCTACGTCGGAAATTGCGGCTAATCACAACGGCATACGCCAAAAAACATGTGTGTGGGAACCACCAATGTTTGCAATTCTGACCCCATAGTTTGCAATCGTTGACCCCATAGTTTGCAATTCGTACCCCAAAAGTTTGCAACGGGGGTAAAGCCGGCTTTTTCGGCAAGCCCTGGTGATCTTCGGATCCCAGGGCCTTTTTTATTGCAACTTCATTATTGTCACTGCTTCAGGATGCTTGGACTTCGTTTTTGGGTTGATCAAAATTCCCCGGAAGCCTCCTTCCCCATCGCTGCCTGCGTCATACCGAGCATCTGGCCCGCTGATTTCTATAACGTGATTCCAGAAGGTATCGCGCCGCAGGCGATTCTCTGGGTCATCGGCATCCTTTCTGGTTAGCGTGCCATACAGCTGAAGCCTTCCGTGCAGTTGGGCCGGCAAGGTGTGATAAATCAGCGACCAGGCTGCTGTCCCGACGCCGCGACCGCGAAGCCTGGCGGGAAGGATAAAGTCGGTGACTTTCATCTGGTACCACTCGGACAAATACCGCTTCGACCAGTTGTCGTAGTAAACGTAGGTGTCGCGTGCAGGTCCGTACGGGTAGCAATCGGTTGGAAAATTGAAGGTGAGCTTTACCTTCCCCGAAAATAGGGGGTCCGGCAAACCGTCATTTTCGTGCTCAAGGTGGAGTTCGGTAATTTCGCTCCCGCCATGATCGAGAAAGCGATAGCGTTGGCTGAATACCTTCTGCATCGAGCGTTGTCCCAAATCGAGGTTCGTCGATTATGCCCTATGGAACAGCCTTGTCATTCCCCCCGGAGTGGCGGTAGGATAGCCACACGGTAGCTGGCGGTACCGCTTTCACAAGCCAGCATTCAAATTCGGTGGCAAGCCACCGCAAATCCCTGCCTCGGAAAATCCTGCCCATAGGCCAGTTCGCCTGCGGAGAGGATTTTCATCGCCTGTGTGCGAGAAAAGGTAGCTGGGTTCACCTGGGCATTGCGTCCTCATCCAGCATTTCAAACTGCCCCATCGGGATCAAATCCCGGTCCGGGGTTCAGCATCTCAGGGGTTCCTTTCCAAGGGGAACCAAAGTGGAAAAAATCGTCGTTCTCAACGGCTGCCGAATCAAGATGATTCTTGAAAACGGTTGCTGGATCAACGTTTCGGTTACGCCGCTTCGCTGATCCAATGTTGTTCGCACTACGGTTGCTTCGGCAATCGGAACCATATCTAACCCTCTGGGGCTCTACCCAGCAGGGTGGCGCTCCAATAATTTGCAGGAGCACCATCATGATCAAAGCATCGTTTTTTGCAGCCAACACCGCCCCCGTAACTGAAGACGGCTCCGAAAAGGCACCCGGCCAATCCCTGACTTTCGAAGGGGGTCCGGCCAAGTCCTTCCTCGGCGTCGCCAAGGCCTTTGCTGAAAAGCATGGCTTGCTGCTGACCGACAAAGGACGTACGGAGTATTCGCCGCGCTTCCCGCACGTCGAGAGCTTCGGCATCCAGGGGTCTGGTCAACGCATGTTCGTTTGGGCTGGCGCCTAATCGATTGCATCACCCGGCGGGAACCTCCCGTCGGGTGGTTTCTCAACAACGCATTATTTCAACCCGAGCGGGTACTCTCCGCGCGGGGGTGGCTTGCTCGTTCAACAGGAGTCATCCATGAAAATCCTAATCGAAGTTCCCGACAACTTTACTCTGGAAGAGGGCGATGCTTTTGACGCTGTGCAAACGGCGCTGGAGCACTTTGAGATCCCGTCGGCGATGTTGGTGGTAACGGACGATGCTGAACGGAAACGTTTTGAATTCGCCGAGCAGGTTGCCAATCTCAAAATGTGGGATTACAGCAACGATTCTCCAGGTCATTTTGGCGAATGCACGCCACCGTCGGACGGTTACGACGATTCGCACAGCTGCCTGATGAAACTCATCGAGGAAGCGCGGGTCCTGACCGGTCAGGCCAGACGCCCGATCGTCAAGCCCGATGAGCCTGCTGATAACGGAAACGAGCTCGTTGCAGCCTCCTATCTTCAACAAGCCATGTCGATGAGTACCGATGAACTGGACGACTGGTACGAGCAGCAGGTTGGTTATAGACCGTCGCAAGACGATCCTGCCTTGATTGGCAACCCGGAGCACGCGTACCTGATCGCTGAGACGATGTGCCTCCGAGAGCATGGGCCGAAAGGAACCTACGGCGATCTTTGCGTGATGCTCGAGCAGTTGCGGACAGGTTCGACCGATGGCCGGCACGACAAGTATTTCCCCGCCCCCGTTGGCTTGATCAAGCGCTTGTCGCAACTCCCTGGTAAAACGCTGGAGTCCGACTTCAAGACAGCTGTTCGTCGGCTGACCTATCCGTACTTTGAACTGTCGCAGGAGCAATACGAGCAAGTTAAAGCTCTCGCCGGCGATTCCGATGTCCTGCTTTTCGACGGCACCACACAGGTAACGTTTGGCGGGGCGCCCGGCAAGTTCGGACTGATGCCACTGTTCCAACCTCTCTAAGCCTTTACGGCATGCGCCATCGTCCTTGCGGACGGTGGCGTTTTTTTTGCCGACCCGCTGGGGCTTGAATTGCTTGTGCCAATCAGAGATCAGCTATACTGGCGACTCTCTTTTGGCGCAAGCCAAGACGGTAGCTGGAAAACACCGGGCGACATGCCAGACCCAGCCTTATATCAACCCATCGGGGCCTCTCCCGAACGGGTAGTGGCTCCGAATTCTTTTGGAGTCACATCATGGCAGCATTAGCGACCTGGGTCGTCCCGCCGACATATGAAGCAAAACTTCTCGGCGTTTCCGCAGTAGTCATCTCCGCACGCAAGGTTCGCTTGGTCGATTTGGCCGGTCACGAGATTGCATCCGTCAATCATCGACAGCAAGACGGCATTTGCGATTCCAAACCGTTCAGCGAACTGGTCTCTTTTGTGCGCGGCAAGATCTCTTCATAACCCTCGGGGGCTCGCCCTCAAGGGCGGGTTTCTCCCACCTTTTCAGGAGAAACAACTATGTTTGATAAATTTGTAGTCCATTCCCCAATCATCGCTTCTCAAGACGCTGGCAACAGCTTCTGGTCAGGTAGCGACGGTTGGACGAACCTGGTTTGTGCAAAGGTGTTCGCGATCGACGAAATGAGGGCCTTCAGCCTTACAGAGACCGGCGAAAGCGATGCTAGCTGGATGCCAGTTGCGCATGCTTACGATCCGTCGTTGATCTCGCTCTGCGATATCTACGATATCGCCCCCAGCGATCTATTGAATGCTGACGGCCTGGAGGTTCAGGGGGTTCGAGATGAAGATGGAAACTGCGAAGTCTGCAACGAACAACCTCATTTCTTCTCGGCCTACATCCATCTAAAAACTGGCGGCTGCCAGTGCATCGGGGACTTTGGTTCCTTCAAAAAGGCCAAGGCGCACGCCGACCAACTCGCCCAAACGCACGGCTGGCCGGTGTATAGCTTCGTTCCAGAGCATTTCACGCACGCATAGCCAGATGGTCGACGCTGATACCCTTCGGGATATCAGCGTCTGGCTGACCAAGGCTGTTTTCCAATGGTTCTCATTGGAAAACAGTTTTTCTTTCGCGCAAGCGAGAAAACGGTAGCTGGACCTACCGGGGCATTACGCTCGAAACCAGCACTTCAAAACCCTCGCGGGGACATCATGTTCCCATCAGGGGCTTGGTGTCTCCGCACTTTTCATGGAGAACCAAGCAAATGCGACTCACCAAGGTCTCAGAAGCCTGTTTATGGCTACCTGGCTTTGCACCAGAAGACGATCCCATCGTCTCTCTGGGAACAATCCGGCCGCCGGTCATTGCCTCAATTACGCCGGTGGTGCCGGGCTTACACAAGCCAGCGCTTCCGCGTGCAGCAGTAACAGAACCTGAGCCGGAAAACATTCTCAAGCCAACGTGGCCAAGGCTGACAGCCGAAGCTATTGGGCCGTGGGGTGGAAAGGTCACCAAGTTCGAAAATAACGTGGCGGCAATCAAGCTGCTGCGTGTGCTGGAAACGGAAGATCGTGCCCCATCCGAAGTTGAGCGCCTGGTACTCCAGCGTTACACGGGATGGGGCGGTTTGCCCGGGGCATTCAATCCGGATCAGAACGATACGGTATGGGCTGCCCGCTCGGTCGAGCTGAAAAACCTGCTGACCCCGGAAGAATGGGAATCGGCAAGGGACTCAACACCCAACGCGCACTACACGGATATTCCGGTGGTAGACGCAATGTGGGCTGCTCTGCAGCATTTCGGTTTCACCGGCGGCCGCATCCTTGAACCGTCGTTGGGCGTTGGCAACTTCATTGGCGCCATGCCCAAGGAAATCGCGGAGCGCTCGGCTGTAACGGGTGTTGAATTGGACAATCTGTCCGGGCGCCTGGCCAGAAAACTGTACGGCCAATTCGGCGTGCAGGTGCTAATCCAAGGTTTCGAGAAATCGAAGCTGCCGGAGGGGTATTTCGATGTTGCAATTTCCAATGTGCCATTTGGTGCCTACAAGGTTCCAGACGGTCGGCACAAGGTTTACGCAACATGGAACATCCACAACTACTTTTTCGGCAAAGGGCTTGAGTTGGTCAGGGCAGGGGGGATCGTGGCATTCATTACGTCCACCAGCACCCTTGATCGGGACTACCAGGACCAGCAAAGCGCCGTCCGTCGCCATCTGAACGCCCAGGCCGAATTTCTTGGGTCAATCAGATTGCCAAGCGGTGCATTTGAGCAGATCGCCGAAACGAGCGTGACGACCGACATCATCTTCCTGCGCAAGCGCGCGAAGAAGGTGCTGGAGGAAGATGCGGAATGGATCAAGGTTGGAACGGCGCCGGCGGCGTTGCGGCAGGACTCTCTGCTCTACAAGCCGATGTCGATCAACTCCTACTACGCATCCAATCCGGAAATGGTGGTTGGAAAACTTGATTGGGTGAGCAATGGCTACGAGCGCGTGCCCGGGGTGAAGTATTCCGGAAACGATTTCGAAGCCGACCTGCTGACCGCAATATACCGACTGCCGGAAGGCGTCTATAAGGCGAAGACAAAGCAACAAACATCGGGAGCAAAGGATCCTGTCCGGATTCCTGCACCCGAGTACGTCAAGCCTGGCGCCTACGTTGTTGAAGGCGATCGTGTGATGGTGTCGGAGGGGGCAACCCTGATCGACGTGCACGATGATTTGAAACCGACAACGCGTGCGCGCATCGCCGGGATGGTAGAAGTTAGAAACGCCGCGAGGCGCGTGCTGGCCACACAGGTCAGTTCTGATGATGATGCCAAGCTAAAGGTCTACCAGGTAGCTCTCAACGCGACCTACGACCTGTTCGTGAAACGCCATGGATTCATTTCGGCGCGAGCGAACGCCCTGGCGTTCAAAGGGGACCCGGATCTGCCTCTTCTGCTCTCGTTGGAAATCTATGACGAGGAAACGGAATCGGCTGCGAAGGCGGACCTGTTTCACAAACGCACGGTCAGCATGCCGAAGGTGCCAACAAAAGCGGAAACGCCGGAGGAAGCCCTCGCTATCTCGCTGCAGCAGTTCGGCCGCATCAATCTCGATTTCATTGGCGGATTGGTGAGCCAGGCTGCGAAGGAGGTAGCAAGCAAGCTGAAAGCGGACGGCAAAATCTTCCTCAATCCAGAGACGGATGACTGGGAGCCTGCCGATGAATACCTGTCGGGACACGTACGGGAAAAGCTCGAGATCGCCAGAATGGCCGGTAGCGAGTTTGCCTTGAACGTGAAGGCGCTGGAGGAAGTTCAGCCGGTCGACCTGAAACCACAGGAAATCGAAGCGCGATTGGGCGCCCCCTGGATTCCCTCGAACGACATCAAGCAGTTCATCAAGGAAGTTCTGATGATTGATGCAGATTCGGTGGAATTTGTCCCTGAAAATGGTTCCTGGGAGGTGAAGTACAGCGAGTGGCAAGCCAATCAAAATACCGAATGTTCATCTACGTACGGTACGCGACGGGCCAATGCCATGCTTCTTGTTGTGCAGGCCCTGAACCAGCAAGTAATCACGGTTCGGGATCGCGACACGCGGACTGACAAGTATTTCGTCAACCCGCAGGAAACGATGGCGGCACGTGAGAAGCAAGCGAGACTGAAGGAGAAATTCAAGGACTGGATTTGGGAAGAAGAGTCGAGGCGCGAACGTTTGGCGCGAAAGTACAACGACGAATTCAACTCGACCCGGCCGCGAGTCTTCGATGGATCGCACCTGCGCCTTCCTGGCTTTACGCAGAGCATCACCTTGCGGAAGCATCAGCTGGATGCAATCTGGCGGATTATCGCAAGCGGCAACACGCTTCTGGCCCACGTGGTCGGGGCGGGCAAGACGCTGACGATGGTCTGTGCTTCGATGGAGTTGCGCCGCCTTGGCCTAAGTTCAAAACCGCTGCACGTGGTGCCAAATCACATGCTCGAGCAGTACACCGCTGAGTTCCTCCGCGCCTATCCGACAGCTCATGTGCTGATGGCAAGCAAGGAAGACTTGGCTGGTGATAAGCGGCGCGAATTCGTGGCCAGGATTGCGACTGGTGACTGGGACGCTGTAATTTGTACCCACTCCAGTTTTGAGCGAATCAAGATGAGTCCCAGCTTCATGCAGGATTTCATCGAAGAACAGCTCGCCGATCTGGAATCCGCGTTCATGGCTGCCCGCCATGATCGCAGCAACCGAATCGTCAAGGACCTGGCGAAAGCCAAAAAGACCTGGGCCGCACGCCTGGACAAGCTGGCCAACGAGTTCAAGAAGGATGATCTGATTACCTTTGAAGAACTTGGTATCACCAGTTTGTACTGCGACGAAGCTCATCTTTTCAAAAACCTGTTCCGCGTGAGCAAGATGGCCCGGATCGCTGGGCTGCCAAGCAACAACTCGGAGCGTGCATTCGATATGTTCGTCAAAACGCGCTACATCATGGCCAGGTACAACGGCCAGCATCGCGGCGTAGTGTTTGCGACGGGCACCCCCATAAGCAACAGCATGGGGGAAATGTTTACCATGCAGAGATATCTGCAGCCGAAGACCCTACAAAAGCACCTGGTCGAGAATTTCGACGCCTGGGCTGCCTCGTTTGGGGAAACGGTCACAGCACTTGAAGTGTCGCCGGATGGCGGCGGGTACCGCCTAAACAGCCGATTCGCGCGGTTTGTGAATCTGCCGGAGTTGTTAGGTCTGTTCCTGCAGGTCGCCGACGTCCGAACCAAGGAGATGCTTCAACTTCCAGTTCCGGAAATCGCCGGCGGTAAAGCTCAAACGATATCGGTCGAAGCAAGTGCCGAATTGAAAGAGTATGTCCAAGGTCTGGTCAAGCGTGCGGAAAACATCCGCAACGGTGTTGTACGACCGAACGAGGACAATATGCTTGCAGTTACAAACGACGGTCGGAAAGCGGCCCTCGACTTGCGGCTGATTGACCCGTTTGCATTGGATGAACCGGGCAGCAAGGTGAATGCCTGTTGTTCCAAGGTCTTCGAGATCTGGCAGCGCACCGCACCTTTCCGCGGGACGCAGTTGGTCTTCTGCGACCTATCCACTCCGTCACCCGACGGGCGCTTCTCGGTCTACAACGACCTGCGCGCAAAGTGGATAGCAAAGGGGATTCCAAGCCAGGAAATCGCATTCATCCACGAGCACGATACGGATGCTGCGAAATCCAAGCTGTTCAAGGCGGTTCGTGAAGGCAAGGTCAGGATACTGTTGGGTTCAACCTCGAAGATGGGGATGGGGACCAACGTCCAGACAAAGCTCTACGCACTCCACCACTTGGATTGCCCATGGCGGCCGGCGGACGTAGAGCAGCGTGATGGTCGAATTGAGCGGCAAGGCAACACCAATGCCGTGATCGAGATCTATCGCTACGTCACGAAGGGCAGTTTTGACGCGTACAGCTGGCAAACGCTGGAGACGAAGGCGAAGTTCATTGCTCAGGTGATGACCGGAACCCTCGGCGCAAGGTCTGTTGAAGATGTCGAATTGGCTGCGCTGAGTTATGCGGAAGTGAAGGCCCTGGCCAGCGGAAATCCGCTGGTGATGGAAAAGGCCGGCATCGATGCAGAATTGGCAAAGCTCTCGTTGTTGAAGTCCCAATGGCGCAGCACCCAGTGGGAGGTAAATTCCGAGGTGGCCTGGCTACCAAAGGAAATCGCAAAGCTTCAAGCCCGGATTACAGGGCTCGAGCAGGATGAGGCGCAGTTGGCCGCATTCAATGGGAAACCGTTTGCGATTACGCTCAACGGCGCAAAAGTGACGGATCAGGAGGAAGCAGGGAAGCGATTGCTGAACATCGCAATCAATGCCTTGCGAGAATCAAGAAAGAGTGAGTTGGACCAATTCGTTGGTGAATTAGGTGGCTTCAAGATCGGCGTCTATTCGTCGCCGTACAAGGAGTTCCCGAATTTCTACATCGATGGCAGCACAGTCCAGCACCACGCGAAAGAAATGAAGTCCGCGGGTTATATCATCGAAGCGCTTCTGGCTGCCTATCGGGCAATACCAGCGCGTCTGCAGGACGATGAAAGCCTCTTGGCTACGCGTGAGCGTCGGCTTGCGGGGCTGCTGACACAGGTTGGCCAGCCTTTCGAGTATGAGGATCGTCTGAACGAGGTCCTGGCACGACAGCAGGAGATTGATGCGGCCCTCGGGTTGCATCAGGACAACGCTGGCGCTGCTGATGCTCAAGAAGCTGATTCGGTAGTTTGTGCCTAAATATTTAGCCCCGGGGAAACCCGGGGCTTTTTTTACACTTGAGGCTGACCACTTTACTTACAAAGCAATGTTCCGGGCAAAGGCAAAAATAAAAAAACCATAATGCCATATAGAACCATACCCGCTAAAGCATGTGGAATATAAAGCATCCATCTTGCTTTGCGATCAGGCGGAAGATCAGGTTCGGCAATGGCAGTATCTTCAATGCGCGTATATTCGAGTATCGATATTGCAGCAATTCCGGTGGTGTTCACAACAATCATGACCATGCCGCAAGCAAAAAAAACAGTAAATATAAACACATCTAACCCAGTAAGCGCGTACTTGCCAAACAACACTATGCTGGCATTATTGCCAAGAAAATAATATACGGCATACGAAACCAAGAAAATAACGATAAAACCTAGAATGTTGAAAATAGATTGCTCACCGGCGGCATCCCAATATCTAGATCTATGCAATATCGTTAGATCGCTATATTCGCGAAAATTACGTTTTAACGAGCCGTTACGACCGCCGATGTACCACAGTGAATTTTGTACATATTGTCCAATCATCACTGATTGATCGTAAAAGTTTGACCCCCCATGAACGTCTATCCGCAGAACGGGCCATGCCAAGCAACCGATTATCCAAGACGGCATATACGAAAACGGAAGAGTCAACAAGCTAGTTCTGACAACACGCCACAAAAAAGACAAGAACGACGCCGGCTTATCTGAGGCCTTGTCTAGTAGGAATACAGCTTTAATTGCCCATGTCAATTGAACAGCCAAGGCTGCCGGGGCTACCGTTAACAATCCCCGCGTTACGTTTTCACAGAAGTGGCTTTCGAGCGTCGCAATGGTAAAGGCAAAGTAACCGTAGCTAAGAAGTTGAATTAAACTAAATGCGAATACCAGCGGATCACCCCACGCAGGCACAAATGCGCTTCGCAGACTTGGATACGGGTCAAAATTCAGATCAAACATTTCCGTATGATTCGGAACGTCCCAGTTTGCATGTGCTGATATTCTGCGCAATGGACTTTCTTTTTTGTTCATTTGAATGGCTCTTACTTTGCTACCTGATACATCGATTCAGCAAGCGCAGAAAGATTGCTCACCCGTTGAGTTTGGTCGTAAAAAACCTTCGTCAGCAAGGCCGCGGTCGGTGACGAAAACTGATTGGTAATTGAAGTAATCTCATCGAGCGATCCAGATTTATAGCGTAACTTGGTATCAAAGAGCCCCATGATTTCAGTAGTCTTTGCATACGCGCCAGATGTATAAATATTTTCCAGTTTGAGACTGTTCGCCGTTCCAGTGATAGCCTTTCGAATAGTGCCTACGGCAGCTATACCTTGGGCGCAATCGAGCGCCTTACCGATAGTCGAAGGCTTTTCGTTTTCCGGAGTGAAAGATATGAATTTCTTCGTATCGTCATTGATTGACTTCGAGAATTGCGCATTAGCAATGCTATAGCTGAATGCCTGCATATCGGCACAACGAGCTGCTCCGTCAAGATTACCAAAGAAAGGCATAAATGCGACGGCAGCCTCAGCCAACTTCGCTCTATTGCTCGCCGTTTTCAATTTATTTACATAGTCTTGGTCCTTCAGAATAGAGTCCCAATTTTGTGCGATAAACGAATTACCTATTACAAAGGTCCTCGAATAGGTGATTTGATTCTTGTTGTCGCGGCAGCTATAAGTTGCATATTCAAGCGCATCGCCGTGGCGCACTCGAAATGAGCGATTCGAACATGAGTAGCGGAACGATATAAAATTATTGTCTTTAGCAAGATCCTCTTGCGTGGTCAGGTCAATCGCAAGTTTATAGGCTCGGTTGTTCGAATAAAGTTTTTTCACAGCCGGCAGATCTGCTGACGCCAAAGTTCCATCCGAGTACAGGAAGCCCATTTTGTCGCCAAGTCGGATTTGGTTTGGCGCAACAGAATGATGTCCGCCAATACTCAAGCCTCCCAGCGAATTAGCTTCATACTTCAATGCCTCTTCGAATAGTGCATTTATATTCCGTACGATCCGTGCAGCTTCATAACGATATTGTTCCGGCTTTTCGAGGATCGGCATGAAATTCAACTGATTTAGATCGACTTTCGTTGGAGCAGAATCTGGATTGTGCAAAATAATTCCATCGGCGGATTTTTCCACGATGTACTTATTACCCAGGGAATCACGTACCGAATAGGCCGAACCTACTGCCATTGAGCCAAGGGCTGTTGCATCCAAGCGTTGTTCGGACGGGTTCGAGGTCCCCACAGAACCGAGAATCCCTTTTATGCCATCGCCTAATGCCGCCACCTTGGGAGCATCTCCCCAGTTTGCAGTAAAACCAGTCAAGACATCTGTAGCTTCAAGCATAAAGTCATCGATGGAGGCACGTTTCTTTTTATCTGTGCCGCTCGCCGAGTCGTCATACAGCGCGTTGGGAAGAAACACTCGTGCCCCTCCCGGCAAAGAACCGATCCCGTTTTTCGTTTTGGCGAGGTTGTTCACAAAGACTTCCGTACCTGCCAGTTGCTCAAGGCGGGCAGACGCCAGTTTCTTCGACAGGTGCCAAGCAACGGCAAACGCCTCGGCATCACCCTTGGCAACAGCCTCCGTGGCCTTCGTCGCGTAAAAGCCAATGAGCTTGTCCATTGCCTCGCCATCAGCACGGCTCTTCACCGTCAATCGGGATACGCCAGGGCCGAAGGTGTCGGCCTGAAGTTCCGAGACCAGAAGACCGTTCATGCGGAAACTATTGCCAGTGCCATAGAACACATTTTGGCTCGGGCCAGTGGTTGCACAACCAGTGAGAGCGGCAATAAGGATTGCTGCAGCAACAGGACGAAGGTGGAAGCGAGTAGTCATTTGGCGTTATTCGTTGTGATTGTCGATGTGTTAATTGTCCCGGAACGGACGCTGATTTCTAGTGGCAAAAACCGAACTAACTGCTCGGGAATTGTATTTCCCCGGTGAAATTGTTCGTTTTAGCTTCGAGACTCCGGGCCATTGCCGGAAATACATTGCTCCGATGCAAATATGTTCTCAGTCTCCCGCGCCAGGTGCCAATCTGTTGATCACTCGCAAGTTCCGAGAGTTGATCCTGCAATCGGTCAGTCCAACAGATACGGCGGCTGTGCTTCGGGCTGCTCCCACTCGGCGCCGCTACGTTTCCATCGATTTATCCGACGTGCAACTTCGCAACGCCCTGGAATCAGCAACGAAGCCATATTTGAACAGGCGAAATAACGCGCATCCCCCTGCGTTGGTTGGCTCCGCTCGCAAAGTTTTCAGTGCCATTGCTGAATACGAGCGCCGCACACAAAACCTTGATCTTTTCGAAGACCAGTAGGGGAATGCGATGAATTGGAAACTGAGTACGGATTTCAACCCTGCAGCTGCTTACAAGGCCCGCGGAAAACGGTTTGCGTGTTTCGTGGCTGCGAAGCTTGCGTTTCTACTATCCGTCGGAATTATGGCGGTACTGACCTTGATTGCGCCGCTTGGAGGGGAAGCCGTCTTTGCTGCATGCTATTCCGCTGCCATGTTTGTGGTCCAGGTCGCTGGCGTGGTGATGCCGTTTCTTGCTTTTGAGTCTCTCTATTGGTGGTATCGCCTACGGATGGAACGCCAGCAGAGCAGGGTATTGCCCGGCCAATAAAACGGTGCCATCATTCGCCTGTGGATTTCGGTAGCTGACAAAACCGGCTTGTAATAGCAAAGTCAGCCTTAAAAGACATCGCTCACTCTCGATTGCAGCGAACTGTTGCCCCTCCGGGGCAATTCCCATTGATTGTGCGAATTGGTGCGCTTTCCCAAGCAATTGTGCTTCGGAAAGCAGATCTTCTCGCCCTCGGGCAAAGCGGTAGCTGGATCTACCGGGCATTGAGCCGAAACCAGCAGTTCAATTTTCAAACCCTCGGGGTGTCCTGCACCCAAGAGGGGCAGGGCTTCCCCGTATTTATCCAGGAGAAGCATCATGCAAGAAATTTCGATCCCGCTGTCTCTCATTGTTCGTGGCCGTAACCCGCGTCAGTACTTCGACCCGGTGGAAATGGCCGAACTGGAGGCTTCGATCAAAGCCCAAGGTGTTCTGCAACCGATCCTCCTTCGCCCGATCACTGACGGCAAGTTGGAAATCGTCGCTGGCGAACGCCGGTGGCGTGCGGCGACGGCTGTTGGTTTGGCCGACATTCCCGCCATGGTGAAGGAAATGACCGACGCTCAAGTCGACGAAGCTGCTCTGACCGAAAACCATGAGCGAGCCGCGATGTCGCCAACGGAGGAAGCCGAAGCTGCAGCCCGCATTTTGGGCAACTGCGCAGGGAATCGCGAAGAAGCTGCGAAGCGTCTTGGCTGGTCACCTGCAACGCTTAAACAGCGCCTGGCGCTGATGAACTGTTCCGATAGCGTCCGCAAGGCACTCAACGAACGGAAAATCAGCCTGGGCCACGCCGAATTGCTCGCCGCGGTCACCCGTGAAAAGCAAGATGACGTGCTCGGCAAGTTGTTGGGCGCTCCGTCCATGCCAACTGTTCCGCAGTTGAAGTCCATGCTCGAGCAAATTGCGCAGAATCTTGACGTCGCAATTTTCAACAAGGATCAATGTGTGAATTGCCCCCATAACTCCGGGACGCAACAAGCACTGTTCAGTGAAGCGATCGCCGGCGCCAAATGCACGAACGGGACCTGCTACCAGCAGAAGACCGATGAGGCGTTGGATGCCGTCGCCAGCTCGCTGAAGGATGAGTACCCAACCGTTCGAATCGTGCGGCCAGGGGAAAACTTCACGATCCTCAAACTCGTCTCCGAAGGCAGTTGCGGCGTTGGTGTAGACCAAGCAAACCAGTGTCGTGCGTGTGCCAACTTCGGTGCCGCAATCTCCGCTGTTCCCGGGAAAATCGGGAACGTGTATCGCGATCAGTGTTTCGATCCAGCTTGCAATGCCACGAAAGTGGCCGAGCGCATTAAGGCGGAGAAAGATGCCGCAGCGGCAAGCGCGGGGGAGAGTGCGAAAGCCAAGGATGGTGAAAAAAAGCCGGCGGGCAAGTCGGCAGCTGCTGGGAAGCAAGCTGACACTAAAAAGGGAAGCTCGAAGTCGGCTGCGAAGGTCGAGGACAGCCAGCGTATCAAGGATTACCGCGTCAAGATCTGGCGCAAGGTATTCAAGCTGGAAGCCCAAAAACCGGCCGTCAACCAAGTGATCCTTTTGGCTCTCGCCTTGGAAGGAAAACTGGGCAAGATCGGCAGCAGCGCGCTGTGCAGTGCCTTCGGCAAAATCACCGGTGGAAGCGAAAGCAGCCGGATCAATGTCCTCGAGACTGCCAATGCTGTAGCTCAGGCAGGGGAAGAGGTTCAGCAACGGCTGATCGGTGGCTTAGCAGCTTCGTGTTTTGATGGTCTGGAAGAATCCGACATCAAGCGGCTTCTGACCTTCATGCAGGCCGATCTTGGCGCACATTGGGTACTCAACTCCGAGTACCTCGATTTGCTCACCAAGAGCGAAATGCAAGTGATTGCTGGTGAAATCGGACTCAGCGCCCACCTCGGCGACAAGTTCGGCAAGCTGATGGCTGGCAAAAAGGACGAAATCATCAAGTTATTGCTTGCAGTCGATGGCTTCGACTACAACGGGAAGGTGCCCGGTCACTTGCAATACGATCGCTAACCAACTCGGCCAGGCAACTGGTATGTGAAAAACAAGAAGGCGCCCTCGGGCGCCTTTTTTTTGTCCACAAATTTGCTGTGGCCAAACTTACGGAGCAGGTAGCAACTGCCTGAGGTTGCCATATACCTTCCCGGCGTAGTTCCACTTGAAGTCGGGGGTTTTTGAGTGGTAGGTGCCTACCGCCTCCCAAGTATTACCGTAGGAGGCTTGCCGCTGACGAAGAATCCATGCCCCGACAGCAATATTCACGCACGGGTCAAATAGATGCTCTTCGGAGATTCCGTACTTTGCCAATTCTGGAAGCCACAGACTGTTGATCTGCATGACGCCAATGTCGCGGGTGCCGTTTTTGTTACGGCGAACAGCGTTGGCCTTGAAATTCGATTCCGTTTTGGCAATCGCTGCCAGTAGATATGGATTGATGTTGTACCGATTTCCGATTTCTTCCCAGCAGGCATGTGCCGGAGATCCAACTGCCACGCCAATAACTACATAAAGAAGGAGGCGGTTGAATCTCGCGGCAGCCTTGATCATTTATTGCACCAGGAAGAAGAAAAGGCCAACACCTGCAGCCAGGCCAACAATAGCGGTTGCCACGCGGCCGGCGTTCTTGCCGAAACGGCCGATGGCTTCACGGCGCTTGAACAAGAAACGGCTGGCCACCTTGAAGTCATCGGCGGCGGTGGCACCACGACCAACGAGTTTGGCCACAGCAGTGAAGGCGGTGAACACCTTCACGCGAAGGCTCTTGCCCTCGATGTGAGCCTTGGCACTGCGACGGTCAGTAGAAGCGAAATCAGCCATGAAGAGAGAATTGGTGTTGCTGTTGCGGGTAGTCATTTTGGGTCTCCTGTTGATGTCTACATCTTCTCTTTTATCAGGAGACCCATCTCGTTCAAGCCCCCAAATTGGGCTCCGGAGTCACTGTTCCGAAAATGGCTGATAAATCGTCAGCCTCAAACTGAAGAGGTGCCGCTTCCACCGGCATCTCTGTTTCAGATGTCTTCCGAGCAGGTTTCGACACGGGAGCAGCCAAGGGGGCCATCGAAGCCGAGGCTGGCTGCTGAGCGAATACCCCGCCAACCATCCCACGTTCCGCGAGCAGCCCGAGGTAAATCAATTGCCGAACCCGGTCGCCTCGAGCATATGGATCTTCAATCGAAGACAGGAATGCAAACATCGGCCCGCCGTCGTTTTTGATCCGCAAATTCAGGTCGATGAACTCTGTTGACCGAGTCTTTGCCGCAGCGCTTCCTTTCTTCGTGGGCATTGGTTAGCTCCGCTTGCTCATTTGCTCAGCGAACTGCTGGCCAGCGCGCTGGAAGCCCCGAACATTGGCAAAGACCGGATCGCTCGTAGTGATGATCTCGTGGCGAGGGAACTTGTCGGCCAAGACATCTTTGAAAAACTCGGCACCGCCGCCGGCGAGAATAATGTTTGAGATGTCGAGGGCAGAGCCAACCTTATTCACCAGAACAGAAACGAACTGTTCTGCCTTGGCCTTGCCAAGTTTCTGATGTTCGGAAATGTCGAATGGCTTGCCGTAGAAGCTGGGATTGGTGCCGGTCCGAATGGCTTCCTCGAGGATGGAGAGGTCACTGATCTGCTCTCCGATCTGCCCACCGATGGCGTCAGCCATTGCGCGGATCACTGCAGACATCCCTCCGTTGTGCGCACCAGACCGCGCATTCACCATCTTGACGCCATCCGCCACCAACCAATCGAGGGTGTAGAAACCAATATCGATGAGCAGGTTCATCTGCGAACGCATGCGGTCGTAAGTGCGTGTCTTGGTCGCGTAATCAAAGAAGGCGCCAATTGGCTGCGGAATGACGCGGCAGTTCACCACCTCAATTTCGCGTTGGCTCATCGACCCATCCTTCTCACGGAAGGGAACCGGGTGTTTCCCGATAACTCGCTTCGCCAGTTGCACGTTGTATTTCTCGAACGTGTTGACCGGCAAGCCCAGGACCAATAGATCGATCTTTGGTTGCCCCATGTAGTAGAGCGCACCGCGAATCAACGCCATGTGGGAATCGGTCATCGAATAGTCGGGGTCAAGAATGCGGCCATGGCTGGCGTCCTGTGCCAGGCGAGCATCCTTGCCGACTTCGTATTTCACGCCGTCGACTTCGACGACAACTGTATTCCGGCGCTGCATCAGTCCTGCAGCGAGGTCCGGACCACTACTCGCCTGGGGGGCAAGGGAAGGGAAGATTCCACATTGAATGTCGTTGGAAGTGACCAAAGACAGGTACTTGGTGTTGCCATAACCGACATCGATAGCGCGGACGACAGGGCTCATTGCTGACCTTTCAGGGGAAGATTGATAAGACCAGGCAACGATAGCGATATGGCCGGCGGCAAACCACGTGCTAAATCGGCCAATACCGCGTGGGAAATGCACATATCCTGGATATGTCGGGCAAGGATAGCCACCAAAGGCAGGCCCAACATCATTGTTTGCGCACATATCCGGCATGGTGTGCCGATATACCGGGGATGGATGGCACGCGAACTGTCTCGCCACACTGAACAGGCGAACAATCGTCAATGTTCGGGAAACTGTTGGGGATGCGTGACGACTTCCGCCGGAGTTACTTCATATCTGCACGCCCGACGCGCGTTGAAAGGAGTCGATTCTGGGGTGATCGCATTCAGCACTACCGCACCACCCATCCAATCCAAGACAAAAGGACGGTTGCCAACCTGAATGACGGCAGGTTTCGTGTTGCTAAACACGAATAATTCGCCGGGGTTTTCGCTCGATGTCCAATTTGCTCTGTCCGAATTTTGAAGATAGGACGGATAGGGAGGACGGCCAAAACGGCGCAATGGCGAGGGCGGCAGGACGAAAGTGGACAGAGAATCCGGGTATGAGCGCGAATACGGTCACAGAAAAAGTTGACACCATTTTCCGATGCGGAATAGGATCGGCCTTGCAAAAGGGTTGTGACCTCCACTCGATCAGCTGGAATCGGCAGCACGTCTAGCAGTAAGAACGCCGCCAATGCGGGGCCAGATACAGCTTCTGGCAAGGAAATCAGTAGCACCCCTGAAGCATCAGGGCTTAGTAATAACGAAGAGCGACCACGTGTCGCCCCATGACTCACAGCGGAGTAATCCGCCCCCCGTGATACCAAGCGTAGCGATAGTGCCGTCTTGGCTTGTCGGGGCCTCGCCATACCTGCATCTCTGGTATGGAAATCTGCTTTACCCCAATCAACTAAACCGAGCCTGACCGACGGTCCCCTGTGGCGTACTCGTACGCTAAACATCGGACGCTGCTCCCTCACGACTTCCTAGTAGGAGTCGGGCGGACAGAACAGGTCACCCCTTACCCCGTGGTCGCAGCGGGGATGGCTATTGGGGGCTCAGTTGCAAATATCTCGTTACCGGATCGGAACCGGAACACCACCCCCTGCATACGCCACTCACAACAGAGTGCCGGGATACAGGAGCTACCGCGAGGTAGTGCTTGACCAGACGGAAACGAACGGTTGAGTGGGCAGCACGATACTTACGGAACGCGTCGCCAGACACCGGCCGGGTAGGCCCCCCAACCCTGTGAGCAGACACAGAGCAGAGAAACGTACCCACACCGCAGTACCAGGAACAATCGAAGTAGGGAAGGTAGGAAAGATGGAACAGAACGTGAAGGAACCCGCAGTGCGTAACAGCAAGGACTTGCAACGCCGCCTGCCTGAGAACTTCTACACGGAACTCATGGACCTCATTCGCGAGAACGGTCGGGACGCACTGCGCCAAGACAAGATCGTCTCCCACGAAACCATGGACCATCGCCGGGAACTGCTCGTCCTATCCATGCGCGAACTACGCGGCCTCGGATTCAAGATCGAATCCCCGCGCAACCTGCAACAGCGCCATGTACGTGCGCTGGCGAAATCCTGGGAAGAACGCCGCCTCTCTGCATCCACCATCGCCAACCGCATCTCCGTCCTGCGCGCCCTCTCCATCTGGATAGGAAAGCCGGGCATGATCCAGAAAGCCGCCGACTTCGTAGCCAACCCGGCCACCGTCCAGCGCACCCAAGCCAGCGCGGACGACAAATCCTGGAGCGCCACCGGCATCGACATTCCTGCCTTGATCGGCATGATCGAACAATACGACTGGCGGGTAGGGCTCCAACTTCGGCTCATGAAAGCCTTCGGCCTTCGCCGCAAGGAAGCCGTCATGTTCCGCCCCCTCAAGGCAGACCTCAGCGTCGCCATCCGGGTACGCGACGGCACCAAGGGCGGCCGCGAGCGCATCGTCCTGGTCGAAACACCCGAACAACGCGAAGTCCTCGAATTCGCCAAGAGCAAGGTCCGGCACGTCAATGAGCACATCGGCCACCCCGACCATACCCTTGAGCAAGGCATCCGCCACTTCAACTACGTCCTCGAACGCTTCGGTGTCACCAAGCGCGGACTCGGCATCACCTCGCACGGCCTGCGGCACCAACACCTCAACGACCTCTACGAGCGGATTGCCGGCGCACCGTCGCCCGTCCGTAGCGGATCGCTCACCGCCGACCTCGACAAACTCACCCACGACATCGCCCGCGCGCGGGTCACCCAGGAAGCCGGCCATGCCCGCCTTGGTATCACCAGCGCCTACATCGGTGCCCGTACCACCCCCAAGCGGACCGACGAACAGAAAACCGATATCGCCCGCTTCCGCGAACTCGCCAAGAACGAAAACCTCAGCGATGCCGAAGCCGCCGAACTTGGGCGTCTCATCCAGAAGCTCAACACCACTCTCTAAACAGGAACAGGGAGAACAGCCAATGAAGATCAATCGAATTCCGGGCCTGAGCGCCGGCACCATTCACCTGAAAGCCCAACAGGCCACCAGTGAAGTGGACAAACTCCTGCTCAACAGCGAGGCCGCCCTGTGCGCCTTCATCGAAGGTGCGCTCAACCCCATGCGGCCGACCGTCCCGCAGCTGCTCGCCGAAGTCCCCGATCTCGCTGCCGCCTTCCTGAACGGACAACGGGAGCAGAAAAACGAATACGGCTTCGTCTATCTCGGCCGCTGGGTCTGGCACCTGCAGGATGAAGACGCCGAGCATACCGACCTTGACCACTGGCTGATCGCACCATGAACCGGGCCGCCCCCATCCTCGCGATCCTTCTCGGACTCGCAGGCTGCGACAGCAACCAACTCGCCAGCCTCCCGCGCTCGGTGTCCGCCCCCGAACTTGAACGCGCCGCTGGCAACATCACCTGCAACGCACAGCAGAATCTGGAACAGAAAGCCGAGATTGGCATCCGCGGTACCGAAACCGTTGTCGTCGCCACCGGCCTTCTCAGCGAGCGCGATATCGCCGACACCAAGGCCCAGATCGAAATGGTCGGTCGCGAACCGATCGCCGCCGCGCGCAACTTCGCCGGCGCCAACCTCGGCCAGGTGCCCGACTGCCAAACCGTCGGCCGCCAGATCGTCGAACTCGGTACCGTAGCTGCCAAGCTGGCACGGTAAGTAGGGCAGGGGAACCCACGGCGCCCGAGCTCGCCGCCCCCGATCAAGAACCACGCACTCACGGCCCGGATCGGCAGACAGCGGGCACTCGCAGTGGCACTATGTGTCCAATGTGACTGTGGCCGGCCCCGTGATCATCGCCAACGACGCTGCCACGCACAGAATTCCTCATGTGTCTTTGAACAGTGAAGGAGCGGCAAATGAAATCCACCTTTGAAAGCAGCTGCATGTTCGTGCTGGCGAGCTGTCTGATTTCCTGGCTCGGGCTCTTCATCCTCAGTGGTCAATGCTCGATGCCGGGCATCGCAATCACCATGGCCGGTCTCGCGGGAATTGCCTGGGGCATCCCGGCCGTGATCTCATCATGCGCTTCGCGGATCGCCACCAGGTTCGGCAAGGCTGAAGGCGTCGTACCCATTCCAATCTGACCATGCTTGCGCCGGCGCCAACCGCTGGCCGTCCCTATATCCAGGCAGGCGCATCGACGCCTGCTTTTTTTCGCCTGCGCGGTGGCCACGCTCGAATTGCCCCGGTAGCCGGGATGGTTTTAGGTCGACGCAATCCGCCCCCAAGCCGGGTAATGTGCAGTCAATGCATCCATCAGAAACTGCAACAACTGCAGTATTTGGCTGCAAAACGGTATCGGCGGGATATCCCATGGAAAGGAAATGTTGCGAATCGCGACCTGATGCGCCAGCCGGGGCCGCGAATTGCGACAAGCCAGCACGGACGACTTGTATTGAGCCAGCCCGCTGGTAGCTTCATCAGATCACGACAGAACACCTCGGAATGGAAGGAACAACTATGTGCATTGCAACCTGTATCGGCTGTGGCTGTACCGACACGCACGCTTGCGTCGGCGACGATGGCCCGTGCTCCTGGCTGGTCGTCGACTACGCCGCCGGCGTCGGTGTCTGTTCCTGCTGCGAAAGCCACATGGGCCGCTGGGAATCCGGCGACCGCTCGGTGGTGATGATGGTTGCCAAGATCACGAAGACAGGCGAAGTCGAGCCGTACTACCTCGAAGCGAACGACATGGGGAGCTTTGCGCACATCTTCGCCCCCGAGGCCGGCGACAAATTCACCATCGAATGGCTGGAAATGAGCGAGGCAACGTTCGAGGCGCTGCCGCAGTTCGAACATATCCGAATGGCACAACGCTGGGCCAAACTGATCAACCAGATCAACGACGCGCAAGCTAAGGGCGATTTCAATGCTGCAGATCGGATCTCCGACGAAGCCGAACAACTGCGAAGCACTGTCGCTGGAATGGGCTACAACGTCCTCGATCTTCTGGACGACGAATTGCCGGAGGCCTTGTTCCAGCCCTCAGCGAAAGAAGCCCATTGAAACAGTGCCGCCTGGTCAAGCGCTACGCCTTGTATTGGCAATGCCGGCTGGTAGCATGATTGGTGACAAACAACCAGAAAACAAAGGGAGAGTAATGAAAACCAGAATTCTGTTGGCGCTTGCTTCACTCGCAGTGATGCTCGTTGCCTGTGACAAGGTTGCGCAGCAGGCGGAAGCTGTTAATAAGGGACCTCTGGTGATGGTCTTTGCTCCGGGGTTCCAGATTCTGGCCAAAGATGCCAGCGCCGTCCCGGTTCAGGGCTTTGACGAATGCCCGGCCAATCCGTCCCAGGTGAAAATCTTCGGTGAAGGCCAAATCGACGGCAAAAAGACGTGCGTGGTCATTACCGCCTCGACCATGCAGGTTCCCGTATTGATTGGCTCGCCTGGCGGAAATGTGACCGAACAATGGACGGTCATTCGCGGCGAGAAGGATCGCATCAGCTTGCAGCGCCCGGATGGTTCGCTCGTTGTGGCTGCAACGCCCCAATAATCGTATGCGAGTCGAATTCAACCAGAAGGGCACCTTCCAGGCGCTGTACGCCGCCGAAGCTTGGTGCCGCGAAAACGGGATCTCCGTTGGTCAGTCATCGGCAACCGGACCTACGGGGCTGCTTTTCGGAAAATTCGACTGGATTGCCAAGTGGCGCAACCTCACCCCGCAAGAGAGGGCCGAACTGCACGGCACGATGGACGGTGACTTCCGGGAAGGTCCTGTGGTGATCAACCTGAAAGACTTGGCGGTAACCGCACATGCGGCATGCTTGAAGGCTCAAATCGAGGCCTCGGTGTAATAGCATGGCCGGGAATCTGAATTTGGCAGACTGTTCCCACATCAGAATCCGATTTCCGGATGACACAAACAAAGGAATCCACACAATGGAAGAGCGTCAAGTTGGCCGGTTCTTCATCCGGCAGGAGTTGTTCGAACTGGTCAAGGAGTACATGGGGATTGAGCTCAAGAGAGCCGTTTCTGATGAAGAAGCAGAGGGCTTTTTGGCGCGGAATCCGCCTTTGCTTGGCAGCATTGTTGGATACGATGAAGTGGACACCGAAGACCGCTCGCGGATTTGGGAGGCCTGCCGCACTGACCATTTGCTAGCGCGTTGACCAAGTGGCTGCCCACCACTAAATCCAGAATATCCGGAAAACCCATGCCCTTATTCCGTTGCTCAAAGTGCGGCTGCGTCGAGAATACAGCCATGTCGAATTACTGGCAGGCAGTCGACAAGGCTCAGGCATCGTGTTCCGAGTGCGATCCTGCAATCGGGCAATGGCATGGCCAGTTCCCCAAGCGTTCGGCCGTCGGCATGTTAATTGACCAGAACGGCCACCTGTGGAGCCGGGAAACGGTAGAAGCGGGGCAACTGCCAGTGTCGTATCAAATTGTGGGCGAAGTCGTCCATGATTTGCGTGATTCGGTGCCAGAACTGATGGAAAGCGCTCGAGACATGGGCATCATCGTAACGCCGAGCCAGATTGCCGCAATGAAATCTCCTGGCCAGGAAGGAAACAAGGCATGAGCAACACATGGCGCTATGTCAGCGAAGCACGGGGCCACCTGATCGAGATCTACGATCAGCTGCTTGATATGCCGTTGTGCCGTCCCCAGCGCTACCTTGTTGGAATGCAACCGCCGGCGGAATTGGTGGAGGCAAAAATGAAGGCAGACCGCGAATGGTTCGAGCGGCGGGTTGACAAGGTAATGGGCGTCGTGGGCGTTCTGGAAAGGCACAACGTTGCACAAGCCATCGCCGACTGGCGAGACCATGCGATCGCCTTCATTCGCAAGACACCTTCCGCCCGCGTGAAAATCGGGTACAGCCGATATACATGTAAAAATAGGACTTAGCGCTCAAACCAGGTCGGCTTGATCCGCTTTCCCTGCTTTCTTCTTGGTTGCCGCCGGCCGTTTCAGGGCCGCTTCCAGCCGGCTCTCCGCACCGATGGCCCGGTGCTCCAGCGATTCTATCTGCGCCGCCTGGGCGTCAAACTTGCCGGTGAGCATGGCGAGCTGCTGGATCAGTGATTCGCGCTCGGTTCGCAACTGATCCGCTGCCTGGGACGCCCTGTCCAAGTCCTCGTGGGCTCTTGCGCTTTGCTGGGCCTGAGACGCCAGTTCCGCCCTGAGTTGCTGCGCTTCGGCCGATAGCTCTTCATTCTTCTGCTGCGCCTTGGCCAGCAGTGCCTCGGCACGCTTGGTCGCCTCTCGCGCTTCGGTTACCTGAAGCATGACGTGTCTCTGCACGCCTTCGAGCCGTTCGGTCGCCTTGTCGATCTCGGCACGGAAAGCCTGCTCCTGGGCCGCCATGGTCTCCTGCAACTCGGTCTGGCGCCGCTCGTGGGCGGCGTTGGCCGCCGCCAGTCGCTGCTCCGCCTCGGCGCGCGAGGATTCGACCTGCTGCTCCAGTGCCTGGACGCGCGCCTGCGCGGCTTCAGCCGCGGCCTGCCCACGCGCGGCCTGGTCCCGCCATGCCTCGGCTTCCGCCTGGCGGGCGGCCACCTGGGCGCGCAGCCCGGTGGCCTCCTCCTGCACCTGCGCCAGATCGGTTTCGAGGGCCTGCGCCCGCTGCAACGCGGCGGCCAGCTCGCCTTCCACCTCGGCCTGTCGTTGCTCGAAGACCTTCTCTCCGTGCTCGACCGCCACGGCCCAGGCCGCCATCATGGCGTTGGCCACGGCCGGCGGCAGGGCCGCGCTCAAGGCGTCGACCTTGGCCTGCTCGTCCTTCCAGAGCTTCAGTTCGTCGTTGATGGTAGTGCGGCTGCCTTGCCGGATTTCGGCGTAGATGAGGTCGACGGTCAGCTCGTGCGGCCGACGGCCGGCGGCGACCAGGCGGGCCGCGGCCTCACGGGTACGGATTCGGGTATCGCTGACGCGGCTCATGGCGCCTCCTTTCTGCGCGGTCGGCCGGAGATCGGGAATTCGGCCGGCGAAGATCAATATACTAACGTATTACATTATAGCCGTAACCATTGCGCGCCAATATTTACGATAATCCGCATAATCGCAAGCAATTTTGCTGTACCCTGTGAAAAAGCCTTCCGAAAAATCACGAGACCCAGACACCGTGCCCGACCTGGTGCCCGCCGCCGATTCCTTGCCCGCTATCGTTCTGCCGCCCGCCCTGGACGGCAGCACCGGCTCGAACCGGGCACGGGGCGGGGTTCGCCAGATTTCCGCCGATACCGATGTGGAAGCGGTGGGCCTGTGGCTGGCCGAGTACGCGGGCTCCCCGCATACCCTGCGCAGTTACCGCAAGGAAGCCGTGCGGCTGCTGATCTGGGCAACCCGCGTCCTGGGCAAACCGCTCTCCAGCCTCACCCGGGAGGACTTCCTGGCCTATGAGGTGTTTCTGGCCAATCCGTCCGTCGAGTGGGTCGATCCGGCCTTGCCTCGCCGCGGCGGTGGGCGCCGCCTCTTCGACGGCGCGCTCTCGCCGCGCAGCGTGCGGCAGGCCCTGGGAATTCTCTCCGGGCTCTTCGGGTATCTCGTGGCGGCCGGCTACCTTGCCGGCAATCCGCTCGCATTGCGCCGCCGGCGGGGCGAAGCCAAAGCGAGCCGTCGGGCCGCGGTGGAGCGCTACCTGGATCGGGAACGGTGGCAATCCGTGCTCGACTTCATCGAGACGCTGCCGCAAGGGACGCGCCGCGAGTGTCAGCATTACGAGCGCGTACGCTGGTTGTTCCGCCTGCTTTACGGCGCCTCGCTTCGGGTTTCCGAGGCCGCGCACGCCAAGACCGCCGACCTGTCCCAGCGGCGAGGCAAATGGTGGCTGCGCGTCGTCGGCAAAGGTGGCGGGGCCGGCGATGTGCCCCTGAGCGATGAGTTGATGGCTGATTGGGCGCGCTACCGCCGGTTCCACGGTCTGCTGGCCGTCCCGACCAGCCTGGACACTTCGCCTCTCGTCATGTCCGTCGCTGGCCGCACCGACCGATTCCTTACGCCGACCGCGATCTACCTGGTCGTCAAGGAAGTGTTCCGGCGTGCCGCTGCGGCCCTCGAAGCCGTTGATCCCGCCGGTGCGGCCACCTTGCGGCGGGCCTCCACCCATTGGCTGCGCCACACCTCGGCCACGCACCAAGCTGATGCCGGCAACGACATCCGTTTCATCCAGAAGAACCTGCGGCATGCGTCCATCGAAACGACCGCCATCTATCTCCACGCCGAGGACGACCTGCGGCACGAAAAGACGACCGGCCGATGACCCCGATGCCGAATAACCCAAAATCGCACCCACTCGCTGACCAGTCCAGCCGCCTTGGCTGGATACCTGGCCGGCGCCTATCGCTGCCGGTCCTCCTGTTTGCCGCCGTCAGCCTGCTGAACGAGGTCTCGGCGCAGATGGTGACCCCGCTCATCCCGATCCTGCTGGCTTCGGTCCTCTCGGCCGGCCCGGTGGCCTTGGGCCTCGTGGAAGGCTGCGCCGACGCGGTGGCGGCGTTCCTGAAGCTCTGGTCGGGGCGCCATGCCGACATCCGCCCCGAGCGGCGCAAGGCGATGGTCCTGGCCGGCTACTCCCTGGCGGTGTTTTCCCGGCCGCTCCTGGCGCTGGCCGGCGGTTGGCTCGGCGTCGTGTTGCTGCGCAGCCTGGATCGCCTCGGCAAGGGATTGCGCGGGGCACCGCGCGACGCCATCCTGGCCGACGCCACGCCGGCCGACCAGCGCGGCCTGGCCTACGGCATCAACCGCGGGATGGACTATCTGGGCGCTGTCCTGGGGACCTTGGTGGCCGCCGCCGTCCTGGCCTGGTCCGGGCTGTCGATCCCGCAGGTGATCGGCCTCTCGGTGCTGCCGGGAACAGTGGTAGTCGCGCTCCTCGCCGTCTTGCCGAACCCGCATCCGGCCGACGCCGGTGCAAAGCCGGCCGGCCGCGCCGCGCCCGCCTTCGCCTGGGCGGCGCTCTCTCCGGCGCTGCGGCGCTACCTGCGGGTGCTGGCCGTCTTCGTCTTCGCCCGGACCTCCGAATCCTTCATCATCCTGCGCGGTCACGAGCTGGGCATGGATACGGTGACGCTGCTCCTGCTCTGGGCCTGGCTCGCCGCCGTCCAGTCGGGGACGGCCCTGGTCGGGGCGCCGCTGGCGGACCGCCTCCCGAAACGGAGGCTCACGCTCTTCAACTGGGCGAGCCTGGCGCTCGCCTACGGTGGGTTGGCCGCCATCGGCTCGCCCTTGGGGCTGTGGCTGGCGGTGTCCTTCTACGGGCTGCTGAGCGGCATCAGCGAGGGCGTGGAGCGTTCCCTGGTGGCAGAATACGCCGCCGCGGCAGAGCGCGGCACCGCCTTCGGCTGGTATTACCTGCTCACCGGCCTGGCCGCCATCCCGGCCGGCATCCTCTTCGGCCTGATCTGGAAAGCCGGCGGCCCGGCGTGGGCGTTCGGCATCGCCGCGGCACTCGCCGCCCTGAGCGCGGCGCTCCTGGCCGGAACCTTGCAAAGGGAGAATCGAGAATGAAAATTTTGGTGGTCGAGGACGAACCGAAGACGGCAGCGTTCGTCCAGCGTGGCTTCACCGAGGAGGGTTTCGTCGTCGATGTCGCCACCGACGGCCTGGACGGGCTGCATCTGGCCTTCTCCGGCGACTACGACGCCGTTGTGCTCGATGTCATGCTCCCGGAGCGCGACGGCTGGTGGGTGCTGCAGGAAATCCGCAAGGTTCGTCCGGACCAGCCGGTCCTCCTGCTCACTGCCCTCGATGCCGTGTCGCACCGGGTGAAGGGCCTCACGTCCGGCGCCGACGACTACCTGGTCAAGCCCTTCGCCTTCTCGGAGCTGAACGCCCGGGTGCGCAACCTCCTGCGGCGCGGGCCGGTCCGGCGCGCTGAGGTGTTAAGCTATGAAGACCTTGACATGGACTTGCTCCGGCATCGGGCAACGCGGGCCGCACAGCCCATCGACCTCGCGCCCCAGGAATACCGGCTGCTCGAATATCTGCTGCGCCATCCCGGTCAGGTGCTGACCCGTACCCGGCTCGCCGAGCAGGTCTGGGACATGAATTTCGATGGCGACAGCAACGTGGTTGACGTGGCGGTGCGCCGCCTGCGGCGCAAGGTGGACGACCCTTTTGAGAAAAAGCTGATCCATACGCTGCGGGGCGTGGGCTATGTCCTTGAAGCGCGGGACTGAAGGCGTGGACAAATCCGCTTCCATCGCCACTCGCCTGACGCTCTGGTACGCGCTCTTGAGCGTCGTCTTGATCGCGGCAGCCGGCAGCGTGCTGTATTGGGTGCTGGCGGAGCGCCTTCGCCACGAAGACGACCAACAACTCGCCGGACGGATCGCCGAGTTGCGGGCCATCCTGGTGCTCCATCCGCCCGGCTCCGCCGCCTTCCAGGAGGAGATTCTGCGCAAGGCGGCCCTGCTGCCGGGCATGGAGGTCCGGGTACGGGACGCTCGCGGCGGCACAGTCTTCGAGACCCCTGCGGCCCGGGTAGCCCTCGACGCTGCGCCGCTGCCTTCGGACGCGGAGCGCGGCCGGGATTGGCAGACTCCCGACGGCGCCAACTACCGTATCCTGGCGGCCTCGGTCGCGGTCGGCGCCGGGTTTACCGTCGAGGTGGCAATGAGCCGGTCAAAGGAAGAGGAGGTGCTGGCCGCCTACCGGCGCACGCTGTGGCTGGCCGTCTCCTTGGTGCTGGTGGTGGCCGTGGCGGCCGGCTACCTGATCGCCCGCCGCGAGATGCGGCCCGTCTCGAAGCTGGCGGCGCTGGTCGCCGAACTGAGTGCGGCCGACCTCCACCGCCGCGTCGGCGACAACTGGCCGCAGGAATTACAGCCGCTCGCCGGCAACTTCGACCAACTGCTCGCCCGGCTCGAAGATGCCTTCGCCCGCATGTCGCAGTTCTCGGCCGACATCGCGCACGAACTGCGCACGCCGCTCCACATCCTCCAGGGCGAAGCCGAACTGGCGCTCACCCGGGCCGGATCGGCCGAGGCGTACCGGGCCTGCATCGAGTCGGCGGCGGAGGAATACCAGCGCCTGGCTGCCATGGTCGACGCGCTGCTCTTCCTCGCCCGTGCCGAGCAGCCCGACGCCCAGTTGGACCGGCAGCCGCTCCAACTCGACCACGAGATCGCCACCGTCTGCGATTTCTACCAAGCGCTGGCGGACGAGCAGGCCGTGGCCCTGGTTGCCCAGGGAAGCGGGCAGGTCCTGGCGGATACCGCCCTGTTGCGGCGGGCGCTGGGTAACCTCGTGGCCAATGCGTTGCGCCACACGCCCGGTGGCGGGCGCATCGTCATCGCGGCACAAGAAACGTCGGATCATGCCGTCGAGATCAGCGTCAGCGATACCGGCGACGGCATCGCACCCGGCGACCTGGCGCATGTCTTCGACCGCTTCTACCGGGCCGACAGCGCCCGTTCACGGGCGTGCGCGGGCACGGGACTGGGCTTGGCCATCGTCAAGTTCATCCTGGAGCTGCACGGCGGCACGGTGGCGATCCGGAGCGAACTTCACCAGGGGACGACGGTGACCCTGACTTTCCCGGCCTGAACGGTCGCGCCGCCTTACCGGAAAAGGAAGGCGACGGCCAGCAGGAGAGCACTGAGGCAGGCCACGAGCACGGCCCCAGCAGCCATGTCCTTGACGGCGCGGATTTCGGGATGGCGTTCCGGGTGCAGGCGGTCGGCCAAGGCTTCCAGGGCGGTGTTCAGCAGTTCCGCCACCAGCACCAAGCCGACCGCAAGGGCGCCGAGCGCCCACCAGACCGGCGCGGGACGGGTCACCATGAGGACGGCCAGCACGCCGGCACCCGCCAGGCTCTGGAGGCGCAGGCTGGACTCGCGGCGAAACGCCAGGCGAAGGCCGTGGAGGGCGAAACCCAGTCGGGCGAGGAAGAATTGCCCCTTCATGGCCGACGGTCGGGGCCGAGGGCGACAACTTGGGCGGCTCCCCAGCAGGCGAGCGCCCAAGCCGCGCCGGCCGCCCAACCGGCCAGCACGTCACTCGGCCAGTGGACGCCGAGATAGACGCGGCTGACCCCCACCAGGCCGGCGAGGAGCACGGCGACCCCTAGTATGTAACCCTGCAGCCGCCGTCCGGGCACCCCGCGGGCGATCAGGGCGCCGAGGGTCAGGTAGACGACGGCCGCCAGCATGGCGTGGCCGCTCGGAAAGCTGGTCGTAAACACGGGGACGCCATGGGGAAACAGTTCCGGGCGCGGGCGGGCGAAGAACGCCTTCAAGAGGCTGGCGGTCAACGCGCCGCCGCCGCAGGCCGCGGCCACGAAGAACCCGGTGCGCCGCTGGCCGGCCAAGGCAAAGAAGACGGCGGCAAGCGCGACGATGAGGCACAACACCACCGGGCTGCCTAGGGCGGTGATGTCCCGGGCGGTCTCGGCCAGCCACGGCGGCCCGAGCGGCACCGCCGGGTCCGACGGATCGCGCAGGCCGCGCAGGAGGGCGTGGTCGAGGGCGCCGGTTTCGCCCTCGACTACGCTTTCCGCCACCTCGATGAAGACCCAGGCCGCGGAGGCGGCACCGGCAACGACGGCGAGGAGGCGCGGCTCCAGCCGGGTCCACGGCCAGCGCATCAGTGGTCCTTTCATCATGGTCGGCATGATCCCTCCCTCTATACGAGCAGCATTTTAGCCCTGCCTTCTGCAATTGCCGAGAACGACGGGAGTAGGCCGAAGATGACCAAATGGTCAGGTTGCAGTCATTTTCCGGTTCCCCTTGGTTCCCTATTCTTTCACTGCCCGAGTGCCGCCACTGTGAGGATACTCGGGTATTCCAAATGTCCATCCGCGAAGACTGGGGAACATGAAGCGCTTATCGATCACACTCCTGGTGCTGCTCACCGGCTGCGCCAGCTATACGGCCAAACCGCTGGATCCCGGCCGGCAGCAAGCCGCCTTCGAATCCCGGCGTCTTGATGCTCCAGAGGTTCGGCAATTCATCGAACACAACCTGGAACGTAAGATTTCTCCTTGGCCACCGTCGTCCTGGAATACCACGACCCTGACGTTGGCGGCCTTCTACTATCACCCCGACCTCGACGTGGCCCGCGCCAGGTTGGCCGTGGCAGAAGCAGGCAAGACAACCGCAGCGGAAATTCCCAATCCTTCCCTGGGTCTGTCGTCTCAATACAATACTGACGCGCCCAAAGATGAGTCGCCGTGGACACTGGGTTACAACTTCGGCATTCCCATCGAAACGGCCGGCAAACGCGGCTATCGTGTCGAGCAGGCGCAGCATCTTTCCGAGGCGCAGCGCTTGGGCCTGGCCACGACGGTCTGGAATGTGCGCACCAGGCTGCGTTCTCGCTTGGTCGAGCACTTGTTAGCGATTAGGAATCTGGAGGCAATAAGTGCGGAAGAAGCCTTGCGGGCAGAAAATGTCCGGCTTCTGGAAACCCGCTTCTCTCTGGGCGATGTGCCTACCCAAGATGTGGATGTCGCCCGCATTGCCCTGAATCAAACGGCGATGCAGGTCCGTGTGGCCGAGGGGCGTATTCACGAGTCTCGCGTACTCCTCGCGGACGCCATCGGCATTCCGGTGTCGGCCCTGGCGGGCAAGGAAGTCACGCACGCCGGCCTGGATTCCCCGACGCCCTTCGTGGAGATTCCTGCCGAGGTGGTGCGAAGCGAGGCACTGCACAACCGGCTCGACATCCGACGCTCGCTCGCAGAGTACGCGGCCAGCGATACCGCCCTGAAGCTGGAAATCGCCAAACAGTATCCCGATCTTCGGCTCGGGCCGGGCTACACCTGGGATGCCGGCACGGTGAAATGGTCGCTGCCCCTGTCGTTTATTTTGCCGATTTTCAATCAGAACCAGGGGGCCATCGCGGAGGCAACAGCCCGCCGCGAGTTGGCGGCGGAAAACTTCTCTGCCCTGCAAACGGCCGTCGTCGCCCAGGTAGATGGCGCACTGGCGCGTTACCGTGCCGCGGATCAGGAGTACGAAGCCGCAGGAAATCTGGTTGGTCGTGTCGAGGGGCGACTCCGTGACATGGGGGAACTGTTCGCTGCCGGCGAGGTGGACCGCTCCGCGGTCGTTGGCGCCCAGGTCGAGGCTGCCGTGGCACGTCGGGCGCGGAATGACGCCCTGTTGAAGGCGCAGGCCGCACTGGGTGCCCTGGAAGACGCTGTGCAGAAACCCCTGGGCGGCGAACCGGCACCCCTACCCGCTGTGCGCGCCAATCCGCGCCAGGAAATTACTGAAAAGGAGAATAACCGTCCATGAAAACATGGCTGAAACAACACCACGGATTACTTCCGCTCCTGCTGGTCGGTGGAGTCACGGCGACATTGTTCGTTTACCCCTACCTTGCGCAGAAGATCGCTTCGCCGATTGTCCAAAAGCAGAAAGGTCCAACTCCCGTGACCACCGCCAAGGTGAGCAAGGGCGATCTGGTCGAAGCCTATCAGTCGATGGGCACGGCAGCAGGCTGGTCTGAAATCAAGCTCGTCTCGCAGATCGAAGGCGTACTGATGAGTGCAGATGTGGCGCCCGGCACGGTGGTGCGCAAAGGACAGGGACTGGCCACCCTAGATGCCCGCTTATTGCGGGCGAGCCTGGAGCAGGCCGAGGCGTCGCTCAGGCGCTCCACCGAAGAACGTTCCCGGGTGGAGCAGTTGGCCGAGAAGCAACTTGCCAGCCAAGCGCGGCTGCAGACCGTGGTGGCGCAACACCACGCCGACAAGGCAGCGGCGGAGCGGCTGAGCACGCAAATTTCCCTCAGCCAGTTCCCGAGTCCGATCAACGGTGTAGTCACGGCGCAGCATCTCTACCCGGGCGACACCGTTCGGCCCGGCTCCGCTCTTTATTCCCTGGCGGACATCTCCCGTATCCGTATCGTGGCCAAGGTGCCGGAGCACATCGCGGCTCACCTCAAGGCCGGCGATGCCGTTAGCGTGACTTCCGACGCTGCCGGCGGAAATGAGCGGCAGGCGGTGGTCGCTCGCGTGCATCCGGCTGCCGATCCCCTGTCGCATCAGGTGACGGTCGAACTCGACGCCGGTGCGGCATTCCCGGATCTCAAGCCGGGCTATCTAGTGACGGTGAAATTCACCACGGCGGCACGCAAAGATGTGCTGACGCTGCCGCGCACGGCTATTCGTGACGATCCAGCGCAAGGCAATGTGAAGCTGCGTGTCGTGCGCGAGGGACATGTTGAGGTGAGGAAGGTGAAACTGGGCCTAGTGCTTGAGGATAGTGTCGAAGTCCAGAAAGGACTCGAAGCGGGGGAGCAAGTGATCGTCAGCGGCGGGGACAAGCTCAAGGATGGGGCCGAGGTTGTGCTGGCCGATGGTGCCGTTGAGAATTCCAAGAAGGTGAAATAAATGTCTGAAACCGCTCGCAGGTCCCTTCCACAACTCTGCCTCGAACGGCCCATTGGGACGCTGGCCGTGATGGCAGCGCTCTTGGCGGTGGGCATTATCGCCTTGCTCCGGCTCCCGGTATCCCTCATGCCCGAGATCGTCTACCCGCTGGTCCGGGTACAGGTGAGCGCCGGCCAGACGCCTCCCGAGGTTCTGGCCCAAACGGTCACCCGCATCCTGGAACAACAGTTGTCCCAGGCGGAAGCGATCGAAACGATCGAGTCGACCACGCGCCAGGGTTTGGTGCAGATCACGCTATCATTCGACCAGAAGCGCAACGTAGACGATGCTCTGCGGGATGTTTCCACCCAGGTCGATCGCGTCAAGGCCCGCCTGCCTGCCGACGTCGATCCCCCGATTATCTTCAAGTTCGATCCGCAGAACCTACCGGTGATCGAGTTTGCGCTATCCGCCGACCGGATCGATCCCATCGCGCTTCGCCAGTTGGCGGACAACGATTTGTCCTATCGCTTCGTCGGCGTGCCCGGCGTGGCCGTAGTCCGGGTGGCCGGCGGGAAGCCGCGGGAGATTCAGGTCCGCGTCGATCCGGTCAGGTTGCGCAGCCATGGCCTGGTCCTCGCGGATGTCGCCAATGCCTTGCGTGCCGCCAATATCCAGGTCGCCGCCGGCCGCATCGATGCCGCCGGGCAGGAGTTCTCCGGGCAAGTGATTTCCTTGTTCGGCAATGCCCGGGAGGTTGGCAATGTCCGGCTCATGGCGCCCAACCGCGATGCAGTCAGGCTGCAGGATGTGGCGGAGGTGGTGGATACCCATCGCGAACAGCGCCTGATCGTGAATATCAATGGCAAGGAATCCATCAAGCTCAGCGTATTCAAGTCGCCCCAGGCCAACTCCGTCGAAGTCGCTCAGGCGGTTCGGACGCGCCTTGACGAGTTGCAGAAACAGCACGTCATCCCCGAAGAGGTCGCGGTGGCCGTCACCAGCGACGAATCGGTCTATATCGACCAAAGCATCCAGAACGCCCAGCATGCGTTGTTCCTGGCCATGTCGCTGGTGGCGCTGGTGGTCCTGCTTTTCCTGCGTGACTGGCGCTTTGCTGTGATCGTTCTGTCGGTGCTGCCGGTGGCCCTGCTGGCAACCGCATTGTTGATGAAAGCATTCGGCCTCAGCCTCAACCTGATGTCCATAGGCGGGCTGATACTCGGCGTGGGCCTGCTGGTAGATTACGGCATTGTGCTGCTGGAAAACATCACTCGCCACACGGCCACCGGCAAGAGCGTCCGCGAAGCCGTCGCCGAGGGCGCGCAGGAAGTCACGCAGGCGCTCACCGCCTCGCTGGCGGCGTTGACCGCCGCCGTCCTCCCTTTCCTGTTCCTCGGCGGATTAGCGCTGCTCTTCTTCAAGGAGTTCATTGTCACCATCATTTTTGCCACGGTCGGCGGGCTGGTGGCGGCATTGGCCCTGATCCCGGCGCTCTACCCACTGATCGTCCGCTCGACGGCACATGGGCATATCGAGCAGGGTACTGCTTACTACGCTGTCCTGGAATATTACGAGCGCCTGCTTGACGTGTGCCTGCGCCATGGCCGCTGGGTCATTGCCGGCGCGGTGTCGCTGCTCCTGGTGGCGGTATTCGCCATGAGCCAACTCGGCTACCTGTTCCTTCCCGAAATCGACGACGGGAAAGTGAGCATCTCGGTACAGGGCGAGCCCGGTACGCTGCTCACCAGCCTCCAAGCCCAGGTGCAGCGTATCGAGGAAGCGGCGCTTGCCGAGCCCGAAGTCGAGCTGGTCGATGTCTCCACCGGCGGTCGGATTGGCCAGACGATCCAGGAGACGCCCGCCGAGGCCGACATTCAATTGCAACTGGTCCCCAAGGCAGCCCGGAATGTGTCGGTACAGCAATGGATCGCGTCGTTCGACAAGAAAGTGAAGGCCCTGCAGATGGCCGGCCTCAAGGTCCGGGTGAAGAAGGCACGCATCCGGGCCATCCGGACATTTAAGGGACAGGCGGCAACGGGCGACTTTGACGTGGTGGTCAATATCGAAGGACAAGACACCGCGGTTTTGGCCGACTTGGCGGACAAAGTACGCGAGCAATTGCGTTCCGTTTCCGGCCTGACTGATCTGACTTCAACGCTAATCACGAATCAGCCGCTCGTCAATGTCGCCGTCAACCGGGAAAGAGCCGCCACCTTCGGTATCTCGCCGCAGACGATTGCCCAAGCAGTACAGACGGCGATCAACGGGGCTATTCCAACGCGGATGCTCGATAGCGGCTTCTACTACGACATCCGCCTGATGAACAACCGTCAAGCCGTCTACGGGCACTTGCTCGATCTACCGACGCTGCCATTGCGACGCTTGGAAAACGGCGATCTTCTCCTGCTCGGACAAGTCGCCGACATTCAAATACGCAAAGGCCCGCTGGCCATCGACCGGGTCAACCAGGCGACCGTCAACATGGTCAACGGCACGGTGCGTGGCCGCACGCTTGGCGAAGTGGCGCCCGAGGTCAAGCAGTCGCTGGCGGCACTGGAGCTACCCCCCGGCTACACGCTTTCCTATGGCGGGCGTATGGCGACCTTGAGCGAAGGAGGCAGCGGCCTGCTGTGGATCGGCGGTTTGGCGCTTTTCCTCATTCTGATCGTCCTGGCGGTGCAGTACGAGTCGCTCGTCAATCCGCTGATTGTGGTGGGGGTGCTGCCGATGGGACTGGTCGGAGCCGCGGTCGCTCTGCTGCTTACCCAGACGCCGATTTCGGCGACGGTGTTTATCGGCTTGGTCCTCATGGTCGGCATCGCCGCCAACAACTCAATCGTGCTCGTGGCTTACGTGGAACAGTTGCGAGAGTTGGGGCACTCATTGGCCGAAGCCGTGCGCATGGGGGCCGCCACCCGGCTACGTCCGATTCTCATGACCGCAACTGCCGCCATTGCCGGCATGGTGCCTCTAGCAACCGGAGGGCAGGAAGGCGGCGAGATACTGCAGCCACTGGCGATCACCGTCATCGGCGGCATGACCGCCTCCTTGGTGGCGACGCTTTTCGTATTGCCGGCAATCTACTCGGCGATCCATCAGCGCCGGGCTGCACGTCCACTTCCCTTGGCGACACCGTGAATATCCGCCGCTATTTCTCCACCGGGCGGACCAGGCATTTTTGCGAAGGATGCGAAAGATGAAGCGCCTTTCCCTTGCCCTCGCGCTGCTGCTCACCGGCTGCGCGAGCTTCACGCCCCAACCGCTCGATCCCGGCCAGCAGCAGGCGGCCCTCGAAGCCCGGCGGCTCAACGCCCCGGAAGTCCGGCAGTTCGCCGAGCGCAGCCTGGGTCATGAAGTCACGCCCTGGCCGCCCCAGTCCTGGGACCTCGATGCGCTCACCCTGGCCGCCTTCTACTACCACCCCGATCTGGACCGGGCGCAGGCGCAACGGCTCGCAGCCGAAGCCGCCACGATCACGGCCGGTGCACGGCCCAACCCGACGGGCGGGGTTTCGTTCCAGCGCAATATGGATGCGCCGGCGGGTCAATCGCCCTGGACCAACGGCTTCACCCTCGACATCCCGGTGGAAACCGCCGGCAAGCGCGACATTCGCATCGAGCAAGCGCAGTATTTGGCGCAGGCGGCGAAGCTGCGGGCGGCCGAGGCCGTCTGGCAAATAAGGAGCCGCGTGCGCGCGAGCCTCTTGGCCGCCTACCCGACCGAGGCGCTGGTGTGCCGCCAGCGCGACCTACAAGAGGAAATCACGCGCATGATCGAGCGGCGCTTTGCCGCCGGCTTCGCCTCCCAGCCCGAACTCACGCAAGCGCGCCTGACGCTCAACCGCGCCATGCTCGCGCTACGCGAGAACCAGAAACAGGGCGCCGAGAACCGCGCCCGGCTGGCCGCCGCCGTCGGCGTGCCGGACGCGGCCCTGGACGGGGCGGAGATTTCCCATCAAGCCTTCGAGCCACTGCCGCCGGTCTCCTCCCTGCCGCCCGCCGAAGCGCGACGCCAGGCGCTGCTGACCCGGCCCGACGTGTTCGCGGCCCTGGCTGACTACGAGGCCGCCCAATCGGCCCTGCAACTGGAAATTGCCAAGCAGTACCCGGACCTCTCGATTGGCCCCGGCTACACCTGGGACGCCGGCCAGGTGAAATGGTCGCTCGGGCTCTCGCTGGTGTTACCGCTTTTGAACCGCAACGAAGGCCCCATCGCCGAGGCCAAGGCACGGCGCGAGGAGGCAGCCGCCGCATTCCTCACGGTGCAGGCCAAGGCCGTCGCCGAGGTCGATGAGGCGCTAGCCGGCTACGGCCATGGCGTCGAAATGTTTGAGATTGCCGATGCCCTGCTACAGGCCCAGCGGAAGCAGGAGCGCAGCACCGGCGCCGCCTTCCAGGCGGGGGAAGCCGACCGCCTTTCCTGGGTCTCCGCCCGCTTTGAAACCGCCGCCGCCGAGTTGGCGCGCATCGGCGCGCTCTCGCAAGCGCAGGCGAGCCTGGGGCGCCTGGAAGATGCCCTGCGCCGGCCGCTGGGCGCCCAGGGGCCGGCCCCGACGGCGGAACAAGTCCTGTCGTCGAAAACCCTCCGCAACGGAAACCAACCATGAGAAGAAAACCGATCATCCTGGCCGCCGTCGGCGCGACCGTGGCCGGCCTCGCCATATGGGGCTTCATCGAAGGGCGCAAGGAACTCGCCCTGGAAGCGGAGCGGGAGCGCCCCGTCCAGGTGCCCTCGCGCCTCGTCGCCCAGCCGGACGGCACGGTGGTGGTCTTTGACGCCGACACCCAGAAGCGGGCGGACATTGCCGTCGCGCCAGTGGCGGCATCGACCCGGCGCGGGGAGGCGGAAGCCCTGGCCGCCATCCAGCCGGCGCAGGAGCTGATCGACCTGCGCAACGCCTTCGTGACAGCCCGCAGCCAGGCGGACCGGACCCGGGCGGCGGCGCAGGCGTCCCGCCGGGAGTACGAGCGGATCAAGGCGCTGCACAGCGAGGACTTCAACGTCTCGACCAAGGCCCTGGAGGCCGCCCTGGCTCAGGGGCAGGCCGACGAGGCTGCTGTCCGCGGCGCCGGCGAAGCCCTGTCGGCGGTGGAACAGGGCGCCCGCCAGAAGTGGGGAAGCGCGCTCACTGCCGCCGTCCTGGGCGATGCGCCGAGCTTCAAGCGCCTCACCGAAGGGCGGGAGGTCCTGCTGCGGGTGGCGGTGCCGGCCGGCACCGCGCTGGCCAAGGCACCCGCCGCGGCCCGGGTGGCGGCCAGCGACGGCAGCTTCCGCACGGCCGCCCTGGTTTCCGCTTCCCCTGTGGCCGATCCCCGCATCCAGGGGCCGACCTTCTTCTACACCGCCCCGGCCGAGGGGCTGCTGCCCGGCACCACCGTCACCGCCTACCTGCCCGCCGGCGCGGAGCATAACGGCGGCCTCATCCCGGCCGAGGCGGTGGTCTGGTGGCAGGGCAAGGCGTGGTACTACGTGCAGAGCGCACCCGACCGCTTCGTGCGCCGCGAACTCGCCGGCGCCCTACCGGTGGACCAAGGCTGGTTCGTGGCCGGGCTGCCAGCGATCCGGGTGGTGGTGCGCGGTGCCCAGACGCTCCTGTCGGAAGAACTGCGCAGCCAGATCCAGGTCGGCGAGGAGAACAAATGACGAACAACGACGTGCGGACCGGCTGGCTCGCCGCCATCGTCGGCTTCTCCTTGCGCTACAAGGGCGTGGTGATCGCGCTCGCCATGCTGCTCGCGGGCTACGGCTTCTACGCCTTCAGCGGCGCCAAGTACGATGTCTTTCCCGAGTTCGCACCGCCCCAGGTGACCATCCAGACCGAAGCCCCGGGTCTCGCTCCGGAGCAGGTGGAAGTGCTGGTGACCCAGCCCATCGAGAACGCCATCAACGGCGTGGCCGGGATCGAGGCGCTGCGCTCCCAGTCCATCCAGGGCCTATCGGTCATCACCGTCACCTTCGATCCGAAAAGCGACATCTTCCGCGACCGCCAGAACGTGAATGAACGACTGACGGCCCTCGCAACCCAGTTGCCGCGCGGGGTGCAGGCGCCCGCCATGTCGCCCCTCACGTCCTCCACTAGCATCGTCATGGCCATCGGCCTCACTTCCGAGCGGCAATCCCTCATGGACCTGCGCACCTTGGCTGACTGGACCCTGAAACCGCGCCTCCTGGCGGTGCCCGGGGTATCGAAGGTGGCCGTGTTCGGCGGCGAGAGCAAGGAATTCCAGGTGCAGGTGAAGCCGGAGCGGCTGACCAAATACGATCTGGCCCTCTCCGAGGTCCTGGACGTGGCCCGGCGCGCCACCGGCGTGCGCGGTGCCGGCTTCATCGACAACGCCAACCAGCGCCTCGTCCTGCGTACCCAGGCCCAGTCGCTGACTGCGGAACAACTCGCCCGTACCGTTGTCCGCCAGCAGGCGGGGGCCAACCTGACGCTGGGTGATGTGGCCGAGGTGCGCGAGGCCCCCGAGCCGCCCATCGGCGCCGCCCGGGTGGCAGGCACGCCGGGTGTGCAACTGGTGATTTCTGAGCAGTACGGCGCCAACAGCATGGCGGTCACCGAGGCGGTGGAGCGCGCCCTGGGCGAGATGCGGGCGGGCCTCGAAGCCCAAGGCGTCGGCCTCCATGGCGACATATTCCGGCCGGCTAACTTCGTCGCCATTGCGACGCAGAACGTCCAGCACTCGCTTCTCTTCGGCGCCGCGCTGGTGATCGCCGTGGTGGCGCTCTTCCTCTTCAACTGGCGCACCTCGGCCATTGCGCTGACCGCCATCCCGCTCTCGCTGCTCGCGGCCGTCACCGTGCTGGAGAGCCGTGAGATTAGTCTGAACACGATGACACTCGGGGGCCTCGCCATCGCCATCGGCCTCCTGGTGGACGACGCCATCATCGTGGTGGAGAACATCTATCGGCGCCTGCGGGAGAACCGCCAGCGCCCCGACCCCGCACCGATCCTCGACGTGGTGCTCGATGCGGCACTGGAGGTGCGAAACGCCGTGGTCTACGCCACCTTCGCCATCGCCCTGGTCTTCCTGCCGGTGCTTACCCTGCCAGGGATCGCCGGACGGCTCTTCTCGCCGCTGGGCATTGCCTACCTGCTGGCGACGCTGGCCTCGCTCCTGGTCGCCATCACCGTCACCCCGGCGCTGTGCCTCACCTTGCTCCCTCAAAGCGATTTGCCCGCGCACGATCCGTCGGTGGCCGCGTGGCTGAAGGTGCGATACCGGACCCTGGTGGGCGCTGTCGAGCGGCACTATCGCTGGGTGGCGGGCGGCGTGGCCGTCCTCACCCTGGCAGGCCTGGCGGCGCTGCCTTTCTTCGGCGGCAGCTTCCTGCCGGAACTGAAGGAAGGCCACTACATCCTGCATATGTCGGCCGTACCCGGCACGTCGCTGGCGGAGTCGCTGCGCATCGGCCGCCAGGTCACGGCGGAACTCTTGAAACTGCCGTCTGTGCGCGCGGTCAGCCAGCGGGTCGGCCGGGCCGAGAAGGCGGACGACACCTGGGGCACCCACTACAGCGAGTTCAACGTCGACCTGAAACCCCTGTCGGGGGAAGAGGCCGAGTTCGCGCAAGCCGACATCCGCAACGCGCTCGCCCGCATCCCCGGCGTGAGCTTCGCGGTTAAGACCTTCCTCACCGAGCGGGTCGAGGAAACCCTGTCCGGCTACACCGCGGCGGTGGTGGTCAATATCTACGGCAACGATCTCGACACCCTGGACGCCGAGGCCCAGCGCGTCGCCCAGGCCCTCGGCCAGGTGCCCGGCGCCACCGAGGTCCAGGTCCAGTCGCCGCCTGGCTCGCCCGAATTGGGTATCCGGGTCCGCCCCGAGGCGCTGGCGCGCTGGGGATTCGACGCCGTGGATGTGCTCGATGCGGTGGAGACCACCTTCCAGGGCTCGGTGGTCGGGCAGGTTTACGACGGCAACCGCGTCTTCAATGTGAGTGTCATCTTGCCGCCAAAGGCCAGACGCAGTATCGCCGACGTGCAGGCGCTGCCGCTGCGAAACGCCGCCGGGGCTTTCGTGCGCCTCGACCAACTCGCCGACGTGTATGCCACGTCCGGCCGCTACGTGGTGCTGCACACCGGCGCCCGGCGCGTGCAGACCATCACCTGTAACGTCGCGGGCCGGGACGTGGCCTCGTTCGTGGCTGACGCCCAGCAAAGCCTTTCCAAGGTGCGCCTGAGTCCTGGCAACTATGTCGAATTCGGTGGCGCCGCGGCAGCCCAGGCCGCCTCGCTGCACGATCTGTTGATCCACTCGGTGATCGCCGCGGTGGCCATCGTGCTGCTCCTCTGGATCACCCTCGGGCGCTGGCGCAACCTCAACCTCGTGCTGCTCAACCTGCCGTTCGCCTTGGTCGGCGGGGTGCTCGCCGTGTTCGCCACCGGCGGCGGCATTTCGCTGGGTTCTCTGGTCGGATTCGTGACGCTCTTCGGCATCACGCTGCGCAACTCGGTGATGCTGCTCTCCCACTATGACCACCTGGTTAATGTCGATGGCCTGGCCTGGGGACCGGAGGCCGCCCTGCGCGGCGCCGTCGAGCGTCTGACGCCGATCCTGATGACGGCGCTCGCCACCGCCCTGGGGCTCCTGCCGCTCGCCATCGGCAGCGGCGACCCGGGGCGCGAGATCGAGGGGCCGATGGCGCTGGTCATCCTGGGCGGGCTCTTCACCTCGACTGCGCTCAACCTGCTGGTGATGCCCAGCCTCGCGCTGCGCTACGGCCGCTTCGGAGCCGTTTTCACCTCATAGTCCTATCCCACGGGTTCGGCCAACTGGCGAGGTCCTGTTGGCCGACCGCATATCCGCCTGAGACCCCAAAGCAACAAGAAGAGGCAAACCCTCTATGGCTTCGATTGAACGTACCGCCTATCCCCGCTTCAAGCGCAGCCCGTCGGCGCGGGAACTGGACACGCTCTACACGCCGACCGAAGACGAGTTGCAGTTCGCACGGCTCATCGCGCGCAAGGTCCAGCCACGCTTCGGCTTGCTGTTGCTGCTCAAGGCATTTCAGCGCCTGGGCTATTTTCCGGCAGTGGAGGACATTCCGGCCGCCATCGTCCAGCACGTGCGCGCCGCGGCCGGCATTGACGCCGAGACGATGCCCGCCTACACGGAGCCGCGCACCCTCTACCGGCATCACCTGGCGATCCGCGAGCGCTTGGGCGTCGCGGCCTGGGGCGAGGAGGGACTGCGGGTAGCGAGCGAAGCGATGGCGAGTGCCGCCGAGGTGATGGACAACCCGGCCGACCTCATCAACGTGGCCATCGAGGAACTGGTGCGCCAGCGCATCGAACTGCCGGCCTTCAGTACCCTCGACCGGCTCTCGCGGCGCATCCGCACCCTGGTGAACGGGCGCTTCTTCGAAGCGGTGCTGGCGCGGCTCGCCGCGGCCGAGCGCGGGCAGCTCGACGCCTTGCTGGAGGTCGGCGACAGTCCCCAGAAGAAAAGCCTGTTCTTCGCGTTGAAGCAACTTCCCAAGCGCTCCTCCCTGGAGCACCTGCAGGACTTGCTCGACCACATCGTCAAGCTGTCGAATACCGTCGGCGCCGACCACCACTTGGCCGGCATCCCCAACGCCAAGATCAAGCACTTCGCGGCGGAGGCCAAGGCGCTCGACGCTGCGGAGCTGAAGAAATTCACCCCGCCCAAGCGCTATGTCCTGGTCCTGAGCCTGATCCACCGCGCCCGCGTCCAGGCCCGCGACGACTTGGCCGACATGTTCATCAAGCGCATGAACCACATCCACCGCCGCGGCAAGGACGAACTGGAGCGGCTGCGTATCCGCTTCCGCCAGAAGACCGAGCATCTGGTGGCGACGCTGGCCGATGTCATCCAGGTGCTGGAGGCCCAGCCGGTGGACGCCGACGCTGGCCGCTCCATCCGGTCGCTGTTGTCCAACCGGGGCGGCGCCCAGGCCCTGCAGGAGGATTGCACGGCCATCAACGCCTTCGGCGGCGACAACTACTTTCCGCTCTTGTGGCGCTTCTATCGCAGCCACCGGCCGACCCTGTTCCGCATGGCGCATCTCCTGACCATGACCTCGACCAGCGAGGACCAGTCGCTGATGCAGGCGCTCGACGTGCTGCTCGCCCATGAAAACCGCAAGGGTGCCTGGATCGACGAGGCGGTAGACCTCTCCTTCACCAACGAGCGCTGGAAGCGCACCGTGCAGGTGAAGACCGACGACGGCGAACGCCTTAGCCGGCCGCACTTCGAGGTGTGCGTGTTCTCCGCGCTGGCCTCCGAAATCAAGTCGGGCGATGTCTCCATCCAGGGCTCCGAAGCCTATGCCGACTACCGCGAGCAACTGCTGTCCTGGGAGGCGTGCGAGCCGCTGGTCGCGGACTACTGCGCGCAACTGGGTTTTGCCACCGATGCCGCCGGGTTCGCTACCAGCCTGCGCGCGAGCCTGACCGAGATCGCCGCGGCCGTGGATGCCGGCTTCCCCGAGAACAAGTCGCTGGGCCTCGACGAGGCCGGCCTGCCGGTATTGAAGCGCGGCACGCCGCGGGAGCCCAAGGCGTCGGCTCGGGCGCTGGAAGCGGCGCTGCTGGAGCGCCTGCCGGAACGAAACGTCATCGACGTGCTCTGCAACGTGGCGCACTGGACGAGTTGGAACCGGCACTTCGGGCCGCTCTCCGGGTCCGACCCCAAGATCGAGAATCCCGGCGAGCGCTACATCCTGACCACCTTCACCTACGGCTGCAACCTCGGGCCGATGCAGGCGTCGCGCCATCTGCGCGGCGCGGTGACGCCCCACATGCTGTCGTTCATCAACCGCCGGCACGTGAACGCCAACAAGCTCAACGCGGCGCTGCGGGACATCATCAACCGCTACCATGGCTTTCAGTTGCCGAAGGTCTGGGGCGAGGGCAAGTCGGCGGCGGCCGACGGCACCAAGTTCGACATGTTCGACCAGAACCTCCTGGCCGAGTACCACATCCGCTACGGCGGTTATGGCGGCATCGCTTACCACCACGTCGCCGACAACTACGTGGCGCTGTTCAGCCACTTCATTCCCTGCGGCGTCTGGGAGGCGGTCTATATCATCGAGGGCCTGCTGCAGAACAAGTCGGACATCCAGCCGGACACCGTGCATGCCGACACCCAGGGGCAGTCGGCGCCGGTCTTCGCACTCGCCTATCTGCTGGGCATCAAGCTGATGCCGCGCATCCGCAACTGGCACGACCTGGTGTTCTTCCGGTCGAGCAAGGAGACGGTCTACGCGCACATCGACGCGCTCTTCAAGGACGCCATCGACTGGGACCTGATCGAGACCCACTGGAAGGACCTGCTGCGCGTGGTGCTCTCGATCAAGGCCGGCAAGATTTCGTCGTCGACGCTCCTGCGCAAACTCGGCAACTACAGCCGCAAGAACCGGCTCTACCAGGCGTTCCGGGAGTTGGGGCGGGTGGTGCGCACCGCCTTCCTGCTGGACTACATCTCGGACCTCGAACTGCGTGAGCAGATCACGGCGACCACCAACAAAGTGGAAGCCTACAACGGCTTCTCCAAGTGGCTGTTCTTCGGCGGGGAAGGGGTTATCGCCGACAACGATCCCGAGGAGCAGGAGAAAATCATCAAGTACAACGATCTCGTGGCCAATGCGATCATCTTCCACAATGTGGTGGACCAGACCCGCATCCTGCGCGACCTCAAGGCGGAAGGGTTCCCGGTAGCCCGAGAGGACGTGGCCACGCTGAGTCCCTACGTCACCAGCCACATCAAGCGCTTCGGCGATTACATCATCGACGCCGAGGCGGTGCCGGAGCCGATTGATCCGACGCTGCCGATCTGAGAAATGTCGGGCATGAGCCGGGTGGGGACGGCTCTATGTCCTGTTTTTACATGTATGTCGGCTGGACCCGAAAATGAAATTCACGGATGAGGATGACCGCATCCTTTTCCTGTGCGTCGCCCTCTGGTATGCCAGGGTTGCACTCGACTGGCTGGAGAAACGCGAAGACGAGGGGCTGCTGAGAGGCGGGGTCTCTTATCGTGAAATGACTGCACAAGCTTCCCAGCTTGGGTCATGGCAGGAACCGAACGAGCAAGCTGCAACCGAAATCCTTCCGGAAGAGTCGAGCATCGTTGACGAATTGGACGAAGAAGATCCAAGAGTGGCGAGATACCAGCGCTGGACCTACATCGACATAGATTTCGAAGACTGCCTCTAAGCCAAAACCTCCCAGGTCTTCTCCATAGCTATGTCGCACGCTTCTTGATAGGGCAAGCCCCGATTTAGACATTGGCCCCCAGGCCACGGCCATCTGTATCGTCATCCTTTTCAATCCACGCTGGAAGGATGCACGATGAACGCCCCAGAATCACGACCCGCCGGCCGCATCTGGACCTACAGTCCGACGATTGCCGAGAGCAAAGTTGCGAACATCACGCGGATTGGCACGATGGCCGGTATCTGGTTCATCGGCCTGGCTATTTCCGTCATTATCGGCACCCACATCGACAAGGTAGTCGCCGGCGCCATGATCGCTATCGCGCTCGCGGTGATCGCCAGTTGCAGCATCTGGATGGTGATCGCCGTCCGGGACGCAAGGCGTGCTATTCGGCTGGTAATTGACGGGCAACCGCTCGACAGCAAACCTATCCGCTACTGATCGCCGGATGCAATCCGGCATCATGAATATCCCTGAACTGCCCAAGGCATTCCACGCGCTCGCCACCGTACTCGCAAAAGCGACAGCGGCCGGCATGAAGATCATCGTCAATTTCGAAGGCGAGAACATGCCCCTTCGGCAAGTCGAACTGCACGATGATGGGGTACGCATCCGCTACGGCAGCTCACCACGGGGCCAGTACTCGACCGTCCTCATGCAGGTACAGCGGGTTGGCGAACATTTCTGCCTTGGCATCGATGACGATGACGAAGAATTCATTGTTTGGGCCAAGCATGCGCGCCGCATGGACGCCATACCGGCCGAGCAGCCGACGACGGATGATTACGGTTACATCGGACGTGTCTATGGGCAACTCACCGTCCTGCAAACAATGGGATGGAAGAACCGCAACCGGATGGCGCTGTGCGTCTGCACCTGCGGGGGGCTGAAGCTCGCCCGTATCTCGTCTTTGCGGCTGGGCTGGGTCATCTCCTGCGGTTGCCGGCGCGGCAAGAACACCGAACTACCGCTTGAGGCAGGTAGCACCTACGGCCATCTCACCGTAATCCGTCAAGTTGAGCGACCAGCGGACCAGACCAAGAAGGAAGGCTACTACCTGGTGCGCTGCATCTGCGGTACCGAACAAATAAGGGGGCGGGAAAACATCGTCACGCCGAAGCAACCCGATTGCGGTTGTCGGGGGCGAAGCCTGCTCGAGGGACAGCGCTTTGGAAAACTGGTCATCCTCGGCGAAACCAAGAAATCGGAACGCCAGCTGCTGGTACTGACGAGATGCGATTGCGGTACCGAAAGCTTTGCTCGCCTTGGCAGCTTGCGTAGCGGAAAGAAGAAGAGCTGCGGCTGCATGAAATCCGGACCGCGCGCCAGCCAACTGAATCAGGAACAGACATGCAAAAACGAGCCAGAGCCCTCCTGAAGGCTATTGCTACGACCGTCGTGGCCATGATGGCCGCCTACGCGGTTGCCTCGGCTGCCGGGCATCACCTGGCAGACATCGCCCGATCGTTCAAGCCAGCCGTGTCGGCACAACCCAAAGCACGCCCCCATTCGGCACCGGCCGAACGCACGGGAAGACCATAGGCCGATTTCCAAACTCCGGTTAGGATTCCGGCATTTATCCATTCCGGGAATCCGGAGCAGAACACGAAGATTCACAAGGGAGCAGCAGTACCATGAACGAGAAGACCTTCCTCAACCTGGTCACCTTCTGGCGCGATGTCGAAGCATTGAGCCCGCAGGAGATTCCAAAGAAGGCGCCCAACGATCAGAAGGAACCGGCCCGCGACTGGGGGGCGGACTCGAATCCTCCCTGGCTGGATCATGGCTTCAAGCGCCGCCCGATCTCGTCGGCACGCGCCTGGCGCCACAGCGTCTATGCCGCCACCTACGACCGCCCCCGCTTCATTGAGTTGCTCGAACAGCGCCTCGGCAAACAGCCCGATGTATTCGAGGAACGTCCGGGCGGCCAATCATGCGTGTTCTCCATTTCCGTTGATGAGAACGGTCGCCCCCTTGTTGAAACCATGATGATCAGCATGGCGGCGTGGGCCTTCGGCATCGTCGAGTCGCAAGGATTGAATGCGCTCACCAGCAACGAGGCCTGCGATACCGCGGGCCTGCACGTGCCGGCGGGCAAATTGGATGTCCTTCCATCGGATAGCGGCTTTCCGGGCTTCGACCTGCAACTGGACAGGCTGCGTGAAGAACTTGCCTGGCGGCTGGGCAATCTCCCCGATAAGCAGCCGATCGACCAGCCGTGGTTCGCCGATTTCGTGCAGTTGGTCATCGACAAGCTCAAACTCGGCAACCTGGTCGGGGCCGAACCTGTCTGCCGGATCAAGTCAGTGCAGATCTTCCGCCCGAAGAAGCAAGACAACGAACTGCGTTCGAAAGCCGACGATGATTTCCTCAACTCGTTCTTCATCAAGGATCTCAACCGCCTGATCGCCGGCAAGCTCGGGAAAGCGGGGGAGGGGCTGCGGCGCTACCTTGAACCGCCCCCGGGCATGACCAGGATCGATGTCCGGCAGGATCGCGGGCGGGCGCTCGACCTCCTGCACCCGATGAACTTCCCCGAAGGCTGCTGGCCGGCCGAACATCCCCTGGTCTGGAGCCAGCAGGTTGCCATCAACGCCATGTGGAAGGATCTCGCGCACGCCGCCGGCACTTTCGCGGTCAATGGCCCGCCCGGTACCGGAAAAACCACGCTGCTGCGTGATGTCGTCGCCGCCATCGTGGTCGACCGGGCCAAGTTGCTCGCTACCCGGGGGGCCGGCCTGCTGGGCGACAAGCGCACGCTCGATATCGGCGGCCGCACCGTCCCGTATTACGCTCTCGATCCGGCGCTCAGCGGTTTCTCCATTGTTGTCGCCTCGAGCAACAACGGCGCCGTCGAAAACGTCTCACTAGAATTGCCTCGGGAAGCTGCGATTCACGACATCTGGCACGGGGAAGTTGACGCATATCGCGACATCGCCGCCGAGCTGCTCGACGAACCGGCGTGGGCGATGATCGCCGGTCGCTTGGGCAACAAGGGCAATCGCAACGACTTCGTGAGCAAGTTCTGGTGGCAGAAGGAGGAGACGAAAGTAGAGGAAGGCAAGGAACCCGAGATCGTCAAGGTCGCAGGCCTGCGCGATCGCCTCGATGCGATCAAACAGGGCAAGGCCGCCCCCGGCATCCGGTGGTCGGAGGCTGTCGCCAAGTTCAACGAGGCGCTGGGCGCCGAGCAAGCCTGGCGCAAGCAGCTACTGAAGATGCACGCCATTCCGGCGACAATCGAAAGTCTCGGCCACGACCGCGCCAAGCTCGGTACCGAACATCTCGGTGCCATCGATGAGCAGGGCAACCTGCAGGCTCAGGTCACCAGCTTGCTCGAGCGCATCGCTCACGCCGGCACGACCATGAAGCGCCTTAACCAACGGCTGGCAACGGTCAAGGATACGAAGCCGGGCTTCCTCGAATGGCTATCGAGCCTGGGGAAATCGCACCGCGAGTGGCGGGCCGATCTGCGCCGCCTACTGGATGAAATCCGCAAGATCGAAGACGCCGAGTCCGTCCTGCAGGGGCAGTCCAAAAGTGCGAACCAATCCCTATCCAGGGCAGATGCTCGTGTTGCACAACTCAACGTGAAGCTCCGCGACCTGCATGCCAAAATCGAAGAGACCGAAGAGGCGCTAGCCAAGGTCAGGGAAATCATGGGCCAGCACTGGCCGGACCTGGCCGCCCCCGATCACGATCAGGAACGCTCAAGCCCGTGGGCACATCCATCATGGCGGGAGGCCCGGATCCGCGTCTTCGTCGCTGCCATGAACCTGCACCGGGCGTTCGTCGAAGAAAACGCCTGGAAGATGATGGCCAACCTCGGCATCGCCATGGACATGCTTGGGGGCGGAATTCCTGACCCGAAGGCGAGGGCCGTCGCGCTGGAAAGCATGGCGCTGGTCTGCCCGGTCATCTCGACCACCTTTGCCTCTGTCGCCGCACTGTTCGGCGAACTCGGGCCGGAGACGATCGGCTGGCTGCTGATCGACGAAGCCGGCCAGGCCACCCCGCAGGCTGCCGCCGGCGCGATCTGGCGCGCGCAGCGCGTCGTTGTCGTCGGTGATCCCCTGCAGCTGGAACCGGTTGTCACGCTGCCGCGCACCGTCGAGGCCTCGCTTGCCGCCTGCAATGGGGGCGTCGACAACCGTTGGCATCCATCCCGCACGTCGGTGCAGATGCTGGCCGACCAAACCACGCCGATCGGCACCACGGTAGGCGAGGGCGACGACGGTATTTGGGTCGGGGCCCCGCTGCGCGTGCATCGCCGGTGCGACGATCCGATGTTCTCGATCTCCAATGCCGTCGCCTACGACGGATTGATGGTGCATCAGAAAAAGCCGTCATCCGCCCCCTGGCCGGCCAGCGCCTGGATCGATGTGCCCAAGGCCTCGGGGAACGGCAACTGGATCCCGGCCGAAGGCGAAGCGCTGCGCGAGCTGCTGCAGGACCTGCTGAGAAATCATCAGGTGCCGGCCGACGATATCTTCCTGATTTCCCCGTTCCGGGAAGTTGTCCGGGAACTGCGCGGTATCGGCCATGATTTCAAGCTGGACTATCGGCGCGTCGGTACTGTCCATACCACTCAGGGGAAGGAAGCCGACGTCGTGATCATGGTGCTCGGGGGCGGCACCGCCGGCGCCCGCGACTGGGCGGCATCCAAACCGAACCTGCTAAATGTCGCCGCCAGTCGGGCGAAAGCACGGCTATTCGTCGTTGGCGATCGCGGTGACTGGGCCAAGCGCAGGCATTTTGACGTCATGGCCCGGGAATTACCATTACGCCAATGAAACGCCGCCTGTTACAACGATTCGAGGATTTCCTGCGCGATCTGATCGCCACACTCAGAAAGATCAGGGGAGTGCAGCCGACAATTCCGCGCTACCGGGTGCAAGAGGAAACGCAGCCGATCGATCAGCTGGTATTGACGGAGCAGATCCCAGAACGCCGGCGCCCAAACGAGGGCTTTATGGTCATGGCCTCAGAAGGTGGTCCCCGGTCTATAGGCTACGTTGCTGGCAGGATCGCGCCGTTCTCGTCGACCTGTTTTATTGAGGCGCTCTACATCGATAACCGCGCCTACCTGGGCAAAGGGCTATCGGTTCGCTTGCTTGAACGGGCGGTGGCGATCACCGGATGCCAAAACATTGTGCCGGTCGCCATTGAGGAACGGGCCGTCAGCTATTGGCAGCACCTTCGGAATCGCCCGGGTCTCAACGTTGGCGATGGGATCGACTCGAAGTGCATGAGAGAACGGCTTGAAAGCGAATTCGTCCTGGACTGGAAACAACGGAATGCGGAGTTTGATCCGACAACATTGCTCGCCGCCGAAACGACGGCATCAATCCCGAAATAATCAGCGCCGAGGCTCAATAGGGAAAACGTTCTCGATCGATTCGAAGAACTCGACGTGCCGCGAACTGAGATCGGACATTGCATCGATATTCGATTCGGGATCCCGGCAAATGGCGGCGCAGGTCGCAACCACATCGCGATAGATGGCGGCCGGGATCTTCTGTGTTCCGTTGAAATTCAGAAAATTCCGCGCCATTGCCGCCGTCAGCTTGCTGCCGCGGGGGATCATCAGGACATTCAAACCGTAGTCGTACGACATGTAGCACAGGTAATGCCAACTCGGGTCCGGCATGCCTTTGTCGGGCACCGCGTCGATGGAAAAGATCAGGTCGCCACCGTGGTTGAGTGAATCGTAGCAAGCAATCGCATGCAACGGCGTCTCGGCGATCAGGACGCAAGGGCCTTCCGCTTCCATGTATCCGTTACGATCGTCAATGCCCATGCCTACCAAGGCAAGCAGCTTGGACAGCTTGCCATCGGGAAGCTCTGCTTTCCCGCTGATCATCCACTGGATATCCTTGACCGTCACGCCGATCGCAGCGGCTACCGACTTCTGGCCGCCGGGCCAGCAATGGATCAGGCTGCAGAGAGTCTTGAATGCAAACTCGTCCAGTCCAATATCCTCAAGCTCCTCCTGAGCACCGGCAAGCGAGCGCAACAAGTGATCTTCGACCACGAGGGAGCGCTGAATACCGCGGACGGCATTGCTCTCCCAGGAATTCAGCCAGGAACCGGGCTTCCAGTCCAGTTGATCGACTTGCAATGCCAGCGGCGTTGCAAAGTGGAAAGCCTCCCAAGCTCTGGCGACTTCACGTTGCGCAGGTGTGCGCAACAGATATTCCCGGTCCCGGGGTCGGCTGGCGAACCGGTTGAGATCGTCGACCGACAAGAGGGACTCCTTCCGCCCCCAGAAGGAAAGCTCCCAAGCATCCTTCTGGCAGCTTCGAAGCGCGCCCGAGTGTGATTTGTCCTTGGTGCCCGAAAGAGTCACCGCCATCCCTTGCGAAAGCAGCTTCTGCACAATACCATCGTCGGCCTCGGCAAGGGCCCGGCTGATGCGGAGCTTGTTCGGCATCCCGCGCAACATCGGCACGCTGTTCCAGATATCGGCCAGAACATTGGAAATGGGCTGCGGCTGATCCAGGGGCGCAAAGCGCAAATGACAGCCGGGAACTCCGGGCATCGTCAGTCCATAGACGATCAACGGGGTCAGTCCATACATGCCAGCTTCAGACAGTGGCAAGGGATCAACCGGGAAAACGATGCCGTGCTTCGCGTGCAGGAAAACCTGCTTGGCGGTGGCAATATTGAAGTACTGCTCGCGTTCGACTGACATATGGCAACTCGCGTGGAAAGAGGGCGGCGACTACAGGTCCTCAGATTCGCCAATCGGCGATCCGTCGGCCTGCGAGAACAGCGCCGCAAACTCGTCAGGCTTGAATACCGCGTACTGGTGGAAGGTTTCGTTCCAGACGATCCAGTCGCCGGACTCTACAAGCACAGACCCGCATCGACCGCCGCTCAACAAGCCGTATCGAACATCATCCTCGTTGGGGAAACTCTCCCAGTTCGAGCCATTCATACCGAAAACATGCGGATGATCGCCATGCTTCATCCAGCGAGTGGCGGTCAGAGGGGTTTTGCAGATTACGTTCATGGTCTGGCGCATATTACCTCATCCTAAACAGGCAGCTGGCGCAGCAATGTGGTCGTCAGCGAGAAGCAGCCGGCAGCGTGTAGCGCATTGATCGCGGCAGCCCGCACAGCGGTCGTTTCCAGATTGTTCATCGTGCTTCGCTCAAGCCAGGTCCTTGATCTTCTTGATCGCCTCTTCCAGGCGACGAACCGGAATCACCTCCAGTCCGGGAATCGGCTGCTTGGGCGCGTTGGCTTCCGGAACGACGGCGACCGAGAAACCGAGCTTCACTGCTTCCTTGAGCCGATCCTGCCCGCGGGGGGCGGGGCGAATCTCGCCGGCGAGGCCAACTTCGCCGAACGCCACCATCTTTTCCGGCAGCGGGCGGTTGGTCAGCGAGGAAATGATCGCCAGCAGGACGGCTAAGTCAGCGGCCGGCTCGCCGATCTTCACGCCCCCGACCGCATTGACGAATACATCCTGGTCGAAGCACGCGATGCTGCCGTGCCGATGCAGGACGGCCAGCAACATCGCGAGGCGCTGCGCCTCAAGGCCAACGGTCAGCCGGCGCGGATTGCCGTGGGCGCTGTCCACCAACGCCTGGATCTCGACCAAGAGTGGGCGGGTGCCTTCCTGGGTCACCATGACGCAGGACCCGGCCACCATCTGGCTGTGCTGGGAGAGAAAGAGGGCGGAAGGGTTGTTCACGCCCTTCAGTCCGCGTTCGGTCATGGCGAAGACGCCAAGCTCGTTGACCGCGCCAAAGCGGTTCTTGAAGGCACGGATCAGGCGGAAACTCGAATGCGGATCACCCTCGAAGTAGAGAACGGTATCGACGATATGCTCAAGCACCCGCGGGCCGGCGAGGGCGCCTTCCTTCGTGACGTGTCCGACCAGGATGATGGTCGTCCCCGTTTGCTTGGCCAGGCGCGTCAGCTGAGCCGCGCATTCGCGCACCTGGGCAACCGACCCCGGGGCGCTGGAAAGCTGATCCGACCAGAGGGTCTGGATGGAGTCGATGACGGCAACCTGCGGTTTCTCCGCTTGCAGGGTGCCGAGAATCTTTTCGAGGTTGATTTCGGTCAGCAAGTTGACGCGATCAGTATCCAGCGAGAGCCGGCGTGCGCGCAGCGCCACCTGCTCGGCAGATTCCTCGCCGCTGACGTAGAGAACCTTGCTGGAAAGGGAAAGCGACGACAAGGCCTGCAACAGCAACGTGCTCTTGCCGATACCGGGATCGCCCCCGATGAGAACCACGCCGCCGGCGACGAGCCCGCCCCCGAGAGGGCGATCAAATTCCGGAATGCCCGTTGGCACGCGCTCGCATTCCTTTGCCTCGATCTCGGAGAGCGTACGCAACTTGGCGGAACCCGGTGCAAGGGATTCGAAGCGGCTATTGGGCGTCGCCTTCTCGGCGACTGCCTCGACCAAGGTATTCCACTCGTTGCAGCCAGGACATTGGCCTTGCCATTTGGGGCTGGTTGCGCCACATTCGGTACAGCTGTAAATCAGTTTCGCTTTGGACATTTGGGCTGCTCAACTCAAGTGATAGTGTGATCAGCATCCCATAGTCGACGTGTTTTTCAAGATGGTACTAGCCAATTGAATACACAAGGATTATCCTGAAATTGATCAAATTTGGTTAATCAGGATAAAACGTGATCTATCAATTATTTACCGACGAACAGCGGCGGCTGCTGGCAAACCTGGCCCAGTATTACGATGCCTACATGGAAGCAGAGCGTGCCAAGGTGGCCGCTGGTGACTATCCTCTGCACTGGAAAACGGTCAGCGGTCGGGAATACCTGTACCAGATCATCGATAGCCGGGGCAATGGTAAGAGCCTCGGACCACGCTCCGACGACACCACATCCCGCTATGAAGCATGGCACAGCGCACGCGAGCGAAGCGATAACGCCAAAGCTGCGCTCGTGGAAGTCGGGCGCATGTACCGCAGCCTGCGCCTGGGCAGCATCTCGGCCGAGGCTGCAGCCATTCTCCGGGAAGCAGATCGGCGGGGCATGCTCGGTACCGCGATCATCGTCGTTGGCACGAACGCCATGCCAGCCTACGAGATCGAGGCGCAAAGCCGCATCGGTACCGGGCTGGATGAAACGCAGGATTTCGATATGGCATGGCTGGGGAATCTTGTCCTGGCGACGGCCAGCCAATCCAGCGCTGCTGCCAATCCGGTCTGGACCATGCTCAAGGCCGTGGATTCAACCTATACCGTCAATACCGAGCGCCCGTTCCAGGCCAGAAACGCAAAGGCCTATGAGGTCGAATTGCTGGTCGCCCCAAGCCGGGCGCCATCGCTCGAAATTGGCGATCGCCCGGTACCCATTCCATTGCCCGAGCAGGAATGGCTGCTCAACGGCAGATTCGTCGACCACGTGATCTGCGGACGCGACGGAAGTGCTGCCCGAGTGGTTGCCCCGGATCCACGCTGGTTTGCGCTGCATAAGCTGTGGATGAGCGATCAGGAGAAGCGGAACCCGCTCAAACGTCCCAAGGACAAAAAGCAGGGTATCCGCCTGCTTGATGCCGTCGAGACCTACATGCCGCATTACCCGCTCGATGCCGGCTTTGCCGCAGAACTGCCACCGGAACTGTCGCCATACTTGGAAAACTGGCGGGCCACTACGGAAAGCCGCCCCCAAACTTCGTCGTGGTAAGGCTCACAGCCACGAATGAGCTCTGGCTTGCCAGAGCCCACTCGATTCTCAGGTCAAGCGACCGCCAAGCGCTTGGAAGTTTCCAGGGTTGCTGCCTCCCAGTCGGATAGCAGTGTTGTTTTCCCGGTTCCATCCGGCTTTTGGCGATCTGCGCTAGCCTTTCCAAACAACGCCTCAAGTTCCTTCTCGGCGGTAAGTACGGCAGGCTGCTGTAGCAATCGAACAAAAACCTCTTCGGTTTTCGCGGGATTGCCCTCGCAAACATTGCAGTAATCAAACCACAGCATTTCCACGTCTGGGATGCAGCCCCGGTGCCACTTGCGATCCCTGCTTCGAATATCGGGTAACGAGCGCTCAAGGATGAGCGGGCGAAGCGCCGGGAAGGCGAACAGCGCTCGTAGGAACAATGCCTTGCCTTCTTCCGTATCGCCTGCAACCAGTAGGCAGAGGCTGCGCACTAACAGAACGTGTCCATCCTGCGCATCGTCGGGCTTGCTGATCCGCGCTAAAGCAACTTTTGCTTTGGCATGCTCGCCATTGGCGGCCAGCAATGCGGGCAGGGAGATGCGAACACCGAGATTGTCGTCTTTGTTAAGACGCAATTGCCGCTGGGCGAGTTCGATAGCCAGTTCCATCGAACCAAATTCTGCACACCAGCGCATGTGAGCAAACAGCAAACGATGGTAGAAGCGATTGTTCAGGTAGTACCAACTGATTTCACCTTTGAATTGTGTCGGGATGAGCTGATTGGCACGCTGGATGGCTTCCGCCAAGATGGGGCCGGTTTTGGCCGGCTCCCCGTCTAAGTCCGTGATCGACGCGAGTGCCAAGCTGCCCTCAAGAAAATCCGGACGCTTCTTGGTGATCGTCTCGACGTAACGCCGGGCCTTGGTCTGTGCGGCTTTCGGTAGATCATCGTAACCCTGCCAAAGTGCATCAAGCTCCTCAACCAAGGCGGCGCATGCTGGACTCCATTGAAACTCCCCGCCGCCATCAACGGCTGTGAAGGCATACAGGGGTGCGGCACTGTCCTCGGGCCTTCGTTTGCACAGCAGAGACCACGTATCAGCGTTGTAGAGCTTGGCGAGGCTATCAAGGATGACTGGCAATGGTTGGCCGAGTGCAACCGCTAGGCGGCGTCCAAGGGCTTCCACGCCAGCGATTTGATCGGCGTCGGGCGAGTTGTCCGCACCAATAGCGATCAGCAGGGGGAGCGCGGGGAGAAATGGTTCAAAAACGTCGGCAGTGGCCATTCGCCGGCTGCCACGGTCGGGTGGCGCATAGTGTTCAACAAAGTGCTGGCACAAGGTCTGGAAAGCATGCCAATTTGGGAATCCGGCGCCCTGTGCGACGGCCTCCAGTCGTTTGCGGTGCCCGAGATCGGGTGCGGAGTCCTTCAAGAATCGGGCGAGGCGTTTGGCGGCATCGAGCAGACGCTCGCCCAGATGATCGGGCGCAACCAAGAATGTCGCAGACAGGTGAGACCCAATGCCAACCCGCTGGGCGGCAGCAATAAATTCGGTGCTATTCATAACGTGTCCTTTAGCGCCACGCTAAACAAACGGCTCACTCGTTCACCGGGCGCAAAAACACGATGAAATGGGGGTATGACTGATAGGCAGCTTGGTTATTCGGATTGGCCGATGTGAGCGGCAGGCGCACCAAGGAAGCACCGTCCGTAATGATCGGTCAGTTTTCGTGTGGCTGTCAAACCTGAGCGTATTCCGCGTGAGGGTACCGCCACCTCTTGGGAAAAATAGTTCCCCGTCATTCGCCGCGCCGTGCACCGGAAAATCCGGATATCCGAATACCCACCCCCCAAAGTAGCGGTTTAGAACGTCGAAATTCCGGGCCGGAAAGCGAAGAATCGTCAGACACTTCAATTTCCGGAACCTCGAATGACAATCTACGTCGATGACATGCGGGCTGGCTACGGCCAAATGATCATGTGCCACATGATCGGGCCGGAGGCCGAACTGCTTGAGATGGCGGATCGCATCGGCGTTAAACGTCGCTGGTATCAAGGCGATCATTTTGATATCTGCCAGAGCAAACGCAACCTCGCGCTGAAGGCCGGCGCCAAGGAAATTACCTCCCGGCAAGCCGCGGCCATGCGCCGCCGCCGCCGCGAAACCGGCGATCACGGTTCCCCAGCTGATGCGGAAGCCTGGGTAGCAAACTTCTTCCGCAGCCGAAGAACTGACAACCGCGTTGCTACGTCAGTCGGAGAACCGGCATGAAGCAGCCCTCGTCCCTGGATCGGGTACTTCTCGTTCGCTTGGCGGAAGATCACTACGACCCCACGTTAGCAAAGATCATCCCGGAGCAAATCCGTGTCATTCCGTGGCCAGGCGGCTCTGTCGAACCGATGATCATGCAGTTGCCGGAGGCAATGGCGAACAACCCGGTCGAAGCCGTCTGCTTCCTGCTGTCCATGACCGCGATCAACTATCGATTCTGGAACCAGTTGCCCGATGGCTCGGTGGGCCGGTACAAACACCTGGGCACATCCGGCGCTCGCGCCTTGTGGGCAGCGTTCGAGGGAGCATGGGGCGTGCTGCCCAACCACGGTACCGAACTCGCCAACCGCCTGAACGCCGGTGAGTTCGCCGCGATCTTCGGAAGCATCCAGGATCGCGAAGGCCGACTGGCAATCCTCGCCGAAGTTCTCAGCCCGGAAAAGCTGCCGGCGCTGGCCGAATGCCTGATCGCCGACATCCGGGCCAACAAGCGGGTAACGGTTAGCCAAGCAGCCTGCCTGGCACAGCAGTTCCCCTTGGCGTTCGACGATCCGTATCTGAAGAAGGCCCAGCTGGCGATGTCCATGATCGCCGCCTATCTCAGGAGCCACGATATCGAAGTCGATACGGCTGACCTGACCGCCTTTGCCGACTATCAGGTTCCGCGAGTCATGCGTGCCCTTGGCGTGATTGAATATGGCGTTTCGCTCGCCGACAAGGTTGATCAGCAGATACCCATCCAGGAAGGGAGCAGGGAAGAACAGGCGATCCGCGCCGCGACGATCCTTGGTTGCGAAGCAATCGCCGAGCACACCGGTGGAACATCAGCTGACATCGACAACCTGCTGTGGCTGGCGCAGGACCTGGCCGGCGACGCGCCCTTCCACCTGACCGAGACCCGGCGGTATTAATGGGAGCGAGCATGACCGCAACCACGCCACCCGTAACCAATCCGGAAGTCGACAGCGTCTGCGTCCGAATGTCGAACTGGATTGCCGACACCGCTCCAGACGATACAACCACCATCACGCTGAGCAGGGCGGAAGTGCAGTGGCTGCTTGCCGAAATCGAAGGCGGGCGCGAGGCATTCGGTACCGTCGTGCGGAACGCAGCGGGTCTTCGCAAGCGAATAGCCGAAATGCAGCGAACCATCGACACGCTCATGTCGATGCGCCGGTAGGAACCGAGTAAGTCCTGAGGGTACGGATTTGCCAACTTGTTATCAGAACGCAACCCGGTAACTTGGCAATGGCACCAACCAATCCCACGGCACAGGAGACTACTTTTCGATGGATCGCCTTCAGCTTGACCTCTTCGCTCCGGCTCTCGCCGCGACCGCCATGTATGACGTGGCCGTCACGCCGGAAGTCAGCGAGTGGCTGGCGGCAGGCGCCGTCTGTGCCCTTGGGGTCAGTGGAGGCAAGGATAGTCAGGCAATGGCGATCCGCTTGGCCGAATACCTCGACAAGATCGGCCACAAGGGGCCGCGCGTGCTGATTCACAGTGATTTGGGCGTTGTCGAGTGGAAGGATAGCCTTCCTGTCTGCGAGCGCCTTGCCCAGCGCCTGGGGTGGGAATTAATCGTCCTGCGTCGGTCGGCCGGCGACATGATGGACCGTTGGGAAGCGCGCTGGGCGAGCAGCCTGGAACGCTATTCAACCCTGTCCTGCGTCAAGATCATCCTGCCTTGGTCGACGCCTGGCATGCGCTTTTGCACAAGCGAATTGAAGACAGACCTCATCTGCCGCGAGCTGACAAAGCGGTACCCGGGCCAGAAGATCCTGTCCGCAACGGGCGTGCGCCATGACGAGAGTGCATCACGAGCCAAGATGCCGATCGCGGCCCCCCAGCCGAAGCTGTCGGCCCGCGGGTGCCAGGGGCTGAACTGGAACCCCATCGCGCCTTGGTCGACACCATCGGTCTACGACTACATCGCCCTCAAGCAGGAAGCCCTGCACGAGGCCTACACGGTGTATGGCAGCACGCGTGTCAGCTGCGCCTTCTGCATCATGGGCTCCGCCGGCGACCTGAAGGCGTCCGCATCCTGCCCGGACAACGCCGACATATACCGCCGAATGGTACGTCTGGAAATCGCGTCGACATTCGCCCTGCAGGGAGCAAAGTGGCTCGGCGACGTGGCGCCGCATCTGCTGACCGCTGAAGAGCGGGAAGGACTGGCCCAAGCCAAGCACCGTGCAGCTTTGCGCGTACAGGCCGAATCTCGGCTGACTGCAAACCTACTCTATACCTCCGGGTGGCCGGCCTGCGTGCCGACCGAGGAAGAAGCCAACTTGATCGCCGAGGTGCGTCTGGAAGTAGCCAGCATCCTGGGCATCTCCGTGGGCTTCACCACTGCCAGTGAAGTCATCGCTCGATACCAGGAATTGCTTGCCATCCGCCAAACCAAGGTCAAGGCAGGCTGACTGATGCACCAATCGCTCTTTCGACCCGCCTTCTGCGGTCACCTGAGTTCAGGAAGGAAATCCAGATGAGAACCAACACCGACGAAGCCGAAAACAAGTCCAGCAGCATGCTCAGCACGATGCTGTCGGGCGCAATGCCTCCCATGCCAACGCCGGCCCCGGGAGCGGTGCGAGTGCATCGTCTCGACGATGCCCGCCCCCAAGGCCGTCAAACCGCGGCAACGCTACCGCCGGCGCAAACGCTGAAACCCCGCGAATTCACGTCGGCCGACAAGGCACTGATCCGCCGGGTGCACGGGTACATGGCGCCGCTTCAACTGCTCGGCATCCTTAACGAACGCCTGGTATGTGACATGGGCGACAGTGCCGCGCTCTACACCATTGACCAACTGAAGGCCGAGATCGCCAGCGTAACCACGGCCGTTCCGGCAACCGGCAACGATTGGGGAACGCTCCGCAAGCTCGTCGCCAAGGCCCGGCGGCAAGGCGTCCTTGATCTGGTCAACGAGCAGGTCATCAATGATTTTGCCGTCGTGTACTCCCTCAATCAGAAGCAAGTCATGACCATCAAGGACATCTTGCTTAACGGAGACGAAGAATGAGCCATTCCCATACCGTGATCCGTCGCTCTGAAATGGTCGGTGCAAGCCTGAATCTGGGCGGCCAGCCGATCGACCTGACGGAGTACTCGACAACCGGCCTGATGGCCCTGGCTGTAGGTCCTCGCGGATTCGGCAAAACCAATGCCGGCCTTCTGATGGCCGAACAACTCTCCACGCAGGGGTGGGTTTCCGTGCTCCTGGATCCGGAAGGCGAGCTCGAATCCATCTATGGCGCCGCCGTGGCCGATGCCGAAGCATTGCGCGAACGGCTCATCGTGCGAGATACGCCAATCGTTGTCGTTTCCGCCAAGGATGCGCAGGAATTCATCCCCTATGGCCGGGTGGTCCTCGAGGTCGCAGACGAGCACCGCAAGCCACTATTCGTCTGCATCGACGAAGGGCAGTTGTTCAGTGCCGCAAGGAAACGCGCCGATGGGGTGGGCGAGGCCTGCGACATCATTGCCGAGTTCGCCGAACGGGGGCGGAAACGCGCTCTCGATTTGTTCGTAACGGCACTGCGCTATACCGGCACGCTGCACCGGACCATGTTCTCCAACTCGAATTTGAAGCTGATCGGTGCCCAGGAAGATCCCACCGCCTGGTCGGCGCTGGCGCCGATGTTCCGGTCATCCGGCATCGAGTTCAAGGATCTGAATGCCTTGGGGCCGGGCGAGTTCGTCTGCTTTTCGCGGCGCGGCATCGAGAAAACCCGCATGCCGATGGCCGACGGCCTGAAGAAGGTGGCGCCCAAGGCAAAGACCGTGAAGCGGACATTGCCGGCGACATTCAGCCAATGGGATCGTGCCATGCGCGAGATTTCCACAGAACGGCTGGAGGCACTTTCCGACCCGGTGGTCGAACTGCTGGGTGCGGTCGCTGGATTGTCCCCGCAGCAGATGCTGGCCGGTGCCCGGGCGCTCGGTGATGAATTGGAGGCGCGGGGGTGACCGAAAGGCCAAAGCTGTCCGATTGGGAAGCGTTTGTCATCGACAACGGCTGGCATGCGCAGGCATGCGAGCTGGCGGCAGTCATCGGGCAACCCATCGACGCGATACAGCGTCTGCGCAGCACCGGGGCATGTTCACGCCTGGACAAATCCAAGGACTTCGCCGAACTGTTTTCCCTCTGGCATGGACGCGAACCGGCCGAGGATGATTGGCCGCCCCCGCAGAAAAGGGGAGCGAATGGCACCTACGAATGGCAGCAGCCGGAGGTGGCGCTGCTGGCCAGCCTGGTCGGGCAGATCGGCATGGATGATATTGCCGAGGTCCTGACAGCGCGCTTGCGTGAAAAAACCGGCGACCAGGACGCAGAACGAACCCGCAACGCCGTTCAAGTCCGCATGAACCTCATCGGCCTTCAAACGACCGACGTCGTTGGCGGTATAACCACGTCCGCCGCGGCGCGCGAGATCGGATCGCTGGCCATCGTCAATCAGATGATCCAGAAACGGGAACTCCCAGCCAAGAAGGTGGGGCGGCTCTGGGTGATTCCCTATGATGCCTGGACCGCATGGAAGGCAAAGCGCGTTTTCCCGCCAGATGGCTACGTTCAGCTGAGCACCATCCGGGAAATCCTGGCGATTCGCAGTGACAAGCTGTCCGAATATGCCCGGATGGAGCTGATTCCAACTGCAGTCCGCTGCAACCCGTACGGCACCAAAGGACCGTCGTCGAAATTCGGCACCTGGTGGATATCGAAGGAAGTGGCCGAGCAACTGGTTGCCGATCGACGGGCCGGGCGCAAGATGCCATGGCACGGCAAATACTCGGACAACCTGCGAACCTCATTCAAACTCTGGGAAAAGCGCAAGCACCCCGCAACATGCAGGACCTGTGCCGACATTTGGGGGGAGCAGGGCGCTCCAACGACCTTCGAGGACTACGCTGCCCGCTACCCGGCAATTGCCCACGGCGCCAAGCGCCATCTGACCCGCCCCTGGTCACCAGGCATCACGCTCGAGGAGGTCGCCGAGCAGGCCGGCCGAAGTATCGATGTCGTCAGGCTGGCCATCACGAACGGCGTTCTGGCTTCAACAATCGACGGAGAGGTTGAATACGTCTCCCGGACCGACGCCACGCGGTGGTGCGCAAGGAAATGTCCGGACGGCGAGAGCGAGAGGTCCTGGATATCGCTGAAGACGGCCAGCGACAGCTACTACTTCACGATCGAGGAACTGCGCGCCTTCATCGCCGCCGGCACGCTGACGCTCAAGGTGGGGACTGCGGGCGCATCACGCGGCATCGAATACGTTTCCCGCCACCAGTGCGGCCAGCTGCGCGAGAAGATCGGTTTTACCGAAGAAGAGGCGGCGCAGCGACTCGGCCTGACCGTCGCCCATTTCCGGCACCTACTGGACGGGGTGGATTGGCGCAAGGCCGCGAAGATTCCGTTGATCACGGTCGACGCAGTACGCAAACGCATGGAATCACGCAACGGCTACAGCATCGAGGACGCGGCGAGCCGGGTAGGAAAGACGCCTCAGTGGGTACAGGAGCGCATCGAGGACGGCACCATCCGCATATCAAGCGTGCCTTGGGACCAGCGCATCATCTACATCACGAAACCAATGCTCAAGCGTCTGCAGGCAGCAGCAGCCGGCGACCGCACCAAGCCCGAGAAACTCGGGGCAGAGTGGCTTACGTTGAACGACGCTGCCATGGATGCGGGAGTGTCAATGGCAACGCTCAACGAATGGGGCAACAAGGGCGAGCTCGCCTACCGTGAATCCAGTCGGAAGCGCCATTACCACATTGAAGCGGTCAGAGCCCGGGCACGGAAGTATTGGCAAACCGTCCGCTTCCATAGGGCCGAGCCGCCGGCCTGGCTGCAGGAAGAAACCCGTCAGGCCTGATTCTGGCGACATATGGGCGAACGACTGGGAATCAACTTGCATTAATCCTTCCACTGCCCATACAATGAACTCGGCTTTGTCGAAGCCTGCAGCCCACCACGCGAACCCGCTCCGGCGGACGACACATGGAAATCCTTTTTATTGGCAGATTCTGGTAGTGGGCGCCACTGAATCAATGCCGTATTAAAAAAGGACTTATCCATGGTCACAAAAACCACCATCATGCGTATCAAGAAGACTGCCAAGCTTTACGGGAAAGGCGGTCAGATTCCCCATCACCTTGCGCTGGAAAAAGCAGCCAGGGAGGAGGGATTCAAGTCGTACCATGAGGCGATATCAGGAAGCATGGTTGCCATGTCCTCGTCGATAAAAGAGACCGATACATCAGCGATCCGCATAGATGAATGTCTCCTTGGAACCCGTGCCCTCATCCGAGCTGAACAGGCAATCAAGTTGGGGGCCCGCCCGATGGTTGCAAGTGCTATCTCGGGCCTCGCTACGGGGACGGTGCACAGGATGTATCGTGCTATTACCGGGAACCAGCCGCCCGGCGGTCGTTTACCAGGTTCCTTGTCATGGTTCTTGTCCACAAATGAACGCAAGGCTCAGGCTGCAAAGATCGCCACTATCAGCAAACGGATGTTTGGGCATGACCGAACATCGCTGGATAACCCATATTTAGCGACCTATGAGGAATACAAGCGACAGATCAAAGGGAATGCTGAATTCAGCTTCGATCTGGTTTTTGCCTATCTTCGCGTGATTAACCAATCGGTGCACGCCTAGGACTGCCGCCCCAGGGGCTTGAGCATACGGGGGCGGCGGCGCCCCCAACGCAGATCATGGCATGAAGAGCCATCTAGAATTCGAAACAGTCGTCAGTAGCATGGGAACCATCATGACGACACAACTCACCATCCACACCAAAGCCACCGCCGCCCCCAACCTGTTCGAGGCCTACTGGACCACCGGACGCAAGCAGGGCGTGATCGAAGTTACGATTTCCGATCCGAACACCCAGGATGCAGCAATCATCGCCGAACTTTCCGCGATGCACTTCCTGCTCAGCCACAAGGAAATCTGCGGCAGCGACCGGGCCGGCAACGGCATGGAGATCAACGTCACCTTCGGCGCCATCCGCAAGGTTGCGCAGAACGCCTCCAACAAGAAGCATCTCTTCGCCCACAGCCGCTTCCTTCTCACCCGATACGCCGAGGCAAAGATCTGTGTTTCCAAGGACAGTGACTGGATAAGCTTGGCGCGCGCCGAGAACCGCCGCGAGCAGTTGGTGATCAACGAGCCGTTGCCAGAAATCATCCAGGTGACCGGATTCGGCAAGGTCGGCCTGTCCTTCCACATCATCGATCGGATGATGGAACGTGCCAACTACAGCAGCATCGGAGCCGCTTGGCGCCATCTCTGTCGTATGCTCTCGGGTGGGCAGGTATCGGAAGTTCCTCTGCCGGCCGACGTCGCCCAACAGAAGGCCGCCAAACACGGCTCCGTCGGCAAACACTTGCGCGTCGCGGCCGAGCCGTGGCGCTTCGTCCTTAGCAACGGCAACCGCGGCCACCAGGTCAGTATGCCGATGCTGGTAACCGCCTACGTACGTGCATAGGTAATGAAACGTAGCTCAGACAAAATTTGAGGGCATGAGTGCATCAAAAAGGAAAGGACCAACATGAGTTTGGGATCAACGATAACCGTGCCGACGATGTTGGCCTGCGGTGCGCAAGCCAGATCACTACCGAGTAGCCTGGAATTGGACGGGCAAGGGGTGCCCTATCGAATGATCACTGCAGTCAGCCATGACCATGACTAATAAAACCGTCACGAAACATGATGTCGCATGGGAAAAGCACTTCGCATTGCTGAAGAAAATTTATCAGTCTGGCGACATCGGTAGCGTAGTTCGGACAACCGTGATCGACGATTTGAACATCGGCGCATGGGTCGCAAACCAACGCCACGCCCACGGCAAAGGGAAACTTTCGACAGAGCGAACCGCGAAACTTGAGGGGATCGGTTTCATCTTCGAACCATTCGTTTCACGGTGGGACAAGCATTTTGTCATCCTGCAACGCCTTCACGAAGCTGGCACAGACATCAATCTACCGAGGGATGCGATCGTGGACGGACTCAATATCGGACGCTGGCTCGAGAGTCAGCGATATAGGGGCTACACGAAAGGGAGACTATCAGCCGAGCAGATCACGTTGTTGGAATCCATCGGCATGAAATGGACTTTGGGAAAGTGATGTTGAGGCCACGCTTATATTGGTGGTAGCATAAGCACCGGTAGCTGGCGTTACCGAACCCAAGCCAGCAATTCATCGGGCATCAAGCCCTGCGTCCAGGACGCACACCTATCCAGTTGTTTCAGCCCATCGAGAACCTTCAGCAGAGCGAAATTGTGCTCCGTTGAGGATTTTCTACGTCGTTTGACGTGAATCGGTAGCTGGCAGCACCGGGCATTGCGCCTAAGCCAGTATTTCAAACCCACGCGGGGTACTACTCTCCGTATGGGGGTGGTGTCTCCGCATCTTTTCTGGAGACTCATCATGTCGCAAACCACCACGTCCCAAACGCCGAACATGGCCAGCCCTGGCGAAGTCATCGCCGATATCGCCTTCATGGCAGGCAATATGTTCGCGGCCGGCAAGCTTCCCGAGGTCGAAAACTCTCGCGATCTGATGTCGGACATCATGGTCTGGGCCAACCAGTTCGAAGAAGCTTTCGACCAGGAAGTCCACGGCGATGACTATATCGAGTTGATCGACGCGTTCGCAGAATACCGCCTGCGTGGCAAGGATGCCGACGCCGAGCGCATTCTGTCCATGATGAAGCGCCTGAAGGCGATTCGCTATGGCACGATCGATATCAACGCCAAGGCGCAGCCTGCTGAAAAGCAGACCACCGTCGAGGAACTGCCGGGCTATCTCTTCACCAATCGCGGTGTCGAGGGCTGCAACGGCGCGTACGTCCTGCCCCCGGGCGGTCGTGCAAACATCGACAGCGATTGGCTCGGTTTCTTCCCGACCATCGATGCAGCAGTTGCGGCGGCCACCAGCCATCGCGACCGTCTGCAGAAGAAGGCCGCCTAGTGCGGACCCATCACCAACCCTTGGAGGGGCCTGTCCCCTCTGGGGGCGGGTGCCTACCATCCACCACCTAAGCGCCATTCAATCACACCACCTATGAGGGGTTTTCTTGCCCTCATGGGGCGGAACTCCCCCAATTTAAAAGGGGAAGCAAATGATGACCAAAGCCGAAAAAGCTCACGATACGAAGACCTTTCGTGCAGCTCGTGAACTTTCAGCTCGTATCGCAGAACTGCCCAGCCCGGTAACGGATGAGCAGGTCCTGGAAGTGATGCAGAGCCACAAATGCAGCAAGCGAGTCCTGTCCGATGCCTTCGCGTTGCTGGATAACGAAGCATCCCGGTTCGCCAACCACCAGACTTGGCATCCGCGCCTGCGCAGCTTGCGCAACAATCCGAATGTCGGCGAACGCATGTTTGCCCTGTTTCAATAAGGAGTCCGCGATGAACATCAAAGACCTCGAATGGAAACTGGGACTGTTTTCCGATGCGGCGGTATTCGACGCAGAAAGCAAGGAAGCCTTACGCCATGCACGCGATATCGTTGCGGCGCTTCGAGCCGCACGGGATCTGCCGAACACCTTCAACGCCAAGGACCTGGTTGCGGAAATTTGGGCTACCCAGGAAAGCAGCAACCCGGGGCGAACCGATGAGGAAATCGTTGACCAGACCAATCGTCTGGCGCGCGAGATGCTCCGGTTGACCGGTGTCGGCTATGAGGTGCCGGAAGGCTATCAGTTTCATCTTGAGAAGGACCGTCATCCCCGAGCGCGCAATGCGTGGGATATGGCCCGTACCGCTCAGGAGATGCTGACGAGCACCGATCCGCAAGATGCGCTGGATAACCTTGCCGGCTGACGATCGACAGTCGTCCAGTAATTCAAAGTGGCAGGCCAACCTGCAACACTGCCCCGCGCCCAGGATCTTCCTGGCCGGGGCATTTTCCCATCACCTCACCGGCAGGAAAGCCGGGATGTACCGTTTCTGCAACCCTGGAAGCCGATTTAGATACGCGAGCCCATCTCTGAACCTGAGTACAGTCGAGACAATACGCAACGGTCGCCACGCCACAGAAGTCTCGCCGGCAGCAGTTGCCTTCATCCAGATTTCCGGCAATTAGATTGTGCAATCCAATTATGGCTGATACCACACGGCAGGCCCCGACCCCACTGGTCTACAAGGAATGGCAGGACGCCTGGGAGTTCTTCAACGAGCGCCTGTTTAAGGGAGAACTGCCGCCCTGCTTGATTACCTTGCATCGCCACCCTCGCAGCCGTGGCTATTTCGCCGAAGACCGCTTCGTGAATCGGGACGGTGAAACGACTGACGAGATTGCGCTGAACCCGGAATACTTTGCCGCACAATCGCCAAAGAGCGTCCTTTCTACGCTGTGCCACGAAATGGCACATTCCTGGCAAGCACATTGTGGCCAGGACAAGAGCCGTCACACCTACCACAACACGGAATGGGCCGACAAAATGACGGCCATCGGGCTGGAGCCCAGCAGCACCGGCATGCCGGATGGCAAACGTACCGGCGAGAAGGTTACCCACTACATCATCAAGGGCGGACCGTTCGACGTCTTCTGCGATGAACTGCTAGCCACCGGTGATTTCGTCAGTTGGTTCGATCGGCACTCCGCCGTCGACGGCGAACTGAACCACTATGTCCACGCCGGCGGGACGGTTGAGCCCAGTACCGTACAGAACGTAGAACAGCCTGCAGATGCGCCCGAGGCCGAGGCTCATCCCACACCGGCGCCACAACCAGACGAGGCTTCTGCCGCAACTGCTCCCGCGAAAGCAGCACCGCCCCCGGCCGCCGCCCCCGTTGGAAAGGCGCTTGGCGCGCAAGTCGCGGCGAAACTGAGCACGCCGACAGCCAGAAAGGCTGCCAATGGCGGCGTGAACAAGTCCAACCGGGCAAAATACGTCTGCCCAGATTGCACCGTTGCCGCCTGGGGCAAGCCCGGCCTCCATTTGATATGCGGCGCCTGCCAACAGGATATGCCGGCCATCACGGAATGAGCGGGTCGATTGCTTCCAATGGTCAAACAGTAGCCACTGGCAATTTCTGCAACAAACGGCACAATAACGTCATAGATCGTCTAGCCGAGAGCCATCCGTAGTTTGCCCAGCGCACACCGAATACCGCACTCTCGGCCCAAAAAACATACATAGGGAAACGGAATGTTCCGAGCGCTCGAATCAAAACGAGGTGTAGAAGTCGGACTAGCCATCTGGCTAATCTGGTTTGCTGCAGCCTGTATTGAGGTGGTATTTGATCCATTCAACTGGATGGCAACCTGGTCCACCATGAAACCTGGGTGTGTTGAGCAACTGCACCAAATCCGCAGTGTTGGCGAGGGAATTCATCTGATGACGGCGGCCGCGTGTGAAACCCCAATGACCATTGGGGTCGCACATCATGTCTCCAGTTTCGGCCTCATCGTATTCGCCTTAATCTGGCTCCGTGCCAAAGCACGCTTCGACACCATGCATAAGGGTTGCCGCAAAATCGGGACGGGCGAACAACAAAGGAATTGACCATGCAAAGTCTATTTAGCGAATGGTTCTGGTCAGAAGAGATGGCAAATAAGGCGGCGAGACGACTGGAGCGCGAGGGCTACAAAACGTCCGTTGCCTACGAAATGCGGGCGGATGGTAGTCATGACTGGCTGCTGCAAGCCTATTAAACAGGAGAAGGTACAAGGTATGGCAAGCGTGACACTTACGATTAGCGACCGCCCTGGTGGCGAATTGCAAGTCGCCTTCAAGGGCGATGGGTTGAAAACTGCCTCAACCCTTAATAAGAATACTGCTGCCCAAAATGCTGCGATTGCGCTGTCTTTCTGGATGAAGGAACACGGGTTGGGTGGGGATACCATTCCGGATCTTGAAAACGATGACGCTTTGAATGCTTGGGCAGCCAAGCATCAGACTAAATAGAAAAGCAGCCTCCTATTTTCAACCACGAAGGCACAATCGCTGGGAATCATTGCTGAAACGGCCGACTCCCGATAGCATACCGAGCATGAGGTAGCTGGCACCACCTCGGCACCACGCCAAAGCCAGCCATCATCGGGCCGACCGGCTAAAATTCCATCCATAAAGAGATTCCTGTGCCGAGCGACCACGCTCCGTCGAGGATTTTCTACGCCTTTGCGCGTGAAACGGTAGCTGACATCACCGGACATTGCGTCGCAGTCAGCATTCCATCAACCCATGCGGGATCATCCCGCTGGGGATGCTTCCGCAACTTTTACGGAGCATCACATGGCATTGAACAACGCAATCCTCATCTACGAGGAAAACGGCCAGATCAAGCAACGTTTCTGCCCTGAGCAGGAGGCGCGGGAATTTCTCGCCACTGCTTCGAAGGAAATGCGTGGCGGATCGATGTTCGCATCTGATGGGATGGAGGCCGAGTTTGTGCTCAGCATCAGCCCAGACCTTCGCGATCGCGTCGCTGCAGCAAAGACCAAACTGAAGTCGGATACCCGCTTGCGGGATCTTCTGACCAAGCACGGCGTGCCGGTCGACCAGGATCTCCGGATAGCCATCTACAAGGCTTTCGAAGACTGGAAGTCCGGCATCTGAAAACCACTTCAACCCGTCCCGGGGGCATCCCCGGAAGGGGGCGCTCCTTTTCCAAAGGAGTTCATCATGAAAGCAGGAGATATCGTGTGGGTGAAATTCCCGTACGAAGGCCAGTCAGCCGACAAGCCGCATCCTGCCCTCGTGCTGGATGTCCTGGAAGCCGGGCAAGCTGTTCTCGCCTACGGCAGTTCCAAGCACGTCGATGGCAATTGCCCGCCCCCCAATGAAGTGACCGTCACGGAACCCAACGACCTGCAGGAATGCGGTCTGAGAGTTCCAACCCGGTTCGACCTGGGAATTCGGGCAAAAATGACCGTTCGCCGCAGTGACCTCATCGGTACGCTGCCGACACGGAAGCACAAGCAACTGGTCAAGGCCGCGATCGTTTGCGGCTTGATCAAGGCTTGATTTACTGACCCCTCCGAGTACCCTTTTAGGTGTACCCGGAGGTTCATCATGAAACGGAGAAAGAAAATTCAGTTCCCGAAGATCAAAAAGCACCATCAGGTGCCTGCCGAAACGCAGTATCCCGGCCTCGTAGCGCTTCTCCAGGAGTCCGGCCTGCTCGATGAGCAGGGCAAGCTCACGGAAGAGGGCAAGAAGGCCGTCAACGATCGCGGCTAATCGCCGACCATCGCCACGCCAGCCGGCGTGAGCAAACCATCCCAAGAGGGGCATCAACCCCTCGCGGGGTGGTGCTCCTTCACTTTTTGAAGGAGAACTTCATGAGCATTATCGAAAACGAGTATTCCACGCTGGTTCGTGAGTGTGCTGAGCAAGGGCGTCAGTTGATGCAATTGCTCAGCAACAGGGGAACCCCGGAACCGCTCTATCTTTACGCCCGCGAAAGCAAACCTGGGGAACCTGGGCGGTTGTTCCTTGTGCGCGATGCTGCCCCGAACCCTCACGGCTACAAGCTGGTTACGGGCGAAGGGTTGCGTATCAACGTGCCGTACGACAGCTACTTCCAGTGGATCTATGAGCGTGCTCGTTCTGCTCGGATTCTGCGTATCGAAGAAGCCGCTTAAAGCGTACCAAATCAATCCCAAGAGGGGCATCAGCCCCTCGGGGTGGTGCTCCTTCATTTTTTGAAGGAGAAATACATGAGCAAGCAAGTCTCAGCCAAGGAACTGGCAGAAATCGTCACAAAACTTCTGACTGATCCCAATAGCTCAGGAGAACTGGACGGCTTTGAAACGTTTCAGCAGTTCATGACGGACATCGCCGAGGTCGTCTGCGACCACTGTGGCGGGGAAATTCACAATCCGGCCGATCTGCTCGAGGACGTCTGGTACGTGGGCATCCACGGAAATGATTCGCTGCCAGATGCCTTTGGCGGTATCTGGCGCGAGTACGACAGAGAAGGGGAATTGTTCGCCGAGACATCAGCTGAGGCTTTGGCCGAATCTGGCGTCACGGACTATTGCAATCAGGTATGCGGCGGAGGCAATTGCGGCACTGGCGATCTTTGCCAGTACGGCATTGACCACAAAACGCACATGCCCCCTACGAACCGCAACGTGTTCCTTGAAATCATGGATGCCAAGGCCATGTCGATCGGGGCGCCGAATGCAATCGTAGGTGCCGATACCGTAGAGGTTCGCCATGATCTGGTGGCTGCCGAACTGCTTTCGCAGTATCCGGCCGATACCATCATCACGCGTGAGCGGTATGACGCGAACGATGCCTTCGGGGAAGCGATCTGCTGGCTGTCACCGTTCTTCGAATTCCCGAACTGGGAAGGAAGAACGCTCGGCGAACTGCTGAACGCCTATCCCACCGGTGCTGACCGGGAGTGCAGCAACGTCCTGCAGTACCGGACGAACTCATCCAACAAGGATGGGATTCATGCAAAGAACGTGACACTGGCTGAAGTGCGCGCGGCCGCACCGCTACCGGGAAACCGCTGGCTGCTGCCTGACAACGCAACTCTCCAACTGATCACTGCAGGCTGCTCGTCAGTCTGAAGCGTAACAACCAAAGGAAGCGCCCGAAAGGGTGTTTCCTTTCCTGGAAAGGGCACCATTGGGCCGGCACCGGCGTTCGCGAACTCCACCCAATTTCTGCTACTATATCCAAACGGTAGCTGGCGTTACCGCTCAAAGAAGCCAGCCGGTCAACAGACATCAGTCCTGACGCGCCAATTGCGCGAAATCCCCTATCTCCGAAAGTCCTGTCCAGAGCGAATACGCGCTCCGGTGAGGATTTTCTACGTCATAGCGACGTGAAACGGTAGCTGATCACACCGGGCCTCTCGCCTAAGTCAGCATTTCAAATCCGCCCACCGGGTCGCAATCCCGGTATGGGAGCGGCTCCAAGGGCATTCACTTTTGGAGAAAGCAATGAAAAAGTATCTCATCACAACCGTGTTTGCCCTGCTGCTGTCGATCACCGGCATCAGCAATGCCATGGCCCGCTGCGACGGCTGCACCTTCGCAGCTGGTGCAGCAACGGCAAGTGCGGTGATCATGGCAGCCCAGATGTCGCGCCCGGCCTACTCGGCGCCTGCGTATTACCAGCAGCCGTCGTATTACCAGCCGCAAGCCTACTATCAGCCGCAACCGCAACCGTACTATCAGTCGATGCCGTCGTATTACCAGCCGCAACCGCAGCCGGTTTATGCACCGCCGGTTCAGACTGTGTACGTACAGCAGCCCAGTCCGCAGCCTCAAAGCAACTGGTATTACTGCCAAAGTTCTTCGCGCTACTACCCGTACACGAAGCACTGTCCGGAAGGGTGGATGGAAGTTGTTCCGCGCCGTCCTTGATGTAACCGTCCGCATTCCTGAGTTCTAAAGAGATTGGCCAGTGGACGCTGGCTGATCAACTAAACAACCGCCCGAACTCACCTTCGGGTGGTTGGGCAGAAGACAGAAAAGGAAAGACGATGGCCAAGTACGAACTGGTCCCGCCTGAGTTCAATGGAGCGACCAATGAAACCGATAGCCTGGTGTTCTGGGTAGAGTGCGCAATGGAGCCTGAGGAGTTAGCGGCATACCTGAAGCGAGAGCTTGGAGGTATTGTTGCCAAGTGCACGCCTCTGCCTGAGAGCTTCGACATGGATTTCAAGCTGCCGAAGGACATGAAAGCCCTAAAGCATAAAATTCAAAAACAGGTTCGTGAACATCAGCCTATAGCCAACCGGCCGAAGTAATCTTTCAACCCACGCGGGGAAGCCATTTCCCAGCGTGGGGAATGGTGTCTCCGCACGCTTCATGGAGAACCATCATGTTCCAAAACGACGATTTGCAGTGGTACCCGACCCCTCAAAAGTTGGGGCGGCAGGCCTGGGCAAAGTTCAAAAACCAGAACTTCATCCGCGTCCTCGAACCGAGCGCCGGCGACGGTGCTCTGATCAAGGCGCATCCGCACTGGGATCAACGTGGCTACTACCGGATGCCTCCGGTCGACGCCATCGAAATGGACCTGACGAAGCACGATGCCATCCGCAGTTGTGGCGCGGATGTAGTCGGCATCGACTTCATGTCCTTCGCGAACGGGGCCATGTACTCTCATGTGATCCTCAACCCGCCGTTCAAGTATGGTGCGCAGCACGTCCTAAAAGCCTGGGAAATTCTCTGGGACGGGGAACTGGTTGCCATCATCAACGCCGAGACCCTGCGCAATCCCTTCTCGAAGGAACGCCAGATGCTGGCGCGGCTCATCCAACTGTACGGTGAGGTCGAATTCATCCAGGACGCCTTCCAGGGTTCGGATGTCGTTCGTGAAGCCGAAGTCGAAATCGCGCTGGTCTACCTGAAGAAGGAAGCCAACCTCGATGTCGATATCTTCGGTGACATGTTCGACGGCCTGGCCAATGACGGTGAAACCGGCGAGGGCCTGGCAGGGCAGTTCCGCCAGATGTTCGAAGTGGCTTTGCCCAATTCGCTGATCGAAAACCGCGTGGCCACCTTCAACGCTGCCGTACGGGCAATGCAGGGGGCCGTGTTTGCGGAAGCCAAGGCAATGCATTACGCCAGCCTGCTGGGCAAGACCATGGCCGAGCATATCGACCAGAAGGGTGCGAAAGCGAGCAATGTCGAGACACTTACCTACGTCAAGACCACAATCGCCGAGCGCTACGGGAAGCTGAAGGATTCGGCCTGGGCTGGAATCCTACGGTCCTCCAATGTGACCTCAAAGCTGTCGTCCAAGGCACAGCGTCGTGTTGAATCGGAGTTCGAGCGCATCAAGAAACTCGAATTTACCTGCCAGACGATCTACGGTTTCCTCTTGGGAATCGTGGAAAGCCAGGGGCAGATCCAGATCGACATGGCCTGCGACGTGTTCGACGCCATTTCTCAGCATCATTCGGATAACACCGTCTGGTACAAGGGGTGGAAAAGCAACGACAAGCACAGGACCTGCGGCCGGAAGATCAAGCTGACGCGCTTCGTGATTCCTCGGAATCGCACCTGGTGCGATAGCCTGGACTGGGACTCGATGCAAATGCTCCGGGATTTCGACAAGGTGTTCGCAATGCTCGATGCACAGGCGGCACCGGAAGTCAGTCTCGAAAGCCTCTTCACGAACCATCTGCGGGAACTGAAGCACGGGGCTCGTCTGAGTGGGTCGTACTTCGACGTCCGGTTCTATCCTGGCGCGGGAACGATTCATTTCTTCCCGAACAAGAAGAAAAACCTCGTCGACCGCCTCAATCGCCTGGTAGGGCGCCACCGTCAGTGGCTACCGGATCAGGACAAGGGCGTGAGCGAGAACTTCTGGCTTGCCTACGACAAGGCCGAGAAACTGGATGCCGAAGTGCATAAGGCGACGGCCAAGAGCAGGGGAACCTCCTGGGCCACTCCGTTCCACAGGATGTTCTGCCGGGATGGTGAAGACCGCGCTCAGGCGGAGGCTGTGATCGTCGATGCCATCGAAAGCGTACTGGAGGCGAACGGCATTTCGCCACACTTCCAGGCGCTCGAGCATACCGGCGCTCCGAAGCAGCAGCCGCTGTTGTTGGCAGCTTAAAGGCGAATAGCCAGCTACACGACGGGTTTCCGTCGTGTAGCCCTTTCTTTTCCGCAGGAGAACCCTGACCAGAGCGGCGCTCCGGTGAGGATTTTCTACGCGCAAGCGTGAAACGGTAGCTGGCAATACCGGGCATTGGGCCTCAAGCCAGCATTCATCAAACCCGTCCGGGGGAATCCTCCCTCGGGGCAGGTTCTCCTTGGACATCATTTCGGGAGTGAATCATGTTGCAATCAGCCATTTTGGCTAACCCGCCGATCGGCAAGCTCGCCGAGCAAGATTTTGGTGTTCGTCTGCCGCTGACGGTTCTGGAATCGCAAAAAGGTTTCTTCCTCGGAACAATCGATGAGGAAGGCCCAGTTTCCCGCGAGAGCGTCGAATACTGGACCGAAGAAGCCGATGCCATCGCAGCACTGAAGACCTCGAACACTGATACCCAAGCATGGACTCAGCGTACCGAAGCCTGACGTTGCACCGGCAATCGAACAATCAACCCAAGCGGGGATTCATCCCCGTCCCGGGATGCTCCGCAATTCTCAGGAGACACACGTGGAAGGACTCAACTCGATGAAATTCTCGGAACTGCTCGATGCGTATCTGGACCTCCGTGGTCAGGACGCCGCAAGCTACGAGAAGGGCTACAAAGTCTATTACCGGCACCTGGATGAACTCCGGGTTGCTATGGATGCCAAGATCGAAGGTAAACCGGCGCCGGCCGCCAGCGTGTCTGGCGATGCCGTAACGACCTTTGCCGACATCAAGGCGATGCTGGTGCAAGTCACAACACACCAGGCTCTCTGCACGCTGAACGATGACGTCGAGAGACGTTTCAATGCGATGCAGCTGAGCATGACGGACGCAGATTGGCAAGAATGGACGTTGTTGGTAGCGGGCAAGGCATCGCAGTTGGATGTGACCGCCTCTACCTCCAACCCCGTACGCACCATGACCTACGATGAATTCTCGGCCCCCCTGTCGCCGACGGAATCCCCCGTCTTCGACCAAAGCGCCGGCGGGTTCATTGTCATTTCGCGCCCGGATCTCGGTTCGTTCCCGAAGTCGTACCGCGATGCGCTCGACGCTCTCGCCAGAGAGCAAGGCGTCACGCTCAAAGACTGAAAAGTCATCTCACAACCCGCCTGGGCCTCACTTCCCGGCGGGTTGTGAGGCCCGATTCATTGGAGCCTCACATGTTGGAATGGCTTGAACCATACCGAAACGGAACCAAGGTCAGCACGGCACAGGCGATCGCCGCCTATGCCAGCTACTACGGGACCGACGAAAGTTGCGACGAGCTCGGTCTGGATGAAGAAGACGGCTCGGCCATCCCGCGCTGGCCCCTCCGGGGCTACGCGAGCATGACCGGCACGCTTCGCAATCTGGCTGCACTCGACGACGCTGGCTGGCACGTGCTTCTCTCGCCGGCCGGATCACTCAACCCCAAGGGGCGACCCTACGCGCTCGACAACGGCGCGTGGACAGCCCACCAGCAAGGAACCGAATTCGACAGCGACGCCTTCATGCACGCCGTCGATAAAGTTGGCGAAAAGGCTGAATGGATCGTACTGCCCGATATCGTGATGGGTGGTCAGCGATCCCTCGACCTTTCCCTTTCATGGCTGGAAAAACTGGCAGGTCTGCCGGCCAGACTGCTGATTGCCGTGCAAAACGGCATGACGCTCGATGACGTCAGGAACCACCTCAACCCAATGGTTGGCATCTTCGTTGGCGGTGACAGCGCCTGGAAGGAAGAAACGACCCCGATGTGGGGAAGTCTTGCCCGCCGGCGGAACTGCTACCTGCACGTCGGTCGCGTAAATTCGCAACGTCGCATCGCGATCTGCGCAGCTGCAGGGGCAGATAGCTTTGACGGAACCTCGGTGACTCGATACGCAGTCACCATGCGTCCACTCGATGCCGCACGTCGGCAATCCGACCTGTTCCCGGCCTCCGGGATCTGGACAGACATTTGACCGCCTGAAAAGGCTTAACCCACCGGGGACCATCTTCCCGGCGGGGAGGGTGGGCTCCCGGATTCATTGAAGGAGATTCACCATGCAAGTTATCGAAAAGAAACACGCCAAGGGCCGCACCTTCGAAATGCAATTTGACTCGAAGAACATGCTGCTCCTGGTGATGCGTTATGACGAAGCGCCAAGCTTCGCTATCGGCTGGCTGCTCAACGGCCGCTGGTGCTACCAACCGCTGATGTGGTCGTGCCGGGCTGGCCGGAAGTTCTGGTTTCGTCCGTTGGTCGCGTTCTACCGCTACATCCGGAAGAACAAGATCACGGATCACAGCCTGCGCTTCCTCGCCTGGGGTGAAAATCGCCTCAAGCACGGCGGCTACGTCTTCGGCAGCGAAAGCTACCTGCGCTGGAAAGCCATCGGTGACCGTCGTGCGGAGGAGCGCAAGCGCGAAGCAGATATCGCGGCTACCGTACGCCATGCGCTGACACGTCTCGACCTCGGCGATCGCTGGACATTGGAAATCGGCAGCAACGATTTCTATGTCTTCAACGAGCAGACGCCGGCCGCCGGGATGAACACCGGTTGCATCACCGTCAAAGTCGTCTTCGACAGCATCTTCATTCAGCGGATCACGGGCACCAGTACCCGCCCCAACGATCCCGATCCGTTCAGGAACATGAAGATGCGCCGTGAGCATGCGCCCCAGCGAATCGCCAATGCCGATCAACCTTCCATGCAGTTGGTCGACGAAGCGATGCGGGAAATCGAGAACCTGATGGCCGAACGCTGCAAAGCGGGCTGGCCTGGTATCGAACGCGCCGCCTGAAACCACCCAAGGGGAAAGCCCCTTGGGGCTCCCAGCCAGACAGGAGTAAGTCATGATCGAAGTCATCCAGCACCGGATTCGGATTCTGCCGTTCAGAGCCACACCCCATGAAGGGGAGATCGCCAAACTGGCGGTCCAGAACTACGGCTTTGTTCTCAAGGATCATCCGTTCGGCACGCCGACGCGATATTCCTTCTCGGAATTCGCAGCCAAGATCGAGCAACAGTACGGCACCACGAACCCGCGCAATGCGGAAGTCGTGGGCGTCCTGCAGGCTCTGCACCAACGCAATACCGCGATGCACTGACCGGTAAGCGGACGCCACCATTCCTCACGGAATTGGTGGCGTTTTCTTTTCCGGCCACCGTGTTTTGCCACCTTGTAAACACGGCGTTGCTGGGCACACTGACTGGAGTCAAAGCACTCATCCAACACATCATGCTGCTCATCATCCCTATCATTTTCGCCATCTACCTCGCCTCGAGCGCTATTTTCATGCCGCCGGGTGTTGCGCTGGCCCCTGTAGCGCAGCAAGCGCCCGTAGCCCATGTCCACTATCTAGCCAAGGGTGTTCTGCAGGTCAATCCGGACACCCTCGCAACCCGCTTCATCCCGTACGGTCGCGGCATCGAGGACCGTCGGAAGAACAGGGCATAAGGGAGAAGCCGCATGAAACTGTTCAACCCGATTGAGATGATTGTTCGTCGCCTGGGTGAGATCGAGGACGATATCGACAACGCCGCTGCACTGATCGAAGCCAAGTTGTCCGATCTGCCGCAAGCGGGAAACGCATCCGGCGATATCGAACGGATCATTACCGAGGAACGAGACATGCTGCTGACCAAGGTCAAGCGTCGTTTCACGGATTCGGAAATTGAGGCAGCAGACGTCATGTGCAACCGCTGCAATGACTCTGGCCTGTGGGCAAATACCAACCGAGTAGGGCAGGGGGCGGATCGCTTCCGGCTGGCCATCGACAACGCAGGTGGAAGCATCCGGTACGTGCCGGAAGGAAACCAGGTGTCGGCACACGTCTTCGCCCACTACAACCTCAACACCGGCCGTGCTGTCGTACTGATGATCGCCGGCAGCTTCGGTACCAGCATCACGAATGCAGCCGATCGAATCATCCCGTTTATCCAGCGCCAGCATATCGGCCGGCGCGGAATCCGGTGGAAAGACGTGGCGTGGATCTACCGAGACACGATGATGGCCTGGGATCAGATTCTGGTGACCGGCTTTGACGGCGGCAATCATGCCGCCATCGGATTTGCTCCCCTAGGCAAGCGAACCGAGCAGGATGCTATGGCCGTGCTGACAGCCAATGGCATCGTCCTCGATGGGCATGATCTTGCTCACATTCAGAGGGCGCTGTGGCTGCGGAGAAAGGTCTGAACCAATGAATATCCATGATGGGCGAATTGGGCTTTCAAGCGACGAACTCGAAGACCTGAGACGGCGAGGATTCTCTGTCTCGCAGCACACGAACCATTACATGAATGGCATCGTTGCGTCGTTTGGTGACGTGACAGTTGGCCTGTACAACTGGCTGGACGGGCTGGACGCATACGTTGGCGATACGCAGGTGCTCATCAAGACCGAAGAGCAGGCTCAGCGCTTTCTTGCAGTGATGGATAGCTTGGTTGAACTCAACAAAGCTATCGAGCCCAAATGAGCCGTAACGGCTCGCCTTTTCCCGATCTTGTCGAACTTTCATAACCCCTCAAATGGCATTTTAGCCACTGGCTGAACTCGACCGTAACCGGGAACAATGCGGTCTTTCATGGCGTGTTTCCCCCCGCACTGATATTGCTTGCCGCTGGCACGTCGGCTCCGGATCTTCCGAGCGGTATCACCAAAGGTGTGGTTTCCCCCCGGATCAAGCCCGGGAACGTGCGAAGTGCTTGTGGCAGCCGGAACAGTACGGCATCAACACGCAAGGTGACTTGGCCAGGCCTTTCCGGGTAGTGCCAAAGAACACCGCGAGTCACCTTGACGTGTTGGTCTTTCCCAATCAAATGGAGCACACATGCTGAAAAGTTCGATAGCGCGTTTCCTGTCCGACATAGTTGCTGTCCAGCGAAACCATCCCGCGGTTGCCGCAATGATCTGGTTGGGGTCCAGCCTGGGTGCGGCGCTGGTGACGTTCCCGCGAAGCGTGACCGATCTGCCAATGTTGGCAATGCTAACCGCTGTCGCAGCCACAGTCGGATGCCATACCCTGTCCCGGTATGAAAAGGTCCTGGAAGCGCGAATGTCAGCACACGAAGGCGGGGTCAAATGGCAAGTTGCCGTCAATGGCATAACCGTTGGCGAAATGAGCGATGCGGTATACGCAGGCATCTGCCATTCGGTGTTTTTCGATGCTCGTGTGTATGGCGCGCAACTTCTCAACTTTGCAAACGTCGGCTGGTGGCTCACGAACCACCTATTTACCGGGATACCGCTGGTTGCCTTCTGGGCCGCCTTCAGTTGCTTCGTGTTCGCACCGGACAACTTCGTATCTGCGATGGCCGTGCTCCAACAACTGACTCCTGCGCAGGCGGTCGCCGCGGTCCCAACCCTGGTCAATCTGTTCTTTATTACAGCGATCATGACCATCGGGATACGGATTGCCATGGGCGGTTACTTCGGCTTTGTCGATCGTTTCGACCAGGCATGTAACGACCGCATCCGCCGCGCTCTCAACTGCGCTACTTACGGTGAGATTTCCATGTTCCATTTCGGGGGCGGCACCATTACCGATCATCTGACGCCGGCCAGCCCGCAATAACGATCGTGACAAGGGAAGGGGAAAAATCTTGAAGCGTTGGAGCGCCGTCGCACTGGCGATGATCGGCAGCATCGCCATCGGCGGATGTTTCTGGCTGAAGCCGTCACAACCGTTGCCGGTCCGCGCGATATCGACCGGCGCCGGCGGCTTTGAAGTCGAGGTCGCCGAAGATATGGTCAGTCAGATTCGCGGGCTCATGAATCGAACCTCCCTGCCGGAGAACGGCGGGATGCTGTTCGACTTCAAAACATCGGCAACCCGGTGTCTGTGGATGCGCAACACGCCGATTCCGCTTTCGGTCGCGTGGCTGGATGCCGATAGCGTCGTTATCGACATCCAGGACATGGCACCCAATACGGACGATCCGCATTGCTCGCCGAAACCATCACGATACGCGCTCGAGGTTGCGCAAGGGGAATTTGCCAGGAAGGGCATCAAAGTCGGAGACCGTTTCAAATGACTGCAAATCCGCAATCCCACGTCAGTTATGCATTTCATGGCGAGACTATGCATCCTGTGCAGCTTTCTATGCGCCAAATCCACCGCGCCATCGACGCAAGGGCCTGCAATGCCTTGGCCGAAATCTTCCAAATGACAGGTTCCGTAGAGCGTGCCTTCGATTGCGCGGAAGAGGCTAGCAGCATCGCGATCTCGCTGGCCTGGGAAACGGATGTTTTGCCGCTGATGTTCGAAAATCACGCCGTCCTTCGTGAGGCATGGGAGACCACCCGCGAGGTCATCGATCAAGAGAAGGCGGAGACACTCCGATACGCTGCTGAAAAGGCACACCAGGCACACGTCGAGAACTGCATCGCGGCTGGAAGTTGGATACAGCTCGGCATGCCATCGCCGGCCGAGGCGCTGAGCACATTGCTCGCCGGCGAAGAATTGGAAGCCAACGGCCACACCGCCCTGTACGACAGCGCCGATAGCGTCACCTGGTGCGTAAATCCGTACGGAGTCGACGGCATTCTTTGCAACGGACAACCGACCTTGGAACAGGTCACTTCATTCCTCAAAGACATGGCCCGTGGCAAGGAATACGGTCCTGTCCCATACTGACGGAGAGGGCACTGATGGGCGCCGAGGAACACCTTGACGACGGGCAATACCTACCCGGATCAGCCAAGGAAAAGGCCGCCATGCAGGCTCTTCAGGACGAACTGGCCGGCATCGAACCCGAAGACGCGCCGGATTCCATTCCAGAATACGAAGGATTACCAAAACTGTCCGACTGGTGGCCAGAACCGGACTGGAAGGCATGGGTTGAGTCGGGGTTGCCGGCCCAGTTGGCAGCGGATCTCTTCTTTCTCCGGAAGAACCTCCCTAACCGGCCACCATCGCCAGCGTTCGGGGTAGAAGCCGACGGTTGGGCGCGCATGTACCTACGCGCGATCGAGGCAATGAAGCAAATGCTGGCCGGCCTGCAGATGACCGACACCTTCGACAGTCTCAACAAGCGCTACGAGGCATTACTTGAATGGACGCCGAGCCAGTTGAAGGACAAACGCCTGGACAAGGAAATAGCCTACGCTCCCTATGGACTCGCCAAGGCCTCCTTGCGGCGTGTCCGGCATCCGTTCAGCCTAACCGGGTTGATGCGCGCCCGGCGACCGGTCATCGCCAGCCTGGGCTGGCCACTTGACCCGGATATTCCCGCCGATCCGCCCTGGCTCCCCGTCGAACTCATTGATCGCAGCACGGGCGCGGTCAGCTGGCAGCTTTGCCGGGTCAATGGCAGCGGCTATTTGCCATCCGGCGATGCACACGACGATGAAGAAATGGCCATCATCGATGCCATCCTTCGAATCAAGGCGGATGCTCGGGAAAAGGAGGAAGGGAAGGGCAATCCCTTCGATCGCCCGCCCGTCACCGGTGACATTCATCGAACGGGGCCAGACTGGCGTGAAGGCCGAAACATCAGCACCGACGAATTCCTTACGCGATTCCGATTTCGCGGCATTCAGTTCGGAAACTGGGTGACCCAAAAGGAACGGCAGCACGTGCTGAACCACGCCTGGGATGCGCTGCATGATCTGACCGATATCTGTGGCTTGCCGCCCGAGGCAGCATCGCTCAATGGATTCATCGTCGGTATCGCCTTCGGTGCCCGGGGCAAGCCGGGATCTGCGGCTCACTGGGAGCCGGATCAGCGGATCATGCACTTCACCAGGATGCGGGGTGCCGGCGCTATCGCCCATGAATGGTCGCATGCGGCCGACAATTTCCTCGGCGTGCTGGCCTATCAGAGCACCATCGATGCGATGGGCGACTACCGTCCATCGGACCGGGAAATCGCCCATTCGCGGCAACACGCATATCTCACGACCATTCGAGAGACCGTGCGCACCTTCCCACAAACCACGGCCATGATGAAGGTGCGGAACGCGATACGAAATCGCGATGGCTACGACGATGCCTTGTGCAGGAATCGCTCGATCTTCCTGCGCGACGCCCGCCAGATCGACGGCCCCGGCAACGACTACTGGCAGAGTCCAAAGGAACTGTGGGCTCGAGCTTTCGAGGCATGGGTTTATGACGTACTGAGCGAGTTGGGCCGGCGCTCAGACTACCTGGTCTTTGGTGTCGATGAAGAACGCTGGATGCAGCCTGGCCGCCCAAGTCCGTACCCGCTTGATGCCGAGCGCGCTCGCATCGGTTCATCCATTTCAGGGGCGGTAAAAGTTTGGCGCGAGCTTCTATCCAGGGGCATCACTGGTGGCTAGAAATAGCGCATGCGCCCTGTAGATTCAAGCTCAGATACCAACAGGAGCCCGCATCACCATGTCGCAAACGAATGCCGCCGCCACAGACAGCCAAACCAGGCGGCTAATGGCAACGATCCAGAACTTGCAGGGTGCCTTGCGGCTGGCCAGCGATACCATCATGTTTCTCGCCGACGGCCACACCGCGGAAGGTCGCGAGGAAGCACACACCCGTGCGGCCAGCGTCGTTATGGCCCTGAACATGGCTGCTGCCAAAGCGCAGATTAACGTTTTACCGGTGGTAGACCTCAGCCGCTTCGAGGAAATGCAGGAGGGTTGAATATGCGCAAGTCAATCATCGTCGCGAAAACTATGGATGCGAAGGGGGCGGAAGCCTTCTGGGAAGTCCTACGCACCGGCGCAGTCGCCTTCGACAATCGTCCGAACTGGGTACTCATTGCCTCGCCGATCGGTGCCGCACCAAGGAAGCAGGACCTGCGCTGGGTTCATCCGAGCGAACTGCGGTTTGTCTGGGTCCGCCCGTTCACTTTTGCCAGCCAGGTGGTGACCGCATGAGCCAGAATCAACGGTGCGATGGCTGCAAACACAACTGGTACTCAGCGGACAACGGACAGCAAGGTTACCCCGGCTGCGACCCAATCGTGCTGCAGCCTCACTCGCGTTGCCTTCACTTCGCCGCCTACATTCCAATGGTCATCGAGCGGAAGAAGGGCTGCGATGGCACGTACTCGAACCAATGGGTGCGCAGCGAGATCCCGCCCGGATGCCCTACTTTTTCGCAAGGACAGCTGCTGTAGCCAGCAGCCATAAATAGAGCCCGGCACCGTAGCCGGTTATCATAGACACCCCGGCCAGCGGGCCGGCACAGGAACCACGAAAGACAGTCGAATGTTTGGGAAGAACACGAAAACGGCAGAACTTGAGCAGCGGATTCAGGATCAATTCGAGAAACTGACCGGCTATCACAAGGCAATGCAGAAGATCGCCAACCACGTCGGCGTGGATATTGGCGGGAAACCGAACCCCGAGCAGTGGGCAGACGAAATCTGTGCCGGCATCGACCGCTTGGCCGGACAAGTAAGCACGAAAGTTGAAGCCGGAACCGAGGAACGGAAGATTGCCGCCGGCGTCCGGAATATCAAGCTCGATGGTTGCGTCAATGTGGTCGTCGTTCAAGGCGACAAACCGGGCCTGACGATCCGTTGCGAAGACAAGAACTACCTGCCGAAGGTACTCACCAGCGTGTCCGGCAACACCCTCACGATCGACAACGAGCCGACCATGATCACTCAGGTGGGCGGCATTACCTCGATCTTCAAAGGAGCCGTACAGCAGATCGCCGGCCGCAACATCATCAACCGAGGCCCGACGCAGATGGCGATGGGCAACGGCAACATCCAGATCAGTACGAGTATCGGGGGCCCTCTCGCCGAAGTCACCGTTGTGCTGCCCGAAGTCTCCGGACTGCGGATAAAGGGCGCCGGCAAGGTTGCCTATCACGGCTTCACCCAGGAAGAACTCAACATCGACATCACCGGTAGCGGGGATGTCGATCTGGACGGCAAGGCCGAACGCCTGGAAGCAGACATTTCAGGGTCCGGGGAAGTCGCCGCCTACCGCTTGACCGTCAAGACTGCCCGTCTCCGCGTATCAGGATCGGGGGATATTCGTGCGACCGTGACGGAATCCGTGCGGGCACGGGTATCCGGTTCCGGCAAGATCAAGATTTCCGGCAACCCAGCAGAGCGGGATACCGATGTTTCGGGCTCCGGCAAGATCAAGTTCGTCCAGTTTGTGGACAACAACTGAACGGTCAGGACAGCCAATGCTCACCAAACGCACCCTCTGGATCGGGACACTCGTCGCCGTTTTCGCTCTCGCACTTATCGGCATCGGCCGGCAGGCTGGTGAAGACGTAGCGAAAGCTGATATCGAACTTCTCTCCTTAGTCTGGCCCTACGTGATGGACATGCAGCAAAACGAGCGAGCGCTGCTGGCCGGACTCTCGATCACCTGCAGGCTAAGCCAGACAGCAACCGACAGGGAAAGCGTCATTGCCTGCCTCCGATCGGCCGCCGCCGGGCCGGCACACCTACCCAAAGATATACCGCCCGAAGAAGCTGCTAGTCGTCTGGAACGGTTGCTGGCATCGGCACCGGTGGCCAACAAGTGACCAGGATGGAAAACCGCCGCCAAACAGCGAGCCAGGAGAGTTCGAGCGGTGCCACATTCTCTGCTTGCCGAACCTTCCGCTATAGCCTGTGGCGCCGATGGGATGGCGGGGAGGGAATCGTCATGTTCATCGGCCTCAATCCGAGTACTGCCGACGAAATCGAAAACGACCGAACGGTAAACAGGTGCATTTCCTTCGCGAAGTCGTGGGGCTACGCGGGCCTGTGCATGACCAACCTATTCGCGTTCCGGGCGACCGATCCTGCGGTGATGCTGGCTGCCCCAGCCCCCATCGGGCCAGACAACGATCGCTACCTTTTGGAGTACGCGGCCCAAGCCGATCTGGTAGTTGCCGCCTGGGGAACTGACGGCACCCACCTCGGGCGCGATCGCGATGTCAGGCGACTGCTCCGGAACCTGCATTATCTGCGCCTGACCAAAGATGGGCATCCCGGCCACCCGCTCTATCTGCCAGGAATCTTGACGCCGGTTCCGTGGGTATCGGAGTAGGAACGCCACAAATTTGGAAGACATGTCTGAACACTCGACGAAGAAGGAACACAGAATGAATATGCGACAGAAGGTAGCCAAGAGACTGATCCTTGCAAGCGATCCGCACGCATTTGATGAGGGAACTCTCTTGGCCGAGGTGGAACAGCATGAAGCTCGCCTTGCCAACGATCCCCACGTTCAGCGGCGGAAAGAGGAAGCCAGGAAAGCAGTGAACCGCGAGTTTTTGCCGCTACTCGTTATGGGCATCCTCTTCAATGCTGCGCTCTATGGCGCCGCGTCCTGGTTCCTCCCGGGTTTCGTGACGCCAACCTTCGCGGGTATCGCTTTCATCGCCACCTCCGGGCTCTTCTGGCGCACCGTGCGTCAGTAATCAACCGGTAAGGAATATGAGACCTGGAGAGCAATTCTTCCGTGGGGTGATCCGGCAACCCGATGGTTCTGGTGAAAAGGTTGTGGTGGGGAAGGCTACGAAGGCACTGGCCGAACGTATGGCGACCACTGAAGCCGGCCGCCTAAACTGGGACTGGTTTGTGGAACATTGCCGGGTCGACGGCGATGGCGCCGATCAACAGGTTACCGTCATCGAGCAATGGTCGTCGCTGGCTGGGCATGAAATTCTGGATACCCAGTCATAGCAGCTGATTCATCACCCGGAATGCGTCGTTTCTGCCAGCTTGCAATCGGCATATCATGTGAGATGCTGTATCCAGACGACATGGTACGAAACAACGTAACCGGGCGATTCATCCCCCTTTAGCCCCGGCCAGCCCCGGCCGGTGTCGTTCCCAATCGGAGAACGGCACGCATGAACATCATAGAATTTCTCGACGCAATCGGTCCGGTCGCTCGCGTTCTGCTACTCAGTGGCATCGTCGTCGTTCTCGTCTTCAGCGCGAACTGGGTAGCCGAACGGATGGGTTGGGAAGACACAGGCAGCATCGACCTCTCTGGCATCAGTGACCGCATCAAAAACCGTCAGCTGGAACTCGCGACGATCACCACACGGCCTGCCCAGGCCGGCCCGCTCGCCCGGTCCCTCGCACGCCCAGAGTCAGCAGTTCAGCGCCACCAGGATCATTTCTACCCCCCTTATGGCCGTTTCTGACACCGGAAAGCTTTTCGCCGACATGTGAAGCTTCGTCTCGCGGCACGGTGGCAGAACGCCACCGGGAAGGTTTCAGCATCCGATCCTCGAGTTGGTCACAGCACGGTGTCGCTCCAATCATCCATTTCCATCGACGGGAGCTTCTGTGGCCATCATTGTCGGCCGGCTTCCCGCCAACTTAGCCGGGCGGGACATCATCATCGGTGACCTGCACGGGCACACGGAAATTCTGCATCGCCTCCTGGAACAAGCGAAATTTGACCCATCCAGGGACAGGGTAATATCGACGGGTGATCTGGTCGACCGTGGTCCGGACTCCATCGGCTGTCTCGACTTCCTGAACGAACCGTGGTTTTTCGCAGTACGCGGCAACCATGAACAGAATCTGGCGGCCATGATCACTACGGCTGCCGCGACGATCAACCGCGGACAGTCCGTTGCCGACGCGATCCCCGATATCTCTGATGCCGTCGCCCGGATGAGCGCCACTTGGTTTCCGCAATGGCTGGCCGGCCGCACATTTGATCGCCAGTACATGGATGCGATCTACACCAGGATCATGAGTCTCCCGCACATCCTCGTCGTTGGCGATGGGCGCCAGCGATTCAATGTGGTCCACGCGGACCTGGTTGAAGCGGGTTTGGCCAGCGACGACCAGATCGACGCAGCACATGGCCTGCAGGACAGCTATTGCGAGCAAGCACTGCTCTGGTCGCGCACTGCTTATCGTTGCCTACAGGATGGCTATGACGCGCCCGGTCTGGACCAGCAGTTGTCGCTGACCTTCTGCGGTCACAACGCCACGCCATTACTGATGACTTGGGGGCGGCACATGTTCATCGATACCGGTTGCGGCTACCTTGCCAGTCCGGATTTCGGTCTATCCGCCGTCGTCGTTCCAAGTGGCGATGTCCTTTTCGAACCCATGCCAGCGGTAATTTGGGGACTGGAAAACACAACGAGAAAGCGCATCCTCATCGGTGACAAGACCAAAAGGATTCCCCAATGAACGACGAAAATTCCACCATCACACACCCCATTCCGAAACACATCGCCGACGATATCGAACGTGTCGACTGGACCCCGAAAGAAGCACTGCGCTTCTACGCCGACGGCAAACACTTCGATGTGGTCGACGGCGCCACTCGCATCATCGACACCGGCGCGATCGCCAGCAATGCCCTGAAGCATGCAGATACCGATTACGCGACGATGAAAGGCGATGTCGTCTTGCTCGATGTCCAGGAACTGCGCGAGCGCGAAGCCACGCTTCGTCAAATCGCCGAAGAGGCCAACGAGAACCTGGCCGCGCTCCGCGGCGAACTCGACGATCTGTTCTGGCCGGTCAACCCGAGCAAGTCACGCCGCCAGCTGATCAATCAGATCGGCCAAATGAACTACCGCCTGTCCGCCGTCCGCAAGCAAAACAGCGGTCTGGAAAACCGCAACAAAGGGCTTCGCGAGCAGGTCGCCGTCCTCAATCGGGCGATCGAGAAACGCAAGGCTGTCGTCAGCGCGCTCGAGGTAACGACCACCGCCATCAATACTGCCCGCCGGATTCTCGAGCAGATCCCGTCGACCAGCCTTGAACTGTACGAGCAGGCGGGCAAGGGCATCGACCAGTTGGACAGTGCCTTGCAGGTCATCGGCGAACTCGACGCCGGCACCAGTGATGCCAATACGGACCTGTCCTCAACGCTCGACCGCATAACCCTGGACTTCGCCGAAATCATCGGCAAGGGCAAACCGCAAGCGGCCGCCGGCGGCGAGAGAGCCTAGCTATGCTGCGACTCGCTTTTGCCATTGCGGACCATACCGGCCGTGCCTTGTTCTTTCGGCACGATCTCTCCGGCCTTCCGAAGAAGACGGACACGTTGGTCATGCTGATTTTCGTCGCCTCGGCTGCACTCTCCGCGCTCAACTCCGGTGTTGCCTGGTACTTCCCGGTTCATATGCTCTGGCTGTTCTCCATGAGCTTCCTGTTCTCCGTTCGCCTGACAGTGATTTACGCCATGCTGTCCATGGCAATCGACGGCTTGGCCTGGGGCATCATGGCCGGATTGGGGAACGACTTCGCCAAGCCGCTGGAACTGTGGGAAATCGCTTGTCTCATCGTGCTGATGAACCGCGACCGGAAGCTCAAGGAATCATCCCGGGAGCAAGACAATGGGTAGGGACTGCTATCGGCTGAGAAAGGATGTCCATGTCGAACTTTGACGATAAGCGAACGGGTACGGGCACGAACGAATGGTCGGAGCGTACCGAAAATATTCAGCGTGGGTGCAGCCACAACTGTCTCTACTGCTACGCCAGTAGCAATGCGGTGCGTTTCAAGCTGCGTGAGCGCAACGACTGGGAACGTGAAGAGCTGACGAAGAAGGCATTCATCACGAGCTACCCGAAGCGTGAGGGGGTCATCATGTTCCCGTCGGCCCACGACATCACGCCGCCGAATGTGGAGCATTACATCCGCGTGGCTACGCTGATGCTGGAAAAGGGTAATCGCCTGCTGATCGTCAGCAAACCTCACCTGGAATGCGTCGCCAAGATGTGCGCTGCATTCCAGGCCTTCCGTGACCAGGTTCTGTTCCGCTTTACGATTGGCACGATGGACAACGATGTGGCTGCACATTGGGAGCCGGGTGCGCCGCCGCCGAGCGAGCGGGTCGAAGCGCTGAAACTGGCCTTTGATCGCGATTATCGCACGTCGATTTCGGCTGAGCCGCTGTTAGGCGGTGCAGAGACGGCGGTAACGCTCATGGATGCAGTGCGTCCCTATGTGACCGATACCGTATGGATCGGCAAGATGAACAAGATCCGCAAGCGGGTCGACATGAGTGCGCCGGGCAACCTGGCGCGGGCCGAAGAAATCGAAACAGCGCAAACCGACGCTGAGGTCTTGCGGATGGTCTCCATCCTTGCTGGTGATCCGCTCGTGCGCTGGAAAGACAGCGTTGAGGAAGTACTGATCAAGGCTGCAAAAGAATGAGTGGAAGCACGAAAATCATTGAGATCGGTTGGCGACTCCGCATCCGGATGGCTGAGAACGGCATTGCCTCCGCTGTTGAGTTGCAGGAGCGCTTGGCTGCGGTTGGCTACGAGATCAGCAGTGCGCAACTGTCGCGGATAGTCGACAAGAGGCCTGATCAAGTGAAGACGGCCTTGCTGGGAGCTCTACTCGCCGTGCTTGGCGGTACGCTGGAAGACCTGATGCCCATCGAGCGACGCCCCGGCGCGTTCACCGACACCGGTGGCGCGATGCCAATCAACGCACCACGTGTTGAAGCAGTGATCGACGCCGTAATGGAACGCTATCCCGGCATGGGGCCAGCAGCGCAGCTGAGATATTACGAAGCCGTCCACCAGGCACTGGGGCCATTGGCCAGGGATCTCGAGCGAGAAAGCGCCATTCAAAGCAAATCGCTTGAAAACATCCGACTATTCGCGGCAAGACACCGGAAAGAAGGCTGGGGCCAGCAAATTTTGAAGTATTGCGAGGAAGCCGGGTTTCGAGGTTCACCGCTGCGCCGGACTTCGTGACTGATGATTGCCATCTTGTATCTGAGACAATATGTGCAAAAGTGATGGCAATGGAATCATCCTGCGCCAGCACATGACGACAAATTGGAACAAGGACCACGAAGCTTGACCAAGACCGAATACAGCGAAGACGACAGCAAGACAATTGACACCCTGATGCAGGGTATCGACTTGTCTTCCGCTTCGTCGATTGCCACCTACACCAACCTCACGACGTCCGGCGCCCGCAGTGATGCGCTCGCTGCGCTTTTCGAGCAGTCGCCGGTATCCCTGCTGGCCGGGAAGATTGCCGAGGTCGTTGCGCGCCTCGAGGAAGCCGACCCTCAAAAGGTCACGGTAAAGGCTGGATGGTTGGCGCGGTTCTCCGGTGCCGACCTGGAAAACAAGGTTCGTTATCAGGTATCCAGAAAGGCCGTTGATACGCTCTTGGAAGAGGCGGACCGCCTCGCAGATCGTGTCATGAATCTAGTCGAACAGATCGATGCTGCGATGGCCGAACATTTCGAGGATGTCAGCAACCTGCGACTCCGTATCGCAGCCGGTCGGCTCTACCTGGATCGGAATCCGACTGCCGGGGTGCCTGTCGAGGGGGAAATGTCATTCGACAATCCCCGCGAGCGATTCGAACGCCGCATCGCCAGCATGTCGGCACTCCTCAGTTCCCACGAAATGAACACCGCCCAGCTCAAGCTATCAAGAGCACAGGCGATCGATATGGTCGACCGCTACCACGAAACAAGTACCGTGCTTGTGCCGGTATGGCGGCACCACACGTTGGCCATTTCTTCCAATCTCAACAATACGCCAGAAGCCATCGCCTTGGCAGCCAAAGCCCAGGAATCGCTAATCAACAGCCTATCCGCGCTGAAAGGAATCGCCTGATGAACAGCAGCAATATTGTCGCCGCCGAAACGACCCAAGTAACCCAGCCCCGCGGCCTCGATGAGAAAACGATGGTTGCCATCGGAGTAACGGTGGCAGACATGCCGGCGATCAACGAGCTCGCTGCCAAGATCGAGGCGAACAATCCGCTGACGGTTGCAGAATTCGGCCGCGACGTCGCCGAGCATACGTCGCGCTACACGGACAGCCTGCTCGAGCAGGTCCGCAGTACCGACCTCGACGAAGCCGGCGACAAGTTGAACCAGGTTGTCATTGCCGCCAAAACGCTCAACCTCAATGCGCTCTCGGATCGCCGGTCCAAGATCCCGGTCATTGGGCGTTTCATCGACCGCATGAAGCTGTCAAAGGACCGCTTCGTGCAACAGTTCAACTCGACCAAGGAACAGGTCGATTCGCTGATTGGCGAGGTCGAGCGTACGCAAAATGGACTTTCTCAACGTATCGGCAGCCTCGATGCCATGTTCGGGTCCGTCAAGGAGGAATACCGGCTCCAGGGGCTGCACATTGCCGCCGGCAAGATTCGCCTCGAAGACCTGCGCGCCGAAGCACAGGAAATGCGTGGCCGCACCTTGTCTCCGGGCGAAGTGCAGCAACTGAACGACCTGGAAAACCTGATCGCGAATCTCGACAAGCGGGTCGGCGATCTCATGGCGCTCCAGCATGCCGCGCTCCAGTCGCTGCCGATGATTCGCATGATCCAGTCGAACAACAACATGCTGGTGGACAAATTCCACACCATCAAGGAATTGACCGTGCCGGCATGGAAACGCCAGTTCCTTTTGGCGCTCTCTCTCAACGAGCAGCAGAACGCCGTACAACTGACGGATACCATCGACAACGCGACTAACGAGTTCCTGCGCCGGAATGCCGAATTGCTGCACAAGAATTCCGTCGAAACGGCCAAGGCAAATCAACGCCTGGTGATCGATATCGACACCCTGCAGAAGGTTCAGCAGACCTTGATTACAACCGTCGAAGATGTGATCCGAATCCAGCAGGAAGGGATCCGTAGTCGCCACGACGCCGAAGCGCAACTGGTCAGCATGCGTGCCGAACTGGAAGACCATCTGACGCGTCGTCTACCCAATAAGGCAGCCTGACCATGACTGAACAACGCAAAGCCGCACTGGCTATCGTCATCGGACTTCTCACGATGGCCTGTGGCGCAATCATCATCAGCAACGACCCGCATTCCATTCTGAATTGGGTCGGTGGACTCGCTTCGATCTTGGGCGGTGTTTTGCTCGAAGAGAAATATTTGCTGCGGCGGCACCGCTAACCAGGAAAAGACATGGCCGACATTACAACGGATGACAAGCTCATTTGGGACCTGTCGAACGGCACTCGCCTGACCTGTACGAAATCGGTGGTGATGACCGACGACCAGACCGAGGCATTTACAGCCGGCCTAGTCTATGTGGTCGATTCGATCCACCCGATTGCTGAGCCGGCCTATGTCCGTCTCACAAACAATCAAGGGGAGTCCCACAAAATGGCCGGAGAACATATCCGCCAGTTCTTCAACTGCTCGTTCAATCAGCAACCCTGAAATACCCGGAAAACCAATCGCGATGCCTGAACATATAGAAACCATGACCGCAGCAGAACCAACCACCAGGTCAGCCATTGCCGGCCTGAAAGAGCGCGCCAAGCGGATTCGTGTAAAAGGCATCAGTTTGCTAAGTGCTGCAGGGATTGCCGCGCTCGGCTGTGCGATCGCTTTTACGGTTTACTTGAATACCGATTCGGCCAGCGGCTTCACCTCTATTGACATGCCTGCTGTTGCGAAATCAGTGGTCGAACCGCTCCCAAATTCCGCTCCATCCTCGCTCAAGTCGATTAGCGGGTCTCCGTTTCAATCTCCAGCAAACGCCCTGGTCGAAATAACCAACTCGCCTATCTGGAAGGTCCTGGGCATCGTTGGAATAGCAGTACTCGGCCTAGTGTTTGTGTCTGGTGGATCTCTCAATATCGGCGCCATCATTGGTCTTATTGGATTCGTGTTCGTGGTCCCGACTGTTCTATCGTCGCTATTGTCCGGAGAGTCGGGCGAGAACGTCGAGAAAGCCACGCCGCCGGCTGCAAGTAACTTCATCAAGCAACTCGTTGATGAAAAGCGCTATGCGGAACTGGCAGAAGTAAGCAGCACGATGATGCCAAAGGGTCAGGCGGCCTACGTGAACGCACAGATCGCCTACATATTGCAGAAGAAGGAAGCTGCTCAAGCGGAACTCGGCCAACTCAATCCATCCAGTCTTGCTGGATGGTCACCAGACTGGGGGCGTATCAGCGCGATGGAAACATATGCGTTTGGCTCGCAACGCTTGCCACAGTCGCAACAATACGCTGCTGAGGTGCGGCAAAAAGCTGACAGTGCCTATTCGAAGGTAACGGCGTTGGCAGGCGCGACGATCATTCTCGCTATCCCGGGAATCGCGCTGTTTGGCTTCGGTTTCTCGATGAGAAAACGGGCAGATCGACTGGAATCAATGCTCGGCCTTCAGGAACCTCAAAGCCAGGTGCTGCTGAGCACCTCGGAACCCGTGAGATTGACGCCCACGGATCCGGGATGGGTTCCAGCATGGCAGCGGTCGTCCGAAGCCAAACCTGAGCGGCGTAGCGGAAACCAATCCGATTCCGCGATCATGGGAGTAGGAGCTGCCACAGTGGTCGGCGCAAGCCTGGATAGCGGCAGTTCAACATGCGATAGCACAAGCAGCGTCGGCGCTGACGGAGGCTGTATCTGACATGAAAACCAAGGCTATTCTTTCCATTCTGTTCGTCGCGCTCTCGACGGGAACCACCGGCGAGGTGCTGGCCGGGGTGACATCGAGTGGCGCCCGAAGCTCAAGCATCTCGGTTTCGCGCAGCTACAGCCCGGCCAGGCCCTCATACTCCGGCGCGGCGGCAAAGCCAAGTTCGGCGAGCAAGCAGCAATCGACCGCCACCCCTGCGTCGTCGAAACCGACAACCACTGCTGCAGCTGCGCCAGCCACACCCCCGACTTCGCAACAGAACCATTCCGGCTCCTTCTGGACGCCTTTACTCATTGGCTACATGCTTGCCCCTTCCAGTAGCCATGCCAGCACGCCAAAGGCGCCAGCAAGTGCCACCGTGCCAAATTCTGCTCCCGGACAACAAGTGGTCCCCGTCCCCGCCGATGCTGCTCGGCCGGCTGCAGAACAAAAGACAGGCCCATTTACCATCGATATCCCTGGTCGGGAACTGCTTGATGAAAACTGCCACGTCAAACAAGCGGCCAAGGAGTTCATCAATGGGGCCAAGATCGAGAAATCGGTGTTGTTCATCACGTTGCCGGATGGCGGACGTTGCGAAGACAGCAGGGTAAAGCTCCGGACGGAAGTCGCGCCGGCCATCCTGGTTCGCTCGGAGAACGGTAACGTACAACTGATCCGAATGATCGGCCAACAATAGGGGTGAGCACGCGGGGCACGACACCCCCCTTGAAATCAGGAGATTGGTCGGTAGCGTAGTTGCATGGACCGACCAAACCCACTTCAACTCAACCTCTTCACTGAGGTCCTGCACGCCTACACCGCGGAACGCGATGGGTGCCTCGACAATGCAACGCTGTATCGCGACGTGGCGGATCGCGCCGGCATTCCGGCAGAAGCATTTTCCGAGCGGGCCCCCGTCGGCAAAGATGGGCAGTTGCATAGCCTTCTGGCCCGGCAGGTACGGTGGCATCAGCAAACCCTGAAACACGCCGGCATCCTACAGAAGGTTGAGGATGAACGCGGCTGGTGGAAGCTGACGAAGCCGGCCAAGAAAGACCTGAGTGAGGTCGGACGTGGCGTCGCGCTGATTGGCTTTTCGACCGAATTGGGGGCGGCAATCCTGGGCCACTGCGATCACGTCTTCGCCGCGATCGACTCCCCTATAACTTTGGTCGTCACCAGCCCCCCGTATCCCCTGACCAAGGCCCGCAACTACGGCAACGTGCCTTTGAGCATGTACGTGGACTGGATCGTCAATACCATCGCGCCAGTTGTGAAGAACATGATTCCCGGCGCCAGCATCTGCATCAACCTCAGCAATGACAAGTTCGTTCCTGGCTCGCCGGCACGGTCGACCTATCTGGAGCGCCTGACGCTGGCGCTGGAAGACCGCCTCGGGCTGCACCTGATGGATCGGCTGGTATGGAACAGCCCGGCAAAGGCTCCTGGGCCAGTGAAGTATGCAAGCATCGACCGCACCCAGTTGAATGTTGGCTGGGAACCTGTGCTCTGGATGACCACGGACCCGCACCGGGTGCGTTCGAACAATCGTCGCGTCCTGCATTATATGGCATGTAAAAACTATCATAATTTGGCGGAATTGGAACAGTTTCCATAGCGTTATTTGCATTTTTTCGTC
>NZ_JBWKSX010000011.1:0-133233 GCF_059420025.1 Azonexus sp. GW821-FHT04F04 | reverse complement strand
CATGATAGTTAACAGTCCAGTATGGATTGGTTTTACTCACGTACTCATAAATTATGATGGGTTTTATACAATATAGCTGCGAGGCCCACACTCAACGCCATCTGGAACTGATAGCCAGGGGCGGCGAGCAACGGGAAGTACGTTATTCCGATGGAGCGTATTCGCTGAAGGTTGGCAGCTTCGGCAATCAGACCGCTGGTCGCATTCCCCGGAATGTACTGACCTTCGGGCATAACTGTGCCGACCAGCGCGCCTACAAGCAGGCTGCGAGGGCTCAAGGCCTGAAAGCGCATGGCGCCCCGATGCCTCTCTCCTTGGCGAAGTTCCTGATCGAGTTCCTGACGGAACCCGGGGAAGTAGTAGCCGATCCCTTCGGCGGTTCATTCACGACTGCCAAGGCTGCCGAACTGCTGGGCCGTCGCTGGCTTTCAACTGAGTGCATGGCGGAATACGTGATCGGTAGCGCCTTCCGCTTCCGGGAGCAGCCTGGCTTCATCCAGCACCTTGCTGCATAGGCCTCGCAAAGCCATTTCGACCACCCTGAATGCCGATTTTGCCGGCTTGAAACGCCTATGCCGTATGAGAAGCTAACCCTGTCAAAACTGGCCGAACGGCGGCCGAACAGGACTTGCAATCATGTCGAAGAAGCCCACTCAATCAGAGATTAGTCATACGACGGCCGACATTACCCGCTTCCTTTTCTCAGCGGGGAGTGCGTCGATGGCCGAGGCCGTCGGCACGATGGCCAAGCAGCGCGATACTGCCATTGCCGAACGCGATGCGCTTGCCCGCGAAATGCTGACGCCGGGCGTTTTCCAACGTCTGCTGGAGTGGCTCCGGGAACCGAAGGTGCGACCCGCATCGCTCGCCTTCACCGCCGGGCTTGAGCGCCAGATCGCCTATGCCCTCGAAATGGACGTGCTGCCGGAACTACGTGCGCTTCGCGTCAAGGTCGCCAACGCCGAGTCGAATGCCATGCAGGCGGGCGCCGCCATCATCTGGACTAATGCGATGACCGGGCAGAAGCCGGCGAACGGCGATTCAGTCCTCGTCTTTGGCGTATTGGAGGAAGAGCAGGAAGCCGATACCCATGAAGGCTATTGGGACGGCAAATACTGGCGTTCCGTTCGCACCTGGGAAACCGGCTTCGAAGGTGGCAAGCAACCGAAGATCGCCGCCCAACAGTGGGCCAAACGCCCCGTGCCGAGCGGAGTCTGAGATGCCCCAACGGATTCAACTGAAACGGAGCAAGGGCTGGAAGATGCCTGCCAACACGGTGAAAGTCGACCGAACCACGAAGTGGGGAAACCCCTTTGTTCCAGGAAAGCCGGCTCCCTTCGGTCCGACGAAAGGCCAGATCGTGGCCGACAAACGCCATGCCTTTGTGCTGTATCGATCGCTAGCGCCGCTGAACGAGAAGCTTGTAGCCGAAGCGCGCGCTGAACTCGCCGGCAAGAACCTGGCCTGCTGGTGCCCCCATGATGACCCTTACGAGGATGCCTGCCATGCCGCAGTCCTCCTTCAACTGGCTAACGAAAGTGTTCCCAAAATGAAACTGACCCACTGCACGCTGACCGGCGTCGATACGCAAACCGACCTTGCCGGCATCAAGAGCCTCTCTACCGAATTTCCATTCGTAGAATGGGGCTTCCTGTATTCCCCGAAGCGTCAGGGTATGCCCGGTCGCTATCCCTCGGTTGCCATGTTGCAGAACGCCTTCCTGCATCTGCCACCCGACGTGCGAGTGGCACTGCATGTCTGCGGCCAGGGCGTCCCGGACCTGCTGCGCAACGGCGAACAGGTAATCGAAGAACTGGTTGAACTCGTCGCCGCACGCGGGGGACGCGTCCAACTCAATTTCAACCTTCTGGACGGCCGGGTAACGCAAACCGACCTCACCAAATTTCTCAAGCGATTCCCGAATCTCACGATCATCACCCAGCACAATGCGGCTAATGCCTCGCTGGCCACGCTCATGTGGCAGGCAAGCAATCACGCGGTCCTGTTCGATGAATCGGGGGGCAGGGGACAACTGCCTGGCGGCTGGAAGGTGCCAATGCCGGGCGTTGCCTGCGGTTACGCCGGCGGACTCGGGCCGGACAATCTCGGGGAACAACTGGACCTCATTTCGGCGGCGGCCGGTGATTGCGATTTCTGGATCGACATGGAGGGCAAGCTGCGTACGCTGGATGAAACCGAGTGCGACTGGTTCGACCTTGAAAAGGCCCGCCGCTGCCTTGAAGCAGTTAAGGCCGGGATCGTGGCATGAACATCGAACACCTGGCCGCACGCCTCACCGCATACCGATTTCGCTTCGTCTCTGAGAAGGATCTGCAGGATGGCATTGAAGCGATGCTAACTGCCGAGGAAATCCCTTTCCAGAGGGAGCGGGCAATCAGCGCCCCGGACCGTCCGGACTTCCTGGTCGACGGCAATCTCGCCGTGGAAGTAAAGATCAAGGGGTCGCTGGCCCAACTGCTGCGACAGGCCTCACGTTACGCCGCGCACCCGGAAATCGCCGGTATTGTCGTGGTAGGTAGCCCGCGGTGGTTGGCCGGGGTTCCGTCGATGCTGTGCGACAAACCGGTCAGGGCAGTTCGCCTCCTGGGGAGCCTTCTGTGAACTTCGGCTCTGTCACCTACAGCGACGGCTGTTGGCGGATCGACTGCGAGCCTCACGTCAGGGCAAAGCTCAAGCGAGTATTCCCTGAGGTCGACCGCCGTGTAACAGAGCAAATAGTTCTCTCCGACAATGACGAGAACTGCCGTGATCTGCTCTGGTTCCTCGAGCGCTATCCGATGACTGTCGACAACCGGCAGCGCCTGCAACAAGGGGCTGCCGATCACGTCGACCAGCAAAATCAAATTGAGGAACTGCTTGAACATCGCCGACCGCCGGATGACTTCACATTGGCACTTCCACCGCGCGCGTACCAAGCCACAGCCGCCTCACTGGCCAGGATCAAACAGGGGTTGCTGATCGCCGATGATGTAGGCCTCGGGAAGACGGTCACCGGCATCTGCCCAATGGCGCATTCCGACCATCTGCCGGCGCTGGTCGTGACCCTGACCCATCTGCCGAGTCAGTGGGCGGCCGAATTGAAACGCTTTGCTCCGGAACTCGACATCCATGTTCTGAAGTCCGGTCGACCGTACGATCTGGTGCCGAAAAAAAGTCGCAAGCAGGCTTCCTTGTTCGATGAACCGCGCCTTCCGGACGTGATCATCTGCAACTATCACAAACTGAACGGCTGGGCCGAGGTTCTGGGCGGGTTGATTCGGTATGTGGTCTTCGACGAAGTACAGGAACTGCGCCGGGATGAATCTGCGAAGTACGCCGCCGCCCGCTATATCGCCAAGCGCGCGCGGTTGCGTATCGGCCTCAGTGCCACGCCGATCTACAACTACGGCTCCGAGTTTTTCAACGTGATCGATCTGTTGCTGCCCGGGGCGCTCGGTACCGCCGATGAGTTCCTGCGCGAGTGGTGTGGGCAGGACTACCAGAAGATCAAGGATCCCAAGGCCTTCGGCGAGCACCTGAGGCGCGAGGGCATCATGATTCGCCGGACCCGTGCCGACGTCGGCCGGGAATTGCCACCGGTGACCAAGATTCCACAGGTCGTCGAGGCGGACCAGCATGCCCTGGAACGCATCAAGGGTTCTGCCGTGGAACTGGCCAAGATCATCCTTGCTGCCCAGCAGAACCATCGAGGCGAGAAGTTCATGGCCAGCGAGGAATTCAACGTCCTTATGCGCCAGGCGACCGGAATTGCCAAAGCCCCCTATGTAGCCGAGTTCGTCAGGTTGCTTTTGCAGAGCGAGCAGCGCGTTGTCCTCTACGGCTGGCACCGTGAAGTCTATTCGATCTGGCTTGAGCAGCTGGCCGAGTTCAACCCGCGGCTCTACACCGGTTCAGAGTCGCCGAAACAGAAGGATGAGGCAAAGGCAGCCTTCACGGAGGGGGATTGCCGGCTGCTGATCATCTCGCTGCGTGCTGGTGCCGGTCTGGATGGCCTGCAGAAGGTATGTCGAACGGTGGTGTTTGGGGAACTGGACTGGAGCCCCGGTGTACACGAGCAATGTGTGGGCCGTGTCTATCGCGACGGACAGGCCGAACCGGTAATGGCCTATTACCTGATCGCCGAGGATGGTGCCGACCCGATCATTTCCGACGTCCTGGGCGTGAAGCGCGGTCAGATCGAAGGCGTGCGGGACCCGGACGCCGAACTGATCGAGCGCCTCGAGGGCGATGTCGGAAACATGAAGCGGCTCGCCGAAGAGTACCTTCGCCGCAATGGCGTCGCCATCGAGCATGGCCCGCTTCCGGAAATCGCGCTGTGACGCCGACGGCAATCAAGAGCCGTGCAACCTGCATCGGCTGTGGATGTACCGATGACCGCGCTTGTTACGACGGACGCAACGGATGCTCATGCCATTGGCTGGCAGTCGATTACGCCGCCGGGAGAGGGGTCTGTTCATGTTGTGAAGATCATCTCGCACGCTGGAAGAAGGGTAACCGTGAAATCACCAGCATCCCAACTGGAAGGGAAAATAATGCCGAACTTTTTTAATCCTCACGAGCTGTCAGTCGATCAACGGGGACTGTGGGACTGGGCCATGCGGGAATACCGCCGAGTCCAGGAAGAAAACATCGATCGGCAGCTTGCCAGCATGAGTGAGTACCAAAAGCAGTTCCTGGTTGATGACGAACGTGCCCGCCATCCGGGGCGTACACCTGATGTCCGCGAAATATTGCGTTCCTGGTCAAGCATGATGGGGGGCGGCGCCGGACACGGAAAATCCGCCCTATTCGCCCGGTTGCTCAGCGGCAAGCCGGCTTTGCCCTATCCGCCGCCGACCTCATATTCCTATCCGTGGTACGAAGTCATCGAAGAGCCGGGTCCGTTTCCGGTGAGCATTCGTAGCCAGTTAGCCGCCGACGGCCGGCCGGGTGCATCCGATGAAATAGTCATCGATCAATGCTCGTGGAAGATCGTTTCATCGAACGCTGCTGCAACAGAACTGGGCAAATTGCAGGACGAACTTGATCGCCTGGGAATGCCGGCCAAGCCTCGAGGCAACCACCGTGTCTATGACTGGACACCGGACCTGTTCCAGCGGGTGGCCAGCGCATACGCAAGCGGACCGGAATTGATGGTCGAATTCGGTAAGTGGCCGGCCTATCGGCTCCGGATCGGTCGCCATGTCTCCCAAAGCCAACGCCGGCATGCCGAGGCTGTTATTGCCGGCGCCAACCGTCTGCAAGCCTTACAACCCGCATCTTCGGTCTTCGATACCCATTACCTGTGCTTTCGCCCGGTGATTGGCCGCACCGTTGCAAACGGGGTGCATCCGAAGCAGCGCTTGGAGGTTAGGAAATCCAAGGTGAAGGCGGCGGCAAAAGACGGCCTGTTTTGGGGTCTCGACCAATTAGCGTTTGACCAGCAGCAAAACACGTTGAAGCAGGATGTAGCGGAATTCGAGGCAAGGCCTGATGGCTGGGACTGGGTTGAACTCTCGTACGACACGTGGGTGCTGGAGAAAGCACGATGAGAACGCTGTCAATCCGCCAGCCGTGGGCCTGGCTCATCGTCCACGGGTACAAGCTGATCGAGAACAGGTCTTGGGGAACGCAGATCCGCGGCCCATTCTTGGTTCATGCGGGGCTTACCTTCGATCAGGAGGGCTACTGCTGGGTTCGCGAGACCTTCCCGAATATCCCGATGCCTCAAACCAGCCAATTTGAACGGGGCGGCATTGTCGGAAAGAGCACGTTGGTCGATTGCGTTCCCCCAGGGAGCGACCTCCCGGAAAACGTGGATGCCTGGTATTTCGACGATTTCGGTTTCCTGCTCAGAGACAGCGAGCCGCTCCCATTTCGACCTCTCAAGGGAAAGCTAGGTTTTTTCGACACCCCGGGGGAATGAGGCTATCACTCGCCCAACCGCCGGGGCTATCGGCGGTCGGAATTCAACTCAGGTGGCCACGGAAAATGCCATCAACTGCATGGAATATTGCATTACGAAATAAGAAGCCGAATCTTTACCAATGCTGTTGAATTCCAATGGTACGCCCCAATTTCCGAGTATGAAATTGGGAAAACTGTACACAATTCGATGCGTTTTTGCCCCCTAGAAACGGGAAAATCGATCTGTAGCTTAGTTATCGTCATTTCATAAAGGAGATCACGATGACGAAGAAGCTCACCCCGTTTTCCACCGCGAACGCCTTCCTCCAGGAAGCCAGCAAACTGCTCGGCGACGGTCCGCCGACGGATCCGAACCTGAGCCCGGAACGGGTCACGAACGCGCAGGATGCAATCATCCACGCGCTCGGTGCCCTCGAGCGTGGTGCATTCCGCTACCAGCCCACGAATCAGGTGGACCAGACTACCGGCGTTCAACTGTTCCGGCAGGAAACGATCGACGAAACGGCTGCACACGCCTACCGCCACCTCCATTCCATCGTCGGGCCCATCATCGACTTCGAAACCCCCAATGCGGACGATGTTGCCCGCCTGGTACCGGCGCTGCGCGATTTCATCGAGATCCATTACGGCGCTGCCCTCAAGTCCGAGAAATAGCCGAAGGCATCAATGGCACCACAGGATTCGGGCGGGAAACCGCCCGTTTTCACTGGTGATTGATTGGTTTTAGCTCATAGCCGGCGATAGGCAGAGAGCGATACCGTTCGAACATCCCACCTTGAGGAAATAACCGATGTTCAAGAATTTGCAGATTTACCGTTTGCCAGCGCCGTGGGGCATTGACCTTGCCAAGCTGGAAGAGCAGCTGGCTCGCGGCCCTTTCGTCAAATGCCCCAGTAACCAGCCCATGAGCCGTGGCTGGGTGTCGCCACGCCGCGATGGCGCCCTGGTCTATTCCCTGGGCGGCCAGTGGATGCTCGCACTGAGCACCGAGCAGCGCCTGCTGCCGTCGTCGGTGGTCAATGAGGAAGTCAAGGAACGCGCCGAGGCGATGGAAGCCCAGCAGGGCTACGCGCCGGGCCGCAAGCAGCTCAAAGAACTGCGCGAGCGCGTCACGGAAGAACTGATGCCCCGCGCTTTCACCAAGAAGCAAACGACCTTCGTCTGGATCGATCCGGTCAACGGGTGGTTTGTTGTCGATGCAAGCGGCCCGGCCAAGGCCGAAGATGCCATCGAGCACCTGCGCCACTGCCTCGACGAATTCCCCCTCAAGCCATTGCACACGCAGATATCTCCACAATCGGCAATGGCGGACTGGTTGGCCGGTGGCGACGCACCGGCCGGCTTCACCATCGACCGAGACTGCGATCTCAAGTCTGCCGGCGAGGAAAAAGCGGCTGTCCGCTACGTCCGACACCCGCTCGGCGATGAGGTAAGCGGCGAAATCAAGGCCCATTTGGCCGCCGGTAAACTGCCGACCAAGCTGGCACTGACTTGGGATGACCGGATCTCGTTCGTGATGACCGAGAAATTCGAGATCAAGCGCCTCACCTTCCTCGACATTCTCAAAGAAGCAGCTGAGAAAGCAGCCGAACATGCGGACGAACAATTCGATGCCGATTTTGCCTTGATGACCGGCGAGCTGCAGCGCATGCTCCCGGCGGTTATTAGTGCGCTCGGTGGCGAAGTCGTGGAAGCGGGCTAGGAACTCTCCAATTGGGCGCTGGGAGCAGGGCGGATTGTGTGGCCTTGGATGGCAGCAAACGCAATCTGCAGGTTGCCTCCCAGCCGCCCAAGGCGAGCATGAATGATCGCTTGCGCTTCCCGGCGACCGATGGCCGAATCATCGGGCATCGAGGCCTCCACAAAATCCGTAGCCAACGCAAGCGTGCGAGCGGCTATCAGTCGCCGCATACCGCCCTCGGCTTGGCCACAGGCTTCAGCAATAGCCTCTCCGGCATCCAAGGGCATCACATCCTGGCCAGCAGACCACTTCTTCAGCCTGCCGTGCGAGAACATGGCACTTCCGGACCCGCGCAGTTGCATTGCAACGGCAAGGGTGGCCAGAGAATCGCAGGACAACGCTGTTTGAGCCTCGGCAAGCCAATTGCCTATCGGGTGTCTCGACGGCTCCGACAAGCTACCTAGCCGGTCCAGGGAAAGTTCGGCGCGCTGCTGCAGCATTCCAATGAAACGATCTATCAGCCCGGCGCCGACAATGGCATTCAACAGTCGTTCGACGAAATGATACTCGGCACGTCCCACGCCTACGGCATGTTTTGACCACCAGGCATCTACGTCGTCCAGCAGGTTCTTGCCACAGCAAGGGCAGGGAACATTTCGATCAAGGATGCCGGACGTAATCCGCTGGGGCAGCCCCTCGAATATCTGGAAGACTGCCAGGATTCCGGGCATCAAAGGCCCGTCCGGGGCGCTACCGTCCAGCTGCTCAACGTCATCCAGCGACATACCGAGTGTGTCGGCCAGCAGTCGCTTGGTTGTTGGACTGACTTTGTGTCGTCCCCGGATCAAGTTTTCCAGATTCTTGTACTGAGGCCCTGCTTCCGTCCGAATGCAGGCCTGGTGACTCGCGTGCCCAGTGAGCAGCCGCACAAGAAATTCGGGATCCGGTGCAGTGGGGCGCATCGGCTGCAGATCGAGTAACCGACCATAGGAGCCCAACGGGCGTAAGACCTCGACCACCGGAAACGGAGGCAGAAGCAGTTCTCGTAGGGTCATGTCTCCAAAACGTCTCGATGCGTTCATGGCAGACGGAAGCTTTTCCATGTTGCGGTACCGGCAGCCGTAAGGGCGGTGAGAGCATAGCGCACGTCCAACAGGACGCCCAACTTCAACCTAACGCATGAAAGGCTGTCATCATGAATAATCGCACCTACGCAAACTCCAACAATCCGCTTTGGCCGAGCCGCACAGGAAATCCGTCCGGCGGTGGGCGCGGAAACAATCCTCCGGCCAAGAAGTGAAAGGTGAGGGGGCCGGCCGGCGGGCGCCGGTCGGCTTCCTACCGCGTCGATTTCTGAGTATGATCCGGAAACGGTAGCTGGCGTTACCGCACACCAAGCCAGCAATTCACCGCAGAATCATCTGCGCCGGCCCATGGGCCGATCCATATTCCATGCATTGAGTACGTGATAATCCTGTCCAGAGCAGAAAGCTCCGGAGAGAATTTTCTACGCGTAAGCGTGAAACGGTAGCTGGCAGCACCGGGTATTGAACCAAAGTCAGCAATTCTCAACCCTTGCGGGGCTTTCCCGCTTTGGGAGGCTCCGTGTTTACTTAGGAGCCTCAACATGGACAACAATCTCTCGTCCTATTCCAAGGAAATGGTCCGCGCGTGTGAAGCGGCAATCGATGCGGGAGTGTTCTATCAGGACGCTTTTGCCGATTTCGTCGTCAAGCACATGGGCGGCTACGACTGCAAACCAGTACTCGTCGAAACCGTATCGTTCAAATGGTACGGCGGTGAAAACTTCCTGGCCGAGCAACGCGCCTGGAAAACGGAAGCGGAAATGCGGATGAAATCTAGTCCGCGGGGCCATTACATTCTGATCGAGAAATTGTACGACGACGGCAAGCGCCGTTACTCGACAATGGTATCGGCAGGTGATGGGCGACTTTCAGTTGGCGGTTCGCATGATTCCTATGATGAACAGCCGACCGGCGAGAAGGTGCTTTCGCGAATGATCGGGTACGAGGTGTACTGCTGCCGAAAGGCCGTGGAAGAATCTCGACGTCGCGACCATAACCGCAATGCACTGGAGCGCCATCGCTACTGCGTTGGCCAGGTCTTTCGAAATTACCGCCACCCGGGCGAGACCAAGCCGTTTTCCAAGGCGACAGTCACCAAGATTTATCCGGAAAGCGGGCAGGTAACGATGCACCTGAGCAAGCGGGGAACCTCCAAGATGTGGGAGATTACCGTTGGCGCTGGCTGCATCGAGGAGCGGATCGAGACTCCACCCAAGTCGCCGGCAAGCAACACCGGAAGCCGTGACGGGAACCTCGAGATGCTGACCTTCGAACTCGCGAACTGACGTCTAGCCCGCACAAGCAATATTTCAATCAACCACCCGGTGGGTTCCTCGCCCGCTGGGCGATGGATCCGCCAGTCTCAGGAGAAACATCAAATGACTGAACAGATTCAAACTCAAAAGCCGAACGCAGGAGCCGGCCAGGCCATGCTCTTCTTCAAGGAATTGATGGAGAACGTCGAAACGCTGACCGGCATTGCCGATCTGCACGGCACGCGAACACTGGCCGACGTGATGTACCTGCAGAACGCGATCCTGGATGGCAGCTTCATCGAACTGTATCCGGACGAATCTGCTGTACTGAAAATCGTCGATGAACTTCCGTCCTCAGCAATTTGGCGGCAGTTCATTCAGCCGACCGCCTTGGACGGCCATTCTGTGCTGCAGGAAAGCAAGCTGTTGCGCGATGCGAAGCAACTCGTCGCGGATATTCAAGCTATGGCGCAACCGCTAACTACTCCCAGAACGGAACCTGATCTGGATGGCCCCAGCGAGTTCGAAAACCACTACCTCTGCACTTGCGGAGAGCAGTGGCAGGATACCTGGAGCAGCGCGTGTAACGACCGCTGTCCGGCCTGCAACCGTGAAATCGAGCCCTACGCATCGGACGATGGATCGATGACCGATGAGGAAATCGATACAGCACTGAAGCGTGTCGCTGACATGCGGCAGTACCTGATCGCTGGTGCGCCGAACGGCTGGGCCCACATCTTCGCTGGCTTCGGTGAATTTGTCGTGCGCTTCGTCTTCGACCGCAAACAGCAGTCCATCATTGCCATGCAGCTCTCGGCATCAGGAGGGGGCAGCTGGCGGAACGCAACTCCGGACCAGATGGCAGATGTCGAAGACAGCGTGAAGAACGCCAATGTCGAGGCAATTGCTGATCCCTACGGTAGTGGCTATGGCCTGGTCGCTACTGACGATTTGCCTTCGTGGGCTGAAATTATCTGAAACTGGACATTCCATATGTTCAACCGCCCGGTTCTCCTTTCGGAGGCCGGGCTTTTTTACGTCCACCAACTGGTTCGCCTATTTCCCTTGCATCAATTCGGACGGTATTCGGCCGCTGGAATTCAAAACTCAACATGGCACAATGAACCAACTTAACGATTGAAATAGGCCGGCACAATGGATATGAACACGGTTGGCAACTGGCTTTTGCACGGAGGCTTGGTGCGGCTTCTCAAGCCCATCTCTACAAATGGCGGGGTTGATTTCGTCGCCGGCGAAATCCTGCGCTTATCCAGGCTGGTGCCTTACAACACTGAATCAACGCTCTTCAGCACTGAGTTTGTGAGCATGACGGACGCTCGAAAAGTGCTCAACATCACTGGCAGTCCGAACAGCGAAATCTTCGAACTGGTGTAAGCGATAACGATTGCAAAGAAAAACGGAAATGCATAAACGCCCATTGTCAAAAGACGCCCTTGCCATCCTGTCCAAGGTGAATCGCCAAAACGTTCGTTCCGTCATGTTGAACGCAGTGGAGAAAGCGCTTCTCGAACTTCGGAACAACAGCTTTCAGGCTCTGACTGAAGCCATCTGTGCGTGCCAAGATGAAGATTTACGCGAAATGATGGGTGACGCCATGCGGGCAGCAATGAATCTGTTGCGGTTCGGACTGACGCCCCAGCGCCGGGAAGCGCTGAGCGGTTGTGCCCACCTGATAGTTACCGTGCCTTTTACCATGAGCGGTGAAGGCAAGTTCGACAGCCTCGATGCCCTGAGAGTCTTACTTTCTCGTATCGATGCACAGATGGATATGCTGCGGGATCCCAACGGCGCCAAATTGCCCGGACTGGTTCTGGCTGTACCAAATCGGTCCACTACACCAGCAGACCTGGTTAGCCTAAATTTCATGCTGACCAACCCGGAGCGCAGCGACGCTGACAATGAATATTTCACATGGTGGGCACAGGCTGGAGCAACCACGGTATTGGCCCATCAGGATGCGGTCGACCCCGAGTGGCATACTCGTCAGGCCTTCTTTTACGCTTTCGCAATGGCCGTCCCCCAGATGTCCGCACGAGAAGCCGTCGATGGGCCGCTCATACTGACTGAGTATGGTCAGCAAGTCCTCGACGTGATTATGACCTCAGTGGCTGAAGTCAATCGCAACGAGCCAAACTTGCATGTCGATCTATTGGAGGTACGCAAACTTTCCGATGGAATCGCATGCACACAGCGTATTGCCATTCACAAAACCCTTGAAACCTTGCATGCCTCAATCGGCACCCAGAGCACGGAGGTAACCGAGCCTGATCAGCTGTCGAGAGTCGTGACCGGCATGGATATCATTCGCTTCCCTACTGCTGCGCAACTACTGGAGATGCAGTTCGTCGGCGAAAGTGGTGCGATGTTGGCCGCCAGCCGGCTCCTTTTGCCAGCAGGCTTCCCGAAACATCTGGCTGAGCAGGAAATCGATGCCTTTACGGCAAAAGCCGGCGTCGAGTGCATTAAGCTTCCCCTGGCGACCTTGGAACAATATCGCTGCAACGCCCTTGGCATGCCTTTCGTTCGTAGTGCTGATGGGCAGTGGCAAGATCCATCGCTTCTAAAAGTTGGTCCCAAGGCAACCACGATTCTTCAAACCGGAGAATGGGCCATCGGCTGGGATGCCAGAATCCTCAATGCCGACAACCCGACCTTCGTGGCACAGTTGAAAGTGCTACCAGACCCAGTACGCCAAGCCAGGGGCGGAATCGACAACGTGCTCCGGGAGCATTACACCCCTGGTTTCCTGAAGCATTTCAAGGAGGTCGTAGCACGCCCAGGACTGTCACGGGAAGCCGCTGCAGTAGCCTTGCAGGAGGAATTCGGCTACCCGCTCGTTGAAATGCTCAAACAGGGCCATGGGCGCCAGCTCCTGCCTTGCCAACAGATGTACTGTGCAACCCATTTCACCGCGGCTGGCGGAGCCATGTTTATGGTCCGGGAACGCTTGATGAACGCCCTTGCGGAAACGGACCTGTCTGATGACTACCCGACCGAAGCGCTACGAATTCCCTTCCCGGATTGCTACTTCCACTTCGAAAAGCCAATCTCAATTGATCCAGCAAATAGTGACTCGCCGCTGCATATCGACGGCTTCTACGTATCAGAAGAGATTGACGCAGCTGACGAGGAATTTCCCGAGGAACGCCGTTATACCATCGTGCCGATCGCTGAAGACGCCGAGCAAACATTCGATCTGACCAGTGAGGCACTGTTGATTACCTGCTCTCCAGGCGACGGCAAAAACTTGGGCATGAGCTTCAGTGCCATCGATGAAACGGTACGTGAGCATGGCGTGGATCCTCGAACGCAAGCGGTCGCTGACCTGCTCAAAGAATTTCTGCGCACCATGGTCAAAGTTCTCCTGTACACGACCTTGCACGACCAGCGCCGACGTGAAGTGAACGATCGTACCGCTGCCATGGCCGCGGCCCGTGAGAAGCAAGGGAAAGAGCGGCAGAAAGCTATGGATCGTGCTGGAAAGCTCTACGATTACATCTCCATTGGCCCGGAATCTGACATTGACGATGACTCGGGTCTCGCTTCTACCGCTGTCAGCAAGAATTCCCATGTGAGGCGAGGAAGCTACGTCTGGCAGGCCTGGGGACCAAACCACTCCCTGCGACGCAATCAGTGGCGTCGTCCAACCATTGTCAACCGTGATTCTGGCAATGACCCCAGTAAAAAGACCTACATTGTCGGTTGAATGAGGGACCAAGGATCATCGTGAAAACCGCATCCGAACTTGCAGATTCTCTATTCCGTAGTGCCGACGAACACAAGCGTCGCGCAACGCAGTTGAAACGTGTCGCCGGCGGCATACGCTCGGAGATAGCAGCGGCCGCTTCCACGGGGCTCTCGCAGGCTGAGACTCTTGAATTGTCCAAGGCTGCAACCTTGCTGGATACCCTATCGGCTCGCTACACGAGTGCTCAGAAATTGGCACAGAAAAAGCAGCAGGATAAACAGCTTCGAGAGAAGCAGATCACCGCGGCGATGGCCGGCACCTTTACGGCGCTATCGACAATTCCCGACAAGGTAGCGTTAATCGGAGCAGTCCAGAGCTACACACTCAAGCCCGAGATCATCGACAATCAGCGCGACCTCGATTTTCAGTTCAGGGAAGCGCTCGGAAGCCTCGCTTACACCCTGGCCGGGCAAATGAATGGTCGACCGGCTGACATCCCAGTTGCCGAAGCGTGGAAAAAGTTCGAAGCAGAGCGCGCCAAGATCATTGACCGCCACAAAACGATGATTCTGCACCTGGAAGCCAAGTCTGCAGCCGCAGCAAAATAGCTTCCATCACACGATAGCCCGCACTGGATAGGAACAACATGGACTCTTCAACTCTCATTCTTCTCGTTGGAGCGGGGGCGGCAGTCTTGACCGCCGGCCTGCGGCCCCGCGACTTCTGGCCGATGGTTGCCAACGTCGGCATCATCGCCGTCGGCACGCTGGCGCTGCTGTGGATGCTCGACAATCCGGAGAAAACCAAAGAATTCCAGCAACAGGCCGCGGGGACCGGAACGCACGCTCTCATCTTCATCGCTTGCCAACCCTTGGTCATCCTGGCCGGCTGGTGGCTGTCTAAATTGCTTGGCAAGTGGTCCGGGGACCACGTAATAAAGAAGTAATCCCACGTCTGCAGGGCCTTGCTCAAGCAAGGCTCTTCGGGCTACGATAGCGCATCGGTAGCTGGCGTTACCGCAACCAAGCCAGCCATACACTGCAGTTCAACCTGCACCGGCATCAGCCGAACACCTCCCAATGCAATTCAGCCGCAAGAATCCTGTCCAGAGAACAACTCCGGAGAGGGTTTTCCGTATTTTCTACGCGCAAGCGTGAAACGGTAGCTGGCAGCACCGGGCATTGAGCCTAAGCCAGCATTCCATCAACCCTGTGGGGACATCCATCCCCATAAGGGGCATGGTGTCTCCGCAAGATACGGAGATCCACCATGATGTTCCAGTCTCTTCAAAGCCTGCTCGCAGGCGGCACCCTTGCACTCAACCTGACCGGCAATCCCGACAACACCATTACGGTGTTGGTGGTACCGAAAGGCGAGGGCGCGTTGGCTCAGCCTCTGGCCCTCACTGCTACGGCCGCCGAACTGGATGCTCAGTTCGCCGAGTGCGTTTCCCAGTACGTCACTGCTCGCAAGAGCTTGACCGAACAGATGGAAGCCACAGCCGCAGTACTTGCAGCCGCCAAGCAGGAATCGGCCGGCAAGGCTGTCAAAGCCATCACCAAGTCAGCCACGGCCAGCACGGTGAAGGACAAAGCCGCACCGACGAATTCCAACCCTGACGGGGAGGACGACGAAGGTGAGGAAACTCCGCCGGCATCGGATGTGGCTCCCGCCGCACCCGCAGCCGATCCTGGCAACCTCTTCGCTTAATCGGGGGAGGAAACCATGAAAGTCGAAACGCTGACGCGCGAGTTCCACTACAACGGCCTGACCTTGCCGGATCCGGGTGCTCAACAAACCCCCGAGCAGGTCCGCGACATCTACTCCGCTGCCTATCCCGAAATCACCTCCGCGGCGATCGAGGGTCCGGAGCGGAAGGGTGACAAGTTGGTCTATACGTTCAAACGTGCGGTCGGAACGAAGGGGGCAACCCTGGAAGTCTGTCCGCAGGAAACCGACGGTCTCACCTACATCAAGGTGGTGCCGGCCGGCTTTCAGGATCCGATGTTGAAGCGCCTCGCAAAGGCGCTGAAACCGAAGATCGACAAGTTTGGCGAGTTGATCGACAAATACCTTTTTGCCTACTGAGAGGCGATCGTGGGAACACTACGCGAACGCCTCAAGGCGCAGGCAAAGGGTGTTCTCCCGGTCGGTTCTACCCCTGTCCCGCAAGGGATGGGGGTAACTGATTCGGAGAAAAAAGAATGCTTAAACGCTCTTCAGGCCGTGGTTCAGGCCAAAAACAGCGGGGAAAAGCTGTATCCCCCTTCGGGCATCATGCCCCTAATCTGCTAGCGATCCCCTCGCTGGCAAAAGGCATCCCAGGCACGATTGAACAAGACCAGTACGGAACACGCTGGGCAAAGATCGCGCTGTTGTGGATGGATGCTGGTTATATCGAGGAAACCGATCAAGGCAGCCCGCGCGAACTGATCCAGACAGCGGTAGCCCGTTGGATGGACAAGCAAGTCGATGGCAATCGGCAACTCGCCAACTTCGCCGTCCAGGTAATGCCGTACCCGAGCGACGATGGCTTCGGCCCCGGCGCCCGCATGGGTTACGAGCAAGACAGCTGGGAAGCCAAGTGGTACCTCGGAATCATCGGGGGCTACGAGGCACCCTGGGTGCAGCTCGAAAGACGCATTACCGAACTGGAACAGATCCACCCGGGTCTGGGAAAGACGGCGGTGCATTGGTTCGACATGGCAGCCTCGCGGTTGCTCCCGATCTTCACCCCGCATGTCGGTCGCTACATTGCCGAACGGGTGTGGTGGTACGGGACGGACAACCAGGAGGACTATGAGTCCGAAATGGAGTCCTACCGCGAAGGTAGTGGCGAAGAAGATGACGGCGAGGAGGAAGAAGATTCCTTTGGGCCGGATTCATTCGAGAAATGCTTCCCCGATTGGCTACTCAAACCAGGCAGAGAGCCGCAATGGCTACTCGATGCAACACAGTTGCAACGTGTTGCGCAGGAAGCTGCAACAGAAGACGTACGGTCGATCGCAGGCATCGTACTGGCCTTGAGCCAGGCCGATCCGAACAGCTATCGACTTCCCTACGTCTACGGCGAAAGCCCGGTTCAGCTGGATAACGTCTATCACCTGGCGTATGTCCGCTGGAATGGCGACGACCGGCTGATTCAACTAGTCGACGACTTCATGGAAGAAGCAAATCAGTGCAGCGACTGCTTCACCGAGTTGTTGGGCGCCGACTGCGTGCCGCTTGATGAAAGCGGATTTCAAAAATGGAAAACGGAGATGGAAGCTGGCTTTGCCGTCCTGAAGCAACTGGACGCCTTGCTGCCTCTGATTTCCGACCCTGAATCATAGGAGGAAATATCAAATGGAAGTCATGGCCGGATCGACAGCGCAAGCTGAAAGTATCAAGCATGCAATCCTGCTCTACGAGACGTTTGCCACCGTGCATGACGTCACCGTCAAGGGAGTAAAACAGCCAGTCATCCAACCGGGTGTGCTGGCGACGAAAGATGGTTTGATGGCCGCGCTTCGTGCGTTGTTGCCGGAAAGCCAGCGTGGCACGGGCCTGCTACCGGAAACCGTACTTGCAACCGGAGTCGATCACATGGTCTGGTGGGTGAAGCCTACCCAGCGGGAAGTGTGGTTCTCTTGCAAGGAAATCGGCGGCGAGCGTCACGCGCCAGTTCCGAACCCCGGGCTGGTGATGGTCACGTGCAAGGCAGGTTGGCACGTCTTCGCTGTCAAAGGCAAAGACCGGCCGACGCCGGAAACCAAGCTCTACCAGGTGCCGTATTTCAACGTCTGGCGGGGAGGGAAGATTTGCACCGGTACTGCCCGGACGCCGAAAGGCGCCAACCGGAAAAAACCGACTGCATGGGAGGACGCTTTCTTCGGGTCTTTCTTCACCCATCCGAACATCCACGCACCCGAGAAGCTCATCGCGAAAGGGAGCGCGTTCAAGTTCTGGATGGAAATGCTGGACGGACGCTACCAGCGCTTCCCGGAAGGGATGCTGGTGGATACCAAGCAGACGCTGCAATCGATGTACAGCAACTTGGTCCTGAAGGGATAACCGATGGATTCGAGAGACATCGCATTGCAAAGCACCATGCCTGCAATCATGGTGCCGTTCTTCGGTGAGTTCGAGGCCCTTGCTGTACCGGGGAATCGCATTCTCAATGCCAGGGATGGAATCTGGATCGAAGCGCGGCGGCCGGGGATTTATTCCCGGCAACCTATTGCCTTGCAGAACAACGTCGCCATGCCCTACGGGCTGGTAACACCGGCGCTGGAAACGGGCTTCTCCCATCTGGGGGAAACGCTCCGGGAATTCGTCGAGTTCGCACGGCAGTCCCTTCCAAACGAAGTGGCCATGGCGCTGATCTGGGATGAAGCAACCAAGAACTTGGTCAGCCAAATTCTCGAACCGGTCAGCAACAGCCCCGGCCACATCACGTACAAGCGTCCCGACCTCACGGAAGGGCAGCATGTCGTGGTGGATATTCATTCCCACGGCAGTTTGGGCGCGTTTTTCTCGCGCACAGACAACGAAGATGATCGAGGCGATCTCAAAATCGCCATCGTCGTCGGAAACGTGGATCAACCCAATCCAACGGTAAAAGCCAGGCTCTGTACGCTCGGTCATTACCTGCCGCTGTCAATTTCCATCACGGGAAGCGATCGGCGGACAAACGAAGGAGAAGCAAATGTTTCCCCACCATCTTCCTGGTAACTTTCTGGAAGGTCCGGTCGACGTTGCCGTTATTGGCGCCGGTGGATCGGGATCGCAGGTGCTGACGGGTCTCGCCCAACTTCATCACGCAATGCTTGCCCTCGGTCATCCCGGCGGCCTGAACGTGGTGGCGGTGGATGATGATGTTGTCAGTCCCTCGAATGTCGGTCGCCAGATGTTCTATCCGGCCGACGTCGGTCAATACAAGGCGGACGTGCTGATCCATCGCATCAACATGGCGATGGGGACAAACTGGAAGAGCGCCACAGCTCGACTGGAGGCAAATTCGAATCTGTACAACATGGATCTGGTCATCGGTTGCGTTGATACCAGAGCAGCTCGTGCAGCAATTCAGACTGCCGGCGAACGTTGCAATGTTCGCTACTGGCTCGACCTGGGCAACCGACAGCATGATGGTCAGGTGATCCTGGGCGAGTTCAAGAATCAGCAGCGGGACAAGGCGCGAAAGGTGGCACGGCTACCGACGGTCGCCGACCTCTTTCCGGAAACCTGTGATCCGAGCCTCGAGGGCGAAGATACCGGGCCGTCTTGCAGTTTGGCGGAAGCTCTTGAAAAACAGTCGCTGTTTGTGAATCGCGGGGTTGCCCTGTATGCGCTCAACTTGCTGTTCGAGTTGTTTCGCTACGGTGGCCTCTCGCACCATGGCGTCTTCGTCAATCTGAAGAATGCGCGGACCAGTCCGTTGCCGATCGATCCGGAAGCCTGGAAACGATTCGGATACGGTCTGAAACCGAAGCGTAGTCGGAAGACCAAACAGAATCCGGAGAAATCCTGATCCAGCCCCCCGTTTGCCAGCAATGGCAGCGGGGGGATTTTTTTGCCCTATCGCTTTGCAGGAAGGCCTTTCGGCGAGCCTGCGAAACGGTGTGGAAAATTGCTCATAGCACGCGGCTGGATTTAGTCACGGGAATCCGCGTAGGAAAGTCACTAGAGTGAGCATTCCATGTCTCCAAACACTCCTATGCACCGTCGAGAGTTCCTTGCCAAAGCTGCGGCCGGCCTGTTGGCCGTCGGCACGCCGGGGTTAGGGCTGTGCCAGTCCTTCTGGGACTACCCACGCTCCCTCTGGATAAAGCGGCAAGCAACTGGCGAAGAGCGGCGGATTGTCTATTGGGCCAATGGGGAATACCTAGTTGATGGCTACCGTGAAGCATGCCATCTACTGCGCGATGTTCGGGCCAACCTGACCGTATCGATGGACCCGGTACTGTTGGACATCCTGCGCGGAATTCAGGGTTGGTTCGAAATCGCCGGCATCCAGCGTCCCATTGTCCTCAACAGTGGGTATCGCTCACCACAGACGAACAATGCAACCGAGGGCGCTGCACGCACCTCACAGCATGTCGCCGGCAAGGCTGCAGATATTTGGATTCCAGACGTACCTGCAGATTATCTGGCCAGGCTTGCCGCATACCTTCGAGGGGGCGGAGTCGGCTTTTATCCATCCAAGGGTTTTATTCATGTTGATTCCGGTCGGCTCAGGAATTGGCGAGGGTGAATAGCGTGCAAGAAAGTTTCATCCAGGCCGGCGATGCCACCATTGCCCTGCAGCCAATCTTCGACCTCGAAACCGATGGTGAGGTTGGCTTCTTCGAATCCACACTCCGCATTACCCGGACGCCGGACCCGCATTTCCATGTTCGCCTGCTGTCGCTGGCTGAAGAACTGGGCTTCATCCACCACATCGACATGCACGTGCTGGCACTGACGGTTGATACCTTGCGGCGCAATCCTGGCATGAAGGCGTCGTTCAACGTCTCCCAGCGATCCATTCTTGAAGACGGCCAACAGATCATTCGAAGGCTGGCCGCCAGCCAAGTTAGTGACCGACTCATCGTCGAGATCACGGAATCGACAGAAATCCCGACCGCTTGGGTCGCGGTCTTTGCAGCCGGCGTCAGAGAGGTCGGATGCAAGCTGGCAGTTGATGATTTCGAGACGGGTTTTGCCGACGAATTACTGGTCCGCGCAGTGAAACCCGACTTGATCAAAGTCGTCATCGACGACACAACGCTCCGCTATCGGGAGCGAATCAGCCGCACCATTGCACTGGCCAAGGATATCGGCGCGGATGTGGTTGGGGAAAAAATCGACTCTGACGAGAAGATCCAGCTGCTCAAGGTGATGGGCGTCCGCTACCTGCAGGGATTCTCACTCGCGTCGCCCATCATGAACAATGACCTACCGGGGATTTTCGGGCGTTCCCTGGACTCGACGATACCGATCAATGATGGCAGCGCACCGGGAATCCGGTTGGACCTTGCGCGTAGTTTCCAACCCATCAACGGCCACCGCCAGGTTCGCCTCGTAGAGAAAACGGGAAGCTAGCGGATTGTTGGGCGGGTCCGAGCGACCCGTCCGGCTCGCCATGAGCAACGCCTGATCCATCGGCGCCAGAAGAGCAAGCCGCTCTTTCGCGCGGGTAGCAGCCACGTAAAACAAGCGGCGCTCGTCCTCAATCTCCGCATCGCCTGAACCGTCCCGGATGACCGGGAACGATCCATCGGTCAGTTCCGGAAGGATGACCAAAGGCCATTCCAGACCCTTGGCGCGATGGCAGCTGGTGATCAGAACCCGGTCGTCACTTGCTTCGGCCGCTCCGTAGTCAGTGGCCAGCCGATCCAGAAAGGCGACGAAACCAGCCGGCGACTCACCACGCTCCCGGGCCAGCTTGACGATCTGCCAGATCATCCTGATCTTCTCGGCAGACTCGCGGGGATCGGGAACGTTCTTCTCGATTTCCTTCTGTAAGTTCGTCCGTTGCAATATCTCGCCCAGCAGCTCTGCGGCTTTCTTCGTCGGCCCGATACCCATCACCCAGCGCCAGGTCTCGATTGCGCGAAGCCGGCGATCACGAGTAAATGGCAGAGCACGGGAATCGCTGCGGAAGAAACTCTCCGCGATGCTCAACAGGTCATCGGGGCTCTCGGCGACAGCCTCGGCAATCATCTCGACAGTATCCCGACGCAAGTAGAGTGTCGGCGTCATCAGCAGCGCCTGCACCAGCTTGGTCCGGCGCTCGACGGATTCGACCGCGGCCATTCCACCGGCGGCCAGCTGGAGATAGGCACGCAATCCGAGCACGTCGGCGCGATCGAAGAAGGGGGCGGCCCCCACAATGCGGTAGGGAATGCCGTCCTGCAGCAGCGCCACTTCGGAACTGATGGAATGAGCATACTCCCGGACCAGGACGGCGATCTCGTGCAACCCACGGCCGCCAGCAGTCCATTCCTTCACAATTTTGAGCGCCTCCGCCCCGGGGTTCGAGGCAACGAGGCGAACGTCGAGGGCGGTATCGCGCTCAATCCCGGAAACGCAGATCTTGTCCGTTCGGTTACCGTTGCGGGTAATGACGAAGTTGGCCAGCAGTGACAGCGAATGGCCGTAGCGGAAGGTATGGGGCAGGGTGTAGCGGTCAGCGCCGGGGAATTCCTTGGTGAAAAGGGAAGTCATGTAGTCCGGCTTGGCACCGCGCCAGCGATAAATGGTCTGGTCTTCATCCCCAACGGCCATCACGAAAGCCCGCTTGCCAGCAATCATCCGCACGAGGGTCATCTGTGCCTCGTTGATATCCTGGAATTCGTCGATGATTACGTGGTCATATCTGCCACCAATGAAACGTTCCACATCGGCGTTGGACAAAGCCGCCATTACCGGATCGTAGATCAGGTCAGCGAACAGGCGGATGCCGCGGTCGAACCTGGCTTCTTCGAATAGCGAGAAGCCGCGGACGAAGCGCTTGTCGATGTCGCGGACAGTTGCAGCCCAACGCTCATCGGGCGTCGGGAATAGCTCACCTTTCAGGATATCGATCGTATCCAGAAACTCCGTGACGACTTCGAAATTCAGATCAAGCAGATTGTCTTCATCACCCTCAGCATTCACGCGCTGCAGGATCTCACGGGCCATCTTCCGAATGGTGTAACCCTCGGTCTCGAGCTTGGCGCCATTCAACAAACCGGCCTCGACCAAGCGGCGAGAAATACGCATACCGAACCCGTGGAACGTCAGCACCTCAGCGACTGGCAAACCTTCTTCTGCGCAGGCCCGCTTGAGACGGCGTTCGAATTCTTCCTGGGCGCTCTTGTTGAACATGAGCACCAGGATGCGGCGCGGCTCGACACCGGCCTTGAGCAGGTGAATCACTCGCGCAACCATCGTGTGGGTTTTGCCCGAGCCGGCAACGGCGCCGACGATAGCATGCCCGCCGTCATGATTGACGACGGCGATTTGTTCGGTGGTGTAGCCCAATTAATCCTCCAGCAGGGCGTAGCGGGGCATTTCAAGGGTGGTGTAGGCATTGGTATAGCCCGGCCACTGTCCGGATTCCTGGCAACGCTTGTAGGTATCCAGAGCACGGCGGAATTTCTTCCAGCCGTTGTCGATCATGGATTGGCCGGCCGGCAGCATCCAAAGGCCATTGGGAGCATCTTCCTCGACAGCGACAAAGATGAACGGGAGGACTTCTCCGGTGAATCGATGGGCAGCTTCGGTGTACATGGCGGCCTGCAGATCGTAGTCCAAATCAATGGCCTGCCGGAGGAAGTGCTTGGGGCGGGCGTCGGTCGTAGTTTTGAGGTCGAAGTTCGCAAAGGGGGCACACAGCGCATCGAAGCGAACACGGCATTGGATGCCGGTTTCTTCGTCGGTCCAGAAGACGGACATTTCGCGCTTGGCCGTTTGCAGAGCCTTCCAGAGAGGAAATTCCTTGTGGGTCATGATGGCGCGGAGCATGCCATGTACCTTGATCCACTCCTGTTCGTTGAGAATAATTTTCCCTTTGTTTTCCTCAACGAAGGCCTTGTAAACATTGGTGCCGCGCCGACCGCTGAATACCGTGTAGGTAGCCTCGAAGACTTCCGGTTCAAGGGCGGCGCAATGCAGCGCAGTGCCGATGTTCGGCTTCCCGTCGTCCGGCGCCTCGAGGTAGGCCTGGAAATGTGCCGGCGAACGCAGCAGGTGCTTCAGCCCGGAGCAGGATACGGAATCGGGCAGCTGGTGGTATTCGTCCGAGGGAATGTCCATATGAAAGCAGCCCGGAGCGACACCGGAAACGATATTGCGATCAGGATGAACGATGGCAACACTCGGTTCTGCGGAAAACAAATCAATGGATGTCGGCTGAGTCGGATACAGAACAGAGGACTGGGCAGGTTGGGTCATGGCGAGATGGAAATGAGTTATCGATAGCTTCATGCTACCGACCGACTCCACGATTTCCAGTAGGCAAATAGGCAATCACCGCAGCAGTCGCATGAAGGAGGGTGTAGGAAAAACACTGTCCATTTCCACCCAGAAAAAGCCTGTTTTAACACCCGGCGACGAACTAACAAAGTGTCGAAAATGGCGACTTGGAAAAGATCAGCGTTCAGATAAAAGGGCCTGTATGGACGAGAACATCATTTATTGGGCATCCGTTGGTCCTCACGAGGAGTTCACGGATGCCTGCATCGAACAGGCTAAAGCCTTGACTGCTGCAAGGTTCCCAGTCGAACACCGAAAGGACCATCGCAGCAACCGCTTTCTGTCGGCTTGCCTTGGCGACTATTGCATCGGTCCTGCAGACGTCTACGGACACATCCACGCCAATCGGGAAGATGCGCTAGCGGCCATCTTGCTGCTTGGGGTTTCGATGCGGAATCCGATGATGCTGCTGATCGCCAATGGCCGCGGGCAATTCTGCTCGCCCTATCTGAAACGCACCTTTCTGCAAGTCGCAATGAGCCATCTGGAAAAGGAAGATTTGCAACGCATCATGGCGGTTTCAGGCTTGCTCTCAATAAACGAGACATTCCGGTTTATTCTGAATAAACCTGATCGTCAATCCGATAATTTCTGTCATAGCCTTGCCTTCTAATCAAATAACATAGGTCCGAACTTGATCAAAACACCCAATCTCTCGACCCAGCCCATCAATCTTGGCCTTTCCGTCAGTGAGCAGAAGACTATGTACGATCTCCTCGACAGCGCCATGTCCGATGGCGCCTACGGCACTATCCCGGCGCATCTGATGGTTGCTGCGCGAAAGAACCCCCTCCTGGACTGGAATGCTCCGCTGAAGGAAGTTCTGACGAAGCGCACGATCCAGATCGGTAACCGCGAGTACACAACGTGCCTGGTTGGCATTCCTCTGCATGGTGATCTCGGGATGGCCTTCGAACAGGTACTGGCCGTCAAGGAAATCCTGAAGGAAGTCCAAGGAGCCAAGCTGATGTCGAAGGACGACGGACTGATCTTTTTGGATCAGCCTCTTCCCCGCAGCACGATCCAACTGATGTCGGTCGAGGATATGTACAACCTGACGCCGCGCCTTTTCGAGCGTGGCGTGCGCGGAAGCCCGAACGCCGTCCTCGACGCCAGGATCACCGAAAGCGATGCGGCAATGATCGACTCGGCAATGATGATTGGCCTGCTCTACTGGAAGGCCGAGAAATCCAAGCCGCGACTGCTCACCGATCTTGCTGCACAAGAACAGTTGGCCAAGATCGTCGAACGACATGTGGCCTTCGAACGGGCAACTCCATTCTGCCGAACTCCGTCGATCCAGAGCAGCAGGATGGAACCGTTCCTGGATGCCACAATCAGTTCGTCTCGCCATATCACCAAACGCTATCTCGATAGCCTGATCGCAAACAACTCGATGGTGGCGGATTGCGCAACCTTCAATGTAGTGACGGATGGCGCCCCTTGGGGCGAGTATCAGATCGAAATCCTTCTGCAGGCCGGCGGCGTACTGGGCGAGTGCACGATGACGCTATGCCTGGATGAGCTTCGGGACGGAAATGTCAGCGACACGCTGGACTATCTGGTTCGGGAGTTCGCCTCACGCGGTGTTTCCGACTGCCGGATTGGTTATCAACAAATGAACTACTCGTCTGCAATCAGCGATGTCGAAGAAATTATCCGTTCCCCCGTCTCCTTGCACTAAGCCCGAGCAACCGCAAAGCCAATTGCTGAACATGATGCTCGACCGCTTCTGGAGCGATACGCTGAACTATCTGGAGATGCCGCCGGCCACGCAAAGGCCGGTTGCATCCGGAAAATCCAAAAGGGAAACACCGTGAGCCTTTTTCAAGCCAGAACGAGAAGCCAGATGCTGAAGGCGGGAATACCGCATCAGCCGCGGGTGGAGGCAAAGCAAACATGCGGGTCATGCGGAGTTGCCAAATCCCTCGACCAGTTTGAGCTGAAGGATGGCGGCAAGCGCATTTCCAGAATTTGCGATAGCTGCAAAGGTCATTGAATCAGCCCGCAATTTGGGGGCTAGAAACTCGAAAGCGACTCCGTAGCATTGGTTACATGAAGCGCGGCACCTCTGCTGCGCACCTAACCAAGGAGTCGCAGCATGATCAGCAATCTCGCAATCACCACACCAGTCGTCGGCACCATTCGCCTCGGCGATGTGGCCATCAATCAGAAGGGCAAGCGTTATCCGGTCCGGGCCAATCACTTCAAGATCACGGCCTTGTTCAAGGACGGCGAAGGCCACTGGGTTGAACACCCGATGCACAAGCATGTCGCTGAAACCACGGAACAGAAGGCCGAGCTGATCACCGAGATCCCGGTACATCTGATGTTCAATGATCCGGACCTCAACATGCGTGCCCGCTACGAAGCATTCAACAACGACGGTCGCACCATCTGCGCCGGCGATGGGAAATGCGCCCGCCGCCTCGATGGCGGCAAGGTGGTCTCGGTGGAATGTGTCGGGTCCGAGCACTGCCAATTCGGCCGTCAGGTGAAGTGTGACCTGTTTGCCCGCCTCAACGTCATGATTGACGGCCAGGACGACGAATTTTCGAGTTTCATCCTGCGTACCGAGTCGATCAACGCTGTGCGTACCCTCTACGCCAAAATGACCCGCATGCGCGCCATGTTCGGCAATCGCCTCGTTGGGGTTCCGTTCATGCTGAAGCTTCGCCAGAAGGCATCGTCGATGTCGTGCTGGACCAAGTTCTGGTATGCCGATCTGGTGCTGAACAAGGTCTCCAAGTTCGATGCCATCAAGCTGGCTCAGGAATACGAAGAACAGATGGAGAGCGCCGGCCTCGACCAGCAAGCCTTCGAGCAAGAAGCTCTGGCCGGCCTACAGAATGGTGCATTCGAAGAGGGCACGGAAGAGTTCGAGGACATCGAGGCATTCTTGTTGGCCCGCGGTGACGATGAGCCGCCAGCCGAGGGAACCGTTCAAACCGGTGAGGAACAAGTTGCCCAAGCCCCCGGCCTGGCATCTCTGCGCGCCTTCCTGGAAACCGCCGATCAGGCCGGGGCCTTGACGCTCAACCTCACTCAGGAGGCTGGTGAGCCGGTTACCGCCTAAGGAACCGTGCCGGGACCAACCCGACCACCTGAACAACCATGGCCGTCATCACCATTAAAGAAGCCAAGAACAGCGAGGGGAAAGAAATGCGACTCGAATTCGCACCAACGTTCTCCTGGCAGGCCTTCGTTGTCCGCGGCGTGCCTGCACGGCTCGCCGCAATGGAAGGCAAGTCAGTGTCGCTGGCTAAGGCAGTGCAAATCTGGAATGTCAGCGTCGCCAAGCGCGCAGACACCCTCCAGACAACGGCCGTGTCAGTGACCATCCGAAAGATTCTCGACGCTGCACGCGATGCCAAGGCATCCGCAGCACGCACAAAACCAATACCTATGTTCTGAACAGGAATACACCATGATCAAGAACCGATTCGTTGCACTCATCCTGGCGCTGGCTGCCTTGCCCGCTGCGCAACCCGCCTTTGCCTTCAATTTCGTTGGCGAGGCGGTGCGGGAGATCACCCATCTCAGTCGCGAACACACAAGGGAGTTCTCGAGGCCCACCGCGATTCCTTCGGCAGGGATGAGCACAACGCAGGGGCATCCCAATGGCGACTGCCCGCAGTTCCAGGCGTACGGCTATCCGCAAACTAGCGACGCGAAGATCCAGCATCGAGCTTTCTACTCCTGCAGGGCAGGCTATGCGGGGATGTACGATCCGGCCGAGAAGACTCCCCTCTGGATCGCCGAGCGCCTTGCAGCCAGAGAAATGGATGGGCGCGCAAGTCGCAAGGGACTCGATTTCAACGAAGACCCGCAGATTCCTTCCGGCGCCAACGCTCACCTCGACGACTACAAGCGCTCGGGCTACGACAAAGGACATCTCGCACCAGCTGGCGACTATCGGGCCAGTCAGGCATTGATGAACCAAACGTTTCTTCTGTCGAATGCAGTACCGCAAAATCCGGATCACAATCGCGGTATCTGGGCCAACCTGGAAGCCAGCATCCGCGAAATGACAGCTCGCCGCGGCGACCTCTATGTGATTACTGGCCCCGTGTATTCGAACCCGCACCGCTCCACAATTGGGAGGGGTGTATCAGTCCCGGATGCACTCTACAAGGTCGTCGTCGATGCCAGTAAGCACGAAATGACCGGATTTATCATTCCCAATCGCGCCGACGTGGGCGACGATCCAGGGCGCTATCAGGTCAGCGTACGCGAAGTCGAGCGTGCAACCGGCCTCAACTTCAACCCGAACCTTGGCCGGGCTGATGCAGATCGTCTCGAAGTCGGTGGTGGCAACTGGATGCTGCCGCGAGTTCGCGTCCGCTTCAACGACTAGGGCGGCTATCTGATGACCCATCCCGTTTTTCAGGAATACACCCGCGACGGTCGAAAGATCAATGATCCCGAAGCCGTCGCTCGGGTCCGCGATAGCCTTCCGGTACCGACAAACTGCCGCTTCTGTGGAGGGAACGTCGAACTGGTCAACAACGCGAAGTTCTACGGTGGCCGGGAATTCGGCTGGCCGTTCGCCTATGCCTGTTGCGCTTGCGGCGCCAGGGTGGGTTGCCATCCCGGAACGGATATCCCGCTTGGCACGCTCGCGGATAAAGCAACGATGCAGGCACGACGGGCGGCGCACGCTGCATTTGACCCGCTGTGGCAGAACAAGGGGGCAGGAGCGCGCAAACGCGCCTATCAAGCCTTGAGCAAGGCTATGGGCAGGCAGGCAGCTCACATTTCGTGGATGGATGCCCAGGACTGCTTGACGGTGGTTTCCCTAATCAACGCGGGTAAAATCCAAACAGCAATCTGATCACGCGAAAGAGCCATGACTACTAGGAGCGGCGGGTATATCGGCCAACGGGCCATTGAAATTCTCGCGAGCAAGGCGCCGGACGTAAGAATCACGAAAATCGTCGGCGCGAACATGGGAAGCGTGCGGCTTGCCAAAGTACATTTTGAAGACGGCCGGTTTCTTCAGGTGCAAATCGGCAGGAAGGGCGATCACACCGGTCTCTTAGTTGACAGTCTGGTTAGGACGCTGATGCACAACGAAGCTGCTGTTTCACCTACGAAGCAGATACAAGCCAAAACTGAAGAACTGGAGCAAATGTTTCCCGTGGTCAATGACCAAAAAATTCTAGCAAAAGGAGAAGCATGAACACCATGACCACAACGCACATTCACGCTGCCGCCGGGTGTCTTGGCGCGATTTCGAGCAGGGCAGGGATGAGCGCCGTTTCGCAAACCATGCTGCTGACCTACATGATGGGTGGTGGTAAGGTCATGGTGTTCGACAAGGGGAGCAGCGGTAAGACCAGCAGCTTCGCTACCTTCCTGAATGACATAACCAAAGAGCGCGTGGCGAAGATTTCGGTGGCCGCGAAAACCTGCGCCGTCGGCGAAGAACCTCCGTTTGAGAAGAAAACGGATTTCATCGCCAAGGTGGCTATGGCCAGGCCGTTCTTTTCACAACCTCGCCGGATAAGCTAGGAAAAATATGGAACGTGGAATCAAAGACGAAGCCTTCGTGCGGCGCGCTCTGCAAGAAGCCGATTTCGACATGGGGCGCTGGATTGCCAATCAGAACGTGTTTAATGGTCAGGACAGTTCTCCGTTGGCGCCGGCGGTAAAGGCTGCGGTCGTGACGGCAGCCTCCGTGTACGTGCAGAAGTACGAATGGCCCGAGCAAGCCATCAGCGACGCGCTGGCAATCGAGACCTGCGGCGAAGCCCGCGCGTTCATCGATCGTATGTCTGCCCAATTGCCGAAGTTTGAAGGCTGACAGGCGGCTGGGGTTGCCGGGATAAGACGAGAACCGGCAACCTCTACGCATACCAGTACTTGATGGCAACAGGCCTGGCAGGATACAGATTCCCCATAGGGAAACCAGCCATTTAGCCCCGCGATTTCTCCCAAGGCACCCCATAGGATGCAAGCATTCGCATCATTGGCCTTGGAAACGTGAGAAATAACCTCCCTGTCACATTAAATGAGCGCAGCCTTCCGGAAGGCCGCTACCTGGTCTCAAAGACCGACCTCAAAGGCATCATCACCTACGCGAACGATGCCTTCGTCGACATCAGTGGATTCTCACGCCACGAACTGGTCGGCAGCAATCACAACCTGGTTCGGCATCCTGACATGCCGCCGTCGGCATTTGCCGATATGTGGAAGACTCTCAGGGAAGGCCTTCCTTGGCGCGGGATTGTGAAAAACCGTTGCAAGAACGGCGATTTCTACTGGGTGAATGCTTTCGCAGCTCCGGTCTATCAAGGGACTGAGGTTATTGGCTACGTGTCGGTACGGACGAAACCGACTCGGACCGAAATCGAAAATGCCGAAGGGCTATATCAGCAAATCCGGACCGGCACCGCCAAACTGGGTTCCAAACCGCCAATCTGGATGCGGCTCTCCATCAAGACTCGGCTGATTGCCTTGATGGCCAGCATGTCGCTTCTAGTGGCTGGCGTGGCAACCGTGGGCGTAGTCGGCATAAACGCAGGCAACGAAGCGCTGGAGACCACGTATCACAGGGGCTTGGAGCCGGTTGAGATGATCGGCCAAGTCACCAAGCTGATGAATGACAACCGGGCGCAAGTCATGCTGTCGTTGCAGCACAGCCCGACAAACGCCTACGCTTCGATGCATGAGCATCCGGTAACGATGCACACGGATCTGATTGCGAAGAACCGCGATCAGATCACTGAACTGGTAAAGGAACTCCAAGGGCGCGACCTCGGCCCTGACCTGAAACGACTGCTGGCCGCCTACATCGAGGCACGCGACGTGTTCGTCAATGACGGACTGCAGGTTGCCCGTGAGGCAATCCTGGCCGGAAACTTCGATCGTGCAAATCTCGTTCTGCTGAGCAAGATCAATCCCGCCTATGCCAAGGTCGAGCAAACATCCAACGCCTTCCGCGAAGCGGTAAAGCAATCAGCACAAAACGAGTTTACCGCCGCCAAGGTTCGCTATTCGCAAACTGCGAACATTGCGATCGGGTCGGTTGTGGCCAGTCTGCTTTTCGTGGTCCTGGCGGGCTTCTGGGTCATTGCTTCGATAACTCGGCCAGTGAATGACGCGATTAGGAAGTTCTCGATGATCGCTCAGGGCGACCTCACCGGTGACATCGATATCGGCGGGCGCGATGAAATTGGCCGCCTGATGGCTCACCTCGCGACGATGCAAGCCCACCTGAAGGCCATGCTCGATGAAATCAAGGCGGCCGCTCAACAGATCGATGTTGAGACGAACCAGATCAACGGGCACGTCCGGGCAGTCTATGAGCATTCGGAATTGCAACGCGACAGTTCCACCAGCGTAGCCTCGGCGACCGAGGAATTCAGCCAGTCGGTCCATGAAGTTGCCGACGCCGCCCGCAATGCCGCCGGCGCCGCATCGGAATCGCAGGAGAGGGTAAGCACCGCACGCGAAAGCATGGATGCGAGCGTCCAGACGACAAATAGGGTTGTTCAATCGGTTCGCGAATCCAGCCAAGCGATATCGGACCTCGAGAAGGTGATCTCCAAGATTGGCAACGTGACGCTCACCATCAAGGAAATCGCGGATCAAACCAACCTGCTGGCCCTCAACGCGGCCATCGAGGCCGCACGAGCTGGTGACGAAGGGCGCGGTTTCGCCGTCGTCGCCGACGAAGTACGTAAACTGGCCGAGCGCACAGCCAAATCGACCAACGAAATCACCGCAATGGTGGCGGAGATCCATCGCGTTACGGCGAGCAGCGTGACATCGATCAATCAAGTGGTCGGCGAAGTCGAGGAAAATGCCGGGCAGATCATGGAGCGAATCCAGGACCTTGAGCAGATTCGGACAACGAGTCAGGAAATCACCGGCATGTCCGCACACATTGCCGACGCCGCCCAGGAGCAAGCCACCGCCTCGGAACAAGTAGCCCAGAATATGGAGCAGATCGCCACGCTGATCGAAAGCAACATGGGCTACGTTCGCCGAGCTCTGGAGTCCGCCAATTCCATCACCAGCCGCGCGTCCTCGCTGCGCACTCTTTGCGACGACTTCAAGGTATGACCTCTCCATCCTCCCGAGTGCCGCGCTATGAGACCAGCAGGGCGATGCAGCGCATCGTCCAGTCCGTCGAGCGGGCAGGGCAGCTGACCGCCGCAGAGATCGCCAAAGCAGCCTTCGTGTCGCTGCACACGCTGGGCCCCGGGGGTTATCTGCAAGCTCTGCAGAATCTCGGCAAGATCCATATTGCCGACTGGCGAAAAGCCTGCAACGGCTTCGTGATCGCCGTGTACGCGGGCGGACCTGGGGAAGTGGCGGAAAGGCCATTGTTTTCGGATCAGGATCGCGACTCGGCGGGCATGGCGCGAATTGTTGCCTCGCTGCGCCTGCAGCCCGACCTGTCGTATCGGGAAGTGGCGATCGCCGCCAGTCTGTCGCCGACAACAGTGAAGAACGCCAGATACATGGAAATCCTGAACGAACAACGGCGGGTCCATATTTCCGGGTGGCGCCGAAACAGTCAGGGGCCAATGCAGGCCTTGTTCAGGGCCGGGGAGGGTGACAACGTTCCTCAACCGCGGCCCTATTCGGGTGCAGAAAAGTCACGCCGATATCGCATGCGCGTGGCCGTCACGACAGGGCGAGTTGGACTGACTTCTTTGGTTAGACAAATGGTGCGGCAGGATCATGCTCGGATCGGCTAACGGCCTCTACAAGTCAGTCCAGCTGGTGGAACAGCAGGGGAGCATAGAAGCCTGGCTGGTTCTTTGGATGGCGTGCCTGATTGGCTGCCTATCGATTGGATTCGGTATGGCCTCACGAAAAATTGACCATCTGGACGATAAGTCGGCTCCACGGGTGATCGGTACGATCATCGGGTTATCGGTTGCCATTCCGGTGATTGGCGGGTTGCTCGTCTGGGCGTTCCGTTTCTGACGCCGGCAAACAATGCAAGGGGAAATCATGGGAAAGACGTATTCGGTAATCATTGAGTTCGATGGCCAGAAGCCGGCTAAGTACAGCCCGGAATTCCAGACGGACAACACCTATGCCAAGGGATGGAAGGCAACGCTCACAAAGGCACATCGAGGCGGCAAAGTTAGCTGTGCGTGCCCGGGCAAGGGGAGCAAACTGCTTGCCGTGCGCCACTACGACTCGGATTCGTTCTGCCTGGCCAGATATCCATTGACCGGAGGCGAACACGGCAACGAGTGCCGCTTCTATTCGCCAGATCCCGAGAAATCCGGGATGAGTGGCTATCAAAAGGGCGTCATCGAGGAAGGTCCAAATGGCACGATCAAGATTCGGCTTGAGATCGGCCTGAAGAAGCGAGAGGCATCCGACCCAGGCGTTCCACCACTGCCGGCGCCAACGCCCGTTGCCGGCAGAAACTCGAAACCGGCGATGCGCCTTCTTGGGTTGCTGAACTACCTGTGGGACGAAGCGGACCTGAACTCGTGGTGGCCGGCGATGAAAGGGAAACGCGACATCGGCCGGATCAACCTTTGGCTGGACGATGCTGCATCACACATCACTGCTGCCAAGGTGCAACTGAACTCGGTCCTGCTACTAGCTGACCACAAACCCGACGGCCGGTGGGCGACGACAAACCGGCAGCGCGTCGATGCGGCTCACAAAGCGAAGACCAGGTTGTTGGCGATCGTGCCGCTTGCCGCATATAGCCCCGAACGCGACAAGGAAATGGCATCGGCGCTAAAGATAGTCGGTTTCCACGGTATCCCGATGCTCGACATGCATGCCGGGCTGTGGGGGCGGGTGTGCAAGCGTTTCCCTCGTGCAATCTCAGCATGGCAGAACAATCAGCGCATCATGGCGATCGCCGAACTCGACCTGAAAAAGGATGGCAAGTATGCCGATGTCGTCGACATCGCATTGATGCCGGTGACCACTAACTGGATACCGTTCGATTCGATGTTCGAACTCACGGTAGCCGACAAGCTGACCAGCGAGGAACGCGGCTTCACGAAGCCATTGCGCTTCGACGCCGATGAAGACGTGGTTTTCCCCGACTTCATTCTGCGTGACACGGGGGCCGATACCCCGTTGGAAGTCTTCGGCCGTACCGACGAATCATACGAGGCGCGCAAGGCCGTCAAGATGGCGTACTACCAGAAGGAATTTGGTACTGACCGCTGGTGGTATTGGGATGCCGTCCAGGACCCGGACGGCAAGACGATGAAGCCATTCCCGGAAGCCAAGAGAAAGACCCGGGCGCTTGAATAGAAGGCATTGCGGCGGACTTTGCCCACTTGAAAGCAGAGTGTCCTCTGGGAGCATGTCCTGCATGGACACCACTACCTTCGTCAACGAGACGCTTGCACGCGGACTCCGCAAGCAAATGCTCGATCAAACAGCGGCTGCCGTAACCCGGGCGGACCTTCGCCTCGCAAAATGGTGCATCAGGGGTGCTCAGAACCGTACAAAGAAAGGTTGGCGACGCGCGCATGCCGAGATCGATGAAGCGTTCGGCCGCGTTGCCATGATGCGAACGGTAGCTGACGATCAATTCGCCTCCTGGATCATCATCGACGGCGTATCCAAGCTAAAGGATGGTGGAAGTCTGCTTCAAAGCCACCCTTGGCTCAATCACCTCGAGGGCGCATTCATATTCAGCGGACTTCTGGTGGATCTCTTCCGGATGCAGCCACGGTATCGGGCAATTCCTATCCTGGTTCGCAGCCACGCCATAGACCGCTTGTTCCAGCGCCTAGCTACAACCAAAGCGAAGGATGTGATCGACGAACTGATCGATGTACCAATGATGGCGGCGATCAGCGCTTGCGAAACCATTATTTCACACGAAGCCGGGCTACTCGACCAAAACGACCGGCCGCCAATGCCGGTTGCCTTCCCAACGAAGAACGGGCTGCTGCTGGGAGACATCATTCCAGCCTCGCAGAAGCACGAAGCGTTCATCGAACTGAACACCTTTATCGGGGGCGAACGCACTATCGCTGGCGCCAAAGCATTGTTGCGTTCAAAGCTGGCGGCCTGGCGTGATCGACACGGCCAGGTGATGGCCCGGATCGCGATCAGTCTGACGTTGATGCGCTATGTCGAACTTCGCCATACGCCGGAATTCGCAGAAGCGCGGCATGCATATGCAGAGCTGATGGAACTGATGGAAGCCTTCGCCGGCGTCATACGCCCGCGGACCGAGCGCAACAGCGAGTTAGTCAGGAAAGAAATGGCATGGCGCTGGGCACGCGCCCAGGCCAACGGAACCTCGGCAGTCATGCAGGCGACGCCGGTGGAGGCCTGACGCTATGGGAACGTGCATTTACGTCTACGACGGCTGCACCGTCAAACCGGTAGGTTCTGTCAGGGCTCTCGATATCTTCTGCGGCCGCGCTCAGGTGTACGAGCATGCGCGGAAGATCATCTGGCTTGTCGAGGAAGACAGCGGGGTGATCACCGGCCTTTCTCCCGTACCGATCGATGAGAAGGGCTATGCACGCCAGGATCTGGTCATGCACAGGATACTCATCATCATGAACAAGGAAGATATCGCGGAAGGTTGGCCGGCCGATGACCTGCAAGCACGTCGCTACGTCGACGCCATGCGCTCACCGCCGCCTCCGGCTATTCTGTGGGGAAAAATCAGGAACCTGAAAGCGGCCAAGCCTCGCCTGCAGACAGGCTAACCAACCGCTGCCTGCATTCATGCACGCCTGACATGCCGCTGCATAGGCAGACCATTGTGCTTGACGACAATGTGCCGCTTGAGCAAAAATTGAGACGGCCTGATCGTGGCCAGCAGCCCACCTAGCGAATCCGTTTCGACGGACGATCTTCAAATGTTTCTTACGCTTCCAATGTGTGCAGAAGCGGTAGTGGGCGCCGTCATCTGCAAGCACTGAGGAATGCGTCATGCAATACATCCCCACGTCTAATACTGCTATTGAGTCGATCAAGCGCAGCGCCAAGAGCATTCAGAAGTCTGAAGGGCTGGCCTATTCAAAGGCTCTGGAGAAAGCTTCCACCCGGGCAGGTTATGAATCTTTCCATCACGTTCAGTGGTGCCACCGTCAGGTTAACGAGGATCGTTTCGCAGGGATAGAGAACAGCTACGGCTGGCTCAAGTATCACCCCCATCGCTTCTTCCATCTTCGGTCCGATAGAGATTGGGAACAAACCACCATGGAGGTGGCTGCCGCACGAAAAAAAGAGGAGGCCCTGCGATTCATCAGCGTGGCTGAAACGTTCTATATGAAGCACAGAGATGATCCGTCCAGTATGCTTCTTGATGAGGAGGTCGAATATTTCCCCATTGAGCGCATTGAATCGGCTCTTGGTTTCGATTGCTCAGACATCGGCTCGCTGGAAGGCTCGATTATTTCTTGGGTCCCGTCTGGACGGATCATTTACGACCTACGAAACTTTGGTATAGCCCTTTGTTCGGCAGACGCACTCAAGTTCTCGGTTAAGGACATCCATTTACCCGCACCCTGCATCTATGTTCACTGGGGGGCAGCACTAGGAATCAAAGGACCCACGCCCAACACCTTTGTCGACGGCTGCTATATCGAAAAGGATCCACATGGGCAGTCGTTCAATTTCACAATGACGACAACGGTGCCAAATTATGTTCGGCTCGATAACTTTTCGTCGCTGATGGCAGGGTTATGTGCCGAAGCAGAAGGGTGCCTATGGTTGATTGGGCCATCGTACGACCGGACAGAAGGGGAGTACCCCCCAAGTCTCGGTCAGGTAGAAGAGCGGTTTGCAGATATGGAAGGCGGCAAGTTAATTGGCTGGGCACCCATGGAGCGAGATTGCCTCATTATGGCCATGAATGCTCTGCGTCTGGTCAGTATGCAACCAGGCTTCGTTGAGAGATATCCGACGGACGCTTCTACCGCGCTGGTTGCCCAAGCTCTCTCCAATACCGAACCATCAAGAAGTGATGCACGTGAGGAATTGATGGAATTTGGCTACGAGCCAGTTCGGGTGCTTGTCCAGGAGACTGCGTTTCATTGATAAAAATCGCAGCCATGTAGATACCATGCATTACTGCATGGCTGACGAATACGCTAAAACCTCCACGGGCCTACTGACTGCGCCGGCTAAGGTACTGCAGCCCAGGGTTTCAGGGATCGGGCATCCGGATTTTCCGGTGGACGGACGGGGTTAACGGCCTAAAACTGCCCTGAGTCCAAAAGCGCCTCCAGGGTGGACAGGTCGGTTCCAAGGTTGCCCTGGCGGGTCTGAGTTCTGATCTCGTATTCCGCTCTTTCTTCACAGACTAAATGCGTCATGAGATACATCCGAGCCATGCCGACTTCCTCGAACTTCGGCTTCTTCTTGACCTTGACCTTCTCCTGGATGGGCACTCGCTTTTGCAGCCTGTCAGTGAACAATACCTTGGCCCGCAACCGCTCAAAGGTGTAGCCCCGGCCATCCCGGTAGACTCGCCTGATCTTGGCGTTGAAACTCTCGGTAAAGGCGTTCGTGACGCGCTCATCGTCGAAGTAATTCAGGATGTAGGTCTTCCAGTTCCGGAAGGCCGTTTTCACCGGGCGGAAGGGCTTGGCAAGCTCGTCAGGAATGCTCGCCTCCCAAACCAGATACTCGCCCCAAGCCTCTTCCTTGGTTTCCACCTCATAGACCTTGTAGAGCCGTTCCTTGAGGTCATAAGCAGCGGCCAGCAGCGGGAAGCTGTTGAGCCATCCGGAAACGGTCAGGTGCTGCTCATCGTCCAGATCGCGCTGACGCTTGGCAAACAGTTTGTGGGCGCGTTTCAGGCCGAGCGAATGGCGTTTCTTGTCCTGGTTGCCAATGCTGCGCCGAACCGCGTCAAACGAGGCGTTGGCCTTGCTGACGACGTGGAACTTATCGACCACCAGTTTCGCATTGGGAAGGGCTGCCAGGACGGCGATCCGGTACGGACGCCACATGTCCGTCGCAACGTGCGTGATCCGCTCTTTATTCGGCAGGGAGTGCAGGAAACTGACGATGGACGTGCCGTAACGGTCGGGCAGCATGTCGATCAGCGACCGGCCCTGAATGTTGGTGAAGACCGCCCGGAAGCGCCCCAGCTTGATTTCGTCGATCCCCAGCCAGACCGGCGTTTCGCGCTTGAATTCCTTCTCCAGTTCCGCCACGTACTCATCGAACACGTTGCGGACGGTCTTTTCGTCAATCCCTACCTGCTTGGCAATCTCGGCGTAGGTGTATTCCAGACCCTGCCGACCAACCCACTTGGCCAGGCGTTCGGTCATCTGCCGGGCCGTATCCACCTCGGGCACCGCCGCCGTGAAGGTTTTGCCGCAGGGCTTGCAACGCAGGCGCGGCACGTCGAGGTGAACCGCTACGCTTTTGCCGTGGGACGGAAGGTCGCGGATGAACAGCGTTTTCTGAGCGTGGGCCACCGTTTCGTTGGAACGCCCGCAGTGCGGACAGAGCTTGGAAACGATGGTCGGCTTTGCCTTCACATGATAGTCAGTATCGGTTTCCTTGAAGTCGAGAACCCGCAGGCCAGGGAGATTGAGGACATTGACGGGCATGCTGGGCTTTAGCCGAAAGGGGCGAATTCTATATCTCGTTTATGCGCTTGACAAATAGACGCAATGCGTCTAATCTGATCGTGTAGCATCGAACTTGAAACTTGATTCAAATGTTGGAGCGCCACGAATGACAACGCTGACAGAACAAACCGCTCGCACCAAGTTTGCGCATTACTTCCTGCACCTCAAGGAGTCGATGGCATCGGAAGGCGGTAAAGTCTCGAAGTCGGCAGAGTGGGAGCGTTGTATCGAGCACTGGATCGAGGAAGGTGATGCTCCGGCAGAGGCGGCAAACTGGAAGTGCCCGCGCTCGCTGGAAGCTGAAATTCGCAAATAATGAAAGGACGCATGATGAGTGAAGCCAAATGAAACCCTCTCTAGCCCTTGCCTCAAACCGGGATGCAATCCGCCGTGTGGTAGCTGCGCACCGGGCGAGCAACCCTCGCGTCTTCGGCTCAGTCGCTCACGGTGACGATACCGAGGACAGCGATCTGGACATCCTGATTGACCCGACCCCTGAAACGTCGCTGTTCGACATTGGCGCGATCCGCCATGAGTTGCTGCAACTGCTGGGCGTGCCGGTGGATGTGCTGACCCCCAAAGCGTTGCCTGAGAAGTTTCGCGCCATCGTATTGGCTGAGGCTGTGCCGGTATGAGCCGCGATCAACAACGATTGGCCGACTACCTGGGCCACATCCTGCAAGCCATTGAGCGCATCGAGCGTTATACCGAAGACCTAGGCGAAGTGGCGTTTCTTGAGGATGAAATGGCGCAGGATGCGGTGATCCGCAATTTCGAGATCATCGGCGAGGCCAGCCACAACATCGAAGTCCATTTCCCTGAATTCGCTCAGGCACACCCGGAATTGCCCCTGGCGTTTGCCTACCAGATGCGTAACGCCGTGGCACATGGGTACTTCAAGGTTGACTTGGAAATCGTCTGGAAGACGCTGAGCAACGATCTAGCCGGGCTGTATAGCCAAGTGCAGACCGTACTGGCTAACTTGCCCAGACAGGCCAATGATTCGGGGATGAAACCATGACTGCACCAACTTATGTGATTTGCGCTGAAGAGAAGGCGTTGCTGGATGCCGCCAAGCGAGTGGCTGCCGTGTGGGGCCAGAAAGATGGGCGGTTGCTTGCCCCCAGAAAGGGGCGAGCGGAAGCGGAGGCTGCGCTTGTCGAGCAAATCAAATGTGGCCGCGTCGTGGTGAACTCGCAGTTTGTTTGCGATATTCAGCGATGACTGTAGAGGGAAATTCGACAACTATGGTTTCTGGAAAGAATCTGGAAATGCAAAACGTGCGGGTATGGGAGAAGCCAAAGCAGTCTATCGGAAAGTTCTTCCGGCTTGGCTTTGACGATACGAATACTCCGTATGCGACGACGCGCCGCGCATTTCGCCAGTGCGCCGCTGGTGTGCTACGACTGCATGCGGCTGAAACCCTGTTCCGACCAAAGAAAGAAGAGTGGCATGCACTTGTGCTTCGCCAGCCGACTGGAAAAGAGTGTGCGTGGTTCTATCGGGATGAATCGCGGTGCCGCGCTGTGTATGCCGAGTGGGCGGGGCACGGCGACCCGGAAGGCTTTGACTTTTCCTTTGAGAGCTTTGTGCATAGTGCTCCAGAGATTGAATTGGTTGAGATGTTGGGAAAAGCCAACCCGCTCGTTGTTCAAGTTCCGGTCGATGCCAGTTCAGAAACGATGGCGGCGCTTGCCAAACTGACTGCGGCTGACCTCAATCGCCAATAATCGGAAAGAACGCGATGAATACTCACGAGAAGTACAAAACGGTCGATCACCATCACTTCGATTTCAGTTATCGGACGGAAGGCGACAAGTTCGAGTATCCGGAATCAGGGCTGATGCTGGTCGGGTGCACGGATGGGCGCTGGCTCGTCCAGCAGGAATTCGGTGACCAATATAGCCAGTTCCCCGGCATCGTGAAGTCCGGCGAGGACTTGGATACCGATCCGACTTTTTACCCCAACGTCGATGACGCCGCACGCGCTGCCTTTGCGTTCATCAAGCAGGTGTATCCGGGCACGCCGGATGAGCGATTGACGGAATTCTTGGAAAGCTAATGGCCGATAAAACAATTTCCCTTGTTGGGCGCAAGCAAGCTGACGAAAAACGACAGCAGCGCGAAAAGAAGATTGACCGCTTAATTCAGTCGAAGCTGACTTTCAAGAAGCCGTTTCCGCCATTCACCTTGCCGGAATACGAGGTTGAACGATTGCTCAAAGCCACCTATGAGGAAAAGGAAACGTTCTATCGTGCAGAAGGTCGGCGGATGAAAATCATCCTGTTGGCCATTGCCATTCTTTGGGCCGGATTCACGCTGTACCGTCAATTTGTCCCCGCGCCTGTTCGACCGGAGCCGCCAAAGCCAACCTTCGAGGCGGCTGGTGTGATCCAGGACATTCAACTGCAAAGCACGACCTTCTCGACCGATACGACCGTCAAGACGACGACCGGTATTTTCCAGGTCCATGGCGGTGTTTCCGCCACAACTGGCGACACGGCGCAGATCAAACGCGAGGGTGAAGGGAGCTTCTTGAAGTCCGCACTGTGCATTGAGTCGAAAATCAAACCGCAGTGCTACCCGATTCTTTAACCGATCAGCATTCAGGGAAATGGATATGAGCGTCGAAATGCTTCGTCTTCTTCAAATCGTGTTTACGTTGCTGGTGGTAATCGCTGGGTCGCTCGTTTGGGCAAAAGAGAACGGGCATAGCCCCCTCAAGGCGGCACCGGTCTGGATTGGCTTCGCTGTACTCGGAGCCGTTGTCTATGTTCTCGATAAGCAGTCTTCGGGAAACACGTCCTATGCCGATCTGTTGAACCGTGAAGCAACGCTGACAACCTTGGGCGGATGGATCATCGTCGCAATCGTTGCAGGGCTGTGCTTTCTGTTCATTCTGAGAATGCTGGTCAAGACGCAGGTTCCGCACATCAAGGATGCAGAATGAACACGAGACAGCGCATTGCCAAGAAGATCATCCTCGCGGGCGATCCGCACGCCTTTGACGATGGCACCCTCTTGGCCGAAGTGGAGCAGCATGAGGATCGCTTGGCAAACGACCCCGAGGTGCAACGGCGGAAAGTGGAAGCCCGAGAGGTTGTGAACCGCGAGTATTTGCCGGTCCTCATCATCGGACTGCTGTTCAATGCCGTGCTTTGGGGTTCTGCCGCGTGGTTCATTCCAGGACTAGTGAAGCCTGCCTTTGCCGCTATCGCATTCATCGCCACCAGCGCCTTCCTGTGGCGAACTGTTCGGGGCTAAGGCGTCATGAACATCGAACATGCCCGACAAGTCACAGGCGCAGTTCCGGACGAACAGCGTGCGGCTCTTTCGGCGGCCCACGACCGCTACATGTACTTTACTGGGGTCTATACCGACGCGGGCCTTAGCGCCGTACAGATCGCCGAGGATCGAGCACGGTTTGCCCACCTCCTGAAATTCACGGACGATGGTCGCCCGTCGCTGAGCGACGAACGATGCGCCGAGTTCATGGCAGCAATCACCTGCTTACCGCTCGATTGGTGCCTGGCCTGGGATGAAGTGGAATTCATTGAAACCCATGGCGAAGACATTTACGCCAAGCAGGACCGCCAGAAACATATCGTGGAGATGGATTGAAACCATGACGATGGATGCACACATTGATGGTGTTGTACCGATTCCCATGAGCCAGGAAGAGAGAAATTTCCTGAGTGGGACGATGCACATACTGGACAACTTGCGCCGGATTCATGCGGCATACGATGATGAAGGACAAGACCTGAGCGCGTGGCCAGCCAAAGCCGCCGCCGAAATTGAGCGTCTGCAAGAACACAGCCGGGTGCTCGAAGGGGCGTTCGAGCGCGGCAAGGCTGCCGAGAAGGCAGATTGGATGCACGAGTGCGCGATTGAAGATGATGTGGACACCGTGGTACGGCGCATGGGCTATGCCGCACAGGCCGACTGGGGGAGTAAGCATGGTGGCACCTAAACCTCATCCGGCAGATGCAGGAGCCGAAGGCGAATGCTCACACGGAAACCCACTATGGGGCTTCTGCTCTCGCTGCCTGCGTTTTGACGCATATCCAGACCAGCCGGATTCCTGGGGACCAACGCGCCTACCTGCTATACCAGCATCCCACAACAAACAAACAGCGCAGCCCGGCCAATAATGCTCCCAAACTGGCAACCCATCGAAGCATTGCCGTTCATTGCCGGAATGCTCGATGACCAATTACAGTCCCTCCACAAGCAGGTAGGAAATCTGGAGCAGTGCCGACATCGACCGGGAGTGCTGGATAGCGAAACGGCCAGTCGCCTGCAAGCAGTGTTCGGCGAGCAACAGGACTTGCTGCCGGTCTTTCGAGAACAGCTCGTGCGATGGCTGGAATTGCCCTTGGATGAACATCAACGCTTGGAAATTAACCGACTGAACGCCGTTCTTGACCAGATGAAAGACGCCATTGAACACATTCTCAGCCTGGCGAAAAATGGACATTGAACCCCATGCAGACAACCATTATCGTGCTTCTCTCCATTGTGTGTCTTGCCTTGGCGCGTGCGTGCCAGGTGCTCTACACCACCCTCAAAATCGAGCGCCGGTGGGCCGACGATCCAGCCAGCTTTCCCAAGCTCGTTGAACGGATGTGCTACCGGGCAACCAAGGGTGACGAATTAGAATGGCTTCGCGTCGAGGTTCGGAAGGCTCTCCGCCTGCTGAATGAACGTCGGCACAATCGAGCCTGACCAATGGCTACAGAGTTACCCAAGAAAATTGAGCGCCGCTGCCCTCGTTGTAGTCGGCACGCTTATCACTGGCTAACAGGAAACGGTGAGCCATCCGCGATCCTGAACACCAAGCTGCACACGGCAACTTGTGCCAACTGCGGCCACTCTTGGCCGTGCCGCGTAATGCAGCGAGACTTATAGACCGGAACAATGCAGCAACTCATCACCGAAAGAATCACCCAGCCCTCACCAGACGAGATCAGAGCCGCACGCGAGCGGGCAAGGCTTAACCAAACACAAGCCGCAGGACTGGTGTCGCCAGCAACGGCAGCAGGCTACAAAACGTGGTCGGGCTATGAACAGCCAGTAGGCACCCGTAACCACCGGGCCATTCCATTGGCGGCGTGGGAACTCTTTCTTCTGCTGACAAACCAGCACCCAACCAAGCATCTGAAAAATGGGACGTCCACCGGAGAATCCGGTAAATAACCAATGAAGTGTTGCGTGCAATAATCCATATGCTACAGTGACTGGTGTTGAGTAGCAGGCTTTCTATGAAAGCCGAGTAGCTGCTGCGTATGGAGGCGAGATGGGGCGAGTCGAGGAATCCGATCTGAGAAGGTGGCGCACGATGGCGGCGACTCGCGTATTGATGGCGTTGGCTGACCACGCCAAAAAGGATGTGACGTTTGTCCCTGTAAAAGACGCTGGTACAGAGCGTTGGCACGCCACTGTGCGAGGACGTGAATTCGAACTCCTTTTGACAGGCACCAAATTCTTCGACTCCCGCGCCGAGAAAGGTGGTGGTGGCGCGGTCGATCTCGCCAGCCACCTTTTCGGTACGGAGTTCCGGGGCGCAGTTGCCTGCTTGCGGCAGAAGGGCATTTGATGAAGCTCTTCTATACCGATGCCAGCTTCGTGGTCGCTGGGTATCCTCTCCCCAACATCCCCTTTCTCTGCGATGCCGAGATGGAACTGGTTTCTGCACCGAATGAATATCTGCGGTATGTGGCTACCGTAAAAGGCCGGACCCGCTCCGAGAAGACCTGGCGGACCTACGGTAACGACCTCCTTGAGTTCTTCGCTTTCCTGGAGGGAAACGACCTGACTTGGGATGGCGTCAACCAGACACAAATCGCCGCTTGGCGGGACGCCATGCTGGAACGCGGTTGTAAGCGCAGTACGGCTAACCAACGGCTCCGCAGTGTTGATGCCTTCTATGACTGGGCCTTGAGGAAAGGAATCACCCATGCCATCCCCTTCTCGAAGGAGGAGATATGGGTTGCCAAGCCGCAGGGATTCCTTGCCCATGTCGATGCCACTGGCGGGCGGTTCGAAGCCAACGAACTGACGGTGCGTACCCACAAATCTCTTCCAAAATTCCTGCATCTGGACCAGGCCAAGACTTTCCTGGAATCCATGACCCCATATCGCCTGAAGTTGATGAGTTACCTGATGCTACTGACCGGGATGCGGCGCGAAGAGGTAGCCAGCTTTGATTACCGGGTACTGCCGAACCCGGCTGGCCGAGATCCAGCCAAACAGATCGCAATGCTCCTTGATCCGGCGCTGACGCCGACCAAGGGCGACAAGGAGCGTACGGTCATGCTGCCCTACGACTTGGCAGTGGCGTTGTACCACTACTTCACCTTTGAATGGCCGAAACTGCTCGCCAAGCATAAGCGCACCCATGGTCAGGAAACCACTTGCCTGTTTCTCTCCGAAGATGGCGAGGCTCTGTCGCTGACTGGGCTGAATAATGCGTTTCGCCGGTTTAGCGAGAAGACTGGCATCAAATGTCACCCTCACATGCTACGGCACACATTCGGCACATACGAGCTGCTGCGCATGAGTCGCGTGAAGACACAAAGTCAGGCGCTGCTCTGGGTCAGGGACCGCATGGGACATAGTTCGATCACCACCACCGAGAAATACGTCCACGCTGCCGATCTTGTTCAACACGACGACGTGGACGGTTTTCAGGCTGACATTTGCCAGGTGCTACGCGATGGCAATTAAACGACAGAAACTCGACCGCAAGATCAACCTGACCATGGACGGCGACCGCGTGGTGGACATGCCTCCAGGGTGGAAATTCACCATTGATTGCCCTCATCACGGCAAGATCACGCTGGACTTTACGTCATATGCTGGTCGCGGACGCGATGAACTACTCGGGCACTTGCGGGATGCCTACTGGAATCTCCGCAAGGAATTCGTTGGTGCAACCCTGAGGAACAATTTCAATGGAGGGTTTCGATATTTATGGCGATTCGTGGAGGATGTCGATCCGACCGCCGAAACGCTAAATTGTCTGTCGCAGGTGGATCGCAACGTCTTTGACCAGTTTATTGCCTGGCTGGAATTGCAGCCGGCCTTACGTGGACCAAGAAAAGGGAGTCCCCTTGCTTTGTCAGCACGCAAGGTAGCCGTGAATCAAGTCAAGGCACTGCTGCGTAACCGCCAAGCAAGAAACCCATTGGCAGTCAGTGGCAAGTTGAGCTTTCCACGCAATCCCTTCCCTAATGCCGACCGGATGATCCCGAGTCGTGACCCCTATTCGATTACGGAACACAAGCGCCTTCTGGCAGCCCTGCATGACGATTTGCAGGCAATCCACGGCAATCAGGACCATGCGCTGTCTTATGACCAAGTAATTGCGGTCCATGTCCTCATTCTTGGCTTCGCTACGGGACGCAATCTGCAATCGCTGCTTGATTTGCGCCGCGACAGTCTACAGAAGCACCCCATCGAAGACAGAGAATTGCTTGTCACCTACAAACGCCGTGGGTGGTCCAGCCAGGCGACAGCGATAGTTGCCGCCGAGAGCGAGTCGGAAAAACGTATGCTGACGGCTATTCCGGTGAGCATTGGAGAGCACTTCCGCTCTCTCTGCGAGATAACCTCGCCTTTGGCTGGGGAGGCCAAAGCCGAAGAACGTGATTTTGTCTTGCTGGTACGGATGAAGATTCGCTCTAAGTTGAATTCGGGCGTTGTGCGCTTTGATGGGGCGCGGGTTGCGCGAGCGCTGCGCGAATTCAGCGTGCGACACGCACTACTCGACGATGCCGGCAGCCCGATAACGCTACATATGTCCCGTGCTCGCCCCACCTTTGCAACGGAGTTGTACCGGCGCTGCCGGGATATTCGCAAGGTAAAGCAGGCGCTTGGTCACACCAAGGTAACCACCACGGCCCGCCATTATGTTGACGCACCACCTGAGGCTGAGCGGGATCATGCACTGGTGGCGGATGCCTTGGTTGGCTTATTCACGAGCCAAGAGGTAGAGGGCAAGGTGTTGGTGGCGGCGGACGGCAAAATCCCGTTGCGGGACGTGAAAGACCTTCTCTCTGGCGGGTACAACACAGGCATTGCCCGCTGCAAGAATCCGTTTCGGGAAAACGAGTCGGTCTGCAAGAAGTTCTTCGCCTGCTTCAAGTGCCCCAGCATGTGCGTCTTCGAGGACGACCTATGGCGGCTGTTCAGCTTCTACTATCGGCTCATTGCTGAACACTCAAAAATCAACGCAGCCCATTGGCTGAAAACCTATGGCCCCATCATTCGGCGGATCGATAGCGACATCGCACCCTTGTTCCCTGCATACAAGGTAGAGGAAGCCCGTGCCAAGGCGCAAACAACGCCGCACCCCACCTGGAAAGGCCCTTTGCTATGACAGTTCGCTTGCTTGATCTCCGTCCGCTGATTGGAGTTTCCTCGGCGGAGAAATGCGAAAGGCCAGTATCAATTGTACTGACGCCTGATGGAACACCCCTGGTGGTCAGTCGCTTGGGTGACAACGTGTGGGACTTCTACCCTTACATTCCGCAAGAAAACCTCCGTCCAGCGCAAAAAATGATCGACTGGAACATCTTGTTGCCCAACGGGACGCGGCTGACTGACCCCGCGAATGCCGCGCTACTGGAATCGTCGAAGGATTTCATCTGGTCGCTGTTTGTAACGCCATCCTCCGGAAGCAAGCGTCCAGCATTTACATCGCTCATCTCCAAGGTTACTGCATTACGCCCGCTGTTGTATTGGATGGTCACTATCGGACTGTCACGATTTTCCGACATGGACGGTCGAACGCTTGACTACGTTCCGTTCGCCAAGCGGGGGAAAAGTGGCAAGCCGGCAACTCCGGCCACTGTTACTGGCCGGTTATCCCTGGTTGAGCAACTACATTTTCAACGAGGCAAGTTCAACGATGCACTCCAGTTGCCGCCCTGGCCATTTGAGTCAGCGATCTCACTGGCTGGCTTGAAAACACATGGGGATTTCGGCAAGCCAAAAACAGAAGTCATTCCAGATGCCGTGATGGCCAAGCTAGCGAACGTTGCCATCGATTACACGCGGAATCGCTCATCCGCAATTCTCGCTGCACTTCGCAACGATGCTTCAGACTCTGTTAATAGTGCTGGCGGGGTGAATGCCACTGAGTTCGTCAAGCTCCGTACCGCTTGCTTCATTGTGATTGCGATGTTCTCCGGTGTTCGTGATTCCGAGGCAATGTCCATTGAAGAAGGGTGTATTGCCAGGGGCAAGAGCAAGGATGACAGCATGGATGTTTGTTGGCTCCATGGCACCATCTACAAAACTGGGGTCCGGCCGCACCGTTGGCTGGTGCCGGCTATTGTCGCCGAGGCTGTGGCGGTCCTCAGCCAGCTAACTTCGCCGCTTCGGGAACGGCTACGGCAAGAAGAGCACGAACTTCTGGCTCGGCTCCCAAATTCCATTGCAAAAGAAAAGTCACGATTGACGAAGAGGCTTCATTCGGTCCAAAAGTCCAAGGTCAAGCTTTTCCTGCGGAATAGTCGCGGCGAAGTCGCAGTTGTCTCAGGCAGTGCCATGAATGATGAACTGAAACGGTTCTGTGTCGATAATGCCATTCTCGACGATGACCTCCAGCCCTATCCGCTGCATACCCACCAATTCCGCCGCACCTATGCCTATTTTGTGGCTCGCTCTGAATTGGGAGACTTACTGACGCTCCGCGACCATTTTGGGCACTGGAGTCTCGACATGACAAGCTATTACGCCGATGGCGCAACCGACGACTTTGAGTCTGACATTGAGCTTCTTGAAATGGTTGCCAAGGAGAAAATCAGTCGCCAGTCCGAAATCATGACGGATTACCTCGACTCCGATGCGCCGCTCGCCAATGGAAGTCACTGGCTGAACGATTGGCGCTCCTCGGTTCGCACGGCGGCCAACAAGGAAGAACTCATCAAGGAGTACGCCGGCACAATCACCCTGAACGGTACGGGACACTCATGGTGCGTAGGCAATGCCCGTGGCACGGGATGCGGCGGTCTGTGCGTCTTTGAGGCGCAGATGTGCGTCGAGTGCAACTACGGCATCATCGGACAAGAGCATCGCTCCGTCTGGCAGGGCATTCGAGAGCAGCAACAGGAAGCGGTGGCGCTCGATGACATGGGGCCAGGTGGCCGGGCGCGGGCGCAGACCATCCTAAATTACGCCGAGAAGGTCTTGCGGCGCCTTGACGGCCAGGAGGCGGCATGAGCGTTGCCGAGGCAACCCAGGAGGCGCTGGCGGCCCAGAAACGCCAGTCGGTAAAGGATACGCGGGAGAAACTAGAGCTTGCCGTTCGTCGTCTCGTGAATGGCAACCCACGTGTCGTGAAGAAGGGAACCAAGATCACCGCCGCATCGGTCGCCAAAGAGGCCGGCGTGGATCGCGTCACCCTCTACCGGTTCCATGAACCGGTGCTGGTCGAGATCCGGAAGATCAACGATACAGCGCCCAAAGCATTGCTCAAGGAAAGTCGTTCGGAATTGGCGCAATCTGCCGCAAAGCAGAAGGAGTATCGGCGTCTGGTTGATGAAGCGCAGGAAGAAGTGGCTGCACTCGCACGCATCAACTATCGGCTAGACGCCCGGATAGCCGAACTGGAAGAACTCATCCGGGTGCGGGATGGGGTAATTGCCGGACTTCAGAAGCAACTGAATGAACGCGATTCGAAGTCTACAACCGTTATCCGGATTCCGTGACTTGTTGCTGCGGCGCCGCATGCTGACATGGTATTCGCTTGGCCGTCTCAGTCCGGCCAAGAGGAGCCGTTCGAGCTAACGAAAATTGTGATCAGCGAACGACAGCTTTCAGATCCATAAACTGCCTTTCAAGGGCAATGGAGCTTTGCCGCTTGGTCAGACAGCGATTGTAGGGCGGGTGCTCGTCGCGCCCCAATGGCTGCCTGGAAGATCGGACCAATGCCGTCCAGGGTGCAGTCATAGTGCCTCCTTGGATCGACACCCGACGTCTAGCCCGCGTAATCGATACTTCACGATGCGGTAACACGACTGAAACCATCAGCCACTAATGTCCTCATTCCGATTTGATTTGCTTTATTGCATGCCGCAGTTGATTCGAAAATCGAATCAGCTACGGCTGGATGGAAGGGGTGCCCATGATTCATCTGAAAGACGTATCCGTCCGTTACCGCGACGATCTGGTGGCCCTCCAGCCGACCTCCCTGCGTTTCGGTCGCGGTGAGTTTACTGTCCTGCTAGGCGCTTCCGGGGCCGGCAAATCCACCCTCCTGCGCTGTCTCAACCTGCTCACCAAGCCAAGCACCGGCCAGATCAATGTGGATGGCATCGGCGCGATCGAGGGAAGTGCTGCCTTGCAGGCCCATCGCCGCCAGACAGGCATGGTTTTCCAGCAGCACCAGCTCATCGAGCGCCATACCGCCCTGGCCAACGTGCTGCTCGGGCGTATCGGCTATCACGCCACCTGGCGCAGCCTCTTTCCGCTGCCACGCGCCGAACGCCAGATCGCGCTCGAATGCCTGAACCGGGTCGGACTTTTGCACAAGGCACTCGCCCGGGTCGACCAACTGAGTGGTGGGCAGCAGCAACGGGTTGGCATCGCCCGGGCTCTGGCCCAGCAGCCGCGCCTGATGCTGGCCGACGAACCGGTGGCCAGCCTTGATCCCGCCAGTTCGCGCCGCGTTCTTTCGCAACTCAAGCAGATTTGCCGCGAAGACGGCATTACGACCGTCGTCAGCCTGCACCAGGTTGAGTTAGCCATGGAATATGCCGACCGGGTGATTGGCCTGGCTCACGGCCGAGTCGTCTTCGATGGCTCGCCCGATACGCTGAACGCCGGTGTGCTTGACATGATCTACGACCAGACGCCGCCCGTGCCTGCACCGCCCGCCGGCACTACCCACCGGCCAAACCATCCATCGCTTGAACTCGCCATCATTGAGGACTGACCCATGAAAAAACTGCTCGCCCTGCTCGGCGCACTGACCATCGCCCTTGGCGCACATGCCGCGCCCAATCCGGATCCGCAAACGCTCAAGGTGGCCCTGCTGCCGGACGAAAATGCCGGCACCGTCATCAAGAACAACCAGCCCTTGAAGGACTACCTGGAAAGCACCCTTGGCAAGAAAGTCGAACTCATCGTCACCACTGATTATTCCTCGATGATCGAAGCCATGCGCTTCGGGCGCATCGATCTGGCCTACTTCGGCCCACTCTCCTACGTTCTGGCGCGCCAGAAAAGCGAGATCGAACCCTTCGTCGCGCTCAAGGCTAAGGGCAGCACCACCTACCAGTCGGTGATCATCGCCAACACCAGCGCCGGGATTACGCGCGTCGAGGACATCAAAGGCCGGAACATGGCGTTCGGCGATAAGGCATCGACGTCGAGCCACCTGATTCCGAAGTCCGTCCTTGCCGAAAAGACGCTGGATGCCGGCCGGGACTATCAGGAACATTTCGTCGGCTCGCATGATGCCGTAGCCATGGCGGTCCAGAACGGACATGCCCAAGCCGGTGGCTTGAGCCGTCCGATCTTCGAGTCCTTGGTTGAGCGCAAGATCATCGATCCGGCCAAGGTCGCCGTACTCGAATATTCAAAGCCCTTCCCGCAGTACCCCTGGACGATGCGCTCCAACCTGAATCCGGAATTGAAAGAGAAGATTCGCGCCGCCTTCCTCAACCTCAAGGATCCTGCCGTTCTCAAGCCCTTCAAGGCAGAAGGCTTTGACGTGATCACCGACAAGCATTACGACGTCGTCCGCAATCTGGGCCCCCTCCTCAAGATCGATCTTTCCAAGTTCCAGTGAGCATGACGACCCGCACCCTTGATCACGATCAGATCATTGATCAACAGCAGCGCGCCTGGAACATCGGCGCCCTGCGACTGGTGGCTATCCTTCTGGTCATCGGCCTATGCACGCACTATGTCGGACTGTTCGACGGCGAGCGACTGGCTGACGGCGGACCGGCCATCCTCCGTCTGCTCAGTGAAATGTTTCCACCGGACTTTCAGAATGCCCGCAGCTGGCTCAAGCCCCTGATCGACACGCTGGCCATGAGCGTGGCTGGTACTGCCCTGGCGGTGGTGCTTTCCGTTCCCCTGGCCTTCCTCGCCGCCCGCAACACGACGCCGCATCCGGCGATCTATCAGGCCGCCCGGGGCACCCTGAATGCCCTCCGCTCGATTCCAGAACTGATCCTCGGCATCATATTCGTTGCCGCGGTCGGCTTTGGCGCGCTGCCCGGCGTGCTGGCCCTGGGCCTGCACTCGGTCGGGATGATCGGCAAGTTCTTTGCCGAAGCTATCGAGCATGCCGACGAAGCGCCCATCGAGGCGGCGCGCGCCGCCGGCGCCACACCGATCCAGGTTCTCCTGCATGGCGTCATCCCGCAGGTGCTGCCGCAAATGGCCGACATCTCGATCTATCGCTGGGAATACAACTTCCGGGCGTCGACCGTCATGGGCATGGTGGGTGCTGGCGGCATTGGCTTCGAGCTCATGGGCTCCCTGCGCATCATGCAGTATCAGGAGGTTTCCGCCATCCTGCTCGTGATCCTGCTCATGGTTACCCTGGTCGATGCCTTCAGCAGCACGCTCAGAAAACGCTTCAAATGATTGGAAACAACTTGAAACCCAAAGTCGTCCTCACCAGCTGGGTGCATCCGGAAATCATCGACCGGCTGGCCGAACATTGCGACGTTGTACCCAATACGACACGCGAGCGACTCTCCCGGGAAGAAATCCTGAGTCGCACGCAGGATGCTGATGCAATCATGACCTTCATGACCGACAGCATCGACGATGCGTTCCTTGCCGCCTGTCCCCGCCTGCGGGTCGTCGGCTGCGCCTTGAAGGGCTATGACAACTACGATGTCGACGCCTGCACCCTGCGTGGTGTCTGGCTCACCAACGTGCCTGACCTGCTGACCATTCCGACCGCGGAACTGACCATCGGCCTGTTGATCGGATTGACCCGTAAGATCCTTCAGGGCGACCGGCTGGTCCGCAGCGGCTCCTTCGATGGCTGGCGGCCGGTACTTTACGGCGCCGGCCTGACCGGCAGAACTCTCGGCATCATTGGCATGGGCGCTGTCGGGCAGGCCATCGCCGCCCGCCTGCAAGGCTATGAACTGAAGCTGCTCTACGCCGATCCCCGCCCCTTGCAGGCCGACGTCGAGGCCCGCCTTGGCCTGCGCCGCGTGGCCGTCGATCAGTTGCTGGCGGAAAGCGACTATGTCGTTCCGATGCTCCCGTATAAGGCGGACACGCTACACCTGATCGACGCCGGCGCGATTGCCAGCATGAAGACCGGGGCGTTCCTCGTCAATGCCTGTCGCGGCTCCGTCGTCGATGAGGCGGCGGTGGCCGATGCACTGGCCCGCGGCAAGCTCGCCGGCTATGCGGCAGATGTCTACGAACTCGAGGAATGGGCTCGGCCGGATCGGCCGACTAACATACCCGGGCATCTGTTGGCGGATTCCGAGCGAACGCTGTTCACCCCCCATATTGGTTCTGCGGTGGACACGGTCCGCCTGGCGATTGAACAGGAGGCAACAACCAACATCCTGCAGGCGCTGGCTGGCCAGCAACCGCAGGGCGCCGTCAATCGCCCGTTAGAAAAGGTCGCGGCCTGAGCACGCTCAATCTCGACCAGGTCGCGAGTTTTCTCGCCATCGCCCGACTGGAAAGCTTCCGCGCAGCGGCGCGGGAGCTGGGGATTTCCCAGGCAGCCATCTCGCAGCAATTGCAGAAGCTGGAGAACATTCTGGGCGCCCGTCTGGTCGAGCGGGATCCCCGGGGCTGTCGCCTGACGGTGGAGGGGCGGACGTTCGAAAGCCATGCCCGGGATCTTCAGCGTCTCGCCAGCCATGCGCTCAATACCTTCCGGGAGCGTCGCCTGGCCATCGGCGCCAGCAGCAATATCGGCATCTACCTGCTCCATCCCTACCTCAAGGCCTATGGCGAACAAAGCGGGGCGAACGTAGACATCCAGATTCACCAAAACCCGGTGGTTGCTGAAAAGCTCGCCAATGGCGAGATCGACGTCGCCCTTATGGAATGGTGGGACGAGCGCCCTGGCTTTGTCTCCCGCATCTGGAGAACCGAGGAAATGGTCGTCATCGTTGCCCCCGACCATCCGTGGGCAGGACTGCCCTGTTTGAGTCGCAGCCAGTTAAGAGAGACGCCGATGCTTGGTGGCGAGCCCGGTACAGGTACCGGACGGCTTCTGGCCGAATATATGGGTGTCGAATTGGCCGCACTGCCAATCGGCGCGCGCCTGGGTTCAACCGATGCCGTCAAGCAATGGGTCAAAGCGGGGATGGGCGTGTCGCTGGCCCTTGCCGGAACAGTCGAAGACGAGACAAGAATGGCGAAGCTGGTCGCCATCCCGCTGGAAGGAAATTCGCCACCGCGCAAGGCCCTCCAGGTGATCTGGCGGGATTCGCTCGGCGAGGAGCATGCTGCGTGTCGATTCGGTACTTGGCTGGCAGGCTCCGCCGCCTGATCACATCGATACAAGTATCCGGGTTGAACTGGCATGCTGACCATGTCTGGGTGTCGCCACCCGTTTCATTGCCGAGTAGATTGGGAAACTGCCTCACTACTGTGTAACCATTTGCTCCATTGCCTGCGCTGGCTGATAAGGAATCCAAAGTTCCTATAGCATTCCATGGTGTGACCAATCTCATAGCAGCAAACGAAACTTGAGCGGTCAAATCCAAATCATCGCTTGGGTGCAGCTTTGACCGAGAACCCAGCCAAGGTTAGTTTGCCGTGACCGGCGCATTATGATCAGGAAGCTGCCATAAAAATTGCAAATGTCATCTGGCGATTTTGGGCACGAAGCTGTCGCTCTCCGGTGTTGGCCAATAGAAATTTGTGCTGCCAATTTGGTGCGGCGCACCAGGTTAGGTTGGTCCGACAACCCGGTCAAAATTGGCACCATGAACGTCAATACGCCACACTTAATTTGTTGCGTATCGTGTAGTAGCTTGCCAATAGGCGAATACGCCATTACGCAACACTTGCAAAGGATTACATAAAATCCGGAGAGTGAAATTACGGGGATGCTATTTCAACGGCTCACGTCCACCGGAAAATCCGGATACCCCAGGGATCTGAAGCCTGCCAACTCTCGTCGCCAGACAGGCTGACCAGCCGCGGCCAGCGATCATGCACGGCCGGCATGCCGCCAGATGGTAAGGGAAACTGAGCTTTCAACCCGTAAGCAGTGGCGGTTTCTATGGGAACCGTGACCACATAGACCCGCCCATCAGGATCGGCACCGACTGGGGGAACGAAGAGCCCTTGCAACGCCGCACCTGGCGGCAGACTGAACCAATAGTTGCATCGATCAATCGGCGAACGTTCTCCGAAGCTGGTCACTGCAATTCGAACTGGCCGAGGGCTCAATCGGCGCCAACGCCCGTCGCGAATTGACTCAAGGCGAGCGCATGGCCCCTTTGGATACGGATGACTCTGCTCATCGTAATGGACGCCCCAGCGGACCATAGCTATACCACCGGAGCGCGTCACAACCGGGAGTTGAGCCTCTCGATCGGCAAACCTAACGTGATGCTCCGGCCAGGAGACGGCATTGCACATGCAAGCCAGCCTTTTAGTCAGGACGTGATCGCGACTTCCGCAAGGGAAGAACCTGCCTCGAGCAGCTGGGCGAGCCATGCAGGCTTGCGACCGCGCCCGGTCCAGGTCAAGGATGGATCTTGGGGGTGCCGATACTTGGGGGCGACCACACGCTTCGCGACAGTACCTTCGCCGGCGGTGGCCGTACCCGTTCCGACCAATTCTTCCAAGGCATAGCCGCGTGCCTTCGCCAGTTCGCGAACCTCGTTCAGGATTGCCTTCTTTTCCTGGGCCTCGCGCTTGCGGATTTCGGCTGGAATGGCGGCCAGCAATTCCCGCAGCTTCGGAACAGATATTTGGGTCAGATCAGTGATGTTCGACATCGTGTGGCGCTCCTTTGGCGGTGAATATTCTTGGAACCCAGTATTTTATGCGGCCCCCACGAAGTTTTTGGACCCAAAAGAAAAATCCGTTGCCCTTCGATTTCCTGTCACTATCCTGATAATTGTTATTATCGGGATTGTATTTATAAGTCAAATCCGGCATATTGACGGCGTAGGAAGTGAATTCCACTGGAGAAAGAGTTACCGTGACACTGATCGCCATACGCGCAAACGACGGACTGGAGGTTGAATCGTTCTCTGTCCCTGCCGCAGAGTGGGAAAGAATGCGACGCCTGCCGCTCGGAACATTCAGGATGATTGGCTCGGCGTGGCCGGCCGTCCTCAAGCGCAGCATTCGTGGGACGCAGTTCTTCGCACATGCACCAGGATTTACAGGGACCAAGCCGGAACCAGAATCCGAGCAACACGCATGGGCCAAGATCGCTATCGCCAAGGCATTGCGTGCCGCCGGCCATACTGCTTGGGTTGAGCGATCAGGAACGAGTCCCAGTGGCGAATCTTGGCAGGCAGACGTCCTTTGCCAAACCAAGGAGCGACTGATCGCGATTGAAGTTCAGCTCGCGCAGCAAACGCTGGAGACTTACGAAACACGGAGCGCTCGCTACACGGACTCGGGCGTCAATTGTGTTTGGCTGGTCCGGGCACCGGCGCACTACGGCGCTCTGGGAAAGGCAATCTACTACCGATTGCATCAACAGGGCATTGATCCGCCCGCTCGCCCCGCCCTGCCGCACCTGGCCGCCTTGCCTCTCACCCTCGGGACTGCAAAAAACGCGGCGCTCGAGGAAATGCGGGTTGTGGTGTTTCCGGAAGGGGCCCCTCAGTGCATTACCGTTTCCGAATTTGCCGTTGGTATGGCCGCCGGGAAACTCGTCTTTTCCGACCAGCAATGGCAGTGGCGGGAATCCGGGTATCCGCTTTCAAGTTAAGCGGCCATTCACACCATGCACTATTGGAAGAATAGAAGCCAGGCGACGAAGCTCATGAAGCCTGCCGAACAAACCGACCTTATGGTTGTGCCTCGCATGCATCTACAGATGCTTCTCGGTGGCCAGTTGGAGTTGGAGTATCTCTACTCGATCGCAGGCGTCTTCAACATTGCGAGCGCACTAGCCAACTATCGGCGCCGGCGCGAACTCGAGGAAGCATTTGATAGCGCTCAACTGATCATGGCCAAGCTGATCCAGGAGTTCAGCATACCCACAGATGAAGAGGCCCTGCAGATCACGAATAGCTTCAATGCTGCCGATCGGCTGATTCGTACTCAGACGAAGCCAGACCTGGCCAAGGTGATCGCTTACGTGGACCGCCGGATCGCCCGGGGCGACGTTGTAAAGCCCAAGGGCAACCAGGGAGAAAAAACGTGAGCCAGCACGTCGAGGCCATCAACGAGGTCACCCACTACACCAGAGTCGACTTCACGGCGTTGCGCGCCTACCTGTGCAAGATCGAGAGCGAGACGATCCTACGGCTCTACTACCACGAGGACGATCTCGAAGATCGGCAAATCGAAGGTCCGGCGGCACTGGGCCGGTTCCTTGAGCACATGCGCGACGATCTGATCAGTCGCCTGATCGACTCCAATCCGCACGTAGCAGAGGCCCTGCAGCGCGCCCGGCAAAGCTCTATTTGGTCGAAGACGGCAATCGACTATCTGGTCGGCGCCGCAGACGCCGCGGTGACAACGCCGCGTCCCAAGGATCCAGTTACTCTTTGGTTCCGCCCTGTTGCAGCAAAGCGCCTCAAGGCCGATGGTATCGAGACCCTTGAACACTTGATGAAGGCTATCCGGGCGCGCGGTAGAGGCTGGTACCGACCGATCGCCTGCCTCGGGAAGGGTAAAGCAGACACGATTGTGCGCTGGCTGCGCCGCTACGAAGCAACGCTTGGCTCGCTTCCACACGCCCTTTCCGATATCGAAGACGAGCTGCGTTCGGACTTCGTGGTCGTCGACCGCTTTACCACTGCCCTCGTCCCGTTCGAACGCATGCGTTTGGCCAAGAACCTCGACGGTTCCCAGGGGGAGAATCGCCATCACATATTCCCGCTGATCACGGCGAGAAACGACTACGACGCGGTGCAAGCCTACCTGTACAAATACCGGGGACAGGACAAAACGCATCGGTCCTACCAGAAGGAAATCGAGCGTTTCCTACTCTGGTGCATCAGCGAACGCGGCAAGGCTCTGTCAAGCATGCTGGTCGATGACTGCGAAGCGTATAAGGATTTTCTCGCCGCCCCGCCAGAGCGTTGGCAAGGTGTACGACGGCCGCGCAAAAGTCCGGACTGGCGACCATTCGCTGGCACGCCGGCACCCGAGTCGCAACGCTACGCCGTTCAGGCCTTGCGTGCCTTCTTCAACTACCTGGTCGGCGTACGTTATCTGGCCGCAAATCCGTGGATAGCCGTTAAAGACCCGGCAGTCGACCAGCAGATCAACACAATGCAGATCGAAAAGGCGTTGCCGGCCGATCTGTGGAACAAGCTGGCCGACGAAGGTGGAATTCTCGATCAGCTATGTGCCTTGCCAGAAGCTGAAGTCAGAACCCGGTACCGCCTCAAGGGCTTTGGCGCCCGCCAACCGGTGTCATCCCAGCTCCGATTATTCCGTGCCATCGTACTGCTCTTGGGCAACACAGGCCTACGGCGCGAAGAAGCGGCTTTCGCCTACCGGCGCAATCTGCAGCCCTACCCGCAGGAACCTGGGATTTGGCGACTGGCAGTATTGGGCAAGCGGTCTAAATGGCGGTTCGTCTATCCCAGCGACCGGGAAATAAACGCCATCCGCGCCCACTGGACAGACCGCGGCGACGATTTCAGCTTCGGCATGTCCGACATTCCATTACTGTCACCGGTGATTATTCCGCCTACCGGGCTATCGCTCACGAAACATGGGGATGGAAGCGGACACACGAGCGGCAAGGGATTTTCACCGGACGGCATTTATACTTCAGTCACCAGTTGGCTGAAACGCATTGCCGATGATGATCTCCTAGATCTCAGCATCGAGGAACGCAATACCCTGAGAACATCAGGCATCCATGCGTTCAGACACACCTTTGGCACTCAGGCTGTGGCCGATGACATGCCGCTGGACGTGGTTCAGAAGATACTTGGGCATTCCACCCTCAACACCACCACGATATACGTGCAGTCCGAAACCAAGCGGGCAGCATCCGAGGTTGGCAAATGGATGGCAAAGAAGCGGGGGAAAGGGCCGATTTAGCCACTGGTTTTCCGGTAGCCGACAGATATAAATGTCGTATCGCGACCGGAGATTCAAATGATTGACCAACTGATTGTGTTATCCCTGCTGCGCCAAGACATCGAGGCCGGGAATATCAACCGTGCCTACGGCGTCCTGGCCGAGTTGAGTGCAACCGCTGAGCGTGCCATTCACCATCGTGGATCGCTGGTCTTCATGTTTCAGGGCTACGACCGTGACAAACGGGAAATCTATTCGATCCCGGAAGTACGCGAGTTCTTCAACAATCTCGCCAATGCATGGCCGTACTGGGCCTGGTTTATGGAGCCGGAACCCGATATGCCCTTCGTTTCGCTGCTCATGTCGCTACTCACTCCAGGGAAGACGGTTGCCGATGGGAAGCGCCTCGGTTGGTCGACCAAGCCTGGCAACATCGCACTGACCCTTGATGATCTGCTCACGTCGGTCGATGAATTCGCCGGTAGGCTGAACCTCCCCGCCTCTCTGGTCAATGAAACCAAACATCGCTTTGCAACCACAGTCCGCGAATCATTTTCCATTGTCGACGGGGTGTAATAATGAATCCCGAACGGCTTGTCGCCCAAATTATCCGTGCGGAAAACTCTCTATGGCTGGAAAAGGACGAACTGATCCAACTTCCGGAAGATCCGCAAGCACGCCTGCTTCTGCTTCGTGAAATTGTCGGTGGTAGCATCGAGGCCGTTCCGTTGAACGCCGAGCGGCACCTCGTTATGAACGCCAATGGGAAGCTGCAGGATCACAAAGTGAACATTACGGCCACCATGATGGCTTCGATCAACGAGTCCATCATGCCCGACGACTACATCGCCGGACCTGCTGTTCTGGTTTATACCGAAATCCTGTGTTGAATCCCATGTCAAATTGCTCACTCTGCCCTGCCCTCTGCCAGTCGCGCACGAAGATCGTTGCGCCAACCCCATGCCCCAAGAATGGCCTGCTTGCCATTGGCGAAGCGCCTGGCGCCGATGAAGACCGTATAGGTGAGGGTTTTGTCGGCCGCGCTGGAAAGACGTTGGATGCACTCATGCTTGAGCATGGGATCGAGCGTCACCAATACGGGCGCGGCAACCTGGTCCGTTGTCGCCCTGCCGATAACAGGAAACCAACCCGGGCTGAAATTGAAGCCTGCTTGCCAAAGCTGGCCGAACTACTGTTGCGAACCACGCCACGAGTAATCGTTACCGTCGGTGCGTTGCCCACAGCCGCCCTGCTCGGGGGCGGATCGCTGTCAGCAAAGATCGCAGAGGCGGCTGCAAACGACGGCTGGCCGAATCCGGTGGCCGCCCACCCTGCCCTTCGTGATGCGCTTGGTCAATTCCCTGTGCGAATCTTCCCTACCGTGCATACAAGCCCGCTGTCGTGGAATCGAAACGCCCCAGATGGAACAAAGTGGTCCATCATAGGCCGCCAGCAGATAGCACGCGCTGCGCTTGCATTGAACGGAGGGTTCGCAAAATGATCGGTGCCATCCTTCAGCATCTCATATTGCTCTTTACCTTTCGCCACAATGGCGCAGGCCTGCCTTCTCGCGGCCCTATCCCCTACGCACTGCTTGCCGGCGCTGCCGTAACGACGACAATTCGCGGCACATTGGATATCGGGGACTTCATCAGTGCCTTCGTCCTGGCCGTCATTGGCATTGGGATCATCATCTTCGCAGCAAAGCGCAGGCCTGCCTTGATGGCTCCGATCGCGCTTGCATGTTTGGGCGGTGACTTTATGGCGATCGTCACGATGCTGGCCAGCCAGCCTATCCTGACGACAGCCGTTACCGTCTGGCAAATTGCAGCGATCACCTTTTTCTCCATCAAGCATTCGTCGGCAGAAAATCTATAGTGGGCTGCCTGGAAAAATAACCGACTGAATTGCGCCAATTTAGCCCCTAGAAATCCAATCGCCAGTCCGTAGCATGATCAATGGAACCTTAAATCTATTGACTCGTGACCTACCGCGCCATCCTTCTCATCTCGCTCCAACATCTGATGCACATCCCGAAAATTGTCGATTGTGAGAATCTCGCTTCGTGCAAAGCACTGCTGTGGATTCACGACGGCCAAGCCGTTGTGCTGCTCGTCGATCTCGGGACAGGTGTTTCGGTGGCCAGCTCGGCTGACATGCTCATCCCCTATGTCATCACCACGGCGCTCTATTCGGCAAGTGAACGAATTCACTGGTCAAGAACGCGCTGGTTTCAGTGCGACATGGATGGTTGCTTTGACGAAATTCAGCTGGAGCGCTACCAGGGAGGAATGTCAGCGGAAATTACATGGCTGCCCCGCCCTCGCCCACTCAGGACCGCAGTCGGATTTGCATCATTGGTTGCCAGCGAAGGATTCAATGTACTAGATTCGATCGCCGATTTCGTAGCAACTCAGCGCGAGATTGCTGCAAGCGATGCTGACCGTGCCAGGAGTCTTCATTCCTGTGGAAACTAGCACCTCTCCGATGATCCCTGAGCGCATGAGTACAACGCAGTATCGTGCAATGCTCGCAACCGGTCAGATCCCAAAGGTCAAGATCAAACGCGCCACGCCGGAAGAAGATCTACATCGGAACTGCATGGAGTGGGTTCAGCGATGCACTGGGCGTTACCCTATCCTTCGCTGGATGATCCATGTGCCAAACGGTGGCAAACGGCCAAAGGGAGAGGCTGGAAAGCTCAAGGCGATGGGAACGAAGCCTGGCTACCCTGACCTCACGTTACCTCGTCGACATTCCCGCTGGGCAGGATTGGCCGTCGAGTTGAAGTCACCTAACGGACCGGTAAGTCCCGACCAAAAAGACTGGCTGAGTGCCTTTGTTGCCGATGGATGGCTCGTCGCCGTCTGTCGATCACTGGACGAGTTCATGGCCGTCGTGCATGTGTTTCTTGAAGGTGGGGATGAGTCGTCCCTGCCAACGTTATGGCGCCCGGCTCGCCCCTAGCCGGAAATCAACTTTTTTCACTTAGGAGTTTTCATGAACAAAAACGAACTGATCGATGCGGTTGCGGCTGAAGCAGGTAGCACCAAGGCCGAAAGCGGTCGTATCCTGGATGCGTTTATCAACCAGATCACCACGGCGGTTGCCAGCGGTGACAAAGTAACCCTGGTGGGATTCGGCACGTTCCAGTCGGCCAAGCGTGCCGCGAAGACCGGCCGCAACCCGAAGACCGGCGCGACGCTCGAAATTCCGGCATCGGTGACGCCGAAGTTTTCCGCTGGCGCTACGTTCAAGGCCCGGGTCAAAGCCGGCAAGTAACCTTGCCACTGCAGATTAAAAAGGCCCTTGCGGGCCTTTTTTACGTCTGTCAGGTCAAGAAACCTGTTCTACCATCATCTCGGTACAGTGCCCTTCCCTACGCCAAGCACCAACAACGAATAGGCTGCCATCCGTCAGTTTCAGATGAAGTTCCTCGTCTCCGGCCGGGGATTCCTTGATTGCGGCTTCATCTATGGTTTTCCCTCGAAGGGCTTCAATCTCCATACATCACGCGCGTTTCTTTTGTTTAGCCGTCGACATCAGGGTGGCAAAGAAACCGTCACGAACAACAGCGTTCTCCAGTGCATCGTCGATCGACACGTCGACTGCAAACTTTGCCTTGCGAAGCGCCGCTTTCCCAGGCAACGACCGGATGTATTTCTGCCAGAGCTCGTTACGCTGCTCTGTATCCAGTGCTGACCAAATGTCATTTCCAAGCTTCAGGAACTCGGCCTGCTCCTGATTGCCCAGTTCCTGTTGAAGGTTCAACTGCTCCTGGCGCTTGACCTGATCAACTACCTTCTTCTCGGTTCGCTGAACCGTTTCCTTTTCCGTGAGAGAAAGCATTACGCCTTCTCTGAGCATCTTCATGAAGTAAGCCGATGGACGTTTGATATCTTGCTTGATACGACGGTGGCGTACCAATTCGATGACCTGCTCAATACGCCGATTGGTGTAAACCTCGCGCCGCGACATGATTTCATCGAAATCGCTTGTGCTCAATCCAAACTCTTCGGATAACGTCTGGTAGAGCTTCTGCAACTCCGTTTCCAACGGACTTGATCGTGCTGCAAAAGCGGGATTGCGCTGGACTAAGAAATTCACCATCGTAACCCGCCGCATTTCCCGCTTTTCCTCGAGGATGACGAAGATATCGGAAAGTTCGTTGATTTGATCGATGGCTGCCTTGAGAACGTCTCGCTTGAGGAATTTGTACTCCTGGAGCGATTTCTTGCTCGCTACCTTGAACCAGTCCTTAACGGCATCGACTGACATCCAGCCAGTTTCGCCTTTGTCTCGAACGCGCAGCATACGCTCGTAGAGTGAATAGGCGTAAGCCGAAGTGAAGGCGCCACCGATGCGAAGAGAAAGATAACTCGCATCTGTCGGAGCCTGGAGAAGTCGAGCAATCTCTTCTGGCAGCTTGAAGTTCAATCTGCCTCCTGCCATGACGAACGTGCCTAGCATCGGAACAGACGCGTAAATATCCTTGGAGCTGTCGGCTGCATCGATTACAGATACCTGAATAGCGGCCTTCTGAGATTCGCGAAGAGCCAACCGCAAGTGTTTGTCATTCCGGGATCCGCCAAAGTTGGCCAGCCACTTGAAGTAGCCAAGATCTACATCCCAGATGCCTTTGGTAGCATTCTCAGACGCAATGAAGTGAAGCGCATTGATTGCGCGTCGGCTGACCAGGCTTAGATCGGCAACGTTGATCAGAGCGTCGCTTTTCTGAAAACCAAAATCTGCCGGTGACTCCGATATCTTGACATCGTTGATACCGAAGTCAGAAAACATCGCCAAGGCTAGTTGGTGAGTTGGTACATCTGGAGTCATGGCAGCTCAACCGGCTCAATAAGATGAGCAGCACAATGCTGCATAAGGTGAGTAGTGTCAACACAAATAACCTCACCTTTGAATTCCCTGTTGTCCTACGGGTAAACGATCCGTTTTAGGGTTTACAAAAAGCCTAAGTAAAAAAAGCTAAGCAAGCTTCTTTATAAAGCAATAGCACAGCAGGAGAAGAAAAAACAACACTAAAACAAAAGCTTAACCTCGTAAGGTGAGGGTCAATGTGCTGTAGGTGTGACTGTTTGTGCTGTAGGTGAGAATTCTTGTGAAGTTCAAAGGTGAGAATGGTTGTGCCGTAGGTGAGAGAACTTGTGACAAAGGTGAGCGTTCTTGTGCAAACAGGTGAGGAATTTTGTGCAAACACGGATGGCCTCGAAACCCTTGTGTTTCAAGGCTTCTAGGATTGGTGAGAAAACTTGTGCTGTTGGTGAGTCTTTTTGTGCGGCCCTGGCGGAAGGTTATCCACAGATACGGCGTATTTAAGGTTCGAACCGATCTTTCTGCACAGAAATCCTCACCTTTCGTTATCGGTTGCAGGCAAAGGTGAGTCTTATTGTGCTCAAGGGATGGGGATCTACTCCTGAGAGTGAAAGGTGAGGCCATTTGTGCGTGGTTTGTGGACGTGGGTACTCACATTCCCCGGATGGCCCAGATTTAAAGGGGATGCCGGGGCCTAAATGTGCTTTTCCCCCGGAATTACCGTGAAACATGCACAAGGAGGCTCACCTTTGGGCCTGGGCGCAAAGGGGGACAGGCGCTTCCAGAGCGCCGCTATTCGAGGAAAGGTATTGTTATCAGTTGGTTAGCTGATACAGCCAGGCAAAGGTGAGCTATCTTGTGCAGCGATCAGATCGAATTGATTGAATTGCACTGCACAAACAGCCTCACCTTTCAGGAGCGGAAATTATTGAGAACCCGCTTGAATGCTGGATTCCTGGCGCTTGAGCTTGGCCAGGCCGTCACGAACCTTGGTTTCGTCGACGATGATGCCCATGGGGGCTGAACAACTGAATGCGCTTTTGATCAATCGCTTCTGATCGTCAGTGGGTTCGCCATGAAGAGCGACATGGGTGGTGTACCAGAAGAATGCTGGGGAATACTTGATCCGCTTCCAGTTCGATGCCTCTGAAACATTGACGCCACAAGCGTCTCCGACGAATTTGACCTGCTCATGAAGGGCAATGGCCTCTTCCGCTGTTCGGCTCGTCACGGCATTGGCAGAGGTAATCCCAACCAGTAGGAGATAGGTGAGAAGTCTTGTGCAAGCTTTCATTTCAGGGGCCATCCGGGCAAAGAAAACCTTCAACAGCCGCGTAGAGCGTGCACAAAAGAACTCACCTTTCGTGTGCCTTGGGCTGGTTCAATATAAAAGTTCGATAAAACAATGATGTGCAATTCGAACCTACAGTAGTTCTTTCAAAGCAGTCTGAAGGCCGGCCTCAATATCGAGGCTGTTCATTCCCTTGCAGGAAATTCGGATGGTGTCTTGGTAGACGGTTATCCGGACCTTTCGGTTGTTGATTTTGAGCGTACTGTCTTTGAGTGCGGTTGCTGTCGCCGGCGTTGTTCGAGAGCGGAGCCAGCTAATTACACCTGCTTGAGTGAGGGATCCGCTGACGACCTTTCTAAAGGCCTCTTCAACGAGGCTTGGGTGCTTCTTGTTGTAACCGGCTGATCTGAGATCGAATGCCAGGCTGGTGCCAAATAGTAGAGGTGAACCAGCGACCAATGCGGCAGCACCTTCGGACAAATCGTTAAAAGCCTTGGTCTTCGTGATGTATGGCCGCGGTCGACCAAGAATTCGAGCCACGGCATTGTCTGTCGTGGCGAAGCCATTTCCGAGAAGCATGTTGATGGTTTGGCAAACCTCCCAGTCCGATAATTCACGGCGTTGGAGGTTATCTGCGGCCAGTATTTTCGCGGCTTCTGCGTCAGAGAGAGAACGAATGATGGCTGTGATCTTCTCCCGGCCGAGAAGCTTGTGTGCTTCCCATCGGTTCTCTCCGCAGACCAGTTCGTATGCCTCGTGATCCCCGATCGGACGGACAAGGATTGGGCTTGCTAGATCGTTGTCGTCAATGGATAGCGCAAGCGCTGCGATGTGCTCTTGATCTCGACAGGCCCGCACTTGATACGGGCTCGTTTTGATCAAGTCTACAGGGAGATCAATGATGCGATCGTTCGCACCAACGGCAGCATCCGCGGTTGAGCGGATTGCTTTGGAAGCGGGAGCAACGCGATTGTTCATCGTTTGCTAGCGGCCCTGCCCTGCTCCAATGGCAAAACGCAGTACCTCGGCTGGAGCTTCCGGAGCTGCTGCTGGAGCGGCAGTCTGCTGGGAAGCTTCGTGTTCATGTGTGCGCTGCTGCATATCGTTGATGGTGCAGATTCGACCATCCAGAGAAGAGCCTTCGTGCAGTTGCAGCGTTCCGGCGGCAATGTCGCCATGTATCCGGGCGCTGGGGAGAACGATCAGTCGACCAGAAATCATGATGTTGCCGACGACCTCGCCAACGATGATGGCCCGGGGTCCGTAGATGTCGCCTTCCACCAAACCTTTGTCGTTGACAACCAACATGCCGTCGGTAAGGCCAAACTCAATGTTGCCTTTGACATGGCCATCAATCTTGATGCCACGTTGAAAGCGCAGGTTGCCTTCGAAGAACTCACCTTGTGCAATGATGGACTTGATGTTTTCCGCCTTCACGTCGATTGACTGGGGGGCTGGGCGTTCCATCACGACGGGAACGGACCGAGAAACAGGGGTATTGGCGGGGACAGTGGCAGGCTGCGGAACCGGGGCGACCGCAGTCGCCTGTTGATGAATGGACTGTGCGTTGGATTTGAATGGCCACATGGCGGTCTCTCCTTAGTTCAGGCGGATAACCGAGCGATCGGTTACCAAGGTCATGGAACGAGCATCAATACGAAGGATCTGCTCCCCCGAGGGCAAGCGGTCGCCAACATGGAGACGTTGGGGGGCATTCCCGCGACGCCCTTCGAGGGTTATGGCACCCTCCTGGATCGACTGCAGCCCAAACGCCTCCGCTGATGTGGTGACCAGGCGCTTAATGCCCTCTTCCGAGTTTTCGCGCTCGGTCGTCGCCACCTGTTTGGTTTGAGCCGGCGTTACGGTCTTGGCGGGAGGGACTGTTTTCTTCTCGGCATTTTGGGAATTTACTGTCGCAGGCGCAGGTTTCGGCGTGGCTGGTACGGGGAGAGCTGCTTGTGGTTGCACCGGCTTGGAAGTGGCTTGGGTTTGCGGGGAAACCGGGGAAGCTTTGGGTTGAGCTGCCGGCATCACCGGTTGAGTCACAGGTGAGAGTTTTTGTGCTTCGGCAATCTGAGCAGAAACCGGATTGGTTGACGCGGGAGCAACAGGGGTTGGCTGAGCCTTCGCCTCGACGACCTGGGGTACGGCGGAGTTAGTCGGTGCAGGGGATGAAGCGATGGTATTGGCGGCGATCGCAGCAGGGGCAGCCGCAGTCGCCAGAGTGGCCGGAACGGCAGCTGGAGCCGCCGGACTGACCACCGGCTCAAGTGCCGCCGGAGTGACATTGCCCTGCGCATTGGCAACCGGGCCGGGAAGGTTGGCAGGCGGTTGTACTTGATCGGGATCTGCAAGTCCAGGTGGAAGCTTCGCGGCAGGTTCTGGTGAGGTGGCAGCTTGCGAAGGCTGGGATGCTGCTGCGACCGGAGCTTGATCCTGCGTCTGTGGTGAGACAAAGATAGATGCCACGCCACCTACGGCGAAAACAGCTACCGCGCCGAGAATGAGAACCTGTGAAGTTTTGAGTCGCTTTCGGGTTGTCGGCTCCGCGTAATCTGCGTCGATGATTTGATCGTCCGGGATATCGACCGAAGGGACGGGAGAGCCAAGGTCGGCATCGATATGTATGCCAGCTTGCATGCTGTCGTTGACGATGAAATCATTTACGTCGACTGCATCTTTGGGTTGCTGCTTTCGTCCGAACATGAGACCTCCTAATGCGAAGGCCTACACGATAAAAAAAAAGCTCCGGTAATGCCCGGAGCTAAAAATCGGATTTTTCCCGATCATTTCTACCTGCTGAGACGATGGTGGGTCAGGTGGGTGTTTCGCCTTGAGCCAGCCCGAAACGCTTGCAAAGTTCTGACACCAGTTCAGCACGCTTCGTCGGATCCTCTAGCTTCACTTCCAGCATGACCTTTCCAGAGTCCCATTCTTTGATCGTACCAATTTGGCTGGCGCCGGTCACGATGCGGTATTGGCGAGCACCTTCCCGTGGTTTGCGATGTTTGGGGTTCTCCAACCCCTTTCGCGCTGTTTCGATGTCACGGCGACTTACCTCGCCCTGGCGAACCTGCTTTGCCATTTCAAGGGTCTTATCTGATGTAGCTGCTTTCGAGAACATCAACAGTTCGTACAGGACAGAAAGGCCAAACGCATTGGGTGCTTGCTTGACTTCCTCAAGGGTCTCTTCAGGGAGTTGCAGAAGAGCCAAGGTCTTGTTGATTGAAGGCAGGGAGATGGCGTTGGCTTCAGCCAGTTCGGTTTCCGAGGCGTAGAGTTTGTCCTTCAGCGCATGGGACCAGGAAATAGCATTATCTAGCGCAGACTGTCCTTCGCGTTCGTTGTTTTCTTTGTAAGATAGTTCGAACAACTGACGGTCTGACATGTCCTCCCGGAGAATCAGTTTCAAGGTCGGAAGACCGGCCACCTTGGCGCCACGGAAGCGATAGTGCCCTGCTGCAAGTACGTAGCGCCCGTTACGAATGGTCGCCAGAGCTGGCTGCAACTGACCGTCTGCAGCCAGGGTGATTGCCATTTCCTTGATCCGCTCTTCGCGGTAGATGTAACGCGCGTTGTACGGATTGGTATCAATTAGATCGAGAGGGACCGCATAGATGGTCTCACCTTCGTGGACACCAATGGGCAAGATGCTGGACGTACGTTGTTGGGTCGGGGGAATGCTTTTGACGGACGCAGACACCGACGCAGGCGCCTCGGTAACAACCGCGGGGGCTTTTGATAACGGATTTGGCACTTGACCTGCCAGCGCGAGGCGGTCCTTCAAGCTAGGAAGCGGAGCGGTGTCCATGTCTTCCTCACGGGCTCGCCGAGAGGTTCTACTAGCGGCTTTTTCAGTCATGATTATGCCCTCCCCTTTGCTTTTCCGTTCTTCTTGGGAATTCCAAGATGATCGCTGATCTCATCGGCCAGAGCGTTCAGTTCTGCGGCGGCCGGTGTTTTTCCATTGGGGTCGAGCCAATGAATTGCGCAATGCCGGGCTTGGGCTTCGGCAAAGACGGCACGTTGGGTGATTACTGTATTTAGGACGGGCTCGGCCGCATTGGTCCGCAGGGTTTCGACGGCCTTGGTGTGGAACAGTCCTCGGCGAAACTGATTTACAAAATAGACGATTTTGACTGCGGGGTTTTCTTCGCGTGCTTTGGCTGCGAATTCGCCGGCCTGAATGGAGGAAATGACATCCCCTAAGTTTGGCGGAACGGGAATCAGGATTAGGTCGGCGGCGACCAGCGATTGCCAGCACAGGTCGTCTTTGAGTTCCGGGGGGCAGTCGATGAAAATCAAATCAGATTGCTCGGACAGCGCTGACAGTTCAGACAGATACTTTTCGCCGAAATGCGCCATAGGTGCGACAAAGGTTTCCACACGATCCCGAGCGCGCTGAGTCCCCCACAGAAATGACGCGGTAGATTGGGTATCGATGTCGGCGACAGTGGTGCTATAGCCACGGCGCCCGAAGGTGTCCGCAAGTTGAGCTGCAGTCGTGGTCTTGCCGGACCCACCCTTTTGGTTGAAGCAAGTAATGATCTTGGATTGCATTGTGGCTTCCTTTCGTACTTTCACCGGTGAAAGTTGAAGACGACAAAACGAGAAAATAAAACACGGAAACAATGATAGGAAGTATTTAGACGGATGGCAAATATAATTGCTGTCGTTGTAGTGACCGAAGTTTTTTTGAACCGGACTTTCACCGGTGAAAGCTGTCAGTCGCCGCCACCCTTTGTATTTGGCGGCTGTGATCGTCACTGTGTTTCGGTGGGGTTGCTGGTGGTTGCGGGTGCTGTCAGCATCGCAACTTTCACCGGTGAAAGTTGACTCCATCTCGTTTGGTTTTGTTTTCTGAGTGGTGGCACTGCTCAGGGGGGTGATGTTGGTCGGCGTGTTGCTCCGTATTGATCCAGGCGGCGAGGCGAATTCGCGAGGCGACTGTTCTGCTGGAGCCAACTTTCACCGGTGAAAGTGACGCGGAACGAGAGGCGATTGAAGAATTTGCGGACTTGTTTTTGGTTGTGTTTGTGAAAGACTAGCGCAATAGGTAACCAGTGAGGTAACAGATGAGCAAGCCACAAGTATTCCAAGTGCCGCGTACCGCTGAGGGTGTTTCAGAAATACTGAAGCATCTTTCTCTGGCGATACCTGATCGCGCCGGTTACCTTGCGATAAGCCAGGCTGAAGCAACGAAGTTTTCTGAGGCTGTAACGAAGGTTGCCAACAAGGCGCCCGATTCCGAAACCATCTTGGAATATGTGCGGAACGTAGTCGCTGCAGCACATCCGGATGCGCGAACTGCCGCAGCAATGACTGGATACCGAGCTATTGAAATTGTGACGCTGATCGACATCGCGAAACGTGAAGGACGGTCGTTTCGCAATGCGGTTCGTATGGTGCTGGCCGACGGCAATAGGAATGAACAGGGCACCGCACTTGCCTATCTTCAGAGTTTGATTGAAGAAAACGGTGTTTCAGCAGATGGATTTGGTGTGGCGACATTAACTAACGAATCACCGCAATCCGATGTAATAAACAAAGAACAACTGCAAGGGCGCGAAGCTGCCAACAATGTTCGCGAACTTAGGCCGGAAAAACAACACCAAGAGCCTCCGACGACTGCGAAGTCGGGCGGCCAGGCTCAAGAGCGCCACAGTGATGCAGCAAAGAAGCAATACGGTGAAAGCATCCACGTATATGCGGGCAAAGCGGCCCTGTGTTTTGCCGAATGTATGACTCGACAGGAAGACAAGGCAACGCTGATGATCGAGGTCGCACAGGCGAGCGGCGATGGCTACAACTGGCAAGACAAAATCATGTTGATGCTGACGCCCGCGGAGTTGCCATTGGTACTGGGCTTCTTCGTTGGCTATCTCGACAAACTTGAGTTGAAGGGACACGGCCGGCAACAAGAAAAGGCGATGACGCTGACCAATCAGGGGAATCAGTTTTTCATTACCATGATCATGAGGGGGCAGGCACCCAGGGCGGTCCCTGTTCCAGCCAAAGACAGCTACCCGGTACTCACCATGTTGCTTCGCCAGATGTTGAAAAATGATCCACACCTGACGGCGCAATTGATATTGCAGTTCTCCAAGCGCATCTGCGAGATGCACACGGCAGAACGGAAGACTGCGGTGGTGGCAAATGGCTGACCAAATCGGAGAGGTGCTGTACCGGCGCTTGAAAGCAGTCCAGCGTGAGTTTGGCCTGGCTCGCTTCGAGCTTGGTACGCTGCTTGAGGTATTTCGATCCAATGAAACCCTGTGGAAGGGCAGGGGAGAATCCTTCAGCTCATTTCTCGAGGAAGAACGCATCCAGGCAAACGGCGCTCAGCAATTCATGCGGGTCGCAAAAAAATTCGTCTTGGAATTAGGGTTGTCTGACACGGAATTGGCTGAGCTAGCCTGCGTCAATTTTCGGATTTTGGATATCGCTGCGCGCATCATTACACCCGAGAACAAAGAGGAGGTTATGGCTCTCGTCCTGGCCCTTGGTGAGCGCGATGCAAAAGTCGCGCTTGCGGAAATGGCAGATCCCGAACAAGCCACAAGCACAGCGTCCTCCGTTTCGTCGCCCGTCAAATCGCTGATGCGCCGCTATCGCGAGTTGCCGGATGATTACCGCCTTGAATTTTTATCGCAAGTAAATCCACGCCGGAATCATGACCGACAGCCTGTCCGCGAACACCGCTGACCGCGTGGTCAAAGCCCTCGGCCTATCAAGCCGGGGAGAGCTGTTGCGCTGGGTTCCGAAGGGCTACAGGGACTTTCGCAAGCCGTATCGATCAATCCAGGCATGCGAGGGGCGGGGAAGGGTTGCGGTAATCGTTACGATCAGATCGAGACGTGACTACAGTCGCGATGGTATCCCAATGGGCAGGTATGCCGATCAAAGGCCGTTCCGGATATCGATGCGCGTAGTCGACACAACTGGATTCGAGTGTTGGATGACCGTGTTTGGTGCAGTGTTCCCCTGGAAAGAAGTGCGAGAAGGGCAGAGCGTTGCAGTGTTTGCGGAAACAGAAGTCTGGAGTGGACAACTTCAGCTGAAGTCCCCCGAATTGATCCCAGATCATTTGGTCGGGAAGATGAACGCCCTGTATCGCGGCAAACGGGGGAAAGCTTCCGTCGAGGCGGTTGGCACGGCCATTGGCGAGGTGTTACAGGAAGGGATTTCATCGGGCGTTCAAGCGTTGGTCGAAGATATAGGCCTCCACGAGGAAGACATCCTGTCCAGGATTGGTAGTCGATATCGAACGCTCACAGAGTTCTTTCTGTCGCTGCATCAACCACCGGATCTGAAAGAGGCGTTTCGGGCCTTGGACGACGCGAGGATGATCACGGCGTTTCACCTCAAGAACATGGCACGGAAGGTGAAGGATCGAGCGCCGGCCGCTGCCTCATGTCTCAGTCTGAACGATGAGGTGCTAACAGATCTGATCGGTGGTTTGCCCTATTCGCTCACTAGGGACCAACGTCAGGCAATTGGGGAAATTGTGGCCGATTTGCAGGGGCCAGTCCCAATGCGACGACTACTGTCGGGAGACGTCGGTACCGGCAAAACAGTGACATTTCTGGTACCAGCCATTGCGGCGATCCGAGCGGGCTCTGTGGTCGCGATCATCTGCCCGAATGTTCTTCTGGCAAAGCAACTGACCGACGAGGCAAACGCCTATTTCCCTGGCACCAGGAGTGTTCTGGTAACAAGTGGCGCGAAGAAGTCCATTCAAAGAGAGGCCTTGCTTATAGGCACTACCGCCCTGATTTCGGCTATGGGGAAAGCAAATCTGGTACCGGATTTTCTGATCTGCGATGAACAACATCGTCTTGGTCGCGGCCAGAGAGAGGCGTTACTGGCCGAGCACACCAATTTTCTCGAAGCAACGGCAACAGCAATCCCGAGGACTATAGCAATTGCAACTCACGGAGGCATGGATGTGTCGGTTCTTCGTACCTGCCCCGTCCAAAAAGATATTGTTACCCGTCTGGTGACACCGGCCGACAGGGAGAAGCTATTCGATTTCCTGGGGGAGATTGCAAAAAAAGGTGGCCAGATTGCCATCATTTATCCACGGTTGGACGATGACGGTGGCCCCAAATCAAGTGTAGTCGCAGCGGCAAAGCACTGGGAGCGTTTGTTCCCTGGGCAGGTAGCAATGCTTCATGGTCGCTTGAGTGAGCAGGCGAAACTTGATGCCCTGGAAGCAATTAAGCGCGGCGATCGGAAAGTGTTGGTGGCATCGTCCGTGATCGTAAGTGGGTGTGACGATCAAGGGGCTTCGGGGGGTGATGGTTGTTGATGCAGAACGCTACGGCGTGAGTCAACTGCATCAGATTCGCGGTCGTCTGGCGAGAGAGGGGGGGAAGGGATACATGTTCTTGTATCTGACTTCCCCGCCGGAGGAGTACGAGCGTGAAACAATTGATCGTTTGCGTCTGGTAGAAGCGGAGCGAGACGGTTTCGAACTAGCCGAGAAGGATGCCTATGCACGAGGTTTTGGAGACATGTCAGAGGATGGCGATCAACAAAATGGGCGTCTGCCGACTTTGTTTTATGGAATACGCCTAAGGCCTGATGACCTACTGGAAAGATAATCGTGCGTGGGCGGCACGTGCTATAAGACATGTGCAAATAATTCGCATTTCCGACTATATTCAGAACAGCAAACCGTGATGAAGTTGTTAGTCAGCGTGGCGTCAGCAGCGTATTATCTTGCACCTTCGATTCGTCGCGGGACAGACGGCAAAATTGGGACGTATAGGTGAGTAAAACGAAGCACAACGTTGAAAGATCGGACACATCAGCCCCTGTGCTGATCAGGCGAGATCCCGTAGTCGACCACAAGAAACGCTGGCCGATGTGTCGGCTTACGATGTACTCGCCGGATCGATCACAGGTTGATTGTGTAGAGGAACTCTATGCGGTCGCGGATACGCTTGGGAAAATCAACAGGACGTTCCTGGTACAGTTTGCCGGTGTCCAATCTCTCGATGGCCTTGAGAAGATTATTCTTCCGGACAACGTGTCTGTTCTCGAGAATCAGTCAGATGCCGACACCAGTGTGCTATACAAGGGCGAACGCTATAACGTTGGTTGGGAAAGTCTTGGTTCCTGTCCTGTCCAGAAGAAGCGGCGATTGCCCCCGACCGAGGCAACAGTTATCAAGATCCTTGGATTGCTGACCCGGAATGCCGACGTTTCCGACGTCGCCGCCGCGATGAAGGCTGACCCGGCTCTTCAGTACAATCTTCTCAAATATTTGAACAGCGCAAAGATCACTCTGGCCGCGTTTGGAGGATTCAGAAACTTCGAGCAAGCGATCATGTTGCTCGGATACCGGCAGTTCTCGCGCTGGCTGTCGATGTTCCTTCTGCACTCAAGCGTGGAACCTGCCGTTCCGGAGCTTTATCGTATTGCCGTTACCCGTGGCAGGCAGATGGAACTACTGGCTGGCTATAGCGGAATCCCGAAAAACGAGAGGGATTCGGTATTCATCACCGGAGCTTTCTCTATGGTTGACCGAATTCTTGGTGTAACGATGGAAACTGTACTTGCACCGTTGGCGCTTGATCAGTCGGTTACAGACGCGCTTCTCTTGGGAGAGGGCAGGTATGCGCCGCTACTGCAGTTTGCGCAGGCCTGTGAAAACGGAACCGAGTGCGAAATGTACGAGCAGCTGGAGCAACTTGGCATCAGCGCCCGCGATGCCAATGTTGCGATGGTCCAGGGGATGCAATACGCGGCGGATTCGGATCAGGCAGACTGAGCGTTGCGGGGGTCATAGCCGGACTCCACAACAAAGGGCGATGGCTGCTCGGTGACCCGGGATGACATGTACAGCTGATTTTTTGCCCGAGTCATCGCGACATACATGAGGCGGCGTTCCTCGTCGTAGACGTGGTTCTTCGGCGAAGGGATAACGCCGTCTTCCGACGCGATGATCCAGACGTTATCGAACTCGAGCCCTTTGCTGCCGTGCATCGTCATCAAAGAAACCCCACTGGGGCCTTCATCGTCCTCGCTGGAGCCGTTGGACGGCAAAGTCAGCGTATTGACGCGCTGAGCCAGGCTTCCGTTTAGACGGCAGACACTCTCGGCAAGGGTGGTAAATAGTTCTTTCTCATCCGGATTCCGAATGCGCTCACTGAACCATTCCGCGACTCCAAGAATGGCCATGCGATAGTTGCCTTGGCGAGCCTGCGATCGCCAGCCGGCCGCCAAGGTCGAAAAATTCTTCAGGGTTTTTGACAGGTCGTCGGGCAGTCCAGCCAGTGCGGGCAACTGCCCATCCAGTAGACGCCACATTTCCGGTTGCAGGGCGTCGTGGATCAGTTCAATGTGTTCCTGCGCAAATCCAGAGTAATGGAGTGTTTGGTCAATCCCGTCCGCAGATCCAGTTTGAACAGAGCGGAGCAGGGAAATGAAGAAGACGAAAGGCGGTCGGGTCCAGATCGATTCCGACGGCGGTCGCACGTAGCGAATGCGCCGAGAGTGCAGAGCTTCTTCGACACAATCCAGGGTTCGACGATTGCGAGCCAATACCGCCCATTGACCAGCCGGTACCGTGTAGGTGAACCACGGGTCGTTATGCATCGGAATAATGTGGGGAAGGATCGCCTCAATGACGGCTTCGGCCTCCTTCGGACGCGAACTGTAGCGCATCGAGGTAACGCCACCACCTGGTCCCCGGGCGGCTTTCAGAGCCTTGTCGATTCGCTCTTCGTTGTGGCAAATCAACTTTTCCGCAGCTGACAGAATTTCGCTCCGGCAGCGGTAATTGGTACCCAGCGATATCAGAGTTGCATCGGTGGCCGTCCGAAAGCGATCCATGCCTTGGTACCCAAGCGCACGACGAAACGAATAGACGGATTGATCATCGTCGCCAACAACGGTAACCCGGGTGCCTGCCTTGACGTGCTCAAGTACCCACGCCAGCTGTACCTCGTCGGTATCCTGAAACTCATCGACGAGCATGTATTCGACCGGATATGCGGGAACGACGCCTTGCTGCATCAGCGTGAGAGATTTCTTGAGGACGTCGTAGAGATCCTCCACTTGGGCGCGCTTGAGCAGATTCGCGTAAGCCTGGTACAGGGGGGAGTCTTCTTCCGGGACAGGGGTGCGGCTAGCTTTGACCGTCTCGATGGTTTGAACGGCCTCTTCGAAGGTCATTTCAGCCTCGGACGCTGCGAGGGCTCGTTGAACGAAAATCTGCTGTTCGGCGGGACTGGCAACTTTGCCGACCTGGCCGCTTGCGCGGAGTTGGCGAATAGCGAGTGAGTGGAATGTGCCGACGCGGGTCCGCTTATTGACGATCTCGGCGCCGATGTCGCTGACCAACCTTTTTTTCAGTTCGTTGGCAGCATCGCGGGTAAAGGTTACAGCGCACACCCGCGATCGAGGATTCTTGGACAGAATGTGTCCAATCTTGACTACGATGACTCGGGTCTTCCCCGAGCCGGGGCAGGCGACCACCAGGCTGTGGCCGTCATGGTCGACTACCTCTTGTTGCTCGGGGTTAAGTTGAATCACGCAGCCTCAGCAACAGCCGGTTCGGCAACAGCTTCGGCGACAGTAGTGGAAGCCTCGCCGGCGGAACCGGCCCCATCGGCAGCCTTCGGAGCGTCCTTGGCCGCTTCTTTGGACTGGGTTTCGGTCAGGCGATTGCGGAGGCCGATGGTGACCTTGCGGACGGTACTCGGGATGGTGCGCATGTGCTGCTTGATTTCGAGCTCACGCTTGGAATGCTCACGCTCAGCCATCTCGCCATGCAGCATCAGGGTGTTGATGTACATCAGCAGTTCATCGGCTTTCTTCAGCAGCTTGATGTAGTGAGTCTGCATCGGGGAGACCACAACAGCACGATGTTGAATCGGCTTGTTGTAGCTGGCCATGACAGCAATACCGGCGTCGAGCATGACGGCCTTGGCGGCTTCGATCTTGCGGTCCAGTGCCTTGGTGATTTCGGCGATGCGATCATAGACGTGGGTTTCGGCCAAGGAGACCTGATCTTCGCCGAGCATGATGCGGCCACGTACCGAAATGAAGAACGCGTTACGACCCAGATGGTCGAAATTGCGCTTGAACATGTGATTGACCTTGGGGCTGCCAAATTCCGGCTCCAGGACCAGTGTGGCGCCCTGGAATGATTGCAGCCATTCTTCTTTCGCGGTGGAATCCATTGAAAACTCCGATAGTTGATGGAACGGAGCCTCAACGTTACGGAGTCGTGAACGGATTTTCGCGGTGCTAAAACCCGTGAATCTGATAGATGATTTACGGGCGGTACATGTTGCCGTTGTGCTAGAGAGGGGTGATGCCGGTAGAATCGGATTCCATTTTATTTCCCTCAATTAAAGGAACACGGCATGGCTACGAGCTCAGAATTACTGGAAGTCACCAATGCGATGATCAAGAAACTGCATGGCGACATCAACCTCCTACAGGAACAGGCGTTGCGTCACTCGGCAGCCGGCGACTATGAGAAATGCGGGGATGCACTGCAAAAGCAGCGCGAGGCCATTGGTGCCCAGATTGCCATGGTGGAGGCTGCGAAGTATCTGACCAATCAGTAATGGGCGATTTTGTAAGACCCTTAACATTGGTGTTGACAGCCGATTTGGAAATCGGCACAGTAGCCACATCGCCGTTCATGACGGTGGTCGAGTAGCTGGAACTTGCGCCATTTCGAGCATATTCAGAAACGCGCCGCGACGGTGGCCGTGATCCTAGCAGGATTCTATTTAGAGCGTCGGGCCTGCCCCATTGTGAGCGCAGGCCCGCGAATCTTCCAAAAAGCCAAAGAGATTTGCCGGAGAGACGGCTGATCAGGATGTCTAGTTCAACTGGATATCGTGGTCAGACGATTTTTCTGGTGAGGCATTGTGTCTCCCGAAAAGCTGGTGCTTTGCGCACCACTGCCTCCTAAGAGGCCTGCGGTCTTGGAGCCGCCATTCAGAGAGGATCTCTTGATCCCACCGGGCCATTGGCCTGTCCTTCCTGCTCCGTGCAGTGTTCTTGAGTTGCTGTAAGACCTTGCTTGCAAGGCTTGTGATTCCGTGACCCTGCGTTAAGGGGCAATCGCGTTGCCGGTCCACGTTCCGTTTCGGAATGGCGGGTCAACTGGCCAGTGCCCCCGCTCGGCGGGGGCCAGAATTCCACACCCGTCGGGGACATCTTCCCCGGCGGGGTTGATGTCCACCGGGAGACAGGTTTTTAACGGGCTACGGCCCAACTTTCCGGAGAAACATCATGTCGCTCATTCTTATCGCTTGTATCGCCACTGGTAGCGCTGCCGCCATCCCCGCGATTGCGTGGAAGCGCCGTGTCTTTGGCTGAGCATTTGAACGACTACAGGGGTTTTCCCCTGTAGCCCTAACGGTCTCATGGGATCGTTAGGGCTGCAGGGGTACCTCCAGGTACCTCCCGCAGTGACCTAACAATCACTCAGGAGCTCACCATGCAAACCACCAACGCAACTCGTAAGGTCCATCAGATGTACTGCAAACTGCCGATGGTTGAGGCGTGCGAACTGCACGAACGCCTGATGCAGGGCAAGACCGATAACGAAACGCGCCACCGCCTGCGCAATGCTCTCCGTAAAACCGGTCTGCATCGTGCAAGGGAGTGGCAGTAAAACGATGGCGCACCGGCGGCAACGCCGGCGCTATCCAGAACCGATTGATGAGTCGTTTCTGGATAGCGGTAGCCGACAGTTCTTTTGGCAAATGACCAGCTGGGGCCGCCAAACGGGTAACCGAAATCCAGCATAGCCAAAGACCTTAACGGGTCTTTTTTCATTAAACCCCCTGGGGAACCACGTTCCCTGGAGGGGAGTGGTCCCCCAAAATTTTGGGAGAACCACCATGCCGAAATCAATTTGGCTAACAGTGGCTGAATGGCAGGGACGGAATCCGGTCCTGAATACAGCTACGATCCAGGGGCCGGGAAACCGGCGCACCTTGGTGTGGGAAACCATTGCGGGTAATGGCGTGGCAGTCATCGAGAAAATCGGTGATAGCCGCAGGGGGCGTTTCGTGGATGTCAAAATCCTCGATAAGCCCTTCAAAACCGTAGTGGCCAAGGTCAAGCGCTCCCACACGCTGGAGCGCAAACGCATTGAGAGGGAGGGACAGCTATGCTGAACCAACAACCTCGCTTGCTGGCAACGACCTACATCCCCATCAAACCGGTACTCGTAATGCCCAGGGAAGTGAAGCGTCAGCAGAGGATCGCGACGCTGCAACGGAACAAGGAAAAACGATTACGGGAACAAGCGCTCAAAGCCTTGCAGATTCCTCTGAGTACCGAGGATATGTGGGACTGGTTTGCTGAAAATCGCGAGTCCGTCGAAGTAGTCATGGAGACGGTCGGACCTGATGCCGTTGGCGTCGGGCCTGAAATCGATGAGCCGGTTGTTTGGACCAACGATGGAATTCTGCAACTTCATTCGGTGTTGCTTGAGGAAAGCCTGAAAGCCCTTGCGGCCAAGGGTAATCCGACCGAGAAGATGGACATCCTTGAATGGATGTTCGAGCCGGATTTCGTTGCTGAGATCGTGAAGCAAACGCCCAATGGGCCACGCAAAACGATTGTCTACAACGACCAGGTTGCCTTCAGCTTTGCTTTCTGCTGCAAGCTTCAAGGACATGATCCAGCCCATTACCGGGCATTCGTACGTCGTGCGATTCCGGACGTGGCCAAGCGTTTCTTGTATCTGGATGGGGAAGACACCCCCTGTCTGCAGCAGGCGCTTAGCAAGTTCAACACACCCTACTAACCCTTTCGGGACCTCTCCCGAAGGGGAGGGGTTCTCCGAGTTATTTACGGAGAATCAGAATGTGCAATTTCGATTTGAAGGCAACATTTTCCCTGCCCAGCGAGATTCCTGACGGGATCACGGTGGTCGGGAATGATCAGCCGACCGAGTTCACCCCTGCGGTGGATCCGGACTACAAGTTCCGGGTCGATCTGATCCGCGACATGATGGGTTTCTGGGTAAGTGGCGAGCGGGCAATGCTGATCATTGGTCATTCCGGGAGCGGTAAAACCTCCATGATTGAACAATGGCATGCACGGCTCAATCTGACGCTACTGACCGTGGTGGCCCATCCGCGAATGGAAATCGCCGACCTCATTGGGCACTTCGTTCCGACTGCTTCCGGTGGGATGGAATTCCACTATGGGCCGGTCGCGCGAGCTGCCAAGGAAGGCCTCTCTGTTCTGATCGATGAATACTTCGTTCTGGATCCGGGGGTGGCTACAGGCCTGAATGCCCTTTTGCAAGGCGGAATGCTCTATATCCCGGAAACGGGTGAGGCGATCCGTCCCAAAGAGGGCTTCCGTGTGTTCGCGGCAACCAATCCAGCGGATATCGGCGCCGGCTATTTTGGGCGCAATACCCAGGATGCAGCCAACCAAGATCGGTTCTACACGATCCGCGTGGGGTACCCGAAACCCGAGGAGGAAACTCCACTGGTTCAGAAGGTGCTCATGCAGCAAGGCATCGAAGATGAGGCCGTGGCTCTGATGTTTGCTGAGCGCATGGTGGATGTGGCCAATCGTGTCCGCAATCTGTACTGCGGAGAATCGGACGATGCGGGAGCGATCGATATTACGTTGTCGACTCGTTCGCTCAAGCGTTGGGCAGCCCTGTTCATGATGTTCTCGCAGGTGGAAAAGCCGGAGCACTACGCTCTGCAGCGCGCAGTAACGAATCGAGCAAGCCGCGAAACGGCCAAGGCGATTCACGATGTGGTTGACCTGGTGTTTGGGGTCGCTGCATGACTGCTATGCAGGTCGTGGCAACGGTGACAAACGAAGGGACGACAGCCGAGCAAGTCGAAGCTGTTGTCCAGCGGCTAGGCAGAGCCCTGTCGGTACAGAAGGTAGCGGGAGGTCTTGCTGTCGGGGTATCCGATGGCGACCAACCGTTGCTGACTGTGCAGACAGTGGGTGAAGCCATGACGTTCGTGGTTCGAAACCGGCACGGTGAAATCGGGCTGTGGGTGGCGGCGGCAATTGCTGCCACTCTCGGTCAGCCGGTTGTCGATATGAGTGGGCAGGCACTGCCAGCCACTTCTGCCACTGTGAGCCAAATCCTGGGACGTAGCTTCTCCGAAGAAGGCAAGGATCTCGCTGAAAAGCTAGGTCTGATCCTTCCCAGAATTCGAAGCGCCGTCAATTCGATCAAATTCTGACACCAGTCAGTTTTCGCCTGCCTTCGGGGCAGGGGAAAGCTGATTTGTCTGGAGAGCGATCTCCGCAACCGTAGCTGACATCCGGGATCATTGAGGTCGAAGTCAGCAGTTCGTTTAACCGCAGCGCGGGTGCCAGTTCCGCGAATGCGGGACATGGTGCCCATTTTTTTCGGAGGAGCATCATGTATCAAACCAAAGGCAATAATCCGCCACGCCTCGATTTCTGGGAGTGGATGATCTACGTTCTGTTTGCTGGTACCAGCTTCCTGATCGGCCTGGTGGTGTATTGCGTCGGCAAGTCATTCGCCTGGCCGGTACGTCGCCTGATTGATCGGGTACGCGGGGAGAAGGTAGAAACAGACGAAAAAACTGAGGAAGTTATTCAGGTTGCCCCGATGGCTACTCCGGAAATCAACAGCGCGAAGGCGCCGGTGGTTGACTGGGATGAGCCGGAAATCGTGGAATCTGAAATTCGTCGGATCGAGCTGAAGAAAGGCTATGTCGTTTTCCGTTTTCACGAACAGAGCGGCACGGTAAAAGGGAAACTGACGGTGACTTCCAAGGCCCTTCACAAGGCAATTGGCAAAACCGTTCTCCTGAACCTGAAACAGTGCAAATCGCTCGCGGATGCCACAAACATCATGCGTGCAAAAGCTGAAGCAATTTTTGCAGCAGCAGCGGAAAACAAGGCGACTGCATCCAAAGTGGCGAAAGCCCCGATGGTGCCTGAGCTTTTGGAAGCTGGCATTCCCGATTCAATGGAAATGCCCATCATGGAAGATATGCCCTTTGCGGACATGCCTCCTGACATGCCGGCTTTCTTTTCCGACGAAGACTATGCCTCAATGGAACGCGATATAGGCGACCCCTACGAGCAGTTTGCGCCACCTGCAGCTCCGGTGGTGGCCGATCAGCCGAAGTGGAAGAAACCCCGTGGCAAACGGGAATTCGAGGTCAAGTATCGTGGAACACTGGTCAGTTACGGACTCGAGCCGCGGGTGTTGGAAGATCCCAAAAAAGGGAAGCGTGAAATCCAGCACTTTTGCGTTCGTATTCATGACGATGAACTTCAAGCAGAACATCCGCTGTGGGGGAATGACCTGCAACGAGTCATTACGGAAGCGAATGTCCAGGTCGGCGAGCGCGTCGAATTGGGTTTCGTTGGTTGGACCACCGTAATGGTTCATGGGAAATCAGAGCGTAAAAAGCTCTGGGCAGTTTCGAAGATCTAACTCCCGTCTGTCGCGGACGTATTCATTTACCCCGTGCGCGGACAGGCAGTGCCTGATCGGGGGTTTATTTTTTGGAGAAACATAATGGCATCAGTTAACAAATGGATTGGTATTGGCAATTTGGGTCGTGATCCGGAGATGCGCTATACCGCCAGCGGCGACGCAATTTGCAATTTCAGCATTGCATGTACCGACACTTGGAAGGACAAGCAAACGGGTGAAAAGAAGGAGCAAACCGAGTGGGTGCGAATTTCCTTCTTTGGCAAGCTGGCCGAAGTGTGTGGTCAGTATCTGAAAAAAGGTTCTCAGGTCTACATCGAGGGAAGCCTGCGCACGCGCAAGTGGACCGACAAGGACGGCCAGGAGAAATACACCACGGAAATTCGTGGCGATGAAATGAAGATGCTGGGTAGCCGCAGCGGCGGCAGCAGCGGCGGTTCCGATCAGGGCGACTACGGCTACGATCAGCGGCCGGCCGGTAACTCCGGTGGTGCTGGTGGCGGTGGTGGTAATGCACCGAAGCCGAAGCCGTCGTTCGACGATCTGGGCGACGATATTCCCTTCGTGGATTGTCACCTCGACATCGACAGCGTTCATCGCCGCATCCGTCGTACCTGCTAATTCAGCGTAACTGCAATCAACCCATCCGGGGCTACTCGTCCCGGATGGGACGAGCGGGCCCCATTTCGACTAGGAGAAACACCATGTACGGAATGCCAGGTAACCGCTTCGGCAATATGATCAAAGTATCCAACCCGAACGAAATGCCCGAGTTGGTCAAGGAAGCGCAAGTCGCCGGAAAGTCGGCTCGAGCCTTCATTGTTGGAAGCAAGGAACTGTCGTTGTCCTACGACGGCATGTTCCTGGTCGATACTCGCTCGGGAGAAATCGTGGAAGAGGATGCTTTTGCAACGCGGCAAATCTTCACACCGGTTCTGTCGTGAATTCTGACGCCTCACCCCGCAAGGGGTGAGGTATCGGGACTACCGACCAGCCAGAGCATCTTCAACCTTGAGTACGCCGGCGCCATCTTTTTTGACGTGGATGGCCAGGGACAACGAATCGCCTTCGGCGGTAGTAACGACGAAATCGCAGACGGTCTTGTCAGAGCGGTCAGCACAGCCGCGGTTCTTGAACCCAACGGTACCGGCCTTCGGGTCGGCCTGCAGGCGTTCGATACTGGCAGAACGGGAAGCCCATGCCGATTCGGCTTGCGATCCGTTGCGAGCGACCTTTTTCATTGCGTCGTTGTCATGACGAATGACGCTTTCCATATAGGCCATGGCAACGCTTTCGGGCGTCGTTGCGATTGAGGAAGATCCGCCTTGGGAACAAGCCGCAAGAATCAGGGCAGACACAGCAGCAACAAGCGTTTTCATGCAATTTATCTCCGGTAGTGAGTATTGGATAACCTTGTTACAACCATAACAGACGTAGCATCGTTATCAATGCCCATTCGCCGTGTATTGGGTTCCAAAAAATATACGGGTATGATGCAAGAACTTTCGTGGCGTAAGCCTGAACCGGTAGCTGGCAGCACCGGGACCATTGTGGTCAAAGCTAGCGTTCAAGTCTTAACCCCCGCGGGGCACTCGTCCCCGCATTGGGGATGGTGCGCTCCCGCAATTCTCATAGGAGTGCATCATGCAAGCACAACAAGTTCTACAGCAAGTCGTTTGCTTTTCCCTGGAAGAGATTTCCCTGTGGGGGGCGCGAAAGAAACTCCACACGGAGGATCTGAAGCTCACCCAGGGCGACGCCCTTCCGCCCAAGGATCTGGCATCTCTCGGTTCGAAGAAGATTTTCAACCCGAAGGCGTTGGCCAAGTTCGAGGCATTGAAAAAGCGGGCACATGTGGCCTGCGGTCGTGTCGGTATTCGTTTCATGGGGGGCTACGCCGTCCCTGATTCGGCAACCGACGAACTGGCAAAGGAACTCGACAAGATTGGCGCCGAGTTCGATGTCGCGAAGGCCGACTTCATTGCCACCTACACGGGCGAACTCGAAAGCTGGATTGCAAAACATCCTGGCTGGGAGCAGTGGATTCGTGCAGCGACAATTCCGGTGGACGAGGTCAAGGATCGAATCCGCTATGGTTGGACGCCGGCGAAGATCAGCACTCCGGACGAAAACAATCCGGATAGCCGTCTGAACCAGAAAATGACCAAGGAAGCGGGAGGTCTGTCTGGCCGTCTTTTCAAGGAAATTGGAGAGATGGCACAGAAGGTCCTCGAAGACAGCCTGCTCGGCAAGACGAAAGTTAATCGCCGGGTTCTGTCTCCGATTCGCAAGATCAGGGGCAAGCTCAATGGGCTGGCCTTCCTCGACAAGCGTGTCGGACCGCTGATAACCGCAATCGACGATACGGTGAGCCAGATGCCGGGGGATGCCCCGATTGAAGGGTTGGCGTTGACGGCCCTGCACGGCTTGATTCTGACACTCAGCGACAGCGAGCGAATGAAGCAATACGGGCAGGCGATTCTGGACGGAAGTCCGGTAGCGATGACGTGGGGTGTGGCAACGCCCAAGGCGGAAGCTGTGCAAGTCGAAGTTCAAGCAACGGTTGTCGAGGAAACTCATCAGCCGAATCTGTTCGACGACACGCCGGTTGTTCCGCGCGCAGCAATGCAACCGGAACAGAAGGCCCCGGAAGTCAAAGCGGAAACCGCAGCCGAGCCTGAAGCTGTAGCCGTCAAGGCAGCAGTCAAGGTAGAGGTTTTGGTGACCGAAGCGGTCAGTGCCGAACAAGCCGAGGTGGAGACACCCGCGGCTGAAGTCAAAGCACCGATCGTTGCAACCCCGATGGTTCGTGTCGTTGAAGTGGTGAAGGAAGTGGAAGCGGCATTGCCGACCATGATTCCGCCGCCGCCGAAGTCGATGCCGTTCCAGCGAATCAGGTTCTAAGCAGTACCTGGCCAGCAATGGTCAGTCAAACAATAAACCCGCAGGGATCAGCCTTCCCTGCGGGGGCTGGTTTCCGAGCGGAAATAACCCCCAAAGGAGATCAGTATGAAAGAAAAAGACAAAAAAAGATTAGATTGGGCTTTAGACAAGCTCAATGATGTTGCTCTTGCTGGCTATGGATTGCTTGCAGGAGAGAAATGGCTCAACGTTGTGACTGTAGGGGTAACCATCCCAGACGGCGCACAGCTGGTAGCTCTCACGGTAGTTCTGGTTGTGGTCTGGACTATCATTGGTTATCTCAAAGGACTCTTGGAGGAAATCTGATGAGCCAAGCAGAGGTCATAGGAGCAATCCTGTTGATTCTGGTGTTTGCAGGTCTTGGTGTGGTTGCTTGGGTAATTCACCGCAATCGCACCAATCACCGGAATACGTAATATTTCGAGAGTTTCAGCGTTGGCTGATAACTATCACAACGCCCAAGGGGATTTCCGTCCCCTCGGGGGCGGCTCCGAAGGCATCATGAGGACACAACCATGGATGAACTCGAGCTGTTCTTTGTAGTGAAGGTCAAGAACAACCAAGTTGTTGGCGTCGAAAGTGGTCCGCACGTGGACTTTGAAGTTGCCGACCAAGAAATCGGGCAACACAAGTACTCGGCCGACAAATATCGGGTCGCAAAGGTAAAATTGCCTTTCGAACTGGTCAGCTAGCGACAGCATTTGCCTTCAAAAAGGAATGAAGTCTGCTTCCGCCTGCCTTCGGGGTAGGTGAAAGTTGATTTGCCTGGAGAGAGATCTCCGCAACCGTAGCCGGCAGCCGGGACCATCGTGGTCAAAGCCAGCATTTTCTCAACCCACAGGGGATACCGTTCCCCAGGTGGGGCATGGTATTTCCCGGACTCTCTCTGGAGGAAACCATGAAAAATCGCCTGATCGAGGGCGCATTGCCGATTACGGCAAAGCTGCTTGCCGATGACCTCGGCTTGAAGCTTCATTTTGGAGCAACAGGGTTCAAATCGTCGGTAGACAAAACTGGCGTGAAGCACCTGCATGTTCCTGATCTTCCTCTGGATGACCGCATTGCAAGCGCCTTGGCGCTTGGTGGGATCGTTCATGAAGATACGCATTTCAACTTCACCAACTTCTCTGACGCAGCCATCTCGGATCCCGTCTTGAAGAAGATGACGAACATTCTGGAAGACGTTCGTTGTGAGCAGGCTGAAATCAATCGTTACCCAGGTGCTCGCGCAGTTTTGGCACGCATGGTGGGAGCGATGGTCGAACACGGCCAGTTCAGTCCGATTTCGGAAAAGGAAGGCCTGTCCGGCGCGCTCTGGTACGTACTGTATCGCTTGCGTGCCGACGTTCTTGGACAGATCGCTCTTCGGCCTCTGGCAATTGCCGCAGCTGACATCATCAAGCCGATGATGCCGGGTGCGTCGTTCCAGCGACTGACGGCAATGATGTTCGAGGTTATGCAATGCCGTAGCACGGCTGATTGCGTGGATCTTGCACAGCAAATTCTGGTGATGCTCAAAGAGGAAGCGGAAAACCCGACTCCTCCGGAGCAAGCGCCCGACCAGGAGCAGAACCAGAAACCGGAACCGGAACAGCAGCAACCGCAGGAGCAGGAAGCCGGCGGTGGCAATGGTGACGGTGATCAAGGGGAAGGCGAGCAACAGGACCAAGCCGGTGGTAATTCAGGCGCTGGCGATCAGGATGCTGGAAACGAACAAGGGGACGCCGGCGAGCAAGCCGGTGATGGAACGGAAGCCACCCCTGGTTCTGCAGCCGCAGCTGACGCAGCCAGCGATGACAATGCCAAAGGCGAAGCCATGAAGGAATTCTTGGCTGGAACTGGAGCAGGGGAATCGTCGATGGACATGGGAGAGATGTTGGCCCAAGCCCTGGACACGATTTCAAACAAAGAGGAGACGGTACGCCTCCCTGACGCAATTCCGCTGGATCGGGAATTGGGAAATGGTGAAGATGTGCTGTCGCGTCTGCGGGCCGAAACCAACGCCGTGAGGCGCAAGCTTCAGGGCCTGCTGGAGGCGAAGGCTCGCTCAACCATCATGAATGGGCGATCTGGTAGCCGGCTCGATGTAAAGCGCCTCTGGCGTACCCGAACGGGCGATGCAAGGGTGTTCGAGAAGCGGATTGAAGGGCACAAGCAGGATACTGCCATTCAGTTGTTGATCGATCGCTCGACATCGATGCGTAGGGACATTCAGATAGCGTGTGATGCGGCACTTGCCGTAGCGCTCGCCATGGATGGCGTCCAGGGAGTGTCCACATCGGTAGCTGCATTTCCGCATGTGAGCAACAACAAGGATGATGATGTTCTGACGATATCCGATTTCGGCGAGTCGTTCCGGAAGGTAGCTGCACGCTTTCCGGCTGTCGGTGTGCAAGGCTGCACGCCGATGGCACAGGCGATTCTCTGGGGTGGTTACCATCTGCACGCGACCAGCCAGGCTCGAAAGATTCTGTTGGTAGTGACGGATGGGAAGCCCGACAGTCAGTCGGCAACGGCTGATGTCATTGCCAAACTGGAGCAGTCCGGTGTGGAAGTGATGGGGCTCGGTATCAACATCGATGTCGGGTATCTGTTCTCGAAGTCGGGACGGATTTCTTCGGTAAGTGAATTGGCTGTAGCGATTTTTGGAATGCTGCAGGAAACACTTGCCAAAGCTGCCTGATAGTTTCAAAATGCGTGCAAACGCTTCCGCCCTTCGGGGCGGCTTTTCGATGCAGATGCAGAGCGTCTGAACCGAAAAGCCGCAACACGGCAACGGAATCTTTTGTCGCTCATTGTGAGTGGCTAAAAGTGGCAAGCTGGGCCAATCAGCCTTTTTAGAGATTTTTTAACCCGAGCGGGGAACCATGTTCCCCTCCGGGGCTTGGTTTATCCGCAACTCTCAGGAGTCGCAAAATGAACCATTCTCTCGTTTCTTCCTTCAAGTCTGCTGTTCTGATCATCGCAGCCCTCCTGGGGTTGCTCGCTGTTACTCAAGCTCACGCTTGGGATGGTGATCTGGGCGGTAATCAATACGGTGCTCCCGAAGCCCGTCGTTATCAGCGCGTTCAGGTTGGCGTCGTCGAAGACATCCGCGAGGTTGTCATCACGCGCGAAAGCCAAAGCGCTGGTTATATCGGCGGTGCTGTGGGTGCCATCCTCGGCGGGGTTGCTGGCAATACAGCCGGCAACGGCAAGGGTCGCATGATTGCTTCGGCACTCGGCGGCACCCTTGGTGGCCTCGCAGGCAAAATGGCTGGCGACTATGCTGGCCGTGAAGTCAAGCGTTCTGCGGAAATCATCGTATCCATGAAAAATGGCGACGTTATTTCTGTTGTCCAGGAACTGGACGGCGAAACCGCTCAACTGCAAGCTGGCGATCGCGTACGTCTCATTGAGGGACAAGCGATTCGCGTGGTGAAGATGCGCGGTAACGTCATGTAAGTATTTTCAACCCAGACGGGGAAACATCCCCGTCTGGGGGTGTTTCTTCTCTGGGAACCTAAACCCGGCTCCCTCCCCGGGGCCCACCAAAGTGGACCCCGCTGGGCCTACTTTGGTGGGCTCCGGGTTCGGGGCATAGACAGGAGAAGCACCATGGCTGAAGTCAGAGATCTTGCCTTGAACCACTGGCCGGAAATTCTCATGGCCGCTGGTATCGAAAAGGACCACCTCCGCAACAAGCATGGGCCTTGCCCGGTATGTGGCGGTACGGACCGATTCAGGTTCGACGACTTAGAAGGTTCGGGGAGTTATTTCTGCGGAAATCCCCACCACGGCGCTGGCGACGGTTTCAAGTTGCTGATGTCGTACAAAGAATGTACGTTTGCGGAAGCTGCGCAGTTCGTCCGAGATTACTTCGGAGATCGGCCGGTTGAAGCAGTGAAACACACACCACAGCCTACCCAGAAACGGGATGAGGCCAAAATCCGGGCCAGCCTCAACAAGGTCGCCCAAGCCTGCTTCCGGGTAATGCCGGGTGACACGGTTTGTGCATACCTCAAGGGTACTCGTGGCCTGGATCTACCAGCGATTCCGAGGGCCATCAAACTTCATCCGAATCTTGGCTACTATGAGTCAAAGCGGGAGGGCGGTGAAGAGAGGATGGTCAAGGTCGGGGAGTATCCGGCCATGATTGCAGTCGTCAGTGCGCCCGATGGGCGCCCTGTATCGCTGCACCGGACATACCTAACCAAGCATGGGAAAAAAGCCCAGGTGCCTGAGCCTAAAAAGCTCATGACAGGCCTCGGGGTGAAAGGCGGAGCAATTCGTCTTTATCCTGCTGGAAAGGTGTTGGCTATTGCCGAAGGTATTGAAACCGCCCTGGCGGTCCATTGCCTGACCGGTTATCCCGTGTGGGCAACGGTGTCTGCAACGCTGATGCAAACGATGGAGGTTCCAGAGTACGTGGAACACCTGTTGATTTTTGCTGACAACGACGTGCCTGATCAAAACGGCCGGCGAGCGGGGCAAGAGGCTGCGGAGATTCTGAAATCTCGGCTGGAGAAGAAGGGCATCAAAGTAACAGTGGTGCTTCCTTCGAAACCGGGAACGGACTTCGCAGACGTGTGGAACGAACGTCTTTCAAAAGGCCAAAAAATTGCGGCCTAAGTATTGGCAGGGGGGAAACCCCCTTGCCGATATCTTTCAATTTACCCCCTTGACGGTTCTCAAGTGCGTGATAAAAACGCCTGCACTAAAACAGGAACCTCAACATGAATCTTCTAACTACTTTTTGCCGGGCTGGGGCGAGTGAGAACACTTGGGATGTGTATTGGCGCAATGGCGTCCAGATCCAAGGGTTGATTACAGTATCCATTACAGCAAGCGTCGCTGATCCAGAAATCGTTGCGGAGTTATCCGCTCTTCAGTGGATTCTGGAACACCGATCCGTGTTTGGGGTTTCCCAAGCTGGCAAAGGTCTGTGCCTGACAGTTTCGGCAGGTGCAATCAAAAAGTTGGCGAAAGCCGCTGAAAAGACTGGTGGGCTGAGGGAGAGTTCTCTTGGCAAACCACATCTATTCCCATACGCCAGGTTTCTCGGTACCCGTTTTGTTGGGGCCGATATTCAGGTCTCAAAGGACGATTCATGGATTCGTCCTCGTGCTCAGAACGACATTGAAGAACTGGCTATCGCAGCGCCATTGCCTGAAATACTCGACTTGAAAGGCGTTGGTGTAGTCGCGCTATCGGCGCACGCGCTGCAGCAGTTTGCAAAACGCCAAGCCAATGCTGACCGGGAAGATCTCTGGCGGTTTTTGCGCAAGATCGCGACAAGTGGATTGCGACCGGCCAAATTCGACGGCGAACGCGCCCAAGCAATGCTGGAGCGCTACGGCAATGCGGGACAAGTCTGGGTACACGACGAAACGAAATGGGCTTTCGTGGTTGTGACCGAAGGGCAGATGCCGATCGTCACTACCGCTTATGCCATCCGAAAAAGCGTAGCTGGGTAACGTCAACTATGGTCGAAGTTCAATTTCGCAATTACCCGTCCAAGAACGGCAATGTCTTCGGCAGTAGCGTCGTCGGCAGATTTGATCTGGGACGGTTCGATAGTTTCAGCCGGGTATCGAGAGTTCTCACACAGGACGTCGATCAATTGATCGAGACGAATGCGAAGGCGACGAACAGCCAATCGGCCTGCGATGCGCAAAACGTACACGGCACCGGAGCGCACCTCGGTGTCGGTCAAATCAAAAAACACGCGGTCATTAGGTTCTGCATAGCCGCTCATTTCCGTGCCAGGCACTCTCAGTATCCCAAGGGGGCGGGTCGGATCATCAAAGGGTAGGAATGACGAGGGGATGTTGATATCAGCATTCCCGTTTTCCGAATAATAGGTAGCTCTATTCGTTTGATCTATGTCAATGGTTTCTCGTTCAACGGGAATTCTTCCTAGCAGTTCATCTAAAGTGCATGCGAAAATGCCACATAATAGGAAAAGATCTTCGATATCCGGGACGCCCTTTGCCGAAAGCCATCGGTGGGCGGTGCTGATCGGTCTGTTGATCAAGTCGGAAAAAGCTTGAACTCGACCATGCCTGGAAGCTGGCAGGCCGTGGATATCCAGCAGCTTGTTAAGGCTCTGAGCGAAAGCTTGGCGGGCATTTAGCTGCAAGAGGTTCATGGTTCCGAGTGGTTATGAAGATGTACTAGTGGGGCAATTATAGTAGGACGGGAAACACAGATTAATTTTTACTAACTGGTGGAAAAATGCTGACGATATCTCCCGAGCGCGTAATGGACATCCATTCCCTCAACGAAGAATTTTTGCAACTTGTTGCGAACGCCGAGTGCGGCGATGGTTTTGGAATTGACGACGATACATTTAACGACATTAAGTCGTTATCGCCCGATATTTTGAAGCGTATCGCAGCCACGGACCTCCTGCTTTTTACCATTAAAGACCACGTAAGCGACGCATCGGCCGACGCTTTGTGCCAGGGTTTGCCGCTTCTTGTGGAGCGTTTGCAAATTATTGCGCGTGATTTTGCCCGAGAAGATACCGGTTTGGCCGTAAGTTATCTCGGCGTAAGCAAAGAAAAATGCACGAAATTGCTGAAAATGGGGATGACCCAGATTAGGGAAACATCGCAATCCGGAACACTCAGGATTATTCCGCTTGGGACGACCGCTTTCCGTATGTTGGGAAAACTGGCCAGCCCAGCTGAAAGGACTCAGTATGTGGCTCTTGCAGCAAACGACTGAGGGACCGGCAGCTCGACATCTTGAAGATGTCGCGCGACGCCTCCGTAGGGAAGAGGACCTGGTGCAGTTATGTGCGCGGGGCGCTCGCATCCCAACAATCAGGAATCTGATCGGGAAAGTCTCGGACAGCAAGATAAAAGAGATCAACCGTCGCTTCCATGGGGACCGTAAGGGCGCAAAAACCAGGGGCAACGATTACTTCACTGAGACTAGCGCGCGCCGGCGCGACTCATCGGTGATCATTAGCCTTCACCGTCGTTTGGTGAAGGCCGAATTGCCTATGGTTTCCATGTACGTGCAGTTGCACAACATGTACATGCGTGAGCGAGTAGCCAATCCGGCTTTTGACATCGATGAGCTGATTCGGCTGACCTGCGCCATCGACATGGGCACGCTAAAAGTCGATCGCTGCCCTGATTGTGGCGCATTGATCGTCATGCAGTGCAATGAGGTGCATCCGGAAAAGTGCTGTTTTATGTGCAATCCGAACCCGGTTTCGAAGTCCCGTGTTCGCGTCAGCACTGCTGTTCCAATTGAATTCCCGTCTGCTGAGAAAATCGACGAAGTTGTTGAAGAACTCATTGGCCCAGTGCGAACTGCTACTGAGCTGGTGATGTATGGAGCCCGGCCACAGGAAGTTGAGATCTTCGCACCTGGTCAGGAAGCATTCGCGCGCAAGATGTGGCCGCTGCTACTTGGTATGGCAGCCCCGCAGGGAAGCCTCCCGTTTACGTCGCTCTACTACATCGAAAAAATCGAACGTCGTCGCCATGCGGCCTATGTCATAAAGACGTTCCGCCGGTTGAAGAAGGCCGGTTTGCAGGGCGCCAGCCTGTTCCTATCTCTGTATCGAAACTACCTGGGTGTATTTGGTGGTTCGCCTGAAACGATGCATTTCTCCCGAATCCGGGGAATCGTTCACTTCTACCTGCAGAACGAAATGAAGCTGATCTGTTGCCGTGAGTGCAATGCCAGCTATGTGATTCTTTCCGATGAACTGCCGGGGGATCAGACATGCCCGAATTGCCGGTTGTTTGCTGAAACCCGACGTCCGGAACCGGCCGTACGAGTTGAACCCGCCAATCCTGCCGCTTCCCTTGAGCTTCCTCCGCTCCCTGGTGATTTAAAGCGCCGCCGCCTGCAAAAAAAGCCCGGCGAAAACACCCGATTTAGCACCGCGAATTAGCGAGAGCAGGGGAGGATGATTCCTCCCCATGCTCAAAACAATCTTTCGCCTATTGGGAGCGGGGGGGCCAACCCCTTCCGTTAGAACCCCTTCAACAGGGCCAATGCCTGCGGCGCCGGCAAAACCTGTTCAGGCAGGTATTCCAATCTATCCGCCGGTTGATCACGGGATTTCCTACGGCAACGCTGAAGCCGTCCTGGCAACACAGTCCGAAATGATCAGGCGATTGAAACTGTTGGCAGGCCTGCCCGCCACAGATTTCGAACGGCTATACGGCGGAGTGTTGCGCTCCCTCGCCAAACATGTCGACCTTCTGCCAGCCTCGGAATCTGGAACGCACATGGGCGCTGGTGGTTTATTTCGGCTAGCTCTCGAAATCGGATTCTTTTCCCGCCAGGCCTGCGAGGCAGTTTTATTTGCCGGTCGTGCCGGAGTGGAATTGCGTCGTGATTTGGAGCCAAGGTGGCGATATGCAACTTTTCTCGCCGGCCTGTGTTGCGAATTGCATCGTCCCCTCAGTCGGATGATCGTTGTTACAGAAAACGGTACGGAGTGGCCGGTCCACCGCATGGGTTTGTCCGAGTGGCTCGAAAGTGTTGGTGCATCGCGCTATTTCATCCGGTGGGTGAAAGAAGGCGATTCCTTTGCCGGCGGTAGTGCAACCCTCCTTGCCACGAAGATCATTCCCGAAAGCTCACTGCAGTATCTGCAGGAAGGGCACCCGAACATCATTCCAGCAATGCTTGATGCGATTGTCGCGGAAGTGTCGAAGAATAAGGATAACCAGATATCCGAGATCCTCACCCGGATTCGCAAAAAGGTTATTGAACGTGATCAGGTTCTCGCACCGCAGAACTACGGCAAATTGACCGTCGGCAGCCAGTTGGAACCGCATCTCGTAGATGCGATGCGGCAGTTGGTGGCCAGTGGTGTGTGGACGATCAACGTAAAGAAGTCGCGCCTGTGGTTCGGTAAGGATGGGCTGTATGTCGTTTGGCGTACTGCGGCAAAGGAAATCATCGAAGTACTCGAGCGTGGATCGGTAAGCGGGATCCCTCGCGATGCTACGACCATTGCCGAAGTGCTGTTGCGGGCCGGCGTGTTGGTGGGCGACAAGAACAACGATTTGTACTGGAAGATCAAAACCCCGCTGTCCGATAACGAGCTTGTCGCGGTAAAGCTGGCGAATCCGGAAACCTTGTTGGTGGCAATCGAAGAGGATGCGCCTACGGCGCTTGATCATCAGCTGGCAGTTGGAGCAAGTACAGTTGCGGCCGGCGCCGGAGTCCAGAAGCCGTTGTCTCAGCCGCTACAGCAGCCGCACCGTCAGGATTCATCGGGCGGCGGCGATGCGCCAGCGGCCCCGGCAGCTACGCCGGCACCTCCGCCTCCTGCCGCACCACCACCTCCTGCAAACGCAGCAACCGAGCAGGGGCAACCTGCACCGAAGCCGGCAAGGATCAAGCCTCTTCCTGAAGAAACGCAACCCGGCGCAATTACGCCAGTCCAGGAGAGTCAGCCTGCATCGCTACCCGAGGATGTGGCCAAGCGCATGACTACCATCGTGCGTGAGGTGGTTGCTCAAGTGCTGAAGGACTATCACGCAGGAGACCTGGCCGACACAAGTGCCGTATCGGAAGACGGTCTGGCAATCTCCTTAGAGCAGATGGGGTCCTACGGCGTCGACCTGACCAAGGTAATGGCCGAACTGCATGGGCTTGGTTGGTTGTACGTCGATCCGGCAAACCCGAAGAAAAAGATTCACATGGCGCAGATTACTGGAAAGGCTGTGCAGTCTGCTGTGTTCAAACGTCAGGTCGCGCAAGACCTTGGATTCCCCATTTAGCGGACAGCCTATGAAAGCATATGAAAATCTCTTCCGGCCGGCCTACGAAGTTATTGCGGCAGTCGGCTGGAGTGTTGCGGCATTGGCAATGCTCTATGTGACAGTTTTCTCAAAAGCTCCATCCAGTGCTTTTTGGTACATGGGGGGGCTTTCGGTTGCATTTGGTGCGTGGCGGTGGCGCCAGACGTTGAAGCTTTGGGCATTCAAGATATCGCTAGCCGGTCGGCCGTTCCTTTTCATGAAAGCTTCCGTGCTGTCGGGCCTGATGAAGCGTCAGCCATCGAAGATGTGGATGGGTTTCGGGTTTGAATGGGGCCCAGAGCATACACAACGGGTAACCGAGATCCGGCGCCGGGCAGTCAAGACCGTGATGCCGCCTGATTGGTTCATGAAGCTGAAGAAGGTAAAACCACTGGATGAGACGAAGGGGGCACCATGGATTCATGGTGTAGAGCCGGCGGAGAAGCATATCTATGTTCCGTTGGACGCTCTTGAAGGCCACGTTCTGGTGTTTGGGACAACGGGCTCGGGCAAGACCCGCCTGCTCGAAACGGTAGTCAGCCAGGCCATTGAACGGCAGGAAGTCCTAGTCATCATTGACCCGAAGGGCGACAAGGAGCTGCGAGATATTGCGCGGAAGGCTTGTGTCGCCTGTGGGCGAGCAGATGCGTTTGCTCAATTCCATCCTGCCTTTCCAACGCACTCGGTGCGGATCGACCCGCTGAAGAACTGGGGGCGTTCTACCGAACTTGCGTCGCGTATTGCTGCGCTGATGATCAGTGAAGACGCCTTTCAGGCTTTTGCATGGAGCGCTATCAACGTGGTTGCGGATGGTCTGATCTACGTCGACAAGGCGCCGACGTTGATGACGCTCCGAAAATTCATTGAGGGTGGTCCGGATCCGCTGATGGAACGCGTTCTCAAGGAATTCTTCAATCGGCATATGCCGCGTTGGGAAACGCTGGTAACCCCATTCCTCGAAAAGGCTCGCAACGGAAAACTACCGCTGAAGCTGTCGGCGGCGGCCACCCCGGAACTGCTTGCCTACATCTATTTCTACCGACACGAAGTGCCGGAAGAGAAGCGCGATCAGATCGTCGATGGCCTGCTATCGATGGTAGAGCACAGCCGTGACCACCTGTCGAAAATTCTGGCGTCACTGGTGCCGTTGTTGCGTCAACTGACCGCCGGCGAACTCGGGCCTCTTTTGTCGCCCGATGCCGAAGACATCAACGATACGCGACCCCTGCTGGATACAAAGAAATTGATCTCCGGCGGCCATGTGCTTTATCTGGGCCTCGACTCGCTTTCAGATGCGACAGTAGGTTCAGCGATAGGCTCGATCATTCTGTCGGACCTTACCGCGGTCGCCGGCGATATCTACAACTACGGCGATGCCAAGCCAAAGAAAATTCAATTGATCGTCGATGAAGCGGCAGAAGTCGTAAATGGCCCGTTGATCCAGATTCTCAACAAAGGACGGGGGGCTGGGTTCGTCACGTGGCTGCTTACCCAGACATTGCCGGACTTCATCGCTCGCATGGGAAGTGAGCCGAAGGCGCGGCAGATGCTCGGCAACTGTAACAACCTGATCGCCCTTCGTACGAAAGACCGGCAGACGCAGGACTTTATCTGCGAGACGTTCGGCAAAACGGATATTCAAGTCATAGGCCGGTCCCAGTCGATCGGCTCAAGAACGGATGATGGTGGTCTTCACTTCACCGGAAATGCATCGGAGAGCCTGCAGCAAACCTCCGTCGATCTGATCCCTCCGGAGCTGCTGGGCATGCTCCCGGATCTTCACTACATCGCCTCTGTTGCAGGCGGTCGAATCATCAAAGGGCGCTTGCCCAAAATCATTGAGGGCTGACTTAATGGAAGCTGTATCGCTGAAACGTGTGTACGACTACGAAGTGAATCGGAGCGAACTCGTCTCCCCTGAGCATTCATTGCGTGTCTCGCTGGCGCGGACCGGCAAGCGGAACTTCGCCAAATCCATTTACTTCGCATGGCCGACTTTGGAGGTTGCATCCAGGAAATTGGCAGCGCTGATAACGCACCATTATCCCAATGAAAGCGGCCAAGGCTTCTTGCTCGACAAAGCTCTGGCTGCCGCATGCAACGTGTACGAGACGTCCGTTGAAACGGACACCTTCACGCGTCGAATGGGGCTCTACCTGAAGACGATGCTGGATACCACCGCCGAGCATATTCTGCACTGGGATACGCACGGGATCCTTGCCAGTGGAGAAACCTTGGCCTGGCCGGTTGGCGGCGCACCAATCCAGGAATGGGTCAAGCGCAAGAGCGTTGAGAAGATCGTGTTCACCAAACGCTCTGAGCAACCGGGCAGCGAAGAACGAGAGGCGGCGCGGATTGCTCTTGCCTCCAGCATCATGACATTCAATGACCTGTTGCATGTCACGCGACTCGATCTGAAGGGGTAAGCCATGCAGAAGCACAGCATCCTTTGGATTGCCCTGATCGCGGTATGCATCTTGGGGCTGCCGGCAATTTCGTCGCCAAAGGACATCATGAACCGAGTGATTCGTGAGCTTGGGATGATTGAGCAAGTTCTTGGCAAAGCTGAGACCACGCGTGTAACCACATCGGCGACAACGATCTATAACGCCCTCTTTGTTGAGACCGGAGTCGTGGGGGCGACAAACAAGGCGATGGTTACGGAAGAGGAAAAGTTTCATAGCGAGGCCATGTTCGGGCAATCGGTGCGTGGAATCTCGGACCGGACCAACGATTACCTGGTGGGTTTTTCGGCGCTGTGTTTCGCCTCCCTGGTCAGAATTGTCATCTTCATGGCGTGGTTGCCGTACATCGCACCATTCTTTATTGCGGCAATCTTGGATGCCGCCGTGAGCCGGCGCATCAAGTTTTCCAGCTTCGGATATTCAAGCCCGATCAAGTTTTCAGTCGCCTCACACATGCTGATCGTGATCGTGTTTCTTCCGATTCTGTATCTCGTGGTTCCGCTACCGGTGACCCCTCTATTCATTCCGTTCTGGGCGCTGATTTCAGCCGTACCGGTGATGACAGTCATTGCAAATACCCAACGGGTTTAGTGGCAGGGCAGGGGGATCAAGCTCCAGCTGGTTTTCCCCCCCAATTTGCCCCGATTTAGCTCCGCGTCTTCCGAGGCGCATCTACATAGACTCTTTCAACTATGGACCAACAAACCCGAAATAACGCTCACGTTCTGCTCCGCAACTCACTGCGGGCGGTCGGCCATTTGCTCGAAGACCCGCATGTCCAGGAAGTCATGATCAATGGGCCGAACAACGTATGGGTCGAAAAGGCAGGACAGGGGATCATCAAGACCGAGGTGGATATCTCCGATGTCGAGATCCGTAGTTCCATCCAGTTGCTGGCCAGCCTTGAAAACAAGGAAGCCAAGGAACGAGGCAAGGAATCGATCATCGACTCTCGGCTTGATGGCTTTCGTTTTGCGGCGGCCATGAAACCCACCTCGATGCAGGGTCCTTCGATTTCAATTCGCAAGCACAACCCGGTGCATTTGAGTCTCGATGACTACGTGGCCAATGGCGCGATACCGGAAGAAATGGCCGGCGTTCTCCGGAAGATGGTTCAAGAGCGCAAGAACGTTGTGGTTGCCGGCGGAACGTCCAGCGGGAAAGCCCAGCCCCTGGACGCGCTGGTGCTGACGCCGAACGGTTTCGTTCCAATGGGGAGTCTGAAGGTTGGTGACGCGGTTACCTCTCCGGACGGAAATGTCGACCAGATCGTTGGCGTCTTCCCACAAGGCGAAAAAGAGGTTTATCGCATTACCTTCCATGATGGACGGACAGCCGAAAGCTGCGCAGAACATCTTTGGCAGGTCTGGTCTCGTACGTCAACGTATGTGAAAGGCTCTGGGCACAGCGGGAAGAAGACCCGCGGTATGGGGTGGCGGGTGCTACCGCTAAGCGAAGTAATTGATCGTTTCAAGCGCAAGAGCAATCTTTACGAGCGCTCGGCAGTTCCGCTGGTTTCCCCGTATGCAATTGAGCTGCCACATGAGGCTCATCCGATTCCCCCATACGTCCTCGGGGTGCTAATTGGCGATGGCTGCTTGGTCGATTCGACCGCAAAGGTTTCAACGGCCGATAACTTCATTCTTGCGCGGCTGGCGGCAGATCTGCCTGGGTACGAAATTACTCCGATCAAGGGGTATGACTACCGGATCGCAGCGAAGGTCAAGCGCATGAAGAGCGCAATGAAGACGTCGCTCGAAACGCTTGGGCTGCAGGGCATGAAGTCCAATGGGAAATTTATCCCTGACGTCTACAAGCGCGGCACCGCCGCCCAGCGCATGGCATTGATGCAAGGGCTCATGGATACGGATGGCTTCGTCTCCAAAGAAGGTTCGTTGAGTTATGTGACTGTGAGCAAAAGGTTAGCCGAAGATGTGCGGGAGGTTGTTGCCTCTCTCGGCGGTATTGCCACCATCACCGAGAAAAAACCCAGCTATCGCGATAAGAATGGCGACAAGCAACAAGGGCAGATTGCCTACAACGTCTGGATTACTCACCCGGTACCAGATCACCTGGTGTCGCTGCCACGTAAGCTTAAGCTGGTGAAGCCGCGGGCGCGAGACTGGCGACTGCGTATCGTCAGCATCGAACCGATCGGGAAAAAGCAAACCCAATGCATCAAGGTCGCCAGGCCGGAGGGGCTCTACGTTACAGATGGCTACGTGGTGACGCACAACACCACGTTCGTCAATGCTCTCATCGGCGAGGTAGATCCTGGTGACCGCGTGTTGACCATTGAGGACACGCAGGAACTCAAGGTCAAGGTGCCGAACTGGGTACCGCTCATTTCCAATGAACAAGAGGGTGTCACCACGCGAGATCTCGTACGTCTCTCGCTGCGTTTCCGCCCCGATCGAATCATCGTCGGTGAGGTTCGCGGTGGTGAGGCCTTTGACCTGCTGGATGCCGCAAACACCGGTCACGATGGCTGTTTGGCGACCCTGCACGCTAACAACTGTGCGGGCGCGTTGAGCCGTTTTGAGTCCCTTGTTCTTCGGGCCGGCATCAACTGGCCGCACGAAGCAATCAAAGCACAAATCGCCGACACCTTTGACTTTGTGGTTTTTATGGCCCGGGTGAAGACCGGGCGAAAGCTCGCCGAAATCATGGCGATCAACGGATTCGATTTCGACAGCAAGCGATACATCACCGAAGAGGTGTATCGCTTGCATGAGAAGCACTGAGCAATTTCATCAACTCAAGGAGGTCACTCATGAACGCAACTGCATCTTACCAACTGAACATTAACCAACTGTGGGTCGAACGCTTCTTGGCATTTTTGCCGTTGCTGATTGGCCTGTTCATGCTCGCAGTGATGTTTGCCGAACCGGCAATGGCTCAAGCAATGCCTTGGGAAGGCCCGCTGTGCAAGGTTGCCATGTCGCTCAAGGGGCCTGTGGCTAAGGCTGTTGCGGTCATCGCGATCGTTGTGTGCGGTCTGATGCTCGCCGTCGGCGAAGTCAGCGGTATCTTCAAGACCATGCTGGGTCTGCTGGCCGGTATCTCCATGGCGCTGCTGGCTTCCAACTGGCTTGGCTTCATCGATAGCGCTGCCGGTAGCTTTAGCTGCTCGACCTACTGATGAGCTACGAACCGCGCGCCTCCGCGGTCCACAAGTCCCTGCTCGAGATCAAGACGCTCGGTGGGGTTGAGAAGCGGATGGCAATTGCCAACGGCACGTTGGCAGCCGCTTTGACCATGGGAACCAACCAACCCATGTTTCTGGCGCTGGCAGTTGTCGTCCACTTCTTCCTTATGTGGCTCACGAAGAAGGATCCATTCACGATCAAGGTGTACATGCGCTATGCCTTGATGGGCGATATCTACGATCCGTGGCCCAAGCGCACCATCAAGCGCAATCCACGGCCGGAGGGGTTCGGCAAGAACCTCCTATGTTGAAAAGGCACGCATGCTGAACGTTAAGAAAATCGCGAAAAACTATGAAGCCTCCGCTCGCTCGTATGCGGAGCTGGTCCCCTTCATGGCGCAGATCGCCCCGGGCATGGTGATCAACAAAGACGGGTCATTGCTGGTGAGCTATGCAATGACCGGCGTTGACCAGGAAGGCCTGCCGCAGTCCGAAGTCGACCGTTACGCGAATCTCGTTGAGCATGCGTTTCGGGGTTTCACTGAACGGTTCACCGTCTGGTTTACGGTTGACCGCCGGCGCATCGAGGAATACCCCGAGTCGCAGTTCTCTGACCCTGTGTCCGCATGGGTCAATGAGCATTGGCAACATCAGTTCACGACTCGTGGCCAATTCCAGAATTTCCTTTACCTGTCGGTGCTCTATACGCCACCCGGGGGCGCCGACGGCTATATGGAAAAAGTCGCGCATTTCGTGAAGAACGATGGTGCATCTTTGCTGACTGCCCTGGGCAAGGCTGCGATCACTTCGATCAGTAAGCAGCGGACGTTCGACTTTGAAGCCAATCAGTTGATCGCGTTTATCGCTGACTTCGAAGAAAAGCTATCGACATTCGAGCAAACGGTCCTGGATGTTGATCTCCAGCGGCTTCAAGATAGCGAACTCCTCGGGTTTATGCACCGTCGGTGTTCTCCGACAAGTTATCAGGAGCGCGTCAAGGTTCCGGAAATTCCGGCTTATCTTGACAGCTACCTGCCAGGCGATCAACTGATTAGCCGCGGTGACACGCTCCGTTTCCGTGGTTCCGAGGGGGACAAGCACATCGCTGCGATGAGCCTCAAAGATTGGCCGGATTGGACCCACCCTGGGATTCTGGATGACCTTCTGGCTATTCCCGGGGAACTGACCATTTCTCAGGTTTATCGGTTTGCCGACAACATCAAGGCCAAGAGCTTCATCGAGGGCGTGGAAAAGCATAACCGAGCGATGCAGAAGACGCTGTTCGGGTATCTGAAAGAAGCAATTACCCACGAGGAGAGCAACCAGATCAACCACGGCCGCGTGTTGCTTGCGCAGGATGCCTCAGATGCGTTAACTGAGATGACCTCTCTGAATCGATCCTACGGTCACTACAACCTCACGGTCGTTACCTATGGCGATGACGCCACCGAAGCCGAGACCACATTACGGATCGTTAACCAGGTTCTCCAGCGCCGTGGATACATCACGGTTCGGGAAACAATGCACCTGCTCTCCGCCTTCGTCGGGACCATTCCTGGCCAGTGGGGCGAGATCGTTCGCTGGTATTTTGTCTCTTCGGCAAACATCTCCGATCTTGCTCCGGTTCGGACGCTGGGAATCGGGAAAAAAACCAACGACTACTTCCGTGATCAGCGAGGTGATGGTGTTGATCAACCGGCCTTGACCGTTTTGGCGACTGAATTCAACACACCATACTTCTTCAACTTTCACCAGGCGGATTTGGCACATACGGTCTGCATCGGACCGTCGCGAACAGGGAAGTCGAGTTTCATGAACTTCCTGATCAGCCAATTCCAGAAGTACGAGCCGTGCAACACGATTATTTTCGACAAGGACTATTCGTGCCGGATCCCGACCTTGATGCAGGGCGGCGATCACGTGGACCTGGGCCTGAACTCGGATACGCCGGTCTCGCTTAACCCGATGCGCTTGCTGGGTGAGCCGCACAGCCGGGCGTGGCTGACGAACTGGCTGGAAATGCTTCTGACGTCCAAGGGCTATCAGATGCGTTCTGCTGATCTGGACAATCTGAAGAACGCCTTGGATCAGGTTGCTGCCCAACCGCCAGAGTTCTGGCGTCTGCAATCACTGGCGCCGTTCCTCTCTCGCGAATTGAAGGAAGAACTCCATCCATGGGTGTCGTCTGGCTCCTACGCTCGGTACTTCGACAATGCCGATGACACCTTCGATCTCGGCAGCAAGACGTGTGTGGAAATGGGTGGCTTGTTCCATAACCCGACCATCGCAACTCTCTTTATCGATTACGCGTTCTATTGCATCCAGAAGAAACTCGATGGCCGGCCGACGCTGATCTATATCGAAGAAGCGTGGTTCATGCTGGCGAACGAGCAATTCGCAAAGGGTATCGATAACTGGCTGCGTACCCTGGCCAAGAAGAATGCGTTCCTGATTATGGCAACCCAGTCTCTTCAGGAAATTGCAAAGAGTCCGATCTTCGCCACGATTATCGACAACATTCCCAACCGAATTTTCTTGCCCAACGCGCAAGCGATGACTCATGCGGACATGTATCGCGACCTGTTCCAATTGAACGACGAACAGATCAACCGGATCCGCAATGCGATGCCAAAGCGGAACTATTACATCGTCACGCCGAAGCTTTCGCGAATGGTCGACGTGGCCCTGCCGCCGGAGATTATGGCGGTTGTTCGTTCGGATTCCCGTGCCCAAAAGGTGTTCGTCAAGAACTACCAATCGGGTGAAGAAGATTGGCGCAACAACTATCTGAAGGAGATTCTCAATGCGTAAGATCATTTTGGCTTTTGCCGCATCGCTGATGCTCAGCACTTCCGCTCACGCACAGTGGATGACGCTCGATATTGCAAACCTGGTTCAAAGCATTATGTCAGTCCTCTCGAGCTACGAGCAGGAGGCGACTCAAGCCGAGCAACTGATGAATCAGTACCAGCAACTGGAAAACGAGTATCGCCAGTTGAAATCAATCGGCAGCGGTGACGTGTCCGGCTTGTTTGGTACTGTAAGGACAGCTTACGCGAACGAGCAAAACTATTACAACGCCGTGCGCGGGATGTATGGCGATTTGTCGAACGCCAAGACGGTCGCTACGGATCTGTACAGTCGCATGGGTGCGTCAGGTTTGTCGCAAGAGGACTGGATGAAGCGTGAGGCTGAGCGTAACCGGGCACGTCAGGAAGGCAACGGCTTTCTGACAGACTATCAGGCGAACGTGTTGAGCCAGGTTGGAAAGCGTTACGAGGTCGTCCGGGACCTGCAGGGGCAGATCACTTCGACCGAAGGGACGCACGAGTCCATGCAGCTGATGAATTCACAGATGAATGTCCTTCTTGCGACGACCAATCAGGTGCTGGAACAAAACACAGCACTTGCCCAACGCACGACCACTAAGGACATTGAGGATGCCGGGCGAGCCAAGGCGCTCGACGATAGTCGAGGTGCGTTTTCTGAAGTTCGGCGTGATAGCCTGAAGACCAGTACGGACATGATCGGCGGGATGAGGTCGAGCAAATGAGAAATCATCGCAGCAGCCTCATCGTAGCGCTGCTTTTGCTCACACTTCCGGGGATCGCGCTAGCCGCCACAACCGGAAGTGATGCTGTAGGCCAGATACTCGGGGATCTGCTGAACAAGTTCAATTCGACATTGTCGCAACAGCCTTTCATGCAGGCGGGCACAAAGCTGCTTCAGATGTTGCTAGTGATTCTGATTGCCTGGAAGGGGTTGCGCCTTACCCTGGACACTGGATCGTTCAGTATGGTGGTTGCTGAAATAGTTAACATCATCATCATGGTGGGAATCGTGAAGTTCTTCATGAATCCGACTGTCCAGCAGCAACTAGTGTCAGGATTTGATGACCTTGCCAAAACAGCCGCGAACGCAACTGGGTCAATCATGGATACCGCAAACCCAGCTGCAGCCATTACCGATGCGCTAGGTCGCCTCATGGATGCCGCAATGAAGCTCTATAACGGTACTCCAACTGATCCCCCGCCAAATGCGGACGCAGGTATGTGGGCGAGAGCAACGAGTTGGCTCAATTCAACCGTCAGTTCAATTGCAAGTGGCGACCTGTTGTTTGCGCTTACGAATGTTCTTTTTCGGGTGTTCCTGACCATACTTGTTCTTGTTGTTGGGCTTATTTATGCAGTAACGATCATTTGGACCCAGATTACGATCAATATTGCCCTAATTGTTGCTCCGTTCTTCGTACCATGGTTGCTTTGGGATTCGATGGCATTTCTTTTCCATTCGTGGTTGAAAGTCCTTATCACGTGCGGTGTTCAGAAGGTTGTCGGTGCCTTGATGTTTGGGATCACTGCAAGCCTGATCGACAATGTGACAACGCTCGCAACCAAAGCAAATGCGACGCCTGTTGAGAATTTCTACTATTACGCAGCCACGTTTTTACTCGTAGCTATCATGGCATTGATGATGGTTCAGGTTGTTGCGTTAGCGAACAGCTTGGTTTCTGGTATGCCAAATTCAACGTTCAAGCCGACTGGAATGATGAATCCCGCGGGCGCAGCTACTCGTGGCGGAGGTGCTATGCAAAAGGGTGCTTCTCAAGCAGCCGCCGGGGCGGCTGCGGGTGGTCGAGCAGCGAAGGGGGCGTACCAAGGCTTCAAGGCAGGAATGCAAAACGGAGGCGGTGCTCGCAACGTTGCAAAATCGACGGCACAAGGGGCATGGACAGCGATGAAGGGAGGTGGTGGTTCAAAGGCACCAACTCCTCCTGCGTTGCCAAAAAGTACCGCGAAAGGGGGTGAATGATGCTCAGAATGCGTCCCAATCTACGTGCCCGGTTCCGTGGTGTGACTGAAGAGGAGTACGCGGCCCTGTCAATGGCAGCGGATGAACGGAAAAATCTGCTTCCGGAAGAGCGTGGATATTTCGAACCCCCAGAAGAAGCTGATGCATCGATTGTGGGAGCAATCCTGTGGTCATCATTTGTGCTGATGCAAGATCGGCCGATGTTCCTTTTCTGTGGTATTGCCGGTGGCTTGATCGCGATGGGATGCCGGGTGCTTGAAATGATCCGGTAGGTAGGAGTTCTACGTGCTCATTAAGAAGCCTGGATAGTCTTGTGGTTGTCCAGGCTTCTTGTCATTTAGGGGGCATGCAGACAATAGTCGGAATTGATCATGCATCAACTTTCAAATCAGTAGCAATCACGAAGCCAAAACACATATGAACTTGTTCGCAAAACTCTTTAATCGCCAACAAAAAACAACCTTGCCGCCCATGCCCATTTCGGTCAGCGATATCGCTAACTACGAGTCGGCCTTTGAGCAAGCCGTACAGTTCTCGAAATCCCAGGGCTTCGACGTTGATTTTTTCGATTGGAAAACTGATGATTTGTTGGATCCGGCGGGAACGTTTCTCGCGCCGATTTATCGCCAGGCCGGCGTTACAGATCCGTCAAAAGCAGCATTTCAGTGCCTCAAGTGGAGTCACTTTCTGGCACCATACTTTGCCGACGGGCTAGGCTGTCGTGCGTGGCCGACGATCGGACAGCTTTGGTTTGATGGTCGCACCGTATTCAATCCATCGTGGTCGGATTTGTATAGATGGGGATCGTCAGGAATCCAACTTGACGAGTTGGAGGGAAAGAAAGGGATCAATCTGCATGCGTGGATCACCCTCGAAACAGGTGAAATCATCGAGCCATCGATGCTGAATTCGCTGGCGACTATGAACCCCGAGGCCTACGGAGACTATCTGGGTGCCACTGTATGGGGGCGAGACCCCCACGTTCTGAACAAGCATCGATATTTCCCGATGGCTGTCGGGGCACAGTTTGCTGAATCAATTGGGCGTAGGTCCTGCTTACCGCTGATCGCCGACAACGCAACGGATCTACACGAGGTCCAAGCTCTCCTAGTTGCGAAGTTTGGCTAGCGAAATATGGATATGGGGAGACATGTCCGTTCGTCGGTACGGACATGTCCCGAGGGCTAAATAGTTCTTCAGCGTGGGCAGATGACCTTACTCGCTGCCCCTTCCAGAGTACTTTAAGTCCGTGTCATCCTTAGCCTCGTCTGAGAGACGAGGCTACCTGTGGGCGGTTCAACGCATTACAGCCTGTGCAAGTGCAGCCAGGTTGCTCGATTGCTGAGCTCCTTCGTAGAAGGTGGCTGCCAACAGTCCGGCGGTCTTCGAACTTATGACCGAAAGCTGGTCATGAACACTGCCGGTGGTTGTTTTTCCGTAAAGGTGCTTGCTGTCGAGGATTTGCATCAGACCAGTAGTGTCTGTATACGATTTGGATGCAAGTAAGCCATCGATACGAGCTGCTTGGGCTGCTTTAGTCAGCCCACTTCGGAGACTGCCAAGTCCCGCGATACCTTGAGCGCAGTCCAGCGCGTTGCCAATGGACGAACCGTCTTCTTGGTCAGGATTGAAATTCACAAATTTCCGGACGTCAGCATTTACGTCTCGACTGCTATACGCGCTGGTCAGTTTGTACACGATGGAATCAAATCCGGCGCACTTCACAGCAGCGTCAACATTACCTATTAGCGGTAGAAACGCCGCGGCCGCTTCCGCGATCTTGCCCTGGGTATGCGCGTTCTTCAGTGCTTCGGCGTATTGCTTATCTTTCAGCAGGGAATCCCACGATTGGCTAATCATGGAGTTGCCAACTACGTATGTTTGCGAGTACGTAACGACATTGTTCCGGTCACGGCAAGAGTAAGTGACATACTCCAACGCTTCGCCGTGATGGCGCTTGTACACGACACCAGAACTGCAGTTCCTGCGGAAAGAAGTCCAGATCGGGTCAGACTGGAAATCTTTCTCGGAAGTCCAGTCAACCGCGAGCTTGAACGACGGGCTGCTCGAGTAAAGGCTACGGGTTGCTGGTACCTCGGTAGGCGAGTAACCCCCTTGGGATGTGAGATACCCGATACCGTTACCGAGTTGCACTTTGTTGGGGGGGAGGGTGAAGCGGCCGAGGCCGATATTGGAGGTCCCCTTTGCGCGGTCCAGGTCCGACTCAAGGACGTTCTCGATGTTGTTGAGGATCTTCGCAGCCTCAGTCCGATACGGAGCTGGTGCCTCAGGTACTGGAAGAGCGTTGAGTTGGTTGAGATCGATCTTCGTAGGCGCTCCGTCGGGGTTGTGCAGAATGATGCCGTCAGCGACTTTCTCGACGATGTACTTGTTCCCATTCGAGTCACGAACAGAGTAAGCGGAGCCTACCGCCATTTCATTCGTAGCAGCCCCGGTTTGGCGCGGACTGCCATTTGACCCAAGCGGCTGGCTGATAATCCCCTTGAGCGCATCCCCAAGCGCTGCGACCTTGATGCCGGCAGACCAATCCATTCCGGGGGTATTTTCCAGTGCAACATCGTTCAGGAAATCAGAAAGCGACACCCGCTTGCTGTTGGCAGCTTTGGCGTCGTAGAGGCGGTTGGACAAAAAGACGCGAGCGCCGCCAGGGAGAGATGCTGTACCGTTTTTCGCACTGGTCAGGCTGTTCATGAAAAGTTCGGTGCTAAGAGCTTGTTCGAGGCGTGCCTTGCTCACCAGCTTGCCGAGATGCCAGGCTACAGCGAACAGTTCGGCATCGCCTTTGGCAATACCTTCCGCTGCTTTGCGCGTGTAAAACTTGGTCAGATCATCAAGGGCGACGGCATCGCTGCGGCTTTTTACAGACAAGCGCGTTACGCCAGGCCCAAAGGTGTCCGCCTGGAGTTCGGATATCTGCAGACCATTCATGCGGAAATTATTGCCAGTGCCGTAAAACACATTTTGATTCGGGCCAGTTGTTGCGCAGCCAGCAAGAACTGCCAGCACACATGCTGTTACAAGAGACCGACGGAATGGAACGAATTTAGATGTCATGTTTTAGAGAAAAGAAGTTAGCGACAACTAGATTGTCGTCTTCGGCGGGTGGATTACCAGTGCCCAAAACGTAGGAATTATGCTGTGAAATTGCGAGGCTTGTGTCTCGTGATCCATTTTTTATTGCTACGGACTATTGCATTTTTGAATCGTCATCGGCTAAGATTTGAGCACGGTAGCTGGCATAACCGGTCACACAAGCCAGCCTAAAGTCGCAGCTTACTGCATCGGCCATCACCGAAACTCCAAAGTAATTAGCCATTCGAAGAGAGTCCTCTCCAGAGGTAGTTCTGGATTCTGGACAGGATTTTTCGTTGCCATTGTGGCAATGGAATGGCAGCTGGTTGCGCCTGGACATTGTGTCCAATACCAGCATTACTAACCGCCCCACGGGTTCTCTCCCGTTCGGGTGGGACTCCGGGCAATGCTCAGGAGTGTGATATGAAAACCGTTATTGCGGCGATGTTTGACATCGTGAAATTCAATACTGAAATCCGGATTCTGTCTTCTGCCATTGTCGCGAAGCATGAACTCGGACTGGATGCAGAGTCGGATCGCCAAAAACGTTCAAGCCTTCAGTACGAAGGCCCCACGGTGGTGGCATCGATGAGCATTGTTGGCTGGGAACTGGAACCGATGTCCGATGATGGATCTGTCGAAGGATACTTCGATCGGCCATTGAGTAAGACGGTCAGCATCCTTCCCCAGTCTCTTTCGGCAGCAAAATCAACTATCCAGATGCAGCATCTTCTGGATGCCTGGTTTGAGTGCGATGGGTTCAAGCTGGACAAACAGGATACGGAAGAAGAACTTGGTTCCGGATTCTCGAGTGTTCGGCTGTTGGACAACCTCGGTAATGTAGTTGCCGAAGGCGAAGCATTTTTTCTAGGTGGTGAAATTTCGTGGAAGCAGGTCACCCATCTGGGTGAGACCGAAATCGCGAAAAAACTTCAGCAGGCGCGCGAGTTGGACGACGAAGCATCGGAAGAAGCTCGTTGGGATAACTTTGACACTGCACGTAATCTTCGTGAACGAGCTGGTTCGCTCCGTCGTGAAATTGCGATTGGCAACAATTGTCTGCGTCTGGCCAGCTAGGCGGATTGCAGTAATCAACTTAAGTCGTTAGTTCGACCACAAACACCCCGGAGGGAACCACCTCTGGGTGGTCCTCCGTTTTACTACTGGAGGCCATTGTGAAATCCAAACAACAACGTCAAGAGTCTGTTTCCCGCATCCTTTGCAGGATGATAGGCATTCGTATTGGTGCGCCTTTGGACGATACCGACAAGGACGTCTATCTGTGCGGGATTGAAGCTTTGAAAGAGATGTACGACGACGATGCTCGTCTGGTCTGCCGAATTGCCGACCGTGCCACTACTCCGATGCGAAAGCGTTGGGCTCTGGTCCGGATCAAGCAATTTCTCACGTACATTCTCCTTGATCTCCGTGCTTCAGTTGATCAACGAAATGTAGATCGACTGGCACGAGTCCTGGTTGCTGCGTGAGCGGAAATCGTCCGAATTCACTTTTTTAAATTCAGACTTTGGATCTCCCGGGCCAGTGCATTGCACTGACTCGGGACTTCCGACCAAGTTATCAGCGAGAAGAGCGAGGGCGCAGGATTACGGCGCTCGCCACCTTCATCTCCTTGGTCTGCACCTGTATGGACATAGGCCATCCGTCCTGATTGCCGTAGGTAAGAATCAACTCACAGACGGTGGTCGATGCATTCTTCTCGAAACAGAGCTTGTTTCGGAAGCCGAGCTTGGCACCCGGCGCCGCATTTTCCATGCGAGCAACAGCGGCTGAGTGACTTCCCCAGTCGCTTTCGGCCTGGCTGCCGGCAAGCACCAGACGGCGCGCAGAGCCCTCATCGTGTCGGATCAGCGCTGTCATATAGGCTTCAGCGGTCTCAACAGCAGGCGAGGCAGCACTGGCGCCGAAGGACGCGACCAGGGAAAGCCCCAGAAATAAGCTACGAAATTGCATTTGGATGTGCATAAGGCTGGTTCTCCATAGAAGTAATTGCCAGTCCAATATATCAGGCCGCGCGCGTCAAGCTAGCGGGCAAATGTCTAGATTCGATAAGTATGTGAGAACCCTTTCCAGAGACAGTTTCTGGACAGGATTTTCGTTGCCATTGTGGCAAAGAAAAGGAAGCTGGTATCGCCAGGGTATTGCACCCAACACCAGCATTGCTAACTGCCCGACGGGTTCTCATCCGTCAGGGTGGAACTTCCTGAGGGAATCGATGGGAGATTGACATGGAAAACTTGGTAAGCCTTATCTATCGTGCATTCTTGTTCTTTCGAGAGCATGGAGCCTTGGCCGATTGTGACCGTACTCATGACGGAGATATCACGCTGTTTCTTTGCGCCGGTGTCGCCGTAGCGGTAATCAAAACGGACTCGGGCCTTGTTAGCGGCTGGAGCAACGTCGATACAATCAAGAAGGCTCGGGAGTTTGCATGGCAGCTGGCGACGAAGTTCGATCGTACAACGCCACAACTCGCCGTCCGAGCCTGAGATGGTGGTGCACAATAGAGAGGTGAAAATGAAGGATGAGTTCGAAGAAGCGGCACGGCCTGTTGCAAGGCTACTGGGGCATTCGCTGGCAGCGGTTCTTGGCTTTGTCGGGATTGCGTTGATTTCACTGATTCCGATCGGTGTCTTGAAGTTGGTGTTGGCGCTCGGTGTTGATGAACTGGCCAGTCCGTTGCGGGTTCTCGAAGTCATGTTGCTGGTTGCGGACATGCTGTTGTTTGCTGTAGTCTTTCTGACAGGTGTAGTTGTCTTTGCGGCCGAAACTTTGGCAAGCGCAAAGAGTCAGATTAGCAAGGCATGGAAGGATGGCAGACATGATTGATACGTTGAAACAGGACTTCCTCTCGGGCTTCAGAGAAGGTTGGGCAATGTTCTGGACTCCCTTCACGGGTTTGTATCGTGCGATTGTGGTTAGCTGGCGTTCCCATGTGGGCGGTACCAACCAAAATCACCGTCATGCCTGATTAACCGGCGCGTGCTCCACCAGGAGCCTCGCCCAAAAGAATGCCCCCGTACCGTTATGCGGTCGGGGGCATTGTCTTTTGGGGGCTTGTACCGCCACACCCCTCCTGTAGACTCTGTTCATATAGGAGAAAGTCATGAAAGCCAGACCCAAAGAAATCGCCATCTACCTCACTGCAGCGGTCATGTTGATCAGTGCCGGCGCATATCACCTGCGCAAGTGGGATAACCCTCCGCTTTCCATTTCCCAAAGCGACCTGGACAGCGTTTGTCAGTCGGTGCCTGGATGCAAAACTGTGAAGCTTGGTTGGGTGGCAGAAAAGGGTTCGTGGTCAACGTCCGTGAAGATACTGATTGTTGCCTCAAAGAAGGCCAAGAACCCTGGCATCGAGACATCAATAGGAACCGCTGTACGTCAGCTGGTGGAGAACAAGAGTCACTGGCTTGAGGCAGGCGTGACGAATCAGAAGGTCGAGGTGCGTTATGAATAATATTGTCAAGAACATGGGAACCGCTGTTGCCGCCATGGTGCTTTTGCTGACGTTGCCGGCAAGTATCGTCCTGATTGCAGCCTCGTTTGTTGGCGACCGGATGCCCGGTGACGCTGGTTTCATCACATTTGTGCAAATCTTTGGGATCTGGTTCTATGTGAACAGTGCATTTGTTGCATTGGTAGCGCTGGATCGCGCCAGGTTCAACGAGCGGACTTCCCTGTACTTTTGGATGTTTGCGCAGAGTTTGGCGATGCTTTTCCGAGTAGGGCCTTCTGCCAATTTGTTCCCCGAGATATGGATTGCCCTGAGTTCCAATTGCATCTTGGCAGTTCTCAATATGCTGAATCCGAAGACGAACTCGACAATGGCTGTTCAAGTCCCAGGTAGCGATTCGCAACAAGCCACGGCGGTAGAAGTCGCGATTCGCTACAAAGCCGTCAAGCCGCGCTTCACGTTTGGCGATGTCGTAGGAATGAAGGACGTCAAGGCCCGATTGATTGCTGCTGGCAAGGAAGTAGTCGCCAGCCAGAAGGTAGGTGCACAGGCTCGTAATGGCGTGCTGATGACCGGCAAGCCTGGTAACGGCAAGACGTTTATGGCTGAAGCGCTTGCCGGTGAATTGAAGCTGCCGTTTCTGTCCGTCTCCTACGGCGATGTGGCCTCGAAATACATTAACGACACGCCTGAAAACGTCGTAAAGGTATTCCGTGATGCCGCCAAGCAGGCGCCTTGTGTCCTGTTTATCGACGAGGTTGATAGCCTTATTGCCTCCCGCAATCACAATTCGGGTTACGAAGAAAGCGCCCGCATTACGAACGTATTGCTGACCGAGTTGGTGAACATCCGTCGTGCTGGTGTGGTGGTAGTGGCTGCCTCGAACTTTGTTGATCGTCTGGACCCGGCCGCCATTCGGGAAGGCCGCTTTGACTTCAAGATCGAGATTACTGCTCCGGACTCGGTTGCCCGTCGTCACATGATCGTCAGCAAGTGCAAGATTGCGATCAGCGAAGAGACCATCGAAACCGCCGTGCGGCGCTGGGATGGCTTCTCGGTCGCCCGCATCACTGCCGTGATGGAAGAGGCTAATCGCATGAGCCAGCAAAGCGGATTGATCACCTTCCAGCTGTTGCAGTCCGCCCTGCGGAACATTCAAGGGCGCAAGGGCAACATTCCGGAAGATACGCCCACGGTCGACCAGCTGACGATGGATACCGAGAGCAAGCAACGCCTGATGGCACTGGCTCGCCGTATGGACAAGATCATGGAGATCGAGGCAATGGGTGGTTCGGTTCCCCGTGGTGTGCTTTTCTATGGCCCCCCGGGCACCGGCAAAACGCTGACGGCACGTGCGTTGGCTAAGACGGCAAACTGGGCGTTCCTGTCGGTCAGCGGTATGGACCTGATTTCCGATCCGAAGCGGATTGACGCCCTGGTCGAGGAAGCCAGCGAACTCCGCCCGTGCGTTGTGTTCATCGATGAGGCCGACGATGTGTTCAAGGATCGCCGCTACAGCAACACGGCGACGGTGACCAACAAATTGCTGGCCGCGATGGACGGCGCTGGCGGTAAGGTTCCCGATATTCTGTTCGTCGCAGCAACCAACCATCCGGACCAAATGGATGAAGCTGCAATGCGTGGTGGACGCTTTACGGAGAAGGTCGAGTTTGGCCTACCGAATGTTGAAACGCTTGTTGGGTTCCTGCAGAAGTGGAAAGAGGGCACCAAAGCAAAACTGGCGCCGACATTCTCTCTGGATGGGGCTGCTCGCTACCTTGTCGGCAATTCGATGGCGAATGTTCGGGAGATTCTGCAGATGGCCATTAATAACGCGATTAGCAGGCTCGAACCGGATGAGGATGTGGCTGTAGTGGACATGAAAGATCTCGAAGTTGCCGTTGAGTCTGTCCAAGGGAACATCGGCCGTATCTAGCAATGCTTGCCCTTGTTGCGCGAACTAGTGAAGGGAAAGCTGGGAAAGCAACGTGGTCAGTTTGGCATGTTGCTAAAGCCCCCAATTTATGAAACTGGATTGTTGTGGCACTAATTTGCACGTGACATACTAAAAAATTCGAAGCTTCTGGTGGTGGTTGGATTGAAACTCGGGACGGTCGTCAGTATCAATTATGAAAGTGGGTTCGGGGTCATCGTAGGCAAGGATGACACTACGCGCAGGAATTTCGACCTAAAGAGGGATGTCACCGGCGAATGCCCGTGGTCTAGGGCACAAGTTACCTATGCCGAAAGCGGCTCGGCAAAAAAGCCTCGTGCGACTCGCGTAACCCTCATCCCGTCGCGAACCATTCCCCAGGAAAAGCAGCCGATAGCCGAAAAAATCATGAAGGCAACCAGAACGCTGGCGGAACTACAAGAAGGTCGTCAGCACATCAGGGATGGTGTCGGCTTTGGTAACGCCCATTGGAAGCTTGGTCTGATCTTGGCCGATATGTGGGGTCGCGGGTGCGCCGGCGATGATCCAATGTCGGTTGTTAAAGGGGCGGCATACCTACTCTTTCGTCACCCAGAACAGGCTCGTGGGCAAAATGTGAGCGATAAAATGATTGGTGTCTTTCTGCCCTATGCAGAGCAACGCAAGGAGTATTTGAGCACTGTCAGGGATCGAGCAAGCAACTTAGCTGGCAAGTGGGTGCGGTGGAAATTGTTTGAGGACAACGGGACCTATTTACAACTTACCGCTAGCTCGGGGGCCTCTTGGCACGCGATTGAAAGCGCTGCACGTTACCTTGGGCTGCTGGTATCTCAGGAGCCGGGCGGAATCGTCTTGCGAGTCGAAGAAGCGATGCTGCCTCGCCTCATGCAATTCGCGGCTACCTCTGAAGGCTTGCGACTCCGTGGGTGCATGGAGGTCGGTAGAAAAAAGTTGTTCGATCAACTATCGGAGCGATTCCCCCGTAATTTGACCGTTCAGTATGATATTTCTGATGCAAGAGTTGTTTCTCACCCGATCTTTGGCATTGGGCAGGCCCTGCGGCTAGAAGGAGAAGGGCGTGGCGCTAAATTGCATGTGGAATTCAGCAATGGAAGCCATAAATGGCTTCGGGCATGTGACGCAATAGTTTTAAAAAATACCGAGCAAGCTTCTCCTTCTACGGGCATTGGAAGAAATGAGCCAATTCCAGCCACAGTTGCATCAATTAATGGCCGCAATGATAAATCCAGTCAAGCGATCACGCCCGAAAGACGACAGGGTAATATCCAGGTCGCTCAAGAAACCCTAGATTGCGCTAATCAAAACCCCTGCGTGGCAAACGAAAAAACGTTCTTTTCGCGCGTACGTAACTGGGCACGAGAGGCAATAGCCAAGATGATGGGTTGATCTGGGTGGCTTAAAGTTGCTCCTTTTGCGGATGCACAAGGGCGGTGTGTCTCCCCCGCAAGCTAGCTAGATACTTGTGAAAACCACGGAAAGGGGAGTTCTCCCCATCCATTCAGGCTGCGAGTACAAGCCCGCCGCGAGGTAGCAGTTACCCGACACCTCTGCCGACTGATAGATTACAGCGGCAAGCTTGTTCGGCAGCACGCGCCAGCCATCGTTGGACAGTCGTTGGCCATATCCGTCGGCAGATAGCCCGAAGACGATCCCTCGCTCGTTAAGCCAAGCAGCACAGCCCCGGAAAATCCCCCCGGGGCTTTTTTTACCCCTGTATTTCCCCGTTTTAGACAGTCGCGCCGCAATGGCGTGACAGGGTGTAATCGCCCAGTCCGTCATTATGGGATTGCAGGAATGTTCAACTCCGTCAAGAAACCGGCCGCCGCGTCGGGAAAGCAAGGGAAGTCATCGAATGGTGGCGACCCGATCGGTAATAGCCCGCTTACCGCCTACGAAAAGGGTAAGCGGGAATGGTTCGAACGCATGGGTTCGCCCGTGGTCGAGCGTGATCGCTATTTTGTGATCGCAGGCCTCTTTGGCTTGGCGTTTGCCGGGCTTGTCCTGACCCTGATGAACATGATGCCGCTCACTCGGGTTGAACCCTACGTGGTCCAGGTGGACAAGATCACGGGCCAAGTGGCAGCTACCCGAGCAGCCGCTCAAGCCTACAAGCCGGGCGCTCCGGAAAAGCAGTACTTCATCATCAAATGGGTACGTGGCCTTCTCGAGCTCGATCCGAATACCACGGAGCGTGCCCTGGCCGAAGTGTACGAAAACACGCGTGGCAAGGGGATCGACGAATTCACCGATTTTGTGACCAAGACCAAGCCCATTGTTCGGGTTCGTACTGAGGCTGGCCTGACCAGAACCGTCGAGATCAAAAGCTTTTCTCCGTTGAATGATCAAAGCGCCTTGGTGCGTCTGGTTACGGAAGAACGTTCGCTTAATAAAGGCGCGGTTCGTCGTTCGTATGCCATCACGATCCACTACGCCATCGATCCACCGGAAACCGAGGGGCAAATCATGAAGAACCCCATCGGGCTTTTTGTAACCCATTTCGCGATTAACGAGGATCTGTCATGAAGAACAAGTTGTCTCTGCTGCGAGCAGCCTTGCTCGCCCTGGGCGTGATGAGCGCGGTGATCCCGGCCCATGCAGAAATCAAACCGATTCCGATGCCGGCCGATGCCAAGTTGGTCGAATTTCCCTATGAGCCGAACGATACGTTTGTCGTGCTCGCCCGGCCGAAGGCAATCACCGACATTGTTCTCCATCCGGATGAAGAAGTCATTGGCCTAGCCTTGGGGGACACTTTCCAGTGGCAGGTAAAGGATGCCAAGGGGCATATCTTCGTCAAGCCTCTGCGGCCGAACATTTCAACCTCGGTCACGTTGGTCACTTCTGTCCGGACCTACCAGTTCACGCTGCAGTCGTCACCGGAAGATGGTGTCTGGTATCAGCGAGTCAGTTTTACCTACCCGCAACTTCTGGTGATCGAACGGGAGCGGCAAGTTGCCGCAAAGCGCACCCAAGATGCCGAAACGGCCCGTCTTGATGCACAGGTGGCAAGCCCGCGCCTGTCACCGGAAAATCTGAACTTCGAATATGCAATCAGCGGTGAAGCAAGTTTCCGTCCGACACAGGTCTTCGACGATGGCAAGTTTACGTGGGTTCGAATGCCGAAAACTCAGGACATGCCTGCATTCTTCATGGTTGCTGAAGATGGCGGAATTGAGCTCATCAACACCCATTTGAGAGGCGACTACGTGGTCGTCCAGCGCCTGGTCAACAAGCTTCTGCTGAAGCTCGGGAAGACCGAAGTCAAGGTTGAGCGGAACAAGGGAGGATGGTCCCTGTTTCGCTGATGGGGGCTTGATACAGCAATGAGCACACAAGTTGAACAACCCCCTTTGGAAGCGCCAATCGAACCCGATCTTGGCCGGTGGAAGGTCAAGCGGAATCTCCATTATTGGGTACTCGGAATTGTCGTAACGGTTCTTGCCGTTTTCATGCTCGGCGAAGCCATGAAATCTGAACATCCCGACGACGCTACTGTTGCCGAGCAGAAGAAGCTGAAGGAAAAGCAGAACGCGGCTCTCAACAAGACCGAACAGGCTCCGGCACGTGAAGATCTTGAACAAACCCTGGCCAAACAACAGAAGGAAGCGCAAGAACGACTTGCTGAGGCTGCCAAGGCTCCGCAAGCGGCAGCTTTGCCGCAAAGTGCGCAGTTGCCCGGAAATCTGGTGCCGCCAGGAGTTCAGCCAAGCGGTCCGTTGAATCTTCCCCCGCTGCCACAGGGCAAGCCACGGCCGGATGCTGGTCTTCCCAGCCCGGAGTCAATGCAGTCCGCACAGAGCCAAGAAGCGCAGATGGCGATTAAACGGGAGGAGCAGGTACTGGCCAGCCCGATCATGGCGATCGACAACACGTCGAAACTTTCGCTGATGGCGGGAAAGGCCAACAAGCCGGGCGGAAGTTCAACTCTGGAACGGGCTTCGCAGGATTTGGCTGAAGAACGGGAGCGGCGCTTGGCGGAGTCAAAGGCTGACCGCGATCAGATGTTCAATAAAGCGCTGAATGCATCCACCAGTTTGATGGGGGGCGGGGCGGCTGGCCAAGGTCGCGGAGCAGCCGGAAGTCAGCAGAACTTTTACGAAAATCTTGCCAGCCAAGAAACGGGCAACGACGTGCTCCGGCCAATTGCGTCACGTGGGAAGTATTCGCTGATGCAGGGCGCATCAATTCCGGCGGTACTGATAACTGAGGTCCGTTCAGATTTGCCCGGTGACATCAAGGCTGCGACCACGATGGATGTGTACGACAGCGTTAATGGTGCAGCTCTGCTGATTCCAAAGGGCACGATCCTCGTTGGTAAATACAACAACGAGGTGAAGGTCGGTCAGGAGAAGGTCATGGCGGGCTTCACCAGGATGATCTACCCGTCTGGGGCCTCCGTGGATCTGGGGGGAATGAAAGCGGCCGAGGGGTCGGGTGAAGGCGGGCTCTCCGATGACGTAGATAACCACTTCTGGAAAATGTTCGGCACCAATTTCCTGATCGCCGGCTTGGCTCAAATTTTCCAGAAGGATCAGGGGAGCGTCACGGTTGTGAACAACGGAGCTGGAGGCGCAAATCAACTTTCAAATACTGCGGGCCAAATTCTCGCGGACACCGTGCGGGTGATCAACGAAAGAAATCGAGCTATTCCGCCCACGATTTACGTTTATCGCGGCCATAAATTCAACGTCATGGTGAACAAGGACATGGTTTTGCCGCCATATCAAACGGGGGTGCGCCAATGACCGCCAAAAATCATCGTTTTAGTTCCGAGACTGGGACTCTGGCGCTGAGGAAAATCAGTCTCATGCGTACTCGTGCCATATCCGCTTCGTTCGCTGTAGCCCTAGCCATTACAGCGCTTTCCGGTTCTGTATCCGCCGCTGATTCCCCATTGGATTTTTCCTACAAGGTAACCGGTGCATCGGATGTTCGGCCGCTATTGGTTTTTAACGACGGAGCGGATACGTTTATTCAGCCACAAGACCCGACCGATAAGTCCATGCTTGTAAATGGTGCGTCCCCCGTCAGGCAGGGCCCGTATTTTGTAGTTCGTGGCGTTGGGGGTGAAATCACTCTTTCCTTGGGCAACAAAGCATCGGCCAGGATTGCCTACACCAAAGCCGCGGCGGGGAAGTCGCAAGCCATCTCTATGCCGGCCTCCGAAACTCGGACTTCGACAACTGCACCAGTCCAGCCGAAGGTCAGCGAGGCCAAGGTTCAATCGGCGAAGGCGGGTCCAAAGGAAGCTGAACAAGCGGGCGCCGATACCAAGCCGGTCCAGAAGCCATCGATCTGTCAGCCTCGCCGCGAGCAGCGCGATTCTGCATTCGTGGCCACCTTCAAGGCGGGCACAAGCGTGCTTTCCGATCTTGCAAAGGCCGAGGTCAATAAATTCGTTGGCGATACCTCTTCGATAACCGGGGTGGATGTCATCGGCGAGGGGGCAGGGAAGGTTCCCGGGCAAAAGCGAGCGGAAGCAATCAAAGGCGTGCTTGTTGGCGCTGGCATCGATGCCGGCAAGATCAGTTTGGATGTTCGTTCATCCACGGGCATTGGCTCTGAAATTCACATTCACCGTACGACCGAGATTCCCTGCGGCTCTGCCTTAGTGCGGATACCTGCCAGGAAGGGGATCGTCAGCATCATTTGGGATCGTGATGCCAAAGAACTGGCGGAGCGTATCGCTTCGGAGTTGAAGGTGAAGCTCACCGTCACAGGAACGGCACGTCCGCTTCCGGTCCGTCTCGCTGTGGTCGATACGCCTTTCGGCGAAGCAATGCAGCAGGTAGGGCAAGCCCTCGACGAAGGAGCGGACCTGATTCTCCGCGCCAATGAACTGGTTTTGAGTTTTAAGGAAAAGCAATGAAAAAGTCGCATGCAATTGGTGCCCTGCTTGTCGCTCTGATCGGTGCGACTGCTGTTCCGTGTTACGCAGGATTTGTAAATGAGGGTGGCTCGGGGGAACTCCGGATCATCGGCAAATTGGCCCAGGAAGAAAAAGCTGCCGGAATGGGGCGCAACGTGACGATTCGGGAAGCCGTGCGCCAGGTCGTACCTTCCGATTTCTCTGTTCGTTTCGGTCTTGGCGCTGACAGCCTGGTGGACAAGCGAGTGTCGTGGAAAGGCGGACGGCCTTGGACAGAAGTGTTCTCCGATCTCGTAGCCAGCGCACCGGACCTGTCCGCAGAGATTGATGTGCCAGCGAAGTTGGTAACGCTTTCTGCAACACAAACGTCACGCATCGAGCAAAGCGGCGCGGCAGTTGCCGCTCAGTCGGTATGGCGTATTCGCAATGGCGACAAGCTGTCGGAGACGCTGGCAGCGTGGGGTCGGGAAGCTGGCTGGCAGGGTGTCTTCTGGGAAGCGCCCGATCTGGTATCGGAAATCGATGTTGCGTTCACCGGCGGCTTTGAAGAAGCGATTACCCAGACCATCGAAGCGCTGGCTCGCCACGGCGTCCAGCTGCGGGTCATTTTCTATGGCGGCAACAAGGTCGTCCGCATCGTGGAGAGCAAATAATGAAGAAGTCGAATCTTGTTCTTACGCCTATGGCACTGCTGGTTGCCAGTGTTTTGGCTGGTTGTTCGGTCGCCGCAATTGCGCCGATCAAGGATGACGCGGATAAAGGCGCTGCCACCGCTGCTGAACATCTGAATTCGATCCGTAACTCCAGGAAAGTCGAAGCCGCGGCTCCGAAGCCCGTTGCTCAGCACCTGGATACCGATGTCTATATTCCTGTTCGGAAGATGGCTTCATCGAAGTTGGCCAAGGCCGCTCAAGACCCGGCGCTTGCACGTCAAATTACAGTCAATCGGACATTTGTATCGGCACAAGAACTGGCCGAACGCATTACCGCTTTGTCAGGCGTTCCGGTAATAGTTTCGCCTGATGTGACGGCAATGCAACCTGGTCAGACGGCCGGGCAGTTGGGTGTTGCTGCGGGGGTTCCGGGAATGCAAGGGCAGGCGATGACTGGCCTTCCGTCGCTCCCGCCGTTGCCTACGGCTGGTTCCATTCCAGGCTCGAACGGTATGGTTTCACCGTTCGGTACCGCCTATGGCGCGGTGATGCAGCCAGGTGGGTTCCCGGTGAATCTGTCATACACCGGCTCGTTGTCGGGTTTTCTCGATGTCACCAGTTCTCGTATCGGTATTTCCTGGGAACTGCTTGATGGACAGATTCGCTTGTTCCGCTACGTCTCCAAGACCTTCCGCCTCTCGGCGTTGCCCGGCGATACCAGTATGGACGCGAAGGTCGGTACAACGAGCAGTTCTGGCGGTGCAGGCGCTGCCGGGAGCAGCGGATCGTCTCAATCTTCGTCGTCTGCGCAGAATTCGGGTGTGAACTTCTCGGGGCTTTCGGTATGGAAAGGCATTGAAGATTCGGTAAAGGCCATGCTGACGCCGGCCGGCAAGATCGTAGTTGCGTCGTCACTTGGAACGATCACGGTAACGGACACGCCGGCAATTGTCTCTGCCGTCGAGAAATTCATTGAGCAGCAAAACGTTGCGCTCTCTCGGCAGGTCGTGGTCAATGTGCGTGTCCTTTCGATAGACATGAATACCAGTGACAGCTACGGCATCAACTGGGATGTGGTCTATACAGCGCTCTCCAACAACTTCGGACTCGGTTTCAACAGCGGTGTCGCGGCAATCCAAGGCGCAGGAAACCTCGCTCTCAGCGTGTTGAGCACCGCTGGGCAAAACACCAACTCGTCAATCAAGTCTTGGGCGGGTTCGAAAGCCATCATCGAGGCACTGGGAACCCAAGGCAAGGTATCAACCGTTACGTCGGCAAGCGTCACGACTCTCAACAATCAGCCGGCACCGATCCAGGTTGGCCGTCAAACTTCATACGTTGCATCGTCCTCGACCTCGATCACAACGGGGGTCGCAACGACCAGCATGACAGCGGGGATGGTCAACAGCGGATTTTCGATGAGCCTGCTTCCCCACATCATCGATGGCAACCGAATGCTGCTGCAGTACGCAGTCGATATGTCTTCGCTGCTGTCGCTGAACACAGTGACCTCGGGAACCTCAATCATGCAGACCCCGGATCTCGATACGAGAAACTCGCTGCAGCGAATCATGGTGAACAGCGGCGACACCATCGTCGTTGCCGGATTCGAGAACAGTGAGGTCAATGCCAAGAGCCAAGGTGTTGCAGGCGCGGAAAATCCATCCCTCGGCGGCTCGGTGGTCGGCAAGCGCAGCAAAAACATCATTGTCATTCTGCTGCAGCCGGTGATTTCTGAATAACATGGAAAACAGCTTTGAACTCGAGCGGGGCCGGGTATTCGTAGGCGGCCTTCACTGGCAGGCCCTCAGTGCAGGCCCGTCAGAAGCCAAGAATGAAGCTCAGCAACTCGCAAAGCAGCTGAGTTTCGATCTCGCCGTATCCCGGACCACCGGAGCGCACCAAATTGGTTTCGCGTCGACGGCAGACGGTTATAAGCCCGGGATGATGTCTGCCGCGGCTGTCGTGTCGAAGACAATCGAGATCGAATCGGGCGAGCGCGATTTCCTTTGTGCAACCGAACTTCCAGACGGCCGCTTCCTCTATGTTGCCCAGGCCGATGGAGTCATTCCGCCTGAGGGCGACTTCATCGCCAGCGCAGAGACCGTACGTTCGCGCATGTTGGAAGACATGTCGATCGGAAAAGCGTGGAATATGGTTATCGCCCCGATGATGTGGGGGATGCCGGATTCTGTTGAGCGGGCCTTTGAAGATTTCATCCCGCGCAAGGGCGGAAAGCTTGATTTCAAGCACAACTGGTGGGCGCTGAAGCCGGTCAAACCGAGCATTACTTCGCTGGCGAAATCTGCGCTCCCATTCGTTGTTGTTGGGCTATTGATCGCGCTGGGCGCCATTGGTTACAAGCAATGGCAGCAGGAGCAGGCGGCTAAGGAGGCTGCCCAGTTGGCTGCCATGCAGTCCAACGAGCCCGTCAAGGAAATGCCCCATCCATGGAAAGACAAGCCGAGAGCGCAAATCGCAGTTGCCGCTTGTGCAACCGGCTTCGACAGCATTGCAACTCTCTGGCCTGGCAACTGGAAGCCCGAAACAGTTCTTTGCTCGCCTGCGGCAGGCTCGATGACCGTTACGTGGAAACGTGGCGAATTCGGATGGATAAAGCATCTGCTTGAGGTTGAGCCGAAGGCCAATGTTTCCGGCGACGGCTCGATGGCAACCCTCGTAGTGCCGGTGAGCGTTTCCGGTGCGGAGGATGAAACGCTGGTCGATGAGCGAACCCGGTCTCTGCAGATGCAGATGGTCGCTCAGCAATATGGGTTGATGATCAATTTGGCAGCACCACCGGCTCCGCCAACTATGCCTGGTGCGCAGCCAAACGACCAATTGCTTCCGAAGTGGCGCGAGTTGGCATGGGCGATCAAGGGAAGTGCATTGCCGCCTGAGAACGTGGTGGCAAGCCTAGACGGTGCCGGGTTTCGCGTTGGCAGCGTAACCGCGCGTTTTAGTGATGGACTTATCAAGTGGGATTTGGAGGGTTCGCAATATGTTTTGCCTTAACAAACGAACGATCGCTGTTGCATTGATCGGTATTGGTCTGTCGGTTGGTGCGCAGGCCCAGTCGCCGGCGGAACGCGTGCGCCAGATCAACGAGGATATCGCCGTATTGAGTGCTCAGCTTCAGAAGCTCGAGCTGGAAGCAAAGATCGCCGGCAAGGAATCGGAAAAGCAGCGTTCCAGCGCTGCCGGTGTTCCTGGGTTTGCCAATCAAGCGACGGATGAGATGCCGGTCGTGCGGGCGATTGATGGCATGGATGGAAAGCTGGTTGCCACGCTCGCCATGCGTGGCGGTGTCGTTCAAACCGTACGAGAAGGGGAGAAATTCGGTGCTTGGACTACTAAAACAATCACTGTCAATTCGGTCACTCTTGCCCGAGGGAAAGAAACCATCAGGGTCCCCTTTGGTAATGAGCCGCCCGGTGCCACCAACCAAACCGGTGGTCTCGGAGCCCCAATGGTCGGCGGAGCAATCCAACCCCCCAACTTCCCTCGGTAAGCCAATGTTAAGAGCACTCGCTTCTGGCGGCAAAGCAGCGTCCGCGTCGGCTATTACGCCTGTAGGCGATATGCCGTCTGCGGTGGCCTATAAGGATGTCCTGGATCAACTATCGGAGGAAGCACGGCAGTACCTGTGCTACCACAAAGATGGGCGCCTGTTTGTGTCGAAGACACACCGTTTCCATCCGCTCGTTACCAGCTTCCAAGGCCGACTGAAACGCCTGCAATTACCTTTCTACCCACAGTATGTGGAACTGTCGGTGATTTCGCAGATGCGTGAGTCGATCGACTCGGCGACCAATGATCGCGATGCATCCGATATGCAGCGCTATGCCAAAGCGCTTTTCGAGAAAGCGGTGAAGTTGCGCGCCTCGGACATCCATATCCGCTGCAGCGAGGTGACCAACACCAGCATCCACATGCGGATTCACGGTGATATCGAATTCGTTGAAGAGCATCCGTACGAGTGGGGTAGCCAGCTGTGCACCACGATCTATCAAGCAATGGCCGATGTCTCGGATTCGAGTTTCGAACCGTTGTCTCGGCAGGATGCGCGAATTGCAGATCGGGCCAAGATCCCGACCGGCCTGGACGGTATCCGTATCGCCACAACTCCGCAGGTTGACGGCTACGTGATGGTTCTCCGAATGCTTTACAACGATACCGTCGACAGCTTCGATTTGGGCCTTCTGGGCTATCTCAAGGATCAATGCAACGCCGTCGAATTGATGAAGCGGCGGCCGACAGGGATCAACATCATCGCGGGGCCGACCGGCTCCGGGAAATCAACCACTCTGCAGCGGGTTCTGGGTTCGATCATCAAGGATACCGGAGGCCGGAAGCACGTGATTACGGTCGAAGATCCACCCGAATATCCGATTCCTGGTTCCGTTCAGACTCCGGTTACCAACGCCGATACTGAAGAAGAGCGAAGCCGGGCGTTTCAGGCTGCAATCAAGGCCGCGATGCGTCTTGACCCTGACGTAATAATGATCGGTGAAATTCGTGATGCTCCGTCGGCAACATTGGCGGTGCGCGCTGCTATGACCGGCCACCAGGTCTGGTCTACGCTGCATTCAAACAGCGCATTCGGCACGCTGGATCGCCTCATGGATCTGGGGGTGCCGCTCGAAATGCTCACGGATCACACGATTATTACTGGCCTCACGTGCCAGCGATTGGTGAAGCTGTTGTGTCCCCATTGCAAGGTGCCATTCAGCAAGGCGCTGGAGCGCTATACGGAAGCAGACGTTCGACGCGTCATGTCAGTAGTCGACATCGAGCATGTCTATGTGGTCGGGGAAGGCTGCGAACATTGCCGGAACACCGGCACGGCCGGCCGTACGGTTGTTGCCGAAACGGTGATTACCGATGCAACGATGATGGTGCACATCCGCAATCGCGACCGGATCAAGGCGATGGAATATTGGAAGCGCGATCAACAGGGCAAAACGATGCTTGCCCATGCTATCGAGAACATTCGCAGTGGCTTGATCGATCCGTTCGCGGCCGAGGATATCGTTGGCCCGCTCAACATGGACGTCATCGAAGCAGACCATCGAATCAATCCTGCGGAGGTGCTCAGTGCTGTCGCGTAATTCGCTGGAAATCGGCTTCGCCAAGTGGTGGTTCAAAAACATGGATAGCGGTGGCCGCCGCCGTCTGTGGATGAAACTTTCCAAGTTGATCGGGAATAGCGTGCCTATCCTCCAAGGCTTGGAATCCATGTGCACCCGGCGGAAGGCCATTCGGGGAGCCAGCGACCCGCAGGTGATTGCCCTCAGTCACTGGATTGAAGGCATGAATAACGGCAAGAGGCTGTCCCAAATGCTTGATGGTTGGGTCGGTCCGGTCGAACGCATGCTGATCGCAGCCGGTGAAGCATCCGGAACGATGGAGGCCTCGCTGCAGGCCGCTACAAGGGTGATGGTGGCGCGCAAGGATATCAATGGTGCTGTGATCAAGGGTCTAGCCTATCCGTTGATTCTGGTGATGGTGGCGTTTGCTGTTCTCTATATGTTCGGCTTCAAGGTCGTCCCTGAATTCACGAAGATCGTTCCGGCTGACCGCTTCCATGGCCTCGCCGCGGTGCTGATTGGGTTATCTGATTTTGCTCGAGGATGGATCTTGGTGACTGGAGCGGCGGTGATTGCGCTTGTGGTCGCTTTCTTCATTTCTCTATCACGCTGGGACGGTCGATATCGAGTGATGCTCGATCGCTACCCGCCATACAGCATCTACCGGATCGTTCAGGGGTCCACCTGGCTCATCGGCTTGTCGTCAATGTTGGAGGCTGGCGTGCGCTTGGAAACGGCGCTGCAGCAACTTTCCGAGATGGCCGACAAGTGGTTGGCGAACCGGATCAACTCAGCAATTCGTGGGATGAGGGCAGGTTTGCAACTTGGCGATGCGCTAAACCGCAGCGGATATGAGTTTCCTGACCGCGAAATCATCGATGACCTGGGTGTGTATTCAAGCCTCTCCGGTTTCGACGAAGCGCTATCGATTCTTGGGCGTGAGTGGTTGAACGAATCAGTCGAGCAGATCAAAGCGCGCATGAATGTTGTGTTTGGCGTTGCCCTGCTGTCGGTAGCGGTGCTGGTAGGAACGATGGTCGGCGGAATGATGACGATGCAGTTGCAGATGTCACAAATCATTCAGCAGCGATCCAGATAAGGCGATTTTGCCCTCTTGATAGTCGGAAGGCTTTTGAGAAGCTGATTGAGCAGTAATTGAAGTGTCGTAGCAAATCTTTTCTTTTAAAAGGAGCAGGAAATGAAGAAGCAACTGAAGCAACTGAAGAAGCAAGCTGGTATCACTCTGATGGAAGTTATCGCAGGCCTGCTGATCATTGGCTTGGTCGTGGCAGGGGCGCTGTCGCTGTTCGGCAGTGCCGACTCGTCCCAGAAGGGCAATCAGATGTTGTCCGACATTACGGCGCTTCGTTCGGCAGTGAAGGGCATGTACGCTGGTCAGGGTGGCTACGGCACCTCTAACCTCAACGGCGTCCTGAAGACTGCGAATCGCATTCCGGCCACGATGACGGCCGACAACTCGACCCCGCCGGTGATTACTCATTCGATGAACGGTACGACGACTGTCAGCGGCACCGGCGGTGGCGCACAGTTCTCGATCGCCATTACCAACATCCCGACGGCGGTCTGCGTGCAACTTCTGAGCAACTCCAGCTCGGGCTGGGCATCCGTCCAGGTCGGTGCGGCAACCGCAATCACTGCGTTCCCGATTTCTCCGGCGACGGCTGCTTCCGCGACCAACTGCGCCGCTGCAGCAACCAATACCATCACCTTCGTCGGTGCGTAAGCAAGTGTCAAAGGGAAGGGGGCGAGGGAGCCCCCTTTTTTTGTAGCCGAACACGGACAAGAAAGATGCTTAAAAGCCTGACGTTTAGCGACCTGTACCTTGGCCAGGAAAATTGTTGGTTATCAGGGGTGCCAAAAACTTGTGATCCCATCCCGGCTCCTCCGGAGTGCGCACAGGAACTCAAGGAACTGCGTGACTTGTGTACCAAGGTGTCAGCGACGACATCAAGGCAGGAATTTTCAGTCAAACACAAGGATATTGCGTACCGGGCCTCATTGCTGAAGAGCCTGTCGGAAGATGTCTATGTACTGCGTCGCTTCCCGGAAACTGTTCCCGAGATTACTGACCTTGGCGTTCATCCGCGTTACGTCGAACTGCTGATGAAACCACGGCTGACGGGATTAATCGTTGTCGCCGGCGCCTTCGGGCAAGGCAAGACCACCACCGCATCGGCGATCATCGCGGGACGAATTTCCCATTTCGGTGGCGTAGCCGTTTGTATTGAAGACCCTCCTGAAATGCCGCTCGAAGGACGCCGTGGCGAGGGAGTCATTTATCAGCGCTGGGTCGAGCAGGGCGGTTTCGCGCAGGAGTGTCGTCAGGCAGCCAGATGGGCGCCCTCGATTATCTTTGTCGGCGAAGTTCGTGATGCGGAGACAGCGACGGAAGCGTTGCGCGCTTCCATCAATGGACGGTTGGTGATTTGTACGATCCACTCGGATAGCGCTCGCACTGCGGTTGATCGTCTGTATGCACTGGCCAACGGTGTTGCCGGATCCAGTGATGACGTGGCGAACCTGATGGCCATCGGCCTGCGGGCGATTGTTCACCAAAGTCTTGAGGGGGATCCCAAGCGGCCTCGAATTGAATTCCTATGGTTGGACGGGGAAGACGCCGTTGGTGCTCAAAACACAATCCGGCAGAAGAAGTTCAATCAACTGGACAACGAAATCATCCTGCAGCGGAACAAGATGCTGATGCAGGGCCGCCGAGTAGGAGAGTAGCCATGTTGCAACTGTTGGTTGCCGTGATGGGGATATGGCTCACCGTTTCCTATGTCGTCCTCGATGAGCGCGCCCAGACCGCGCAGTTCGTCATAGCGAAGGGCGATGTCGCCGCGACCAATTTTCTTTCGTACCGCAGCGCAGTAGTCCAGTACAGAACCGCAAATCCCAGCGCGACAGGGACCATAGCAGACGCTTCGCTTACGTGGCAGTCAGGGTTCATCCGAGATACGCGCTGGACCAATGTGATTTCTGGTGGCGAGTTGTATGTCTATTCGACAGCGGTGGCAGATCCGGCTGTATTGCAAGCTGCGTATGCCAAGGCCGGCAATTACGTCATGGTCGGTACCAAAAACGCTGGCGGCAATCTTGTGAATGCTGCTGGAGCAATCATTTCAATTTCGCTGCCAGGGTCTATCCCTGTCGGCGCACTCGTTTACGTAGGGGGATAGCCTAACCATGGAAACACGCGATTTCATCAGCGAACTGACTCAACTGGCGAATGCCGAAGGGCCGTTTACCGACATTCGCTTGGAGCAAGACGCTCCGATCGCCGTGCGGATGCCAAACGGTTGGACGGAAGTCGAGGATATTTTCCCTCCCAATGTTGATGATCTAGGCAAAGTTCTCAAGGCGATCGATACCGACTGGGACAAGAAGATTGAACAGGCCTCCATCAACCGACCGTTCGAATTGATGGGGTGGCGCCTGCGGATTAACGCATATCTCGCGGGTGGCGGCGAGAAACTCATGATGTCGATTCGTCGGATTCCACGGACCCCGCCGACCCTGAAAACCGTCGGGTTGCCGCCGACTGTGCGTCTCATGCTTTCGGCTCCACGAGGCTTGATTCTTATCTCCGGGGCAACCAGGTCTGGTAAGTCAACTTCGGCAGCTGCAATGATCGATGCGATCAATGAGGCAAGGGCGGCGCACATCATCACGATCGAGGATCCGATCGAGTACGTTTTCGAGAAGAAGAAGGCAGTCTTCTCTCAACGCGAAGTTGGTGTCGACACAAAGACCTTTGACAAAGGGCTGGAAGATGCCATGCGCCAGTGTCCGGACGTGATCCTGGTAGGGGAGATTCGCAACAGGGAAACCGCGGAGACCGCATTGCTTGCCGGCGAGTCTGGTCACCTGGTTATTGGGACGATGCACGCCAATACCGGTATCGGCGCTGTTCAAAAACTACTTGGTTGGTTCAACGACAACGAGCGAAACAGCAAAGTTCAGTCGTTGGCGGGTTCCCTGGTAGGGGTTGTCAATCAGCTGCTCTTGCCCAAGGCCGATGGCTCTGGTTACGCCCTCGCCACGGAGATCCTGAACAACTATGAGCAGGATTTCTCCGGTGCGCTTGGTGACGTCGCCAAGATGCAGAGCGTCTTGGAGCGGCCGGACAAGAAAGGCTCTGTCCTGCTCGCGGAAAGCCTCGCCGAACTCGCAAACGGCGGAGTGGTTACAAAACCGGAAGCAGTCCGGGCTGTTGCGGGAATGCCTGCCGTTCAGGAAAAACTCAGGCAATTGTTGAAGTAAGGCCACGGATTTACCCCCCCGGATGCCGGGTTTTAACACCGCGCTGTCCGGTGGGGATTTTCATACCCTTACGGAAATGACCGGAGACGCCTCCGGTATCGAACTGTCAGCGTCATCAGCAACCGAATCGAAAGGCAAAACATGACTTCGCTCCGCTCTCGGCAACGCGGTATTACCCTGTTGGAAATCCTAGCCTCGCTCGGGATCATGGCAGCAGTGATTACCGGCGTAGCGAAACTGGCGGACCAGTACGTTGCTGACACGAAGACTGCCTTAACGGCCCAGCAAATGGTCACCGTTGGCAACGCTGCTCAGGCCTACATCAAGGACAACTACACTACGGTGATGGCCAACGCCACGGCAACGACGCCAGCGTTGATCACTGTTCCGATGCTCACCGGTGCGGGTTATCTGCAGAGTGGGTTTTCGACGAAGAATAACTTCGGACAGGACGTTTGCGTCCTTGTTCTTGAACCGACGGCGAACAACCTCAACGCACTGGTGATCGCCGAGGGTGGAACCGCGATTGATGACCTATCGCTTGGCACCGTCGCGGTTGGAATTGGTGCTGCAGGTGGTGGTGTCTATTCTTCTGCCGCAACAACGCTTCGCGGTGCAATGGGTGGATGGTCAGTGGCGGTCGGCAACTATGCGAACGCGAACAACATGACGCAGAAGTGCGATGGCACTGCAGGCACGCCAACAATCGCTGCCGGCCATCCGATCATGGCGCTTTGGTTCTCTAATGGTGATGTGACTTCTGGGTTCCTCTATCGGAATTCTGTTCCGGGACGGCCAGAGTTGAACACGATGAATACCCCCATCGTGATGAACTCAGTGCAAACAGCCAACAGCGCTTGCACAACGACTGGTGCGATTGCGCGGGACACCAACGGCGCAATCCTTTCCTGTCAGGCAGGAACGTGGCGCTCGCAAGGGTCGTCGTACTGGAAAGATCCCGTGGCGAACTACGCTGCGCTGCCGGCCTCGGGAGATCCTGTTGGTGCGGTACGGATGACGCTGGACAACGGTCGGGCATTCATGTGGACAGGTGGCGCGTGGAGCGCGCTTGCCGTTGATCAGAACGGAAATCTTACCGTCCCTGGAACACTTACCGCAGCTGGCGGAAAGGTGATTGCTTGGAATGCCGTCGGCGAGGGGGGGGTATTGCAGCTTGTCGGTGCGAATGGCACCAGCATGTACCTCGAAAGTAACAATGGGAAGTTTCGCTTGGTGAATAGCCCGTGGTCTGCGGAAGTCTTCTCTGTGGATCAGAGCGGCAACGTAGTGGCCAATGGCCGTCTAACGACGAATGAGTACGTGCAGATCAACGGGACCGCTACGGAAGGCGCAGCATGCTCACCAAATGGCCTCGTCGGGAGGGACGGAACAGGCTTGCTACTTTCTTGCCAATCCGGGGTGTGGCGCATCGCGAATCTCCAAGGCACTCATTGCGGATTCACGCTTTACTACAATGGCTCGTTTTACCCGGCATATTCCTCTACTTGCGCCGGCCTCTATCCACAGTATCAAGGGTGTCCTAGCGGGTTCAGCAGTACCTTTATTGATTCTTTCTACGATGGCGGTATGAACCTACGGATGCATTACACATGTGCACGAACATAGGAAACACTCTTGCCAATCCGGAGTTTGGAATAAAAACAGCTCAGCCGGCTCGCTAAGCTGCTACTACGTTGCCTGGGGCACTTGGGGAGGAAATGGCAATGGTCTGTGTGGATGGGTACCAGGTTATCAATATATTGGTCCAAATGCAGCATATTTACATGGCGGATTTTGTTGCAGAATAAATTAGCTCCGAATAGTCGGACCTTCCATAGATGGGATATCGAAGGCGACAATAACCTTATTTAGATCGATATTCACAGTTATCGAATTAATTAGACACAACTAGACAAAATAGCGATCTCTCTTTGAATAATAGCTTCCGATCTTGGCTCAGGAGAGATATGTACCCACGTACCTAAGCACAAAACCAAACCTGACCGGCTGAGTTAATCCAACGCCAGTAATTTGCTTCAGCAGTGGCAATTGCCATGCCTGAAGCCGAAATCGTTCCAAGAAACGAGGTTCCGGACGGGCATGAGGCAAATGGGTACAAAGCACTATCCCGCATGACCATTCCTGATATTACTTTTGACCATGCACCCCACCCAACGCCAGCGCTCACTGATTGTTGGGAACGAACCCATACCTGACCAGCGGAAGAGCCTGTCATTCCAACAGCACGTTGGGAAACAAAATAATTCCCAGAATTAACGTGGCGCGTATATTCAATAAAAAACCACTCGGCACTGGGGGCATTCCCCAGTCCATTACCATTAATACACCCCGATTGCCCTGCTGTTCCCTCCAACCAGTTTAAATCGCCGGTCCAATATGGACACTCGCGTCCGAGCTTTATCCACACCCCGGATTGGCAACGCTGTCACTTGTAGCATTGATAGATGCTCCAAGTTCCATTTCCTAAGAGCAAGCCGTAGGCAAAGTAGCTTGTATATCCCGCTGGACACGAACATCCGCCGGTAATTGGGTTAATGGTGTAACACCCGCCTGCTGCACCGGACCAGTAAAACCAGGAACCGCCCCAAAGTCGTCCAGGATAAGTGCTACGCCACACCCCGGATTGGCAAATCAGCACGCCCAAGTTGAAGTTATCGGGAGATTCAAGACTGATTGTGGGCTATAAAACAGCCCCGATGCAGTCGTGTTTGTTGAACCGTTGAGCGTACAAATTCCGTTTTCGCACCAAATAATTCCTGAAAATCTGCCGGCGGAAACGGTACCAACCCCACGCCAATTTCCATTGACTAAGGCGCCGTAGGAAACCCCATTGGACCCCCAAAATGTTCCAGTGGTATTCGCAAAGTTATAACAGGCAACGGCCGATCCTCCTCCCTGTTTTTTCCACACCCCGGATTGGCAAACTTACGGAAAGAAGATGCCAGATGAGCACGCCAACATTGCAGCTCGATACGCGACCCAACCAGACCATGATGAGCCGTTCCAGACGACTACCATCGCAGGGCCGTAAGCCGTATTGCAAAATCCGGCTGCCGACCATCCAACAGCAGCGCCGCATCCTGATCCCACGGGACAATACATACCTGGCCCGCGACCGATCGCTATCCCGCGGGATAGCGACCACACCCCGGATTGGCAAGATCATCCAGCGCCGCATGGCACCAACCCAGAAGTTGCTCCACCTTCAACAAACACGGGCTCGTAACCGTAATACTGGCCCAAATACACGTTGTAATTTGAATACTGAACGGTCCAAAGTCCCCAAAAATTGCCGGCGCTGTCGATCTTGCCAAGGCCTTGCCCACTTCGCATCCCATAGCTAGAGACAACGACTGAGCCGCAGTAGTAATGGACGGTTCCCTGTTGCTGCTTCCACACCCCGGATTGGCAAGCTAGTTGAACCTGTAGATAGCGTTGGTCGGATTTAGGGTGGCAGCAGAGCAATTAAACCCAACCCCTGCACTTTGCCACATGCACCATATCGTTGTTGAATTAATGACGTTCACTGGATACGCCACACCTCCAGATACCATCAAATAATAACCAGCCCCCCAAGTCGAATAGAGGGCGGCATATGAATAATTTGAGGCGCCACTCCAAACGAGCCCCCACCGAGAAGAACTTGATTTCGCCCAAACACCGGATTGGCAAAATGGCCACTAACGCAATTCGAGCCAGTAGAGCAAGATGGAGCCGCCATTCTCGACCAAGTA
>NZ_JBWKSX010000010.1:0-155173 GCF_059420025.1 Azonexus sp. GW821-FHT04F04 | reverse complement strand
CTTGGCAGGCGATTCCCATCGCCCATTGAAGCAGAGATTTCACTTAACCGGATGTCCTGATTCGCGGAGCCACCTCTGGCCTCCATGCGCCACCGTGCAGCTTATTTGATGAGGAAAGAAAATGTGGGTGCATCCGATCATTCAACGTCGCACCGGATAGGTTGGCGGGCCGCCGGGCGCGATCCGGGTTGCTTCCGGCAACTGCCAGCCCGCGCTCTGGGGTCCGGTGTCAAGCATCCTTGACAGAACAGATAGCCGTTGTTGCCTCACGAAGCAAATCTCCTGGTCGGTCCGGTACACGGATTGAAGCTATTTTTGCGATCCAGCTGCCCCATTGCGCAAAACGGAAAGTCTCATGACACTGCAGCCGCGTTTCGAAACCAAGGTACTCGTCGCATTCATTGCAGCAATGCTTGTGGTGATCGCCCTGGCAACGATGACCTGGAAGGTAGCGGACGACGCCGCTAGTGCTGCACAGACGGTCGAGCACACCCATGCGGTACTCAACAATCTAGCCCGTACTCGTGGCTACACGCTGCAGATCGAGTTGACCACCCAAAGCTTCCGATTGACCGGCGATCCGGCTAATCTCGTCGAACGCAACGCAGCCATTGCGGAACGAGAAAACACACTGGAGCATATCCGGCAGTTGACGGTCGACAACGCCCGCCAACAACAACGCTGGACGGAGTTGCGTGAAATTACGAACCGGCGCCTGGCCATCTCGCGGCAGATTGAATTGCTGCGCAAGACGCAGGGTCAGGGTGCCGCTGATGCCTACGTGGCCACCGCACCGCTACGTGCCACGCGCACCCGCACCTACGAGTTGCTCAGCGAGATGGATGCGGAGGAGCGGCGACTGCTGACCGAGCGCGAAGCAGGGTATGCGCAGGCGCGCCGAATGCTGGTGGTTGCCGGCGCCTTGGTGGCGGCGTTGCTGGCCGCCTTGCTCAGTGCGACCTATGCCTTGATCCGCCAACAACTGCGCGAGACCGAAGCCAGCCAACGCGCATTGGCCGACAGCGAGGAAAGCCTGTCCACCACCCTGCACTCGATCGGCGATGCGGTGATGGCGACCGATACCGCAGGGCGCATTACACGCATGAATCCGGTCGCCGAGCAACTCTCCGGTTGGTCGATCTCCCAGGCGCAGGGGCGCCCAGTGGACGAGGTGTTCCGCATTATCAGCGAGCGGACCCGCGAGCCTGCCGAAATACCGGTCGCCAAGGTACTGACCACGGGCGAAACCCAGGGACTTGCCAACCATACCGCGCTGATCGCACGTGACGGTACCGAGCATCCCATCGCCGACAGCGCCGCTCCGATCCGGGACACCCAGGGGAGGTTGCGCGGCGTGGTGCTTGTCTTCCGCGACGTCTCCACCGAACGCAAGGCCGAACACATTATTCACGAACAAAATGCCCTGCTGGAAGCTGATGTGCGGGAGCGCACCGCAAGATTGCAGGAAAGTGAAGATCATCTGCATAGCGTGATCAGCGCCGTGCCGGCCCTGATTGCCTTTGTCAATGCAGAGCGGCGCTATGTCTACGTCAATGACCAGTACCGTGCGCGCTTCGCGCCCGGTCGCGAGGACATCACAGGCTGCACGGTCGAGGAAATTCTCGGTGAAGAGCGCTATGCCGTGGCCTGCCCGCTGATCAGCAAGGTACTGGCCGGCCAGGCCCAAGGCTACGACTGGCAACCCTTTCCCGGGGTCTGGCAAACCATTCGCTACATGCCCAAGTACAACGCCGACGGAACGATTGCGGGGTATTACGTACTGGGTACGGATATCACCGAACGCAAGCACTTCGAAGAACGTATCCAGACACTCAACACCGAACTCGAGCAGCGCGTTCGGGAACTGGAGCACGTCAGTCGCGCCCTGCGTACCTTGAGTGCGGGGAACCGCACCATGTTGCGCGCCAACGAGGAGCAGAGCCTGCTGGAAAGCATGTGTCAAGCGATCGTCACCGCCGGTGGCTACGGCATGGCCGTCGTCTGGTATTGCGGCGAAAATGCCAACCCGGCCTTGCGTCCCATGGCCGAATGCGGCTACCCAGGCGGGATGGCGGCTCTCCGCCTGTTTGGTCTGAGCCTGACTGATAGCGCGCTGGGCCAAGGCGTGACGTCAACTGCCATCCGCCACGGGGAAGTCCGCCTGGTTCGCAACATGCGATCCGATCCAAACTATGCCCCCTGGCAGGACAAACTCCATGGCGCGACGTCCGGCTTGTCCTGCCCTTTGCGCGTCGGTGGGGAAATCATCGGCGCCTTGTCCATTTATGATCCTGAACCCGATTCGTTCGATGATGACGAGATCGCGCTGCTGACGGAATCCGCCGACGATCTGGCCTTCGGGCTTGCCACCTTGCGCACCCGGGCGGAACAGGAGCGCGTCCAGGCGGCGATGCACCACATGATGCGCCACGATGCACTCACCGGCCTGCCCAACGTAGTCGAGTTCACGGAAGCCCTCGTCGCTGCCATTGAAGACAGTTCATCGCCCAGGGTCCCCTTGGTGGCGCTGCAGCTCAACATCGAACGTCTCGGCGAGATCAACGACGTGCTTGGCTCCGCCCACGGCGATCAGATCGTGCGCGACTTCGGGCAACGCTTGCGCGAAAGCGCGCCTGCCTCCGCCGTCGTCGCCCGACTGCGTGGTGATGAATTTGGCGTTCTGGCACCAGCCCAAGACACTGCTGCGGCAATGGCCGTCGCCGACAATTTGGAACTGGGCCTGGCCCGCCCGTTCCCGGTTGCCGATATCGAGCTCGAGGTCACCGCCAAAACCGGCATCGCACTGTACCCCGCCCACGGATCGACTGCCCAGGAGTTGCTGCGCCGGATGGGCAAGGCTCTCTATCAGGCCAAATCGCGTGGCGTGGACCGGTGTCTCTTCGAGCCTACCCAGCATCAGGATCAGGTCGAGCGACTAAACCTGGCTGGCGAGCTTCGCCGGGCCATCGAGGGCGGCCAACTGAGGGTCTATCTGCAACCTAAAGTCGGCTTTGCGAGCGGACAGGTATGCGGCTCGGAGGCCTTGGTACGCTGGCAGCATCCTCGCCGCGGTCTGCTACCACCGGCTCTGTTCATCGGCCTGGCGGAACAGACGGGTCTGATCAAGCCGTTGACGGAATGGCTGATCGTTGCCGTCCTCGACCTGCTACGAGACTGGCAGGCAAATGACTGTGCCTTGCCGATAGCCATCAATCTTTCGACGCGTAATTTCCGCGACGAACACTTGTTCGACAAGTTCCATCATTGGCAGTTCGAGCGAGGCGTAAGCCGCGGCTTGCTGGAGGTGGAGATTACCGAGAGCGCGGTCATGGAGGATGCCGAGTACGCGTTGCGTGTTCTGCACGCCTTGCGCAGCGAAGGCATCCCCCTCTACGTGGATGACTTCGGCACAGGTTACTCGTCGCTGAGTTACTTGCAAAAGCTCCCGGTCGACTACATCAAGATTGACCAATCGTTCGTTGCCGCCATGTCCGACAACCGGGACTCCGCCATGATCGTGCGATCGACCATCGATCTGGTACACGATCTGGGCCGCAAGACGGTGGCTGAAGGCGTGGAAACGCGGGAGCACTGGGAACAGCTCTCGGACTTGGGCTGCGACATTGCGCAGGGATATTTCATCGCCAGGCCGATGCCTGCCGAAGAATTTCAGCGCTGGGTTGCGGATTTTAGCCATCCGGGAATCGAATAATTTGTGTTGGGGTTGGACGATTGAACGTAAGGAAGAGCCCCCAAGCGATTCCGGTAAGAGCGATACCTTCATTAGGTGCCAGGAATTTTAGTGGCCGATCAGAGCACAAACTGGCCATTGAAATTCAGTTTCCCGCATCAATATGGGGAGTCTCCGGGAATGGCAGCCCCTCGAGCTTGATCAATTCGTCACGATCTCTCGAACCGAATGGTGAGCACAAGGAGAAATGAGCGACAAAACATTGCTGGGGTTTTGTGGAGAGGCCATAAAAAGACATACCTTGGAAGGCATGCATCGCTGACAGCGACTGTTTCCTAGGCGTAGCGACCGACTAACGGAGTGAAAGAAGTGGAATACGAAGAAGCTGTGGTGATCTATCGCAGTCGCGAAACTGGGAAAGGCACGGGGCTGCCACTTGAGGAACCATGCGAGCATCTGAGTGCCCTCGTAAATTCTGTCTGGTACCTGCGTAACGAACGCGGCCTCATCGCGAAGGTGGGAACGACTTGTGCAAATGGCACTCCACTCCGCCAAACGATCATTCCCAATGACTGATCTCGCACCGCATTTGGAAAAACGAATTGACAGAGGTCATTGCTGTCCAACGCCCCGGCAAAAATGGCGCTATTTCTATAGCCATCAGCCGCCTCAATCCATCCTTCAGCCCGTCCGAGCGTCCTGTATACGCAATTGGTGCTAGAAAAAACAAATCGGCTGCAACGTCGGCAGATGCTATGTCTGCTGACATGCGTGCCTGAGCGCTCAGTTGCGTGCTATTACCACTCAAAACCCCAATGTCATTGCGGACCAAATTATCATTACATATCCGGCCTGATGGGGCTGTCGAAAAACTGAAGATTTCCATGAACGCTAAACAAAATTCACTGCTTGACAGTGGCATGGCGCTAGCTGCCATAACGGCATTCTTGTATTGCGCGAGTACTGCCTATACCGGAGGATTCCTTGGCCCACTCGGCCTCGATGGCGATGTCCTTGACCGCAACCTTCAGCAAATCCTGTATCACGGTTTTCTGATTTCATTCGGATCGGCCCTTCTCGCTTTGATCGCATATGTACTCTGCAGGTTTTTATATTCGCATGCGGTTTTGCCCGGAATTAACGATAAGTTGCGAAAGAACTGGAAACTGAAACGTCAGTTTCTAAGGCTGAAGCATCACTGGACGGGGAAGCGAAAAGACTCGGCAATTGAACTGCGTGAGAAGCAACACTCGAAAACGTTTGCCGTGCTCGCTGCTGTCTTCTTCGTGCTCATTTTTTTACTGGTATATTTCGAATTCAAGGGCAGAGAAGCCGCCGCTCTCGTTCGGACAAAGCTTGAAAGCAAGTCGTTCCTCGAACACGAGATGATTACGGTAGTCATCAACGGGCAAGCGCAGAAGCTTCTCTATTTGACATGTGGGGCGCGAAACTGCGCGGGCGTAGATCCCGGAACGAGGATCGTCCAGTACTTTCCACAAAATGGTCATTCATATGTTCTGCCGGTTCTGCCGGAGGCAAAAATGAAGGAACCGGCAAGTCAAAAAGCGCCATCGAAGTGAGTTGGTCAGCCATGTGCAATTTCGCACCATCGTCCGCTCTGCGGACACTGCCATCCTCTTGCTGGCGATCATTCTTGCCTGGCCGGCAGCTCCTCTTCAGGCATTTTTGGCGCGATTGCTCATCGCGGTGCCGATAATGGCGCTCCTCCTCGTCAATGTCCCGCCGGACTTTGTCGGGGTGATGCAGGATTTCAGGGAATATCTTCCGACAGCAAACGTTACACCGTTGGTTTACTGGAACGACTTCCTGCAAACCGGTGGGCCGTTGGCGCTGGCGATAGTAGCCGGCATTCTCGTGGTGTCGGCTGCCGATCGATGTATGCGTGCGTTTGAACGGTAGTTGATGCCGCCGTTATTACTCCGTCGGGTGTCGCACGATGTCACGTAATGCGTTGCCGGGCTTGAAGTGCGACGTCCATTTCCCGGTGATGGCCACCGAGGCGCCTGTCTTCGACTTATGACCCGAACGCAGCGTATGATAATTCAGGCAGAAGGTGCAAAATCAGCAGAGATTAACTCGTTCCGATCACGCAGTCTCTCTCTTAATGCAACCCGTCTTCCGAAGCACAACGGGGGGACTTTAGCCCCCGTTATGATTGATGTGTTCCGGAACTTACTCTTCGAGCAAGCTGCGCAGCATCCAGGCTGTTTTTTCATGGATGTCGATACGCTGGGTCAGCACATCGGCTGTTGGTTGATCGTTGGCGGCATCGACAATGGGGAACAATTTGCGCGCCGTGCGGGCTGCTGCTTCCTGGGCTGTGACCAGATGACGAATCATGTCGGTGGCCTTGGGCACGCCATCCACTTCCGGGATCGAGGCCAGCTTCACGAATTCCTTGTAAGTTCCCGGAGCGGGGAAACCCAGCGCACGGATACGTTCGGCAATGATGTCCAGGGCATTCCACTGCTCGGTGTACTGCCCCATGAACATGTTGTGCAGACTGTTGAACTGGGGCCCGGTCACGTTCCAGTGAAAGTTGTGGGTCATCAGATAGAGCGTGTAGCTATCGGCCAGTAGCGCCGACAAGCCCTTGGCAATTTTCTTGCGGTCGGCATCGGTAATGCCGATATCGATGACAGGGGGAAGTGATTTACTGTCTTTCATGTTCGATTTTCCTTTTCTGGTTTAGTGAGAGTGATCAGCCCAACGTGGTGTCCAGCACCATCATCAGGGCAAAGCCGGCCATCAGGCCGAGGGTGGCGCTCGTCTGATGGCCGTTACGATGTGTCTCGGGGATGACTTCGTGTGAAACCACAAAGATCATGGCTCCCGCCGCCAGCCCCAGACCGATCGGATACGCCAGCGCCAAGCCACCGGCCAAGCCTACGCCGAGCAAAGCGCCCACCGGTTCGAGCAGACCACTGGCCGCAGCAATCAGTACCGAATAGCCCGGCGCAACGCCGGCACTGCGCAGGGCAAGTGCAACGGCGAGTCCTTCGGGAATGTCCTGCAATGCGATGGCGGTGGTGAGCGGCAAGCCTACACCCATGTCCCCTTGAGAAAAGCTGACACCGATCGCCATGCCTTCGGGCAGGTTGTGCAGGGCGATGGCAAAGACGAACAGCCAGACGCGACCACAGATTTCGTAGCCCGGTCCGCAGGGCCCCGTCGTTTCATGCTCGTGCGGCGTGAACTCATCCAGACCCAGCATGAGCAAAACCCCCAGTGCCATCCCGAAGACAACGACTGCCGCACCGGTGCCCCGATTGCCGAGCAGCGACTCACCGGCTTCGAGTCCGGGCAAAAGCAAGGAAAAGGCGCTGGCGGCGAGCATCATGCCCGCCGCCAAGCCCAGCATGCTGTCTTCGACACGTTGTGGCATGCTGCGCATGAGCAATGCCGGCAAGGCGCCCAGTGCCGTGGTCGCAAAACCTGCCACACCACCGTAGAGCGCCAGGCGCAAGCCTGGCGCAGCATTGCCGGCAAGCACCTGGGTAATGCTTTGCCCGAACAGGACGATTACGCCGAGCAAGGCAAGCGCCAATCCCATTGCTACCAGTTTGTGCTGCTGCGCATGCATACGCTGCAGCACAAACCAAGAGGGGCGGGAAGCAAGCCCGTTCAGAGCAATTGTTTGGCCTCGGTCCATCGGCAATCCTGGTTCAAGCCATCATGCCCAGCGCCTTGGCAACACCGGCACCATAAGCCGGGTCGCACTTGGTACAGTTCATGATGTGGCGACGCTTGATTTCTTCAGGCGCATCGCCCATGGCGCGGGCGGTGTTGTCGAACAGACGCTGTTGCTCGTCCGGCCTCATCAGGCGGAACAGGGCGCGCGGCTGGCTGTAATAGTCGTCATCGTCCTCGCGGAAGTTCCAGTGATCGGCTGCGCCGTTGATCGCCAGCGGTGGCTCACGGAAATCCGGTTGTTCCTGCCATTCGTTGTAACTGTTCGGCTCATAGCCCAGCGTCGAGCCATAGTTGCCATCGGTGCGCATCTGACCGTCACGGTGGTAACTGTGCATCGGGCAGCGCGGGGCGTTGACCGGAATGTGTCCGTGGTTGACCCCCAGGCGATAGCGCTGGGTGTCGCCATAGGAGAACAGGCGGCCTTGCAGCATCTTGTCGGGGGAGAAGCCGATGCCAGGTACGACATTGGCCGGATTGAAGGCGGCTTGTTCGACATCGGCGAAGTAGTTGTCGGGATTGCGGTTGAACTCGATGACACCCACCTCGATCAGCGGATAGTCCTTGTGCGGCCAGACCTTGGTCAGGTCGAACGGATGGTAGGGTACCTTCTCGGCATCCGCCTCCAGCATGACCTGAATGCAGAGCGTCCACTTCGGGAAATCGCCGCGCTCAATGGCCTCGTACAGATCGCGTTGGTGCGTTTCACGGCACTTGCCGACGGCGGCTTCCGCCTCGGCATCGGTCAGATTCTTGATGCCCTGCTGGGTGCGCCAGTGGAACTTGACCCAGAAACGCTCATTCTGAGCGTTGATGAGGCTGAAGGTGTGCGAGCCGAAGCCATGCATGTGGCGGTAACTGGCCGGAATGCCGCGATCGGACATGACCACGGTGACTTGATGCAAGGCTTCGGGTAACGAGGTCCAGAAGTCCCAGTTGTTGCCTGCGCTGCGCAGGTTGGTGCGCGGGTCGCGCTTAACTGCGTGATTGAGATCCGGAAATTTCAGCGGGTCGCGCAGGAAGAACACCGGGGTGTTGTTGCCGACCAGATCCCAGTTACCTTCCTCGGTGTAGAACTTGATCGCAAAGCCGCGAATATCCCGTTCGGCATCCGCCGCACCACGCTCGCCCGCCACCGTAGACATGCGGGAAAACAGGTCGGTCTTCTTGCCGATCTGGCTGAAAATCTTGGCCCGGCTATACCGTGTAATGTCGTTGGTCACGGTGAAGGTGCCAAAAGCACCCGACCCTTTGGCATGCATACGGCGCTCGGGTATGACCTCGCGGTCGAAGTGCGCCAGCTTTTCCAGGAACCAGACATCCTGAAGCAATTGCGGACCGCGTGGCCCTGCAGTCATGACATTCTGGTTATCGACCACCGGACAGCCGGCAGCTGTCGTGAGTTTCTTATCCATGTTCGCTCTCCGTATCTTGTTTCAGTTTCAACAAAACGACATTCCTCGCGGGAAATTGGGGCGCAAACTGGAAACAACACCGTCACCCTGAAACGAGGAAAGTGGCTGGCTGGCGGATGGCTGGCTTGTCGGGAAACTGCAGCAACAATCCATTAGGATTTGCTACTGCATCCACTCTAGCTATGGATTTCGCAGGAAACAAGGTCATAAACAGGCACATTCACGGCAATAAACGCTTTGCCACCGACTAATGCATGCCGTGTTGACGTGTATCAATAAGTGCTTGGCTGCAAATGGGCTTTTCATGAAGCCTTGTTCGTGGAGTAGCTACAGACCAATCCCAAGGTTGGCTTGCGCCTGCAACTCGTCGGTCACCGTAATTTTCTATCTAACTGCAGTTCAGCCATTGGCGATATTCCGATTTCCAATAAGTTAGCGGTGGCATAGTAACAGTCAGCTCCATTCAGACTGAATAAGTAACAGGCTTTAATCTGACCAACTACTTCAATAGTTTTGACGTCTCATTACCTGCGGTGCGGCCATCCGGAAAGACGCGAAGATAATCAAAAAGGTCTGATTGGTGAGCGCCAACCATCTGTCCAGCTTTTAGCCCAGGGACGTTACGCGGATCACTGCGGAGCATCCCTTTGATCTGATCCCCAGTCCATTCGGTGACCTCGATCCACATCCATTCCCGACCGTTATCGCGGGTGGTGAAGGGCGCCTTAACAAGCAGATGCTCACCGGGCGTGAGTCCGCTCAGAAAGGCTTTCTGTAAGGCCGGCAATTGAGCGCGGGCATGTGCGCTCGCGGCACGTAGGGCTGCATCATGCTTGGTGTACACCACTTCATCCGGTTCAGCACCAAAAACGGCAATAACAAAATTGGTCTGGTGCTCGGTGACATCACGTCCGGGATAAGAATCAAAGCTCAAGACTGCTAGTGCATTGGCTGGATCCCCCGCCTCCGCCACGGTTTCCAGCAAACGCAGCCTTCCTTCTCCTTTGCCACCGGATAGGATGCCCTCCGACAGGCTGTTGCGTATTCCAACATGACGTAAGCCAGCGATCTTCAAATATAGCGCTCCCTTGTCATCGGGCGGGCCTGCCTCGACAAGTTGTTGGGCCAGAGCGTTGATCGTATTGCCTAAAGGACGATTGAGAGACCAGACACTATCGTTGATTACTAGGTCAGGCAGACCAAGTCGTGCCATGCCCAAAGAGATGGCACGGGTACGTCCGGCATTGTTGTAGGCATGAATTACGATCTGCTTGGATACGTTAGGGATTCCGCCTTCCCACGTTCTTAGGCGATTCTTTTCCCATGCTTCTGGAGTGAAAGCTTCGCGGGTCTCGTCATCCCAAATTATCGCGTCTTCCTGCTTTGCCAATTCGAGGATGAATTCTTCAGCACGCCGTAACCCTGAGGTTTTCTGTTGCGAAGGATGTGCGAAGCCAAGGATTAGTGCACGAGGTGCCTTTTGAAGCGCCAATGCTTGTTCTTGGCTCAGCCCGCGTCCAAAGTAGCGCAGAGAGTCAATTGACGGTGGCGCATACTCCTTTGCTACGTTGCTGCTGAAATTTGCGCTTAACAAGGCTTGGCTTTGTGCCGTCTTGTCGAGCTTGTCCACGATTTTCAACGCGAAACGCTTGTCCGCAGCCAAGGTACGGGCCGCTTTCGCAGGATCAGTGGCCGGTATCTTCAAATAGTACAGACCGATGGCAAAGCCCACCGCCTTTCGCTGCCAGGCTTCAGCCGGGAAGGGCTGACCGGGTGCTGCATGGGCCAAATTCAGGAAGAGCAGACCTACGACAATGAATTTGATTCGACTAAGTAACATTACGATTCGTCGCGTGAGTATTCCGAAGGAGAGGCTGAACGTGCCCAATGTGCCGGAATAGTCTATCAGCATTTTCTTTCGGGCATTTCAGGGTGAATCCCAGGCTTTCAGCCCGGTTATGCCGAACTCGGCGCTGAGGACTAGAATTGCCCCATGAACAAGATACTCGCTGCCATCGCCTTCGCCGCCGACAAACACCGCAACCAGCGCCGCAAGGACGCGGCGGCCTCGCCCTACATCAACCATCCTATTGCACTGGCCAATGTCCTGGCCAACGAGGCCGGGATCGACGATGAACGGGTGCGGATTGCTGCCATTCTGCACGACACCGTTGAAGATACCGAGACCACGGTACAGGAACTGGTCCGGCAATTCGGTCAGGAGATCGCCGATATTGTTCTCGAAGTCACCGACGACAAATCACTCCTCAAGGCCGAAAGAAAACAACAGCAGATAGATCATGCGCCGAGCATTAGTCGACGCGCCAAGCTGGTCAAACTGGCCGACAAGATATGCAATCTCCGCGACATCGCCAGTTCACCTCCGGCAGGTTGGTCCTTGCGCCGCAAGCAGGACTACTTCGACTGGGCAAAAGCGGTTATTGATGGATTGCGCGGCGTCCACCCATCCCTGGAATTCATTTTCGACACTGCCTACAAGGCCCGTCCGACCAAGGCACCCGAAGGCTGATCATGCAAATTGCCATCGAATCCGTTATTCAGCTCTTGCACGAAACCAGCCATGGCGTGCTGAGTATCCTCGGGCGGAATGGCTTCCGAATCCTTGAGCAGGGCAACGAGTTCGGTGTCCGATATCAGGGACAGCACTCGGACGGATCCTGCCGCCGGTTTGCCCTTCCTTCCCTCCGCTTGGAGGAAAACCACCTTGGCCCCGGGGGCCAGGGGTTTCGGAGGGGAAAGTGACTGGGTGCGGTGGAAGTACAGGTCGCCGCCCGGCGCGGATATGAAAACATATTTGCAAATACGTATATTTTGACTAAATATATACGTAATAACGTATATAAATTGTGCTTTGTCTATTGGTGTTATATACGGTTTATCGTATATTTGTTCCATGAAAAATACCCTAAAGCGAATCAAGAACCCTGAGAGCCTGGAGCGACTGGGCAAGCAGTTACGCTCGCTGCGCGAGCAGGCACGCGTTGCTCAGGGCAAGGTGCGGGGCATGCGCCAGGCGACCGTTTCGAAGATCGAGAACGGCGGTGATGTCACACTCGACACCTTCATTTCTTATGCGGCCTCACTCGGTCTGGAAGTTGCCTTGGTGCCGATTGGTCAGGCCATGGGACATGGAAACTTGCCGTCGCTATCCGGTGCCTGGAATGGCTCTTCGACGCCCCGGGCAAACATGCCGGTCGATCTGCTCACCGAGTTCAATGATCTGAAGGATGAAGAATGAGCACTGTCAGCACCCTTGAGGTGCGCCTGAACGATCTGCTGGTCGGCTACATCACACACTATCCAGACGAGAAAACGACCTTTGTCGTTGATGAAGGCTATATCGAATATGGTGAAAATCGCCCGATTCTTTCCCTGTCGCTGGCTCGTCCTGGTGACGAGGAATCGACCCGTGCGCTCCTCGTGGATGACCGGCACAAATCTGCTTCGGTTAAAGCCCCTCCATTCTTCTCGAACCTGTTGCCTGAGGGCGGTTTGCGCAAGAGCATTGCGCAGCGCCTCAAGGTGCACGAGGACCGCGAGTTTCTGCTGCTCTCGGCGCTCGGCGAGGATCTGCCCGGAGCGGTCATCCTGACCTCCGTCGATACACCCAACCACCTGAGGCGTCGCCGCAGTGGTGCCGCTGTCGCCCCGACGGCCGACGACCTTCATGAATTGAAGTTCTCCCTCGGCGGCATGCAGATGAAGTTCTCGATGCTGCGTCAGGGCGAACGCTTCACCTTGGTTGGTGGTAAGAAGCTCGGCAACTACATCGTGAAACCACCTTCCAACGACTTCGAGGCTCTACCAATGGTCGAGGCTGCCACGATGGAGACGGCCCGCGCCGCTGGCATGGACGTGCCAGCGGTACAACTGCTGGCCCCGGACAGGATTCAGGGGCTGCCCAACATGGCTGGCTTCCGTCAGGGCGAGCCGTTTTATGCCATTCGCCGCTTCGACCGGCCGGATGGCGGGCGTATTCATTTTGAGGACTTCGCTCAGGTCTTCAACCTGCGTACCCACCAAAAGTATGGGCGGGTCAATTACGATATGATTGGCCGGACATTGCTTCTCTATGCAGGCGGCCTCGCGGATTTGAAAGAGATGGCTCGGCGCTTGGTGTTCAACGTAGTGATGGGCAATGGTGATGCACATATCAAAAACTGGTCGCTTATCTACGACAACCCGCTACGCCCCCGATTAGCGCCCGCCTACGATCTAGTGTCGACCGTGGCGTACACCACCCACGATACCTCAGTTGCTTTGAATATGGCAGGTGTGAAGCTCTTCCGGGTTATCACGCTCGATACCTTCGCTGCGCTCTTTACCCGAATTGGCATCGTCGATCAGGTGCGCGAGGAGGTTATGGAAGAGGTGATGAGTACTGGGCGTCGGGTGCTGGAAATATGGCGAAGACAGTTTCAGGCGACCGGTGTACCTGAGCAGTTCATCCACCAAGTCGAGGCGCATCAGGCTGAGTTACCTCTGCTGAAAGGGCTGCATGTTTGACAGAGCACGAGTGGGGATCCTCATGACAGCCGCGTAATGCAGGAGGTGTGGTCATTCGCAAGAAGGCCTACGTCGACAAGGAGTTTGTTACAGCATTGAGTATTCTTGAAAGTGGGTACAGCGGAAGTTCATCTCCCAATTGATCCGTAGCGAGATGAGTGTGACGCTCTTGTCCAATCTGACTGGTAAAATAGTCGAACTCGGCACACCGCTTAAATGCGTTGGTACTTTTGTTGGTATATTTAAGAATAAACTTTCGGTGTTCGTTTATATTTCTATGTTCTGGAGCGATGTTCGAGCCCCATCAGTGCCCCAGAATTTAACCCCCGCACACCGCAAGGTCTGCGGGGGTTTTCACTTTTGGAGTTCTGCAACGTGACTAACTCAGTGTTTTCCGGTCTGCAACCAGCGACCGTTTGGGACCATTTTGCAACGCTGTGCGCGATGCCGCGGGCTTCGAAGGCGGAGGCCGGGCTGCGCGACTCCCTTCTGCAGTGGGCCTTGGCGCGCGGTCTGGGGGCTGTGGGCGACGCTGCCGGCAATCTGATTGTCAGCAAGCCGGCGAGTGCTGGTGGCGAGGGGCGGCCGGGTGTCGTGCTACAGGCGCATCTCGACATGGTTTGCCAGAAGAATGCTGATAGCGGGCATGATTTTTCTCGTGATCCGATTGTTCCTGAGTTGCGCGATGGTTGGCTGGTGGCCGAAAAAACGACGCTGGGGGCCGATAACGGGATTGGTGTGGCGCTGATTCTGGCGGCGCTTGAGGATGAAAGTCTTGTTCATGGGCCGCTCGAAGCCCTGCTGACGGTCGATGAAGAGGCCGGCATGGGCGGGGCGCGGGGTCTGGAGGCGGGTGTTCTGCAGGGACGGCTGATGCTCAATCTGGATACCGAGGAATGGGGCGAGTTCTATCTGGGCTGCGCTGGCGGGCTGGATGTCAATGTCGAACGCTGTGGCATGGAAGAGCCTGTTCCGGCTGGATTCGAGGTGGTCCGGATCGCCTTGCGCGGCCTGCGCGGCGGGCATTCCGGCGTCGATATCCATGAGGAGCGAGGCAACGCGATCAAGCTGCTGGTCCGCGTGTTGCGTGAGTTGGAGGAGGTGACGCCGCTTCGGCTGGTCGATCTGGTCGGCGGCTCGGCGCGCAATGCCTTACCGCGCGAGGCGGTGGCGACAGTGGCCGTGCCCGGTGGTCGGGGTGGGCGCTTGGCGGGATGGCTGGCCGGGATGGAAGCCAGCTTGCGAGCGGAATTGCGTGGGATCGATGAGGGTTTGAGTCTCACGGTTTCGGTGGCTGAAGCGACGCAGGTCATGGCGGCAGCAGAGCAGGAAATCTGGCTAGGATCGCTGCACGCAGCGCCGCATGGCGTGCGGAGGATGAGCCGGCAGGTGCCGGGCGTGGTCGAGACGTCGAACAATCTGGGCATGGTCAACCTGCACCCGAATGGTGGCTCGTGCAACTTTATGGTGCGTTCGCTGATCGGGAGCGGCAGTCTGGCGCTGGCCGATGAAATTGTCAGCTTGTGGGCGCTGAGCGGAACGCAGGCTGAAAAATCGGGTTTTTATCCGGGCTGGGCGCCGAATCCGACGTCTGAATTACTCAAATTGTGTCAGTCGGTCTATCGGCGCGATTTTGCGGTGGATTCGAAGGTTCAGGTCATTCATGCCGGGCTGGAGTGCGGCATCATCGGCGACAAGTATCCGGGGATGGATATCGTTTCCTTCGGCCCGACCATCCGTGGGGCGCATGCGCCGGGCGAGCGGGTCGAGATTGCGTCGGTCGAGCAGTGCTGGCGTCTGCTGCGGGCGATTTTGACGGAAATTCGGTAGCCCTCGCATCGGGAGGCGGGCCAAAATCATTTCAATTTTGGCCCTTTTTTCCGGTTGACCGTGGAAGTGGCCTAGCGGCGCCGAATCGCCTCGCGGCGGGCCAGCCCGAGCTTGGTCGAGCGTTCCATCTTTTGCACGAAGGCCGGGAAGTCGAGGCCGAACTTGGCGCGTAGCTCCTTGGCGTAGTTGTGCAGCCAGCGCCAGCGTGGCTCGAAATGACGTTCCTTGAAAGCGTAGAGGATGTGGTTGCCGTCGTCCGGGACCGAAATCACGATGACCTGGTCGTCGAAGACGTGCATCGCTTCGCCGATCAGTCCGGCGTAGGTTTCCTTTTCGCCGGCCAGGTTGATGACGAGAACGCCGTTGCCCGAAAGCTTGGCGTAAGCGTTGTCGAAGAATTCGCGGTTGGCCAGGCTGGGCGCGAAGCCGGTTTTGTCGAAGGCGTCGACGAGCAAGGCGTCGATGCCTTTTTCGGTGTTTTCGAGGAATTCGGCACCGTCGGCTTCGAGAATCTGCAGGCGCTCATCGTCGGGCGGCATGAGAAAGGTGTCGCGGAAGGCGATGACGTTGGGGTCAAGTTCGACGGCGGTCAGCTGTGTGCCGGGCATGCGCTGGTAGCAGAACTTGATCAGCGAGCCGCCGCCGAGGCCGATCAACACGATGCGTTTCGGGCGTGGCAGGAAGAGCAGAAAAGCCATCATTTTCTGCGTGTAGCGGATGGCCAGGTCGTGCGGCGCCTTGAGCGACATTTCGCTCTGCATGAGGCGGACGTTGAAATAGAGAAAACGCGATTTGCCGTCATCGATGACGAAAGGCTTGGGGTAGCTTTCGTCGAGCAACTGGGCGCGTAGCTCGCCTTCGCGTGCCCATGATGGCTCATGCATGAGCACGGTGCCCGTTTCGACTTCGAACGGGCTGGGCATTTCGTACAGCTGGTTCAATCCGGTAGATCGGCGGCGTGGAGCAGAAAGACGAATTCGTCGCCGGCGGCGGTGTCGAGCCAAGTGAAGGGCAGTGTCGGGTAGGCGGCTTCGAGATCGTCGCGGTTGTGGCCGATTTCAACGATCAGGATGCCGTTTTCGGTCAGATGCTTCTTCGCTTCGCGCAGGATGATGCGCGTGAAATCGAGGCCGTCTTCGCCCGAGCCAAGGGCCAGTTCCGGCTCGTGCAGGTATTCCGGTGGCAGCGCGGCGACCGATTTGGCGTTGACGTAGGGCGGGTTGGAGATGATCAGGTCGAACTTGCGGCCGGCCAGCTTGGCGAAGGCGTCGGACTGAGTCAGTTCGACGCGGTCGGTCAGGTGGTAGTCGGCGACGTTGCGCTGGGCGACGGCGAGGGCATCTTCGGACAGGTCGACCGCAGCGACTTCGGCATTGGGGAAGGCGAGGGCGGTCAGGATGGCCAGGCAACCGGAGCCGGTGCACAGGTCGAGGGCCGATTCGATGGCCCACGGATCGTCGATCCACGGCGTGAGCTGTTCGTCGAGTAGTTCGGCGATGAAGGAGCGCGGGACGATGACGCGGTCGTCAACGTAGAAACGGTGATCGCCGAGCCAGGCTTCGTGGGTCAGGTAGGCGGCCGGCAGACGGTCCTGGCAGCGGCGCGTGTAGATGTCGAGCAGCAGTTCGCGCTCATGCGACAGCAGGCGGGCCTCGAGGAAGGGTTCGAGGCGGTCGAGCGGCAGGTTGAGCGTGTGCAGTGTCAGGTACACGGCTTCGTCCCAGGCATTGTCGCTGCCGTGGCCGAAGAAGAGCTGGGCGGCATTGAAGCGGCTGACGGCATAACGGATGTAGTCGCGAACGGTGAACAGTTCGGTTTTGGCGGCAGTAGTCATGCGGTCAGGAGTTGTTCCAGGATGCGGCGATAAATGGCGGAGAGCTTGGGCAGGGAGTCGACTGCGATGCACTCGTCGATCTTGTGGCTGGTCGCGTTGACCGGGCCGATTTCGAGCATCTGCTGGCAGATTTCGGCGATGAAGCGACCGTCCGAGGTGCCGCCGGTGGTTGAAAGCTCGGTGGCAATGCCGCAGATTTCGCAGATCGCCGAGCTTGCTGCATCGGCCAGCGGGCCGCGACCGGTCAGGAAAGGGCGGGCGCCCAATGTCCAGTGGATGTCGTAGTCCAGATTGTGCTTTTCGAGGATGGCGCGCAGGCGCTGTTGCAGGCCTTCCGGCGTGCTGGCCGTGGAAAAGCGGAAATTGAACTTGATTTCCAGTTGACCGGGGATGACGTTGGTCGCGCCGGTGCCGCCGTGGATGTTGGAGACCTGCCAGGTGGTTGGCGGGAAGTATTCGTTGCCTTCATCCCAGCGCGTCGCGGCCAGTTCGGCCAGGGCCGGGGCGGCTTCGTGGATCGGATTGCGACCCTTTTCCGGGTAGGCGATGTGGCACTGGATGCCCTTGACGGTGAGCGTGCCAGACAGCGAGCCGCGGCGGCCGTTCTTGATCATGTCGCCGAGGGTGTTGACCGAAGTCGGTTCGCCGATGATGCAGAAATCGAGGGTTTCGCCGCGTGCCTTGAGCGCTTCGACGACGATGGTGGTGCCGTCGACGGCATCGCCTTCTTCATCGGAAGTGAGGAGGAAGGCGAGCGAGCCGGGATGGTTCGGGTTGGCCGCGATGAAGACTTCGACCGCGGTCACCGAGGCGGCGACCGATGACTTCATGTCGGCCGTGCCGCGCCCGTAGAGCATCCCGTCGCGGACTTCCGGGGCGAACGGCGGCGAGGTCCATTTGTCGAGCGGGCCGGTCGGTACGACATCGGTGTGGCCGGCAAAGACGAACAGCGGCGCGGTTGTGCCACGACGTGCCCAGAGATTGGTGACGCCGTTGCGGTTGATGTATTCGATGGAAAAACCGAGCGGTTTCAGGCGCTCGCTGATGATTTCCATGCAGCCGCCGTCTTCCGGCGTGACCGAGTGGCAGGAAATGATCTGCCGGGCCAGTTCAAACGTGGGGTCGGACATCAGTTGGTTTCTTCGTCGTGGTCGGCCAGGCTCAGCGTGAATTCCTTGAAGGAGGTGCCTGCTTCGCTGGTGCTGTCGAATTCGAGCGCGACGTCGGTCTTGCGGTCGTCCTTGCCATTGCTGCTGCCGAATTCTGAATTGTTGATCAGCCAAGACAGGTTGGTCGGCGAATCGGCGTTGGCGAGCGCTTCGTCGATGGTGATCGTGCTGCTGCTGTAGAGCCTGAACAAGTCCTGTTCGAAGGTCTGCGATCCCGGGGCCAGGGTCTGTTCCATGGCGTCCTTGATGCCTTGAACTTCGCCGCGCTCGATCAGTTCGCTGATGTGGCGGGTGTTGAGCATGATTTCGCAGGTCGGGATGCGCTTGCCATCCGGCTTCTTGACCAGACGCTGGGAAATGATGGCGCGCAGGGCGACGGACAGGTCGAGGAAGAGCGCCTGGCGGTTTTCTGCCGGGAAGAAGCTGATGATGCGGTTCAGCGCGTGGTACGAGTTGTTGGCGTGCAGCGTGGCGAGGCACAGGTGACCGGTTTGCGAGTAGGCGATGGCCGCCTGCATGGTTTCCTTGTCGCGGATTTCGCCGATCAGGATGCAGTCCGGGGCCTGGCGCATGGCGTTCTTGAGGGCCGACTGCCAGTCCATTGTGTCCATGCCGATTTCGCGCTGGTTGACGATGGATTTCTTGTGCTTGAACAGGAATTCGATCGGGTCTTCAACCGTCAAAATGTGGCCGGAACGGTTGGCGTTGCGATGGTCGAGCATCGAGGCGATGGTCGTCGACTTGCCCGAGCCGGTAGCGCCGACGATCAGGATCAGGCCGCGCTTCTCCATGATCAGTTCGCCGAGGATGTTGGGCAGGCCAAGGTCGTCCATGGCAGGGATGTTGCCCAGGATGAAGCGGATGACGATGCTGGTCGAACCGCGCTGACGGAAGATGTTGACCCGGAAGTTGCCGACATTCGGCACACCGAAGGAGAGGTTCATCTCCCAGTTCGCCTCGAAGGTCTTGATCTGGTCCGGCGACATCAGTTCGTAGGCGATCTTCTCGATCATGTCCGGCAGCATGACCTGCTGGTTGACCGGGAGCGTATTGCCCTGGATCTTGATATGGATCGGCGCACCCGCGGATATGAAGATATCCGAGGCCTGCTTTTCAGCCATCAACTGGAACAGTTTGTCGAGAATCATGACAAGACCTTCTTGGTGGTTTGACTTACGGGCGCAGCAACTCGTTGATGCTGGTCTTCGAGCGGGTTTGCGCGTCGACCTTCTTGACGATGATTGCGGCATACAGGCTATACGCGCCGTTGGCCTTCGGCAAGGTGCCGCTGATCACAACGGATCCGGGCGGGACGCGACCGTAGGTGACTTCACCGGTTTCTCGGTCGTAGATCGGCGTGCTCTGGCCGATATAGACGCCCATGGAGAGCACGGAGTTTTCACCGATGATGACGCCTTCGACGACTTCCGAACGGGCGCCGATGAAGCAGTTGTCTTCGATGATGGTCGGGTTGGCCTGCAGTGGCTCAAGCACGCCGCCAATGCCGACGCCGCCGGAAAGATGCACGTTCTTGCCGATCTGCGCGCAGGAACCGACGGTAACCCAGGTGTCGACCATGGTGGCTTCATCGACGTAGGCGCCGATGTTGACGAAGGACGGCATCAGTACGGCATTCTTGGCAACGAAGGAGCCCTTGCGGACGATGGTGCCCGGGACGACGCGGAAGCCGCCCTGACGGAACTGCTCTTCGCTCCAGCCTTCGAACTTGGTATCGACCTTGTCGTAAAAGCGGATGTCGCCGGCTTCCTGGACGCGGTTGTCGCGGACGCGGAAGGAAAGCAGCACGGCCTTCTTGATCCACTGGTGGGTGACCCAGTCGCCGTCAATCTTTTCGGCAACGCGCAGGGCGCCGGAGTCAAGCATGCCGACAACCTGGTTGATGGCGGCGATGATGTCGGTCGGGGATTGCGGGGACAGCTCGGTGCGGCGTTCCCAGAGTTGTTCGATGATGGCTTGTAGCGGATGGCTCATGTGCTGTTCTCTCTGATTACAGTTGTTGGGCGAATTGGCGAATACGTTGGGTGGCTTCGAGGCATTCGGCCAGCGAAGCGACCAGGGCGATACGAATGAAATTGGCCCCCGGATTGACGCCGCGGACTTCGCGCGCCAGGAAGCTGCCGGGCAGGACCACGACATTATAGTGTTCGAGCAGGCCGCGGGCGAACTCGGTGTCGGCGATGGGGGTTTTGGCCCACAGGTAGAAGCTGGCGTCCGGCATGCCGGTGCCGAGCACTTCGGCAATCAGCGGCGTGCAGGCGGCGAACTTCTCGCGGTACTGGTTGCGGTTGTCGAGGACGTGCGCCTCGTCGTTCCAGGCGGCGATGGAGGCGGTCTGCACCGGCGGCGACATGGCGCAGCCCTGGTAGGTGCGGAACAGCAGGTATTTTTTGAGAATGGCCGCGTCGCCGGCAACGAAGCCGGAGCGCATGCCCGGCACGTTGGAGCGCTTGGACAGGCTGGAGAACATGACCAGCCGTTCGTTCGAGCGGCCAAGCAGTTTGGCCGCCTGGAGGCCGCCGATGGGCGGGTTGGCTTCGTCGAAATAGATTTCGGAATAGCACTCGTCGGAAGCAATGACGAAGCCGTACTTGTCGGAGAGGGCGAACAGCGTCTTCCAGTCGTCGAGCGACAGCACCTTGCCGGTCGGATTGCCCGGCGAGCAGACGTAGAAGAGCTGGACGCGCGCCCATTCTTCTTCGCTGAGGCTGGCGTAGTCGAAGGCGAAATCGTTGTCGGGTAGGTTGTTGAGGAAGCGTGGCTCGGCGCCGGACAGGTAGGCGGCACCTTCGTAGATCTGGTAGAACGGGTTCGGGCTGACGATCAGCGGAACGTGGCCCCGGCTGGTGTCGATGACCGTTTGCGCAAAGGAGAAAAGCGCCTCGCGCGAGCCGTTGACTGGCAGGATTTCGGTTTCCGGATTGAGCACCAGATCGTAGCGACGCTGGCACCAGGCGGCGATGGCTTGACGGAGCACCGGGACGCCCTGCGTCGTCGGGTAGTTGGCCAGGCCCTTGAGACCGTTGGCCAGCGCATCCATGATGAAGGCCGGCGTTGGATGTTGCGGCTCGCCGATGGAGAGCTTGATCTCCTTGTATTCCGGGTTGGGCGTGACGCCGGCGAACAGGGCGCGCAGCTTTTCGAAGGGGTAGGGCTGGAGTTGGGCGAGATGCGAATTCACGTCGGGCGTCGAATGGGTGTAAAAATGTCAATTATCCTCGAAAACCTGAACGCTGCCTTGTGAACAAACGCGGAATTCCCTTGATGATCGTCGCCGCCTCGCTGCTGGCCGCCTGCGCCATTGGCTATCAGGCCCGCGGCAGCCTCGGCGATGTGCCGGGCGAGCTGCGCGGCAAGGGCTTTCCCGGTAATGCGAGTGGCGGCGGGCGGTTCATTCTGGCCGATCGCGATGGTCGCCTGCAATGCGACGGGCAGCTCTCGCCGCCGGATATTTCGCCAAATCCCGGCAGTTGCGAGGGCGAGGCCGGGAAAGGCGTCGTCCGCTGCAACGACGGCCGCGAAGTGCCAGTGCGGTGGACGGCGATTACCTGTCGTTCATTCGAGGGCGGCGGCGAAGACAAATTCGGAAATCGGCTGATTTTTCGGGTTGACCGTAGAAAGTAGCTTTCCGGCCGGCGCTGTTGAAATAGTTGTCGCCTGATCCGGTCTTGTCATGGAGGGCAATTGAATGTCTGGTGTATTCATCAGTTACCGTCGTGACGACCAGGCCGGTTTTGCCGGGCGTCTGGCCGATGTTCTGGCCGCGACCTTCGGCGCGGACAATGTGTTTCGCGACATCGAGGATATCCACCCGGGCGAGGATTTTGTCGTTGCCATCGAGAAACAACTGGCTGCCGTCGATGTGATGCTGGTCATGATCGGCCCGGCGTGGCTGACGGTGAGCCGCAATGGCATTCGCCGCCTCGACGAGCCGGATGATTTCGTCCGCCGGGAAATCGAGGCAGGCCTGAAATCAGGCAAGACGGTGTTGCCGGTGCTGGTCGGCGGGGCGGCGATGCCGGCGGAAAAGGATTTGCCGGCGTCCATGGCGGCGCTGGCCCGGCGCCAGTCGTTCATTCTCTCGGATAGCGGATGGACATCGGATGTGGCGCGGCTGGTCGAGGTCATCAAACCGTACTTTCCGGCCAGTCGTCGTCCTGCACGGCACTCCGGGCTGCTTTGGTGGTTAATCGCCCTGGCCGTGAGCGTGTGGCTGGTGGTTGCCTTGACAGGCAACTGGCCGGGGCGGTCATCGGATGAGACGAAGCCGGGTTCCTCTGAACTGGCACAAAGCCTGTCCGGGCACTGGGTGGCTACCGTCAAATACGACTGGGGCGCCGAGCACGCCGAGCGTTTCGAACTACGTCCGGAAAATGGCGAGGTGCATGGCACGGCCAGCTATCTGCGGGTGGCGCGGACCGTCGAGCAGGGCGTCATCAAGGGCGAGCAGTTGAATTTCGTCACCCACAGCCAGGAGACGGTGGGTGGTGCTCCGGGCCGTGAGGTGACCCATCGTTACCGCGCTGTGCTCAAGGCCGGTGAACTCCATTTTGTGCTGGAAAGCGGTGGTGGCTACAGCGTCCACCCGCCGGTCGAGTTCGTTGCCCGGCGGGAAGCCGGGCGGTGATGGTTGCCAGCTGGTCAGGCGTGTTTTTCGCCGCCTGATTCGGTCAGTTTCTGCACGATCAGGCTGCCGATCATGTCGCCTTCGACATTGACCGCCGTGCGCACGGTGTCGAGGATGCGGTCGATGGGCAGCAGGATGGCGATGGCGGCGGTGGGCAGGCCGACCGATTCGAGCACCAGCACCATGCTCAGCATGCCGACGCTGGGAATGCCCGGGGCGCCGATGGCGGCAAGCATGGCGACGAAGAAGATGATGAGCTGGTGGGCGAGGTCGAGCTCGATGCCGGCCAGGCGGGCGACGAACAGCGCGGCGGCGGCTTCGTAGAGCGCCGTGCCGTCCATGTTGGCGGTGGCGCCGAGCGGCACGACGAAATTGGCGATGTCCTTTTTGACGTGCAAATGCTGTTCGGTGCAGCGCAGCGTGATAGGCAGCGTGGCAGCGCTCGAACTCGTGGCGAAGGCGGTGATCAGTGCTTCCTTGGCGCCTTTCCAGAAACGCAGCGGCGACATCCGGGTAACCAGCCAGAGCAACAGCGGCAGGACGACGATGCCGTGGAACAACGTGGTGCCGACGACGACGCTGATGAAATGGGCCAGGCTGGCGAGCAGATCGGCGTTTTGCGTAGCGACCAGTTGCAGCAGCAGTGCGGCGAGACCGAACGGGGCAAGGTGCATGATCCAGCCGACGACGAGCAGGCAAAGCTCCTGCAATTCCTGAATCAGCACGCGCAGGTTCTTGTAGCGCTCGCCGCCGATGACCAGCGCAATACCGAGAAAAAGCGCAATGATGACGACGGCCAGAATGTCGCCCTGGGCCAGCGCCTTGAAGGGGTTCTGGAACAGGCCGCGCATGAACTGGGCGATGTAGTCGGGCAGCGGCATCTGACGCGCCTGGAAATCCCGCGTGGCGTCGGCGAACATGGCCAGGTGCAGGCCTTCGCCGGGGCGGAAGAGGTTGGCGGCGCCGAGGCCGAGGACAATGGCCAGCGCCATCGACAAGGCAAAAAAGGCCAGCGTGGTAGTCCACACTCGGTGCATCTGCTGATGGGCGCGCAGGTTGGCGACGCCAACAACGATGGACGAAAAGACCAGTGGCACGAGCACCATGCGCAGCAGATCGAGAAACAGGTTGCCGAGCATCTTGGCGCCGTACAGCGTGTTGCCGACGACGGGCGCCGAAGCTGGCTCGGTAGCCAGCCATAGACCGCCAGCAATGCCGAGCAGGCAGCCGATCAGGATCTGGGTGTTGAGCGAGGGACGGGGCATCGGGTGCGTTGAGGTAGAGGCTGCGCCATTTTAGCGGCATCGGCAAGGTTTTCGGGTTAGCGGTCAGCCCTGTTTCGTTTCAATTTTGGCCGATTTTTCCCGTTCACCGTCGGAATCGTTGTGCGAACAGGCTATGCCGAAAGTTCTAGAAAATGATGCAGAATAGCTGCTCCCCAGCGCCCAATAATTAATAACAATGCCATCCGATTTTTCTGCTGCCACGCTCCGCCGCCTGTTGCTGGCGCTGCTGCTTTGCTTGCCCTGTTCCGTGCGGGCCGCAGCACCTGAAAAGGTGGTGTTGCAGCTCAAGTGGTTCCATCAGTTCCAGTTCGCCGGGTACTACGCTGCCAAGGCCCAAGGCTACTATGCAGCCGAGGGGCTGGATGTGGATATTCGCCCGCTCGAACCGAAAAAGACCGTAGTCGAGCAGGTCGCCTCCGGCGAAGCGCACTACGGCATCGGCGATTCCGGGATCATTGCCGCCTATGCGCAGGGGGCCAGGATCGTGGCGCTGGCGGCGATCTTCCAGCACGATCCGCTGGTCTTCATCAGCCGCCGCGAAGCCAAGATCATCAGCCCCTACGAAATGAAGGGCAAGCGCCTGATGTATGACAGCCAGGGCAGCGACGAGGGGCCGCTGCGCGCCATGCTGGCCGAAGCCGGGGTGACGCCGGGCTCCTACACCTACGTTCAGCACACCTATGACAAGGACGACCTGGCGAGCGGCAAGGTGGACGTCATGTCGGCCTATCTGACCGACCAGCCGTATTATTTTGCCAAGCGCGGCATCGCGATCGACATCATCAATCCGCAAAGCTACGGCATCGACGTCTATGGCGACATGCTGTTCACCAGCGAAAAGGAGCTGGAAAAGCATCCCGATCGCGCCGAACGCTTCCGGCGCGCCAGCCTGAAAGGGTGGGAATATGCCTTGGCCCATCCCGAAGAGTTGATCCAGCTGATCCGGCAGGAATATCAGAGTGCCCTCAGTCTCGGCCATCTGCGTTTCGAGGCCGAGGAAACCCGCAAGCTGATCGTGCCGGACAGCATCCCGCTCGGCTTCATCGATGCGGGCCGTCTGCGCCGACTGGCCAACGTCTATTCCGAACACAAATTTGCGCCGCGCCTGTCCGAGAAGCAATTGCACAATTTCGTGTGGGGCAATCGCCAGTCGCTGGCGCTGACGACCGAGGAGCGGCAATGGCTCAAGGATCACCCGGTCATTCGCGTCGGCATCGACCGCGACTTCGCCCCCTACGAGTGGCTCGATGAGAAAGGCCAATTCATCGGCATGAATGCCGACATCCTGCGCCTGCTCGAAACACGCCTTGGCGTGCGTTTCGAGGTGACCAAGGGGAAAACCTGGCAACAGACCCTCGACATGGCGCGAGCAGGGGATCTGGACATGCTGACGGACGCGGTCAACACGGCGGAACGCCGGGCCTACCTGGCCTTCACCAAGCCGTTCATCAGTTCGCCGATTGTCATCATCAACGACGGTCGCAATGGTTTCATCGGCAATCTCGGCAATCTCCAGGGCAAGCGGGTGGCGGTCAAGCAGGGCTACTTCATGCAGGAGGTCCTGGCGCGCGAGTACCCGAAAATCGAGCTGGTTCCCACGGTTGACGAGCTGGCTGCCTTCGAGCTGATCGAGGCCGGCCAGGCCGCAGGGTATGTCGGCGACGCAACGGCGCTCAATTACCTGATCCAGCAGACCGGCGCGCTGGACTTGCGATTTTCCGGCAATACGGAATTCACCAGTGGTCATAGCATGGCGGTCACCCATCGTCATCCCGAGTTGCTGAGCATTCTGGACAAGACCCTGGCGGCCATACCGCAAAACCAGATGGACGACATTCTCAATCGCTGGATGAGCGTGCGCATCGAGCAGGGCATTTCGAAGGAAAAGGTCCTGCTCTATGGCCTCGTCATTCTCGTCGTGTTGTTGCTTGTCGCCCTCTGGAACTATCGCCTGCACCACGAAGTCGCGGCGCGCCGGCGGGCGGAAGAGAAACTGGCGGAGTTCAGCCGGGATTTCGAATCATTTCTCGAACAAACCACCGACTTCATCTACTTCAAGGATGCTGACAGCCGTTTCCGCTTTTGCAGCCAGACGCTCGCCAACATCACCGGGCACGCCAGCTGGCGCGACATGATCGGCAAACATGATGTTGACGTTTTTCCGCCGGATGCCGCGCGGATCTATTCCGAAGAGGAGTCGCCGGTCTTTGCCGAAGGCAAGCCGCTGTTGAACAGGGTCGATCCCTACTACGACCCGCAGGGGCTGCCGGGTTTCGTGCTGACCAACAAATGGCCCTTGTTCGACGGGCAGGGCAAGGTCGTCGGCATCTTCGGCATCAGTTGCGACATCACCGAGCGCATGCGGATCGAGCAGGAGATGGAGGCCTATCGGAACGATCTGGAGAGCATGGTCGAACTGCGCACGGCCGATCTGAAATCAGCCCACGCCAAGTTGCTCGACACCCAGTTTGCGATGGAAAAGGCCGGTATCGGCATTCGCTGGATCGACGCCAACACCGGCCGGATTCTCTACACCAACCACTATGCGGCGGAAATGCTGGGGTACAGCACGGAGGAGATGCTCGGCATGAGCGTCCAGGATTACGACCCCAATTACCAGGCGGCAGAGCAGCAAGGGCTTGTCGAGCATCTTCGGCAGGAAGGGCAGGGCGAAGTCGAAACGCTCAACCGTGCCAAGGATGGTCGCCTGATCCCGGTGGCGATTTCCACTTATTTCATTCCGGCTGACGGAAACAATCCGGCGCGGCTGATCGGCTTCGTCAAGGACATCACCCAGCGCAAGGAAACCGAGAAGCTGCTGCATGACGCCAAGGAGGTGGCCGAAACAGCGAACGTGGCCAAGAGCGCCTTCCTGGCTAACATGAGCCACGAGATTCGCACGCCGCTCAATGCCATTACAGGCATGGCCCACATCCTGCGGCGTACCGGCCTGACCCCGGTGCAGGCCGAGAAGCTGGGCAAGATTGAAGCGGCCAGCTCCCACCTGCTCGAGATCATCAACGCCATCCTCGACCTGTCAAAGATCGAAGCCGGCAAGTTCGTTCTGGAGAACGTACCCGTTCATATCGAGGCCATGCTCGGCAACATCACCTCGATGCTTTCCCAGAAAGCCGTGGAAAAGGGCGTCGCCTTCAATGTCGAAACGGTTGCGCTGCCGCACAACCTCCATGGCGATCCCACCCGCCTGCAGCAGGCCCTGCTCAACTATGTCGCCAACGCCATCAAGTTCACCGAGACCGGCCGAATCACCCTGAGGGTCAAGGAGACGTCGCATACCAGCGAGACGGCCACCCTGCGCTTTGAAGTCGAGGACACCGGCACCGGCATTGCTCAGGAGGTCATCCCCAAGCTCTTTGGCGCCTTCGAACAGGCCGACAACTCGACGACGCGCAGGTATGGCGGCACCGGCCTCGGCCTGGCGATCACCAAGAAAATCGCTGAAATCATGGGCGGAGAGGCTGGTGTTACCAGCACCGAGGGCCAAGGTAGCACCTTCTGGTTCACGGCTGTCCTCAGGAAGGACGGGCAGACAGCCACGAAATCGGTCAGCGCCGAACTCGAAGCCGCCGAGCGGGCGATCCGGCGCAACCATGCCGGCAAGCGCATTCTGCTGGCCGAGGACGAACCGATCAACCGGGAAATTGCGCAGATGCTGCTCGAGGACGTCGGGCTCGAGGTCGACCTCGCCGAAAACGGCCGGGATGCCGTCGACAAGGCCAGTTCAGGCCGCTATGCCGTGATTCTCATGGACATCCAGATGCCGCTCATGGATGGCCTGGAAGCGACGCATCGAATCCAGCAGCTGACCGGCCGAGAAGCGACGCCCATTCTGGCGATGACGGCGAACGCCTTCGCCGAGGACAGGGTTCGGTGTATGGAGGCCGGGATGGACGACTTCATCGCCAAGCCGATTACCCCGGAGATCCTCTACGTCACCCTGTTGAAATGGCTGGGCCAGGTGGAGCGTTGAGCGCCATTCTCGCGGTATCGCCCGATTCCACCATGCCCGCTGTGGTGCGAGGATTTCGATTTTGGCTGTTTTTTCCGGTTGACCGTGGGAGTGGGAAAACCTCTCGGGGCGGAGGAGCAGGCCGGTCAACATCCTGGTGCTATCCGGTTTTGTTTGACCGGACGTACCAGGATGGGGCGCCCCAGACCCACTGACCGCTCTTGGCAGTCTGACCGCATCGCTGCGCCGGTAGTCATGGTCGGGGGAACTCAACGGAGCCCCGGAAGATTGCCTAGCTGGGGGCTTTGCTGAGGGTCGAAGCCGGCGGCAGATAGGCGGGCACCTTGTTCTTCACGGCCGGTTGCGCCTTGAGGTAGGCAAAAATGGCGCGCAAATCCCTTTCGGGGAGCGAGGCGATAGCCTGCCACGGCATGGGCGGAAGGATGGGGCGGGCGACGCCGACGTGCTTGCCGGTGCGCATGGCCTGGATGAAATCCTGCTCGCGCCAACTGCCGATACCGGTCTCGCGGTCCGGCGTCAGGTTGCTTGAATAGGTCGTTCCCCACGGGCCGCTGAAGGCCGTCATGCTGGCCGAACCGGCCCAGTTCCAGGCGTTGTCGAGCTTGGGCGAAGGCGGCAAGCGGAGTTCTTCGGGGTGGCCGGAAAGTCCCCGGCTCATGTCCTTTTCAGGCCCGTTGGCACCCATCTTGAAGGGGGTGTGGCAGTCGACGCAGCCACCATAGGCGATCAATTTTTCGCCTCGTTTAACCTGTGCCGAGTTGTTGTCGGCAGCAAGGGTGGCGGTGTTGAACAGGGCGCAGGCCAGGGTGGTGGCGATGAGGGTGTTGGGTTGCATGTTTTTTCCTTTTTGAATATTGAGCTTGGCGATCAGGGCTTTTTTGCAGGCGCGGCCGGGCTCGTTGCCAGTGGCTTCGGGGTCAAGACTGCTCCGGTCGTTATGCGATGGAGTGAGTCTAGACCGCCCGAAAATGCTGGCAAGACAGCCGAATGCTGCTTACGATTCTTTTAAGAAACGCTGAATGAAGAATTAAGAAGAGGCGAGCCAAGCCCGCGAAAATCAGTTCTCGACGAGCTGCAGCGGGTGGTCCACTGCCAGCGAGAAACGGCCGCGCCCGGTCTTGGTCAGCCGGATGCCGGCGTCGCGTTCGTCCAGTCGGCGCTGCAAGAGCACGAGGCGAGCTTCGAGGTTGTCGCTGACGCCCGGCAGGCGGATGCGGGGATCGACCCGCAAGCCCTTGTTGGTAAAACTGGTGCGCCGACGTTCGGCAAAATCGCTGAGCAGTACCCAGAGTATGGCCCCGGCGACGCCCTTGATCAGGTAGTCGTCGTCGATGAAAACGCTGTCGGTGGCAGCGAAGTGGCGAATTGTCAGCGGTGTGCCGGCGACGGCTGGAGCCGCTTCTTCGTTGCTGGCCGGCTCGTCGGGCAGATCGTCGGCCGGCAGGTGGTGGACGATGGAGAGACCCAGTTGGGCGGCGAAAGCGACGAGGGCGTCTTCTTCGTCGTAGCCGAAATGCAGGTCGGACACGCTCTCGACGTAGAGCACGCCGAGCAGGCGGCCGGCGACGCAGATCGGCACGGCCATCTGGCTCGCTGCGTCGGGCAGGCCGGGCAGGGGAATGGCTGTTTCGAGGGCGTCGGCTTGGCCGTCGGCCGCGATGCCGTCGCGCACGGTACGGCTGTAGGCGTACTCGCTGTTGGTGAAGCCGATCCGGATCGGCGTGCGTTCGCGGGCGCAGATGCCGATGACGCCGGTACCAACCGGAATTTCCGAGCCGATGCCGGATTCGGAGTAGCCGCGGCTGGCCAGGGTGTAGAGCCGGCCGCGCGCCTCGTCGTGCATGAGCAGCATGAGATGGGCGATGCCGAACTCGTTTTCCAGGCAGTCGACCGCTTTTTCGAGCAGGCATTCCAGTGTGTTGCAGGTAGCCAGGCGGTCGACCGTCCGGCGCAGGGCGTTCAGGCAATTGACCGGTGGCGGAGGCGGCGCCACGGTCTCGCCGGCCACCTGTTCGATGTTCAACACACGGTAGATGTCGGCGCCGAGCAACTGAAAGATGCCGGCCATGCCGGTATGCGAGGCGATTCCGGCCAGTTTGGCCCGCATCCGCTCGAAGAGCGGACCGGCCGCCTCGGTGCGCAGGTAATGCAGGGTCAGCCGGTATTGGGCGGCGGTCAGATGGCTGGTCAGTAGCAAGCGCACAGGTGAGTCGGCCAGGATGTTCTGCCGGGTGCGGTTGAAGAACTGGTAGGACAGCGCGACGTGCTCGTTGTCGATGAACTCGACCTGGGAAAGGTAGGCCAGGTTGGGCATTCCCTCCTTGTCGCAGGTGGCGATGTGGCCCGGGATGATGCCCTCCAGGCATTCGCGGATGGTTTCGAGGCGCAGGGTCATGGCGCAGTGCCCAGCGGGTCGCCGGCTTTCGGCCCGGGCGTCTGGGTGAAGGCGGCGTTTGGTGTATAGACCACGGTCACCAGATCGTCGACCGTGTAGGCGAAGAGCGCCCGAATTATGTTCTCCGGCATGCCGAAGGGGATTACCTCTTCGAGGAATTGTGGAATGTGGGATTCGATCACGGGTAGATCGGCCGGATCGAAAGGCAGAATCTGCGCATCGACACCTTTCAGTTGCACGGTGCGGTTGCTGCTCGGCAGGTTGAAGACGTTGGCGACCCGGCTAGTGTTGCGGATATTTTCGAGTAGTTCGGCCGACTGCGAGCGCTTGATGAATACCGCAACTTGACGCCCGCCGTCGATGAGTTTGCAGCCCAGGCCGCGGCTCATGCAGGGCAGGCGATCGACATTGCAGGCGGCCAGGCTGATGCTGACTCCGGTCTGGATGAAGGCGGCGTTGTCGCTGTCGAGCATGGCGGTTGGATTATTTGGGGTGTCGGGATGATTTAAACATAGCAAGCCGCCGTTTGTTATTTCAAATTTGGCCGTTTTGTCCGGTTGACCGTGGAAGTCAGGAAATCACGGTTTTTTGAGCTTTTCTGGCCGAGCAATTGCCAGGTCTATAGCCTTCCAGGCGCGTTCCAGGACTGCCAGCGTGGCGGGTGTGCTTTCGCCCGGACGGGTCGCATAAAGCGCTATGACCAGGCGTTCATCGAAATCGATGTAGAGGCTGGTGCCGTGCGCCCCGATCAGGGCAACCCGATTCGGGGAACCACCGAGATGGACGAAGCCGTATCGCTGCTCACTACCTTTTGCGAGGCCCTTGATTTCGGCTGAGCGCATGCCCGATGAGGCGGTCAGCGTTTCGATGAACCAGGCCGGAATTTTGCCGCGATTTCGGCTGCTCCGGGCATCGACCAGAACCTGGCCCAGTTTGGCAAAGTCGCGCAGCGACAAACCCAGCCCGGTCGCCAATTCGACGCCTTGCGAGTCACTCAGCCAGATGACGGGATATTCCGGCGGGTGGCGGCTGAGGAGTCTTTCGCAAAACAGTTGCGCGAGTGGCGTGGCATTGCTCTCGGCCAATACGCGGGCCAGCAGATCATCATCCGGGGTGGCGGCAAAGCTGGTCGTTTCCGGTTCGTCCAGTGGCTTTTCCCAACGCCCGGCTTGAGAAAGCCAGGCATGGATGCCGTTGCCGGCCTGATTCGTTGTCCAGCCACCCGCTTGTTGCCAGGATTCGAGGTCTTCCGGCGTCCACGCATGGCGTTCCTTGCTTTCGAGCAGGCGCCGGATCGACAGCTTGCGCAGACCGGCTGACGGCGGCATGTTGGGAAGAAAACGGCTGACCGACTTGTCAGCGGCCAGTTTGCCCTGGCTGACGCTGATGGCGCCGAGCAGGTTGAGCAACGGACGGGTTGCTTCGAGCAATAGCCTGGGTTTGTCAGGTGTCAGCCCATTGCGATAGCGTTCGGTGACAACCCGGCCGTTACGCAGGACGACGAGGCCGTCGGCATAGAGGCGACTGTCGAGCAGGAATGCGAGGTCGCGCCGGCTGCCGTCGAGCGGATCGACAACCGGAAAGTCATCTATCGGGCGTAGCTTCACGGTCGTGCGCTGACCGTCGCCAGTCGGGGCCAGCCGCCAGGCGGGCATGAATACTTCGCCGGCTTGCAAAGTCAGTCGCTGGTTTTCAATGTCCAGCCAGTTGCTCTTGTCGATCCAGGGACCCAGTTTTTGTGGCCCGGCCGGCACCTGCTCAAATTGGCAGGTCGAGTTCGCCGCCCATGTACCCGTGGCGATGAACAGTGACAACAAGGCTGCAGGCAACCGGCGGATCATTTTTTTCTCCTGAAATTAATTGTTATTGCCCATCAGCCGTTCGCTGGCTTCGCGCACCACATCGTTCAAGTTGCCATGCTGCTTTTCTCGTGCCCGCAGCCAGGCTGCATCACCCGTATTTTCGGCGACTGCCTGCTTGAGCGGGCTCAGCCAGTGGGCGCAGTCCAGTTCCCGGGCGTCCTCCGAAACGGCTTCGAGCAAGTCGGCCAGGGTTTGCTTCAATGGTGTCTGGCACAGGTTTACCGGATCGGAAATCATCGCCTCCAGGCCATAGCGGCAGGCCTGGAATTTGTTGTAACGGGCAACATGGGCTTGTTTGGCGGTATGCTGCGGCGGACGGGTGCGCAACAGCCAACGGGCAAGGGATTGGGCCAGGGCTGCCAGCGAGGTCGCCTGTTCGATGGTCAGCGGCGTATCGCAGACGCGTATTTCAACCGTGCCGAATTCCGGTTTCGGGCGGACGTCCCAATACAGATCCTTGATGCCCTGGGCGATGCCACAGGCTTGCAGGAAGGCAAAGTGTTCGGTGAATTCCTGCCAACTACCCAGCGGCGGGCACTGTCCGCTCAGCGGAAAGGCTGAAACGGCGTTGAGCCGGGCCGACTGGTAGAAGCTGTCCACGCCATCGACAAAGGGGGAGGAGGCGGACAGGGCGATGAAGGCTGGCACGTGAACGCCGAGCGCCTGAGTCAGCCAGATGGCCTCGTCGGCCGAGGTGCAGCCGACATGGATGTGCTGGCCGAAGACGGTGAATTGCTTGGCCAGGTAGCCGTAGCGCTGGTAAATGTCATTGAAGCGGTCGCCGGGACAGATGCGTCGTTCCGGCCAATGGTGGAACGGGTGCGTGCCGCCGCCACAGACCCCGATGTTGTTGCGCTCGCAATGCTGGCGCAGGGTGTCGCGCAGGCCGCCGAGGTCAGCGGCAATGCCGTCGACGGTCGACTGCGGCTGGGTGCTGATTTCGATCATGCTTTCGGTGATTTCCAGCTTGATCTCGCCGAAACGTTCGTCGTAATCGAGGCTGCCGAGCAGGTCGGTGGCGCCTCGCGTCAGGTCGAAGTCGCGCTTCGAAACGAGTTGCAGTTCGAGCTCGACACCCAGGGAAAATGCGGCGCTGTCCTTGAAGTCGCCCAATGCTTTGGTTGTCATGCAATACCTCCTTGACTGCGCTCACCGCTCTCGCATTCGCCGGATTTGTGCAGCGCCAGTCGGCACAAGGCAGGGCCGACCAGTTCCATCATGGCGGCGGCGAACAGGGGCAAGGTCAGGGCCGAACGGCCGACTTCCGGATACAGACTGGCGAGTTCGTAAGCCATGAAGACCGCCGTGGCCGATAGTGGCTGGATCCCCATGCCGACCAGCAGGCGTTTGGGCAAGGGCAGGCTGCCGCCCGACCAGGCCATCGCCCCGGCTTTGGCCGCCGCGCGGACCAGCAGCAGGCCGAGTGCCTGCAGGCCAGCCAGCCAGGTGAAGTCCTGCCAGGGCAAGGATGCGCCGACGATGACAAACAGCACGATGGCGAGTAGCCAATGTCCCTCGGGCAACGCGGTGTAACGCAGGGTTTGTTGCCGGTCACGCGAAGCCAGCAGAACGCCCATCAGAAAGAGCGTCAAAAAGACCGGCACGGCGAGCATGCGTGCGATGCCGACGGCCAGCAGGGCGCAGGCAATCAGGACAAAAACCTGGGCCAACGAGCCTTTTGGCAAGGTTCTGGCAATGCGCAGCGCCAGCCAGGTGCCAAGACCGCCGACCAGCAAGGCGCCGACGACGACCCACAGCGGATGGACAAGGGCATTCAGCCAGTCTTCGCTCAGTTCGGCGTGAACGATGCCGAGCACGATGGCGAAGGCGACAAAGGAGGCGGCCGAACTGATTGCCGTATGCAGGATGATGCGTTCGGTCACCTGTCCCTGGGCCTTGGCTTCCTCGATGGTGAGCAGGACCACGGCCGGGGCCGAAGCCATGGTCACGGCGGCTGTGGCGGCGGCCCAGGCAGGCGTCAGACCGACCAGCCAGAGGGCAAAAATGAAGATCAGGGCAAACGACAGCGTGATGTCAGCCAAGGTGCTGCGCAACAGTTCGGGATTGTGGCGCAGCCAACTCAGGTCGAGACGCCGGCCGACCTCCATCATCAGCAAACCGAGTGCCGCGTCGGCAATCGGTCGCGCCTGCGCCAGGGCCTCGATGCTGATCCAGCCCAGCGCTGACGGGCCGAACACGATGCCGGCCAGCACGTAGCCGGTGACCTTGGGCCACCGGGCGTGAGCGTGCAGCCATTCGCCCAGGAGCAGGCCGACGACCAGCAACAGGCTGAACAAGGCCAGCGAATCAATGGTCTCGGGAAAGGGCGGCAGGAAGAACAGGCGTTCGAGCAGGCTTTCCCAGATGGTGCGCAACGGCGAAATGATCGTGTCGATCATGCCTGGCCCCTTGCTACGGTCAACGGCAAAAAACCGTCAAAAATCACCAACGTCGGCCTCGTGCTGCACTCAGAAATTCATCAAGTATCGGATTGCAGTTCAGCAAATCCGGCGCGCCCGGCGGGTGAAACTCGGGGTGCCACTGCAGGCCGAGAACATAGGGTTTGCCTTCGAGACGGATCGCTTCGATCAAACCATCTTCGGCACTGCGGGCCTCGACGCGCAGCCCCTTGCCGAGGGCCTTGATGGCCTGGTGATGAATCGAAATCACCTTGCTGGCGTCTTGTTCAGGATACAGCTTGGCCAGACCGCTGCCGGCTTCCCAGGTGATGTTGTGGGCGAATTTGTCGTAGTCCGCGTGTACGTGGATTTGTGGCGCTTCGTACTGTGTCGCGATGTCCTGGTACAAGGTGCCGCCCAGCGCCACGTTGATCAGTTGGGCGCCCCGGCAAATGCCGAGCACCGGCCTGCCGGCTTCCATGAATTCGTGCAGCAGCTCCATTTCATAGGCATCACGCAGGCGGTCGCCCGCCCACTCGGCTTGCAGCGGTTGTTCCCCGTAGGATTGCGGGCTGATATCGGCGCCGCCCTGCAGGACCAGCCCGTCGAGGTATTGCGGATAGTCCGAGAGGCGGATGCTGCTCCGGTGCACGATGCCGTCACCGCTCACCGAGGGGATCATGAAAACCATCACCTCGCGTGACATCACCCAATGCGCCACCGACTGTTCAAGGTATTGCAGGGACTTGGACTGGAGCCCGGTGGCCCCGGGCAGCGGATGGTAAATCCGGGCCGAAAGCCCAATACGCAAAGGGCGTCTGCTCATGATGTGCCTCCATTGTTCTCTGCTGCTATTCCGCTGCTGGCTGAGGTCGGAAGTCGAGTCGCTTCGCCGAACCCCTTGATTGCCGTTTGAGTCGCCAGCGGGCCAAATAATTGCATCAGCAGGATCGTTGCCATCAACATGCCAACCAGCCGGGCATCCATCCCGCTGTAGAGCATCTGGGTGTTGACCAGAAGTACCAGGGCGATGCTCGACATCGGTTGCAGGCCGACGCCCAGAAAAACGCTCTCACGCGCTGTCAGGCCGATGCTTTTACGTGAAATCAGGATCGCCAAGACCTGGCCGGCCAGTCGTGTCAGGGCAATCAGAATGGCCTCCAGCCAATAATCACGCAGATAGGCAACGTCCAGTGCGGCCCCGGCGAGGACGAAGGTGATGACGAGAAACACGCGGGCATCACTGGCAATCCGGATGGCGATGACCTTGTGGTCACGGTCAATGGTGCTGACCAGAATGCCAAAGATCAGCATGGGAAGAAAGACGGAGACGTCCAGATAAATGGCCGTACCGACACCGAGCACGATGGTGCCGAGAATCAGTAGATGCTGGTGTTCGGCCTGTCTTTCCAGCCGATCGGCGCCAAGCAGGACCAATCCGGCACAGGCCCCACCGAGAACGATGGAGCCGATGATGCTGCCCAGCGCATTGCTGATCCGCACAAAGCCACTCAGCGGCTCGCTGTCGATCAGGAACGGGACAAGCAAGACCACCGCAGCAAAAGCAACGGCACCGTTGATCGCCACCATGGTGTACAGCAATCCGGTGCGCTCGCCTTTGGCCCCGACGTCGCTACAGGTGGCAATGGTGATGGCCGGTGAAGTAGCCACACAAAGCGCTGCCGCAAACAGGGCAGAGCCTGTGGAAAACCCCCAGTAGAGAAACAACAGCAATACCAGCAAGCCTGCCATCAGCGAAATGACACAGCCTGCCAGCAAGCGGTTGCGCCCGGCCTCCGGGGTGCTGCGCGGAACCAGATAACCCAGTTCGAAGAGAATCAGCCCCAGCGCCAGGTCGATGAAAAGCTGTGCCGACTCGATGTCAAAGTGGGTAACCCAATTCAGGCCGCTCTGACCGACCAGCAGGCCGAACAACACGTAGCCGGTGGTTCGCGGCAAGGCAAGAACTCTTCTTGACACTTCGCCGGCGGCCAAACCACCTAACAAGACCAGACCGAAGAGTTGGATCGAGTTGAACATAAAAAATGGGGGGCAAGCCCCCCGAAAACCCTTGTCGATAAGGATTGTTGTAAAAGCAGTAAGAACTGCATTGGTTAGCAATATAATTTGAGCCCCAAATTAGTGCAACCGATCATTTACATGAATGCCTCTACGCCGCCATTGGCACTTGAAGTTCTGCAGCAGTTCCGGGTGATTTATGGAACGATGCGCAAGTATTTTCGTGAGCTTGAAGAGTGCTGCGGACTGCCCGGGTCGCAGATGTGGGTTCTTCAGGAAATTGAGCGGACTCCGGAAATCGGCGTCACCGAACTCGCCGGCAGGTTGGGAATCCATCAGTCGACATGCAGTCAATTGGTCGACAAGCTGGTAGCCAGGGACTGCCTTGTCAAAAAGCGGCATAGTGTCGATCAGCGACGCGTCGGGCTCTTCCTGGCGGACGAGGGACGAAAGGCCATTGCCTCGCTTCCGGGGCCGGCTGAAGGCATTCTCCCTGAGGCTCTGGCGAGCATTCCCGATGTCGCTCTAAAAACATTGAATATCAATCTAGCTGAATTGATTGATCATCTGCCGGTCAAGGACGATGAATTCGCCTCGACGCCGCTGGCGGAAATGGTGCGTGACTAAGGTGCGAATGACTCTGTATTTTCCCGCGGCCATCCTTGGTCTTTCACTCTCGGTAGCTCTTTTGTCGGGGTGTGGCACGACGTCTCAAGCGGAGCGGCCGGTTCAGCAAGTGCTCAAGCCACCGGCGCCCTCCGCAGCGAAGGTTGACTCGTCACCGAGCAGTACATCCGGCCTGTCCGAGAAAAAAGCCGAGCCCGAAATCGACGAAAAGACGAGCGTTTTCTTTGTTTTCGGTTCAAGCACCGTTGGCCAAAGTGAAAAGAGCAAACTGCGCGATGCAGCAAGCCTGCTCAAAGAGGATGGTGACTTGTCAGTCACCCTGATTGGGCGTGCCAATGACCATGGGAGCCGCTCGGTTAATCTGGCGGTGGCCGATGCGCGGGTTGAGGCGGTTGCCGCCATTTTGAGAAAGCTCGGCGTGAAAGCATGGCAAATTAAAAAGAATGTAATCGGTGGCGAAAAACTGCCGGGCAATTGTGTGACAACAGAGTGCCGCCGGACGATGCGTCGCGTCGAACTTGTGTTTTCAAAGGGTGACCGGTGAAACGTCGAGTAAGCGTGCCGTGGAAGGCGGGGGCTAAAGCACAGCCGGTTTGAAGCTGGCGGCGCATTTCAAATTTGGCCATTTTTCCCGGTTGACCGTGGATTTCCGTATTCGGTTTGTCCTGGCACCCAAAATGAAGAAGCCCGCCGATGGGCGGGCTTCTTGTCGTGCAACTCGGTGCTGCCGCTATCGATTAGCGTGCAGCGCGGCGACGGGCGACGGCGCCAAGAATGCCCAAGCCGGCGAGTAGCATGGCATAGGTTTCCGGTTCAGGAACCGGCAAGGTTGATACGGCGAAAACGTATTGCCCACCGAGGCTACCGGTTCCCGTGCCAGAGACGGTGAAGTAATAGTCGTTGGCCGGCGCAAATACCCCGGAGCCTTCTTTATAGTTGGCCGAGCTGCCTGAAGTGCTATCAAGGTTGACGATCACGGTATTGGTGTTGTCGTACAACTGAACTGAAAGTCCGCTGATGTTGTATAGATCACCCACATTCGTAATGGAAATTTTCAGGTTGCTGACAGAGCCACCGGAAAACAACGCGGTGGGGATGTCAAATATCCATTGGTCGGAAAAGCTGCCGACGGCAACCTCAACAACGTCGGAATAGGTCGATGGTGCGGTCACCGCCCCCAAGTCATATGTCGTGGCATTCGCCCCAACAACAAAGCCCAAGCCCAAGGCAAGAGCGACTGCAGATTTCGTGATATTCATAAAGTTGGACTCCAAAAAAGTGAACAGCATCGCCCGCGTGTGCGAGGATCCAGGATGGACCTTAATCATGATTTGCTAATATTTCAGCGGTAATGGTCGATGGATAGGAAAAAGTAGTCTGTTCGGACTACCGCGACGCCAATTCGACTCTGGTCAAATACGGTGGTCGCAGGGAGCGTTTGCTCCCATGGCCGCTGGATGCGGATTGCGCCATGTCGCGGCAGATTAGCCGAGCAGCGTGATCTTCAGTTTTTCCAGAAAGTTCAGCTCGGCCCACCAAGCCAGGCCTCTTTCCCTGAACTCGCAGCCTTTTTCTGTCAGCGCCAGCTTGACGGCGCCGAACTCGGTCTTGCCGCTGGCAGCGATGAAGCCTGAGTCCATCAGGAAGCGGGCGATGGCGGGTTGGACCTGTTGGCCGGAGAGCGTCCAGCGCGAGCCGTAGCCTTCGTCGTCGCCGGTGAGCATCAGGATAGGTTCGAACGGACCCATCAGGCGAAGCACCTGCAGGGTTTCGGCGCGCTGCGGGATGGTGTTGGCGTGCATGGTCCTGACCAGCGAATCAATAGGGGATTCGACCAGGATTGGCCGCCCAGTGTTCCAGCGGTTCGAGCGCACCGGGCATCGGGTGGTGTTCCATGACAATGCTGCGGGCTGAAAAATGGCGGTTCAGTTCGCTGTACAGCTCATCGTCGCAGAAGCCGATGGCGGCGGCTTCGGCCCGGCTGTTGGCGAACACGATGCGGTCGATGTGCGCCCAGTAGGCGGCGGACAGGCACATCGGGCAGGGTTCGCTGGAGGCGTAGAGGGTGCAGCCGTGCAAGTGGAAGCTACCAGCACCGGCGCAGGCGGTGCGGATGGCGCTGATTTCGGCGTGGGCCGTCGGATCGTGGCTGGCGACGACGCGGTTCCAGCCTTCGGCGATGATCTTGCCGTCGCGCACGATGACGGCACCGAACGGGCCGCCTTCCCCGCTTTCGCTGCCGTGCCGGGCCAATTCGATGGCGCGGGCGAGAAACTGGTCGTCGAGGTTCATCGGAACGATCCTTCCTGAGGGCCGGGCGATCAAATAGTCGATGTTATTATACGGCCCCCATCATGGCGGAGGCATGTGCCCCGCCGGAATCAGGCATGCGTCTTACCAAGCTCAAACTCTCCGGCTTCAAGTCCTTCGTCGATCCGACCTCGGTGGCCGTTCCCGGCCAGCTCGTCGGCGTTGTCGGCCCCAATGGCTGCGGCAAATCCAACATCATGGATGCCGTGCGCTGGGTGCTGGGCGAATCGAAAGCCTCGGAACTGCGCGGCGAGTCGATGATGGACGTCATATTCAACGGCTCGTCGAACCGCAAGCCGGTGTCGCGCGCTTCCGTTGAACTCATTTTCGAGAACCTGCTTGGCCGGGCGCTCGGCCAGTGGTCGCAATACACCGAATTGTCGGTCAAGCGCACGCTGACGCGGCAGGGGCAGTCGGATTACTTCATCAACAACCTGAAGGTCCGGCGCAAGGACATCACCGACCTGTTCCTCGGCACCGGCCTCGGTCCGCGTGCCTACGCCATCATCGGCCAGGGCATGATCTCGCGGATCATCGAGGCGCGGCCGGACGACTTGCGCGTCTTCCTCGAAGAAGCGGCCGGCGTCACGCGCTACAAGGAACGGCGCAAGGAAACCAACGGCCGACTGGAAGACACCCGCGAAAATCTCCTGCGCGTCGAGGATATCCGCCAGGAGCTCGGCAACCAGATGGAGCGGCTCGAGGCGCAGGCCGAAGTGGCGCGCCGTTATCAGGGCCTGAACGAACAACTGGTGCTGCGCCAGCAAGTGCTGTGGCTGCTCAAGAAGCGCGAAGCCGAGGCGGAACGGCAAAAGCTGTCGCTCGATGTCGAGCGGGCAGCGACCGATCTGGAGGCGCAGAGTGCCGCCTTGCGCGAAACCGAGGCGCGCGCCGAAGAAACGCGTGAAGCCCATTTTGCCGCCGGCGACGCTCTACACAACGCGCAGAGCGACATGTACACGGCCAATGCCGAAGTTGCCCGGCTCGAAGCCGAAATCCGCCATCGCCGCGAATCGCGCAGTCAGCTTGAGGCGCGCCTGACTCAACTCGAAGACGAACTCAAGCACTGGAGCGAGACGGCCGAGAAGCTCAGCGAGGATCGCCTGAAATGGGAAGAGGCGCAGGAAATCACCAAACTGCGCGTCGAAGAAGCCGAGGCGCGTCTGCACGAGCAGATGAACATCGCGCCGCAGGTTGAGGAAGACCACGCCCAGGCGCAGGAAGAGCTGCAACGTCTCAAGGCCCGGTCGACCAACGGCGAGCAGAAGCTCGAAGTCGAGCTGACCAACAAGGCGCATGCCCAGCGCGCCCTGCAGGCCATTACGCTGCGCCGCGAGCGACTGCGCGAGGAGACTGGCGGCAACGATGCGCCGGACGAAATGGACCTCGCCGAGAAGGAAGAAGAACTCAGTCTGTTGCGTGAGGAACTGGCCGGCGATCAGGATCAACTGCAGCAGTTGCAGCAGGAAATGCCGCAGCTCGAAGCCCGGCGCAAGGAAGCGCAGGCCGAAGTGCAGCGCATAGAGCGCGAACTGGCTGCCGGGCAGGCTCGTCGCGCCGCGCTGGAACAGATGCAGGGGCGTACCCAGCAGAGCGGCAAGCTGCCGGAATGGCTGCGTCGCCACGACCTCGAAAACGCTCCGCCGCTGTGGCAAAGGATTCACGTTGAAGCCGGCTGGGAAGAGGCGGTCGAAGCGGTACTGCGCGAGCGTCTGAGCGCCATCGCCTGCGACGATCCGGCCAAGCTCGACGCCTGGCTGGATGACCGGCCGGAAGCGCGGCTCAGTGTGGTGCTGCCGGGCGATTTCAATTTTGGCCAAAATTTCCGGTTGACCGTGGAAGTGCTCTCGGCGCGGGTGCGCAGCGACGAACCGGCTCTGCAGGCCGTGCTCGACGACTGGCTCGGTCAGGTGCGCACGGCGGAAACGCTGGCCGAGGCGCTGGCCGTGCGCGCCGATCTGCCGCCAGGGGCGGTCATCGTGACGCGCGGCGGCGATCTGGTCAGTGCGGCCAGTGTCACCTTCTTTGCGCCGGATCAGGGCGAACACGGCCTGCTCGAACGTCAGCGCGAAATCGAAGCGCTCGGCGAGGGCATCGCCATGGCCGAGGAAAAAGCTGAGGCCATCCGCGAGCAACTGGTCATGCTCGACGAACAGGTCGAGGACAAGCAGGCAGAAATGGGCGAAATCCGTCAGTACGTCGCCGATCGCCAGCAGCGCGTGCACGCCGTGCAGGTGGAAGTCCTCAAGCTGTCGCAGGCCATCGAGCGTCACAAGGAGCAGAAGGAACGCCTGCAGGAACAACTGGCCGAACTGGCCGAGGAAGAAGAAAGCGAACGCGAACGCGACATGTCGGCCGACGAACGCATCGCGGAAATCCGCGACGGGCTGAGCCGCATCCGCGTGCTGGTCCATGGCGCGCAAACCCGGCTCGATGAATGCGAGCGCGCCGTACGCGCCGAGCGCGAGCGCAATTCCGATTTCGACCGGGCGCTGCGTGAAGCGCAGTTCTCGCTGCGCGAAAGCGAGGGCAAGCTGCAGGACGTTTTCGCCCAGCAGGCCATGGCCCAGCGCGAACTGAACCGGATTGAAAAAGACCGCGCCCAGTGCGCCGAGCAGGTCGAGGCGGCGCCGCCGGATGTCATGGAGGGTGCCTTGCAGGCGGCGCTCGAAGCGCGTCAGGCAGCGGAAAAGATCCTGGCCGAAAAACGCGACGCGCTCGAAGCGGCAACCAACGCCCTGCGTGGTTTCGAAGAACAGCGCCTGCGCATCGAGCAGGGCCTCGAGCCGCTGCGGGTGCGCATCGGCGACCTCAAATTGAAGGAGCAGGCGGCGGCGCTCAATGCCGAGCAGTTCGCCATGCAACTGCTCGAAGCCGGTGCCAATGAAGAGGCGTTGCAGGCCGAACTGGGCACGGCCCGGCCGCCCGCGCTGCAAGGCGAAATCACCCGGTTGACCAACGCCATCGCCGAACTTGGCGCCGTCAACATGGCGGCCTTGCAGGAACTCGAAACGGCGACCGAGCGCAAGGGCTACCTCGACATGCAGGCAGCCGACCTGACCGAGGCCATGGAGACGCTGGAAAACGCCATCCGCCGCATCGACCGCGAAACGCGCGATCTGCTGCAAAGCACGTTTGATACGGTCAACGGCCATTTCGGGCGGCTTTTCCCGGAATTGTTCGGTGGCGGCCGCGCCGAACTGGTGATGACCGGCGACGAAATTCTCGATGCCGGCGTCCAGGTCATCGCCCAGCCGCCGGGCAAGAAAAACTCGACCATCCACTTGCTGTCCGGCGGCGAAAAGGCGCTGACGGCGATTGCGCTGGTTTTCTCGATGTTCCAGCTCAATCCGGCGCCGTTCTGCCTGCTCGACGAGGTCGATGCGCCTCTTGACGACAGCAATACCGAACGTTTCTGCACCATGGTGAAGAAAATGTCAGGTGCAACGCAATTCCTGTTCATTTCCCATAATAAAATCGCCATGGAAATGGCCGAACAGCTGGTCGGCGTCACCATGCAGGAATCCGGCGTATCGCGCGTGGTGGAAGTGGATATTCAGGAAGCTTTGAAAATGAGGGATGCGGCTTAAATGACCGAGCTTCAACTAGGATTGATCGGGCTGGGCGCGACGGCGGTGGTCGGCGTGTTTGGCTACAACAAATGGCAGGAATTCCGCCAGCGCAAGCTGGCCGAAGCGGTGCTCAAGCCGCATCACGCCGATATTTTGCTGGGCGATGGGCCGAAAGCATCGCCGCCACCAGCCGTTGCCGAACGCAGCGAACCGGAATTCCGAGTAGAAACGCCGGCGCCGGGTGGCGAGCGCGTCGAGCCCATCTTCGTCGATCTGCATCCGACCCTGCCGTCGCCCGACATGATCGCCGCGGCGGACGATATTCGCATGCCCGAAGCGCCGGTTTTCGAAACCCCGGCGATGCCGGTTGAGCTGGCACCGATGCCGGAAGCAGCCCCGGTCCCCAGCTTCGCGCAGGCTCCGGCTGACATTTTGGACGATGCATCGGACGATGTTCCATCCAGTCCTGCCGGCGCCTTGCCAGCCGAACTGCTCGACCCGCGGCTCGAATTCATCGTTGCCATGGAACTGGTCGAACCGGTTTCCGCGATGGATATCATCCACTCCCAGCGTCCGGCGCTGGTCCGCCTCAACAAGCCGGTGCATTGGATCGGCTACAACGAACGTAGCCGCGAATGGGAGCGCCTGGCGCCCGATAGCGACCTCAAGCTGCGTCGCCTGCGCGTCGGCCTGCAACTGGTCAATCGTCAAGGCCCGCTTTCCGAAGGCGACATGGCCATCTTCAGCAACGCCATGCAGGCGCTGGCCGACGAGCTGATGGCCGTGGCCGACATGCCGTCGTCGCGCGTTCTCGATCAGGCGGCCGAGATCGACCAGTTTTGCGCCGCGGTCGATCTCGAGATCGGCCTCAATCTGGTCAGCCGCGCCAGTGCCTTCACCGGCACCAAGATCCGTGCCCTGGCCGAAGCGGCCGGCATGGTCCTCGGCCTGGGCGGCGTTTTTACCCGTTACGACGACAGCGGCCGTGTCCTGTTCAGCCTGCAAAACTACGAAAGCACGCAGTTCTCGGCCGACACGCTGCGCACGCTGACGACGCATGGCCTGACCTTTCTGCTCGACGTGCCGCGTGTCGATCACGGCGAACGTACCTTCATGCAGATGACCGAGATCGCCAAGCGTTTCGCCGAAACGCTCAACGGCGCGCTGGTCGATGACAATCGCCAGCCGCTCAGCGAATCGCAGCTTGACCACATCCGCCGCGAATTCATCGGCAAGCCGCAGGCGACAATGGCCAGCTATGGCCTGACCGCCGGGTCGCCCCAGGCGCTGCGGCTGTTCTCCTGATGGTGGCACCCGCCGTGGCAGCGGAGCGCGCGGCCTGGCTGCGCGCCGAGCTGGAGCGCCATAACCACGCCTATTACGTCCTCGATACGCCGACCATTCCGGATGCCGAGTACGACAAGCTTTTCCGCGAACTGCAGGGGCTGGAGGCCGAGTATCCCGAGCTGCTGTCCGCCGATTCACCGACCCAGCGCGTCGGTGGCACCCCGCTCAAGGAATTTCCGCCGCGACAGCACGGCGTGCCGATGCTCTCGCTGAACAACGCGTTTTCGCCGGAAGAGGTCGAAGCCTTCGACAAGCGTGTGCGCGACGGTCTGGAGACGATTGCTGCGGTCGACTACGCCGTCGAGCCAAAATTCGACGGCCTAGCCATCAGCCTGACCTACGAAAACGGCGTGTTCATCTGTGGTGCAACGCGCGGCGACGGCGTTACCGGCGAGGAAGTAACGCCCAACCTGCGCACTTTGCGCAGCATCCCGCTGCGTCTGCAAGGCGAGGGCTGGCCGGCGCTGATCGAGATTCGCGGTGAAGTACTCATGTTCAAGGCCGATTTCGCCGACCTCAACGCCCGCCAGCGTGAACGCGGCGACAAGGAGTTCGCCAACCCGCGCAACGCCGCCGCCGGCAGTCTGCGTCAGCTCGATTCCAAAATCACTGCCAGCCGGCCGCTGTCTTTCTTCGCCTATGGCGTCGGCGCCGGGGCAGAAGCGCTGGCCGTCAAAACGCACAGCGAATTGATGGACAAACTGGCTGCCTGGGGCTTCCCGGTGGCCGCCGAACGCGCTGTGGTGACTGGTTCCCACGGTCAACTGGAATTTTTCGCCAAAATCGGAATATTGCGGCCGACCCTGCCGTACGACATCGACGGCGTGGTGTACAAGGTCAACCGCCTCGACTGGCAGGCGCGCCTCGGTTTCGTTTCGCGCGCGCCGCGTTTCGCCATCGCCCACAAATTCCCGGCCGAAGAGGCGCTGACCGAAGTGCTCGGCATCGATGTCCAGGTTGGCCGCACCGGCGCCATCACGCCGGTGGCCCGGCTCAAGCCGGTCTTCGTCGGCGGCGTCACGGTCACCAACGCGACACTGCACAACGAGGACGAAGTCCGTCGCAAGGACGTGCGGGTTGGCGACACGGTCATCGTTCGGCGGGCCGGCGACGTCATTCCCGAAGTCGTCGCCATCGTCCCGGAAAAACGACCGACGCGCGACCTGTTTGGTGGCGAGCCGCTGCATCCACCGTTCGAACTGCCCAAGGTCTGCCCGGAATGCGGCTCGGCCGTGGCACGCGGCATCGACGAAGCCATCGCCCGTTGTACCGGTGGCCTCTATTGCCCGGCCCAGCGCAAGCAGGCGCTGTGGCACTACGCGGCGCGCCGGGCGATGGACATCGAGGGCCTTGGCGACAAGATCGTCGATCAGCTGGTCGATGCCGGCCTCGTCCATACGCCAGCCGATCTCTACAAACTGACGGTCGAAACCCTGGCCGGGCTCGACCGCATGGGCGAAAAATCGGCGCAGAACCTCGTCGCCGCCATCGACCACAGCCGGCAGACGACGCTGGCCCGTTTCATTTTTGCGCTCGGTATCCGGAATGTCGGCGAAGCGACGGCGCGTGATCTGGCCAGGCATTTTGGTAATCTCGATGGCATAATCGCGGCCGATATCGAAGCGTTGCAGCAGGTGCCCGATGTCGGACCGGTCGTCGCGGCCAGCATCGTCGCCTTCTTCAACGAGTCACATAACCGTGAAATCATCGCCCAGCTGCTCGCCGCCGGCCTGCACTGGACAGAAGGCGAGCCGGCCGATGCCGGGCCGAAGTTGCTGGCCGGCAAGACCCTGGTCCTGACCGGGACGCTGCCGACGCTCAAGCGCGACGACGCGAAAGCGATGATCGAAGCGGCGGGTGGCAAGGTGGCTGGCTCGGTATCGAAAAAAACCGATTTCGTGGTTGCCGGCGAGGAAGCCGGCTCCAAGCTGGAAAAGGCATTGGAGCTAGGCGTCGCGGTGATCGACGAAGCTGAACTGTTGAAATTGCTCGAAAAGGGAGTCCAATAATGAAAAAAGTTCGCAAAGCAGTGTTTCCGGTTGCCGGCATGGGTACCCGTTTTTTACCGGCGACCAAGGCCAGCCCGAAGGAAATGCTGCCCATCGTCGATAAACCGCTGATCCAGTTCGCGGTCGAAGAGGCGGTAGCCGCCGGCATCACCGATATGGTCTTCGTGACCGGTCGCTCCAAGCGCTCCATCGAAGACCATTTCGACAAGGCCTACGAGCTCGAAAGCGAACTCGAAGCGCGCGGCAAGACTCAGATGCTGGATTTCGTGCGCAACATGATTCCCAAGAACATCAACTGCATCTACATCCGCCAGGCCGAAGCGCTCGGCCTTGGTCATGCCGTGCTGTGCGCCAAGCCGGTAATCGGCGATGAACCGTTTGCCGTTATCCTGGCCGATGACCTGCTCGACGGCAAACCAGCGGTCATGAAGCAGATGACCGATACCTATGATTACTACCGCTGCTCGGTCCTCGGCGTACAGGACGTGCCGCGCGCCGACACGCGCAGCTACGGTATCGTCGATGCCCGCGCCGTGGCCGATCGGGTCGAGCAGATCAATGCCATCGTCGAGAAGCCGAAGCCCGAGGACGCACCGTCAACTTTGGCCGTGGTCGGCCGCTACATCCTGACGCCGCGCATTTTCCATCACCTGGAAAACGTCAAGCCGGGGGCCGGCGGCGAAATCCAGCTGACCGACGGCATCGCCTCGCTGCTCAGCGAAGAACAGGTTCTTGCCTATCGCTACGACGGAACGCGCTACGATTGCGGTTCCAAACTAGGCTACCTGCAGGCGACGGTCGTTTTCGGCCAGCGCCACCCGGAAGTCGGGGCGGAATTCGACGCTTACCTGAAGAGCCTTGGAGGCTGAATGGACTTGAAAAAAGCACAGGCCATGCTGGCCAATGCCGAACTGATTCACAGCGAGGCGGCTGTGCAGGAGGCCGTGACCCAGGTTGCGGCAGCGATCTGCGAACGGCTGGCCGACAAGTACCCACTGGTCCTTTGCGTGATGACCGGTGGGGTGGTCTTCTGCGGTCAACTACTCACCAAGCTCGATTTTCCGCTCGACTTTGACTACCTGCATGCCACGCGCTATGGCCCGGAAACTCAGGGCGGCAAGATTTCCTGGCGTTCGGCGCCGTGGACCTCGGTCAAGGGCCGTTCGGTGCTGGTCGTCGACGACATTCTCGATGAAGGCGTGACGCTCGCCGCCGTCAAGGATAGCCTGCGCCGCATGGGCGCCGAAGAGGTGCTAACCGCCGTTTTTGCCGACAAGCTCAACGGCAAGATCAAACCGATTGCCGCCGATTTCGTCGGCCTGACCGTACCCGACCGCTTTGTTTTCGGTTTCGGCATGGATGCCGGCGGCGTCTGGCGCAACCTGCCGGCCGTCTATGCCATGAAGGACGACGCGTGAGTGGTGCGACGGTCGCCGAGTTCATCGGCTACTGGGAAAGTGAAGGACAGGCTTACGTCCGGCGTGGCGACTACGACTGGATGGCGGCGCTGGTCCCCGGCCGGCGTGTGCTGGAAATCGGCTGCGGCGTCGGCTTCGCCACGCAGGCGCTGGCTCGACGTGGCTTGACGGTGCTCTCCATCGATTCGCTGGGCGAGTGCCTGGAGCTGACGCGGCAACGCGTTGACGGCAGCAATGTAGCGTTGATGCAGGCCGATCTGACCGCACTGACCGATGTACAGCGTGCCTCCATCGAAGCCTTCGCGCCAGATAGCGTGGTCTGCTGGCTCATGGGGGCACCAGCCGAAACAACCGGTGCAGTGGCTACCGATGCCGGCCGCGCGGTCATCGCCTACCGCGAAAAGCTGCATCGTCTGGTCGCGGAACTGGCCGCCAGCCTGCCGACCGTGCAGGCGCTGCATTTCATCGACCGCACGGCGATTGCATGGCAGGCCAAGGACATTGGCCGCGATACGCTGGTCAACTACCATAGCGGCAAGACGCTGCTTGATCTGCCGTTCGTGGCCGAACGCAGGCATGCGCTGTATCGCAAGCTGGGCGACGATACGGTGAACAATACTCAAATGCGCAAACCGCACCCGTCGCTCAAGGGCGTGGTGCCGACGCTGGCTTCGTTGCTGGCGGAAAGGAAAAAATAATATGTTGGCAATCATCGGCGGCAGCGGCCTGACAACGCTGTCCAATCTCGACGTTTCGCATCGTGAAGTGGTTCGCACGCCTTACGGCGAAGCGTCCGGCGCCCTGGTTTTTGGGCAGATCTGCGGCCAGCCGGCGGTTTTTCTGCCGCGCCACGGCTACGGCCACACCATTCCGCCGCACATGGTCAATTACCGGGCCAACATGTGGGCACTGCATCATCACAAGGTCACCGGCGTCATTTCGGTGGCCTCGGTTGGCAGCATTCGCCCCGATCTGCAGCCGGGCGACATCGTCCTGCCCGACCAGATCATCGACTACACATGGGGCCGCAAATCGACGATGTTCGACGGTAACGGAACACCGGTGACCCACGTCGACTTTACTGAACCCTACGACCCCGAACTGCGCCGCCGCATTCTGGCAGCCGGCCAGCAACTGAGCATCGATATCAAGGTGGATGCGGTGTACGCCGCAACGCAGGGGCCGCGCCTCGAAACAGCAGCGGAAATCAATCGCCTGGAGCGTGATGGCGCCGACGTGGTCGGCATGACCGGCATGCCGGAAGCCATCCTGGCCCGCGAACTCGGTTTGCCCTATGCCGCGATGAACGTCGTGGCCAACCATGCGGCCGGCCGTGGCAGCAGCCTCAACGGCATTCACTTCGAAAGTCTGGAGCACGTCCTGCACGGAGCGATGGGGCAGGTCAAGTCAGTCATCGAGAAACTGGTCGGCAGTCCCGATAGTTGTCAGCCGATGGGAATGTCGGTTTAAGTTTCAGGACGGAATTTAACCAAATTTAACCCGATTCTGTTTCGATTCGACACTTTGTCGTAACGCGCGGTGGCTAATCTGGGAGTTCAAATAACTCCCGGCATTGAGCACCGTCATGAACAACCGAAACCCTTTCCGCAGAGCGCTTTGGGAGATTTCTGACGGTGCTGCGGGTAGCGCGCTTGGCAACCCGCGATTCGCCTTCTTGCAGCGAACTGCATATTCGTTTGTCTTGACATTTGTTCTTTTCGGGGCAGCCGGTCAAGTGGCAGCGGAAACGATTGACGGACGCATTCCGCCGAAGGTCCGCAGTCAGCTTGAGCGGGACGAGCCTGCCAACGTGCTTGTACACCTGGCGGAGGATGTCGCGCTATTGCCGGAGTCCGGACGCAAGGCGGCTGGCTCTCGACCTGCACTACGTCGTGCGATCAAGGAGCAGATGCTGACTGCAGTTGTTGGCAAGGACCTCGAGCGCCTTAAAACCTACGATCAACTGCCGATGCTGGCAGTGCGCGTGCGCAATGTTGCCGCGCTGGAACGTCTGGCTGCACGCAGCGAAGTTCTCGAAATTTACGAGGACATCCCGCTGTATCCGATCCTGAACCAGAGCTTGCCGCTGATTGGCCAACCGGCAGCCAGTGCTGCTGCTCAGCAGGGAAGCGGCGCATCCGTTGCCGTGCTGGATACCGGCGTCGATTACACCAACGCCCAATTCGGCAGTTGCTCTGCGCCGGGCACACCTGCCGGGTGCAAGGTGGCGTTCGCCATGGATACCGCGCCCGATGATGGTGTGCCGGATGCCAACGGCCACGGTTCGATGGTTGCCGGAATTACTTCGGCCACGGCGCCGGCGTCCAACATCATTGCTCTCGATGTCTTCGACGGTAGCAGTGCGTCAAGCGTGGATGTTGTCGAAGCCATCAACTGGGTGATTGCCAACCGGGCAACCTACAACATCACGGCCATCAACATGAGCCTCGGGGGCAGCACCAAATACACCAGCGCGTGCTCCGCTGGCAATCCGTTCCGCGTGGCGATTCAGGCGGCACGCGCCAACGGTATCGTCAGTTTTGTCGCCAGTGGCAACGATGGCTACTCCGACGGTATCGCCATCCCGGCGTGTACCCCGGGTGCCGTGGCCGTCGGCGCGGTCTACGATGCCAATGTTGGCAGCGCAGCCTGGGGCGTTTGCAGCGACAGTTCGACTGCAGCCGACAAAATAGCTTGTTTCTCCAACAGTGCCAGCATGGTCAAGTTGCTCGCCCCGGGGGCAATGATCAGCGTGCTTGGTTCGTCGGGTGGGGGTACTTCTTTTGCCGCACCGCACGCGGCCGGGGCCTACGCAGTCCTGCGCGGGGCGCGTCCGGCAGAGAACTTTGAAACATCGCTGGCTCGGCTGAGTAGTTACGGCGTGGCCGTCACCGATGGCCGGAATGGACTTGTCTTCCCACGGATCAATCTGGCGGCCGCGCTGCAATTGCCCGCCAATGATGCTTTCGCTGCGGCAACGACGATTTCGGGCAGCAGCGGTTCGGTTTTGGGCAATTCCGAGTTGTCGACCGCAGAAGTAGGCGAGCCAGCACATGCCGGGGCTTCGCCCAATCGCTCGGTGTGGTGGAGGTGGACGGCGCCAACTGGCGGTAACGCGACGTTCACCACCAGCGGCAGCGGATTCGATACGGTACTGGCCGCATATACCGGCAGCGCGGTTGGCGCACTGACTTCTGTAGCCGCGAACAATGACGAATCGGGCACGGTTGTGACCAGCAAAATCACCTTTCGAGCCGTCGCCGGGATTACCTATTACCTGGCTGTCGCCGGCAAGGTCGGAGCCACTGGTGCTGTCTCCCTGAACTGGAATCTCGTCGAACCGGTGGCAGACCTGTCTGTGGTCGTGACGGCAACGCCCGATCCGGCGGTGGTCGGTAGCGATGTCACCTACACAGCAACGGTCACCAACAACGGCCCCTACACGGCGGAATCGGTGCTGCTCAATATCACGCTGCCAGCCGGTGCGACCGTTCGTTCGGTCAGCAGTGGCTGCACGGTGGCGGTTGGGGCTGTCGCCTGCGAGTTGGGCAACATGACAGTGGCGCAAGCGCTGACCCGACAGGTTGTCGTACTGGCGGCGTCGACCGGTAGCCTGACGCTGGCGGCGAGTGTCGACGGGGCATGGAGCGACCTGGTGGTGAGCAACGACAGCGCCAGTGGATCGGTCGTTGTCGCAGCGCCTAGCAGCGATGGCAGTGACAGCGGCGATGTTCCCTTGCCTGCCTGGAGCCTTTTGTTGATGGCGCTCGCGCTGTGGCGAGGCGTCGTTACGAACCGTCGCTGAACGCTTTCGTCTCTGTTGTTTCCGGAGACGCTTGTCGGTCGCGCTGTCGGTTCTGGCTGAGTGCCAGTATCGCCATCGTGCCGAGCGCGACGCCGATGCCCAAGCGGCCGCCGCCGTGGAGAAAGCGGTGTGCCGTCATCAGCGGCGAGAAATGGCCGGGATCGTAGGCGGCGAGAAACATGTCCCAGGTGTAGGCATGCAAGGTGAGCGGGATGTCGACCAGCATGAAGAGCAGGTCACCGGCGCAGGCCAGGGCGGCGCGTGCAAGGCGCTGGCTGATTCGACCCGGCCAGGCGAGGGCCAGGCCAAGGCCGATGGTCAGGGGTTGGAGCATGGCGCCGACCGTCGTGGTGACTTCCAGCCAGCCCTTGGGATGCGGTTCGACCACGTGCGTGCCGATGACGAGCAGGCGAATAAGATTGACTCTCAGACGGATCACTGTGTCCTGAGCTGTATGGTCGATACCGAGGAAAAGGATGGCAAAGCGGTCATCAAGCCAGAGGATCGGTGCTTGGAGCAGCGGTAGCAGGATTTCCACCAGCTGTCGCCCGCCAAGCGCGGCCAGGGAAATCGACAAGGCGAATCCGGCAAGCAGGGCAAAAATGGCGGCGGCTGGTTCAGGCCACTCGGCGGCGGAGGGCGTGGAGGATGACATAGAAATAGCCGGCAGTCAGCGCGACGAGGACGGCAGGCAGGACTGCCGTGTGCAGGATATCGAACCAGCTGCGGTCAATGCGAAATGTGTAAAAGAGAGTCAGGATACGTGCCTGGTTGAGCAGAAAAACCCAGCCGAGGCCGGCGCCGAGTGCCACCAGTCCGCGGCGCCAAGGCATGCGGGTGGCAACGAAGGCGGCAATCAGCAGAAACATCACTTCGGTCCCTTCGCAGCCGTTGAGGATGTTGAGACCGCCACCCGGTGCCTTGATGCTTGGCCCGTTCGCCCGGGCTGAAATTTCCGGAGTCAGCGTGCGAACCAGCATGGCGGCCGGAACGACGGTGGCTTGATCAATAATCAGCCGCTCGACCCAAGTGCCGCGCGCTGAGTTCCAGCCCCATTGCAACAGCGCGAATACGGTGAGAAAGAGAACAAGCGAGTGGCTTGCCGGACGTGGTGGCCGGGGCTCGGGAAGGTCGGTTACTCCGTCAGGCAGATAGGCGGTGCCGGTGGGCGAGTGTTGGAGCATGGAGAAGATAGGATGACAATCTCCATATGCTGAAGGAATCGCATGACAAACTGGTGACGAACCCCGGATCCAGCCTAGACCTTGAGCCGCTCCATCAGCTCGGTTTCCAGGCGGATGCGTTTGCCGGTATCGCGCAGGTCGCCGCCGCTGATCAGGAAAACGTCTTCTGCCCGTTCGCCAAGCGTCGTGATTTTGGCGGTATGCAGGTTGGCGCCGTGCTCGGCCAGCGTGTTGGCGACGGTGTAAAGCAGGCCGGGACGGTCGGCTGCGGTCAGCGACAGGATGAAATGCGATCCCTTTTCGTCGCCGCGGATGCCGACTTCCGGCTTGATCGGGAAATGCTTGACCTGACGTGACAGGCGACCGGACGACGGCACATCGATTGGCATCTGCTGTACCAGGCGCTGTTCCAGTTCATGCTCGATGTAAGCGACCATTTCACGGTCGTTGTCGCGATTTTCGACATCCAGCACGACAAAGCTGTCGAGGGCGTAGCCGTGCGCGGTCGTGTGAATCTTGGCGTCAACGATGCTGTAGCCGGCGCGGGCGAAGAAGCCGACGATACGGGCGAAAAGGTCGGGCTGGTCCTGGGTGTAGACCATGACCTGCAGGCCTTCGCCTTCCTGATAGGGGCGGGCGCGGACGACCGGCTGGTTGTTGTAGATCCGGTAGTGCAATGAGCGGGTGTGCCAGGCGATTTCTTCAGCTGAGTGACGGAGGAAATAGACGGTGTCGAGTTGTTTCCACAGACGTTCGTGAACGGTGTCGGAAAGGGCGAAGAAGCGCAGCAGGCGCATTGCTTCGGCCTGGCGTTCGGCAATCAGGCCGTGCCCGGCCGGGGCGTTGCCACTCGAGAGGTGATGCAGCGCCTGATAATAGAGGTCGGCCAGCAGCTTGCCCTTCCAGTGGTTCCAGACTTTCGGGCTGGTGCCGCGGATGTCGGCATGGGTCAGTAGATAGAGCGCCTGCAGGTGGCGGATGTCGCCGACCAGTTTGAGGAATTTGTCGATCACGTCCGGGTCGCTGAGGTCTTCTTTCTGCGCAACCTGCGACATGACCAGGTGATTCCTGACCAGCCAGACGACCAGTTCGGTGTCTTCCACGGTCAACCGGTGATTTTGGCAAAATTCCAAAGCATCGACGGTACCGAGTTCGGAGTGATCGCCGCCGCGACCTTTGGCGATGTCGTGAAAGAGGGCGGCGATGTAGAGCAGCCACGGGCGGTCGAGTTCGCTGACGATACGCGAACAGAGCGGATACTCGTGGGCGAATTCGCTCATCGTGAAGCGGCGGATGTTGCGCAGGACTTGCAGGATGTGCTGGTCGACGGTGTAGACGTGGAACAGGTCGTGCTGCATCTGACCGACGATGCGCCCGAAGTTGGGCAGGTAGGCGCCAAGAATGTCGAGCTGGTTCATGCGCCGGAATTCATGAATGATGCCGCGGTCGCTTTGCAGTAACTTGAGGAACATCGCCCGGTTGGTCGGATCGGCCCGGAATTCCGGCGTGATCTGCTCGCGGGCCCGCCACAGGGCACGTAGCGTGCGGGTGGTCATGCCGGACAGTTCGTGGGTTTCCTGCATGACCAGGAAGCTGTCGAAAATGGTCGTCGGATTTTTTTCGAACAGGGCTTCGTCCCGGATGTCGAGAAGGTTGCCGACAATCTGGAAATTGTCGTCGAGCGGTTGCGGCGTCTGTTCATTTTCCGGGGTCAGCGCCGACGCCATGTTCTGTAACAGGATCGTATTGAGCAGGCTGACCGTTTTGGCGTTGCGGTAGTAAACCTGCATGAGCTGTTCGGAGGCCCGCTTCGCTTCGTTCGAGACAAATCCGTATTTGGCGGCGAGGTTGCTCTGGTAGTCGAAGAGCAGGCGATCTTCACGGCGCCCGAGCATGAAGTGCAGGCGAATGCGCAGGTGGGACAGGTATTCCTGGCACTCCCGGGCCTGCATCATGCCTTCGAGCGTGATGATGCCGTTTTTGTGCAGTTCCTCCCAGGTCGCCCCGTAGCCTGCAGCCTTGGCGATCCAGAAAATGACCTGAAAATCGCGCAGGCCGCCCGGGGAGTCCTTGCAGTTCGGCTCCAGGCTGTACGGGGTCTCGTTGAAACGGAGGTAGCGTTCCTGTTGCTCGATCTGCTTGGCTTCACAGAAGACCAATGGGTCGAGATGGCCGCGCAAACGTTTCTCGAAAGTGGCGAACAGCTTGGCATTGCCGGTCAGCAGGCGCGCTTCAAGCAGGGCGGTTTGAACCGTGATGTCGTTTTCGGCTTCGTTCAGGCAGTCCTGGATGGTACGGACGCTGTGTCCGATCTCCAGGCCGATGTCCCAGAAGGAGCCGATCAGCCGTTCCAGTTTTTCCTGGAGGGCACCGTTCGCTTCCTTGGGGAGCAGGATCAGCAGGTCGATATCAGAGGCCGGGTAAAGCTCGCCACGGCCATAGCCACCAACCGCAGCCAGGGCCAGCGTGGCCGGAAAGTCGAACGAGGCCCAGAGTCTTTCGAGAACGCTGTCAACCTGCTTGCTGCGTTCACGGAGCAGGGCATCGGCATCACTGGTTTGTTCGTAATTTTCCTGAAGGCGGATCTGTGCCGCCTTGACTTCAGCCCGCAGGGCGGCAACATCGCAGGACATCAGCTGATCCAGTCAGGTTTGGCGCGGCAACCGGCTGAGAGCGTCATGATTTCGTGGCCGGTCTCGGTGACCAGCACGGTGTGTTCCCACTGCGCCGAGAGGCTACGGTCCTTGGTGACGATGGTCCAGCCATCGGCCATTTCACGGATAGCCGCCTTGCCGGCGTTGATCATTGGTTCGACGGTGAAGATCATGCCCGGTTCCAGCTTTGGCCCGGTGCCGCCCTTGCCGTAGTGCAAAACCTGTGGATCTTCGTGGAATTTGGCGCCGATACCATGGCCGCAAAACTCGCGGACGACAGAGCAGCCGTTCTTTTCGGCGTATTTCTGGATGATCGCGCCGATATCGCCAAGATGGGCGCCCGGTTTGATGACCGAAATGCCCAGCCACATGCACTCGAAGGTGATTTCACACAGGCGCTTGGCCTGGATAGAGCCTTCCCCGACGATGAACATCCGGCTGGTATCGCCGTGGTAGCCGTCCTTGATCGTCGTGATGTCGAGATTGACGATGTCGCCGTTCTTCAGCACGCGTTCGCCGGGAACGCCGTGGCAGACCTGCTGATTGACCGAGGTGCAGATCGATTTGGGGTAGGGGTTGTAGCCCGACGGTGCATAGTTGAGCGGGGCGGGGATGCAGCCCTGCACATTGACCATGTAATCGTGGCAAAGCTTGTCGAGTTCGTCGGTGGTGACGCCGACCTTGACGAAGGGCTCGATGTAGTCGAGGACCTCTCCGGCCAGACGCCCGGCAATTCTCATTTTTTCGATTTCGTCCGGGGTCTTGATGCTGATGCTCATGGCGGCTGTTCTGTGGGGCGTTGGCAAAGGGGAAGGATAAATGATGGGGCGGGTTTCGCAAAGCCGGGAGCGGCCAAAGTGGCATACTTGCGCTCTTCGACATGCGAAATTTCCGATGACGATTCTTCTGCTCGGCAAGGATGGCCAGGTTGGCTGGCAACTGCAACGTTCGCTGGCGCCACACGGGGTTGTCGTGGCTTGTAGCCGCGCACAATGCGATTTGTCCGATGCGGAGCAGATTCGTTCCGTTGTTCGTCAGGTACGCCCTTCTATCATCGTCAATGCCGGCGCCTATACCGCCGTCGACAAAGCCGAGTCCGAACCTGAACTGGCCCGCTGCATTAACGCCGAAGCGCCCGGCATTCTGGCTGAGGAGGCTGCCGTGCTCGGCGCCTTGCTGGTCCATTATTCGACCGACTACGTCTACGACGGCAGCAAATCATCGCCCTATGTCGAAAGCGATCCAACCGGGCCGCAAAGTGTTTACGGGCGGACCAAGCTGGCTGGCGAGGAGGCGATTCGCGCCGTCGGTGGCCGGTCGCTGATTTTCCGCACCAGCTGGGTGTTTGGCGCGCGTGGTGACAATTTCGTCAAGACCATCCTGCGTCTGGCGCGGGAAAAGGACCGCCTCAATGTCGTCGATGACCAGATCGGTTCGCCGACCCCGGCGGCATTGATCGCGACGGTGACCGGCGTCGTGCTGGCCATGGTTCGCCACGGTCAACCGGAAAAAATGGCCAAAAATGAAATCTACCATCTGGCCGCAGCACGACCGGTCAGCTGGTGCGAGTTCGCCCGGACCATCGTCGGGCTGGCCGGACAGATGCCGGGCTTCAACCTGCGCCTGAAGCCGGAGGAGATGCATGCCATCACGACAGCGGAATATCCGGTGCCGGCCCGGCGTCCAGCCAATTCGCGTCTCGACTGCACCCGCCTGGAAACCGACTTCGGCTTGCAGATGCCCGACTGGCAACCGTATCTGGCGCGCATGTTGCAGTTGCTGGCACTCAAACAGAACGGTTATTGAGCTTCCGGAATGCCTGTTCTGCTGCTATAATCCGCAGGTTTTTCTCAGCCGTTATGGCTGAAAAAACGGTGGTCTGCACGGTGCAGGCGACCAAAATCCACACATCCGCCGATTAAGGGTGTCTGCCAGAATTCAATAATGGCGGGCGTTTCAGGCGGGTGGAGGTACAACCCTTAAGGAGTTTTACAATGTCCGTTACCATGCGCGAAATGCTGGAAGCCGGTGTCCACTTCGGTCACCAAACCCGTTTCTGGTCCCCCAAGATGGCTCCGTATATCTTCGGTGCCCGCAACAAGATTCACATCGTCAATCTCGAAAAGACCCTGGCCAAGTACAACGAAGCCATGGCATTCGTGAAGAAGCTGTCGGCTAATCGTGGTTCCGTCATGTTCGTTGGCACCAAGCGTCAGGCTCGCGAAATCATCGGTGAAGAAGCGCTGCGCGCCAAGTCACCGTTCGTCGACCAGCGTTGGCTGGGTGGTATGCTGACCAACTTCAAGACCGTCAAGACCTCGATCAAGCGTCTGAAGGACATGGAACTGGCTGTTGAGGCCGGCGAACTGGAAAAGATGCCGAAGAAGGAAGCGCTGACCTTCCGTCGCGAACTGGAAAAGCTCCAGAAGTCCATCGGCGGTATCAAGGAAATGGCCGGCCTGCCGGATGCCATCTTCGTCATCGACGTCGGCTACCACAAGATCGCCATCACCGAAGCCGAAAAGCTCGGCATCCCGGTCATCGGCGTGGTCGATACCAACCATTCCCCGGACGGCGTTGCATACGTCATCCCGGGTAACGACGACTCTTCCCGTGCCATCCAGCTCTACGCCCGTGGGGTGGCTGATGCCATTCTTGAAGGCCGCAATCAGGTCATGCAGGAAATCGTTAGCGCCGGTGGCGATGACGAGTTCGTCGAAGTCGTCGACGCAGCTGAATAAAGTTGTAACGGCGGAGCGCTAAGCTCCGCCTGTTTTAAAAGCTCAGGAGAAAAAATATGGCGGCAATTACCGCAGGCATGGTGGCAGAACTGCGCGGCAAGACCGACGCACCCATGATGGAATGCAAGAAGGCCTTGACCGAAGCCGATGGCGACATGGCCAAGGCTGAAGAGATCCTCCGCGTCAAGCTGGGCAACAAGGCCTCCAAGGCCGCGACCCGCGTGGCCGCTGAAGGTATCGTTGCGGTCAGCATTTCCGAAGATGGCAAGCTCGGTGCAATCATCGAAGTCAATAGCGAAACCGACTTCGTTGCCAAGAACGACGAATTCATCGCGCTGGCCAATGGCTCGGCCAAGCTGGTTGCTGAAAAGAATCCGGCTGACGTCGCTGCGCTGTCCGCGCTGCCGATGGGCGAGGGTACTGTTGATTCGACCCGTGCTGCACTGGTCGGCAAAATCGGCGAAAACATGTCGATCCGCCGCTTTGCCCGTTTCGAAGCCAAGGGCAAGCTGGTTTCCTACATCCACGGTGGCGCCAAGGTTGGTGTCGTGATTGACGTGGTTGGCGGCGACGAGCAACTGGCCAAGGATCTGGCGATGCATATCGCTGCCTCCAAGCCGAAGGCGCTGGATGCCTCGGGTGTTTCCCAGGAACTCCTGGACACCGAGCGTCGTATCGCCATCGAAAAGGCTCGTGCCGACAACAAGCCGGAAGCCATGCTCGAGAAGATCGCCGAAGGTACCGTCCAGAAATATCTGAAGGACGTGACCCTGCTGGCTCAAGTCTTCGTCAAGGCTGCCGACGGCAAGCAAACCATCGAGCAACTGCTTAAGGCCAAGGGCGCTTCGGTCGCTGGCTTTGCACTGTTCGTGGTCGGCGAAGGCATCGAGAAAAAGGTTGACGACTTCGCTGCTGAAGTCGCTGCCCAGGCTGCTGCTGCCGCTGCCAAGAAGTAAAGAAAGGAACGCTGATGTCTGCACCCAAGTACAAGCGAATTCTCCTGAAACTCTCCGGCGAGGCCCTCATGGGCAATGACGCCTACGGCATCAACCCGCAGACCATTGCGGGTATCTGCGGAGAGATCAAGGCGGTCGCCGACATGGGTGTCGAAATCGGCGTCGTGATCGGCGGTGGCAACATCTTCCGTGGTATGGCCGGTACGGCCACCGGGATGGATCGCGCCACTGCAGATTACATGGGCATGCTGGCCACGGTGATGAACGCCATGGCGCTGTCCGACGCCTTCCGCCAGTGCGGTCTCAATGCCCGCGTGCAGTCGGCGCTGAATATCGAGCAGGTTGTCGAGCCGTACATCCGCGGCAAGGCCATCCGCTACCTTGAAGAAGGCAAGATCGTCATCTTTGGTGCCGGTACCGGCAACCCCTTCTTTACCACCGATACCGCTGCAGCATTGCGCGGCTCGGAAATCGGCGCCGAAATCGTCCTCAAGGCGACCAAGGTCGATGGTATTTACTCGGCCGACCCCAAGAAGGATCCGCTGGCGACCCGCTATGACAAGATCAGCTTCAATGAAGCGATTTCCAAGAATCTGGCGGTCATGGATGCGACCGCCTTCGCGCTGTGTCGCGATCAAAAATTGCCGATCAACGTGTTTTCCATCTTCAAGACCGGCGCGCTGAAGCGCGTGGTCTGTGGCGAAGATGAAGGTACGCTGGTCTATTGCTGAGGGAGACTAATAAATGATTCCTGAACTCAAGAAAACTGCTGAAGCCAAGATGCAGAAGTCGCTGGAAGCACTGCGACTTGATCTCCAGAAAATTCGCACCGGCCGCGCCCATACCGGCTTGCTCGATCACGTCCAGGTCGATTACTACGGCTCCATGGTCCCTGTGAATCAGGTGGCCAACATTACGCTGGTTGATGCCCGGACCATCGGCGTGCAGCCGTGGGAAAAGGCCATGCTGCAAAAGGTCGAAAAGGCCATTCGTGATTGCGATCTCGGCCTGAATCCGGCTTCGCAGGGCGAACTCATTCGTGTGCCGATGCCGGCGCTGACCGAAGAGCGTCGCAAGGAAATGATCAAAATCGTCAAGACCGAAGGCGAAGGCGTCAAAGTAGCCATTCGCAACCTGCGCCGTGACGCCAATACCCACCTGAAGGATGCGCTGAAAAAGGGCGAAATTCCCGAAGATGACGAGCGCAAGGCTCAAGACGACGTCCAGAAACTGACCGATCGTTACATCGTTGAAGTCGACAAGATGCTCGCCGCCAAAGAGGCCGAGCTCATGCAGGTTTAAGCCGGTTCCGCTCGGGTTCCCGGCTGCATGGCCTTCTTTTCCAGTTCAACTCGACAGGTTCCGCCAACGGCGGTCGTGCCTCAGCACGTCGCCGTCATCATGGATGGCAATGGCCGTTGGGCGAAGAAACGCTTCCTGCCGCGCGTCGCCGGTCATGTCAAAGGTGTCGAGCTGGTACGCGAGATGGTTCGCGCCTGTCTTGAGCGTGGCATCCAGTACCTGACCCTCTTTGCATTTTCGTCCGAAAATTGGCGTCGACCGCAGGACGAGGTGTCGCTACTCATGCAGCTCTTCGTCAAGGCGCTTGAGCAGGAAGTCGACAAGCTCGACCGCAATGGCGTTCGCTTGCGCATCATTGGCGACCTGTCCCGTTTCGAACCGCGTCTGCAAGAGCTGATTCGCCAAGCCGAGACAAGGACTGCCGGCAATACCCGTCTTGACCTGACCATCGCCGCCAACTACGGCGGCCGTTGGGACATCATGCAGGCGACCAATCAAATGCTGGCCACCCAGCCCGAAAAGCGCGACGGCTGGCAGGAGAGTGATCTCGAACCGCATTTGTCGATGAGTTTTGCGCCGGAGCCCGATCTGTTCATTCGCACCGGTGGCGAGGAGCGGATCAGCAATTTCCTGCTCTGGCAACTGGCCTACACCGAGCTTTACTTCACGCCTGTACTCTGGCCTGATTTCGACACGGCCGAGTTCGACAAGGCGATCACATCGTTCCAGCAGCGCGAACGTCGCTTTGGCCGGACCAGCGAACAACTGGTGGAAAAGCCGAATGCTTAAAACACGCGTCATCACTGCGCTGGTCCTGATGGCGTTGCTGTTGCCCAGTCTGTTTTATTCATCGCAGGCCGGTTGGGCCCTCCTTGTCGCCGGTTTCATCGGTGTCGCAGCCTGGGAGTGGGGCGCCTTGCTCGGCTGGCCGGGTGGCCGCCGTATCTTCCTTGGTGTAGCGACAGCCCTGTTTTGCGCGCTCTTATCTGTCGTCGTTCCGGAAGCTATCGGGGCCGGCGAAGTCTCGGTGCCAGCGCCGCCTTGGGTTTTGATTGCCTACGCGGTGGCCGCAGGTTTCTGGTGTCTGGTCATGCCGCTCTGGCTGAAAAACAAGTGGTCGCTTGGCGGCTTCTCGGGCCTTTTGGTCGGCGCCGTGGTCCTCTTGCCGACCTGGCTGGCCATGGTCCAGTTGCGGATGCTCGGTGCTGGCGCGCTACTCGGTATTTTTGCCGTCGTCTGGATGGCTGATATCGCCGCCTATTTTTCCGGAAAAGCTTTCGGCAAGCACAAACTGGCGCCAACGATCAGCCCGGGCAAGACCTGGGAGGGCGCCATAGGCGCCGGCGTTGGCGTGGTTATTTATGGCATGGTTGTTCGCCAATTGTTCGGACTGGAGTTCATGTCTTTGCCGGTGTGGATCGCTGCGCTGGTTGGTGTGACGGCTGTCAGCATCGTCGGTGATCTCTACGAGTCACTGCTCAAGCGTAAGGCCGGCATCAAGGACAGCAGCAATATTCTGCCCGGACATGGCGGCGTGCTTGATCGCATTGACAGCCTGACCTCGACACTGCCCGTCGTCGCCCTTGTCTGGCTCTTGTTCGCAGCCCGGTGAGCGCGACCTTGCAGAACATTACTGTACTCGGTTCAACCGGCTCGATTGGCGTCAGCACGCTGGATGTGATCCGGCGTCATCCTGGTCGCTACAGGGCGTTTGCCCTTTGCGCACATAGTCAGCTTGAAAAGCTGTTCGAACAGTGCATTGAGTTTCGGCCTCGTTTTGCGGTGCTCCGCGATGCTGCGCTGGCGGCCCAATTAGCTAAACGTTGCCATGATGTCGGGTTGGATACGGAAATCCGCCACGGCGTCGAAGCACTCGTCGAATTGTCGTCTCTGGCGGAAGTCGATGCGGTGATGGCAGCTATCGTCGGCGCTGCTGGCCTGGAGCCAACGCTTGCTGCTGCGCGGGCAGGCAAAAAGGTCATGCTGGCGAACAAAGAAGTGTTGGTTATGGCCGGCGAGTTATTCATGCGCGCGGTGCGCGAGAATGGCGCGTCGCTGCTTCCAGTCGATAGCGAACACAATGCCATTTTTCAGTCTCTGCCCGGTGATTTTGCGCAGGGGCTGACGCAATGTGGCGTCCAGAAAATATTGTTGACTGCATCTGGTGGCCCGTTCCGCAACACCCCCTTGACCGATCTGGCGAACGTGACACCGGATCAGGCCTGCGCCCATCCAAACTGGGTGATGGGGCGCAAGATTTCTGTCGATTCGGCGACCATGATGAACAAGGGGCTGGAAGTCATCGAGGCGCGCTGGCTGTTTGATGCGCCGCCGGAAATGATCCAGGTTGTCGTCCATCCGCAAAGCGTGATTCATTCTGCCGTTCAGTACGTTGATGGGTCGGTTCTGGCGCAAATGGGAAACCCTGACATGCGCACGCCCATTGCTTACGCGATGGCCTGGCCTGAGCGCATTGTTGCAGGGGTCGAGTCGTTGGACCTGTTCAAGATTGCCCGTCTGGATTTTGTGGCACCCGATTTCGAACGATTCCGTTGTCTGCAACTGGCCTATGACGTGTTGCGCGAAGGTGGCACGGCCCCCGCCATCCTCAATGCCGCCAACGAAGTCGCGGTCGCGGCTTTCCTCGACGGGGCTTTGCCATTTCTGGGTATTGCGAAACTCGACGAAGCGGTCCTGCAGGCTTTGCCGGCCGGTCCGGAAGGCAGCCTGGCCGATGTGCTGGCGGCCGATGCCGAGGCCCGTCAGTTGGCCCACAAAATGGTTCGGGAACGCTCTCTCGCGTGAACAGCGTTCCGTTTTACCTCGCTGCCTTTCTGGTGGTCCTTGGCGTCCTGATTGTCGTGCATGAGTTGGGGCACTATCTGGCGGCAAGGCTGTGCGGCGTCAAGGTGCTCCGCTTTTCGGTCGGCTTCGGACGCATGCTGTGGAGAAAGCGGCTGGGGATTGATCAGACGGAGTGGGCGATCAGTATATTTCCGCTGGGTGGCTACGTAAAAATGCTCGACGAGCGTGAGGGCGCGGTTGCGGAGAAAGATATTCATCGCACCTTCAATCGGCAGAGTGTCGGCAAGCGCAGCATCATCGTCGCCGCCGGCCCGCTGGCCAATTTTGCATTGGCCATTCTTCTCTATTGGGCAGTCTTCATGCATGGCAGCGAGGAATTGCTGCCTGTGCTTGGTGCGCCACCTATTGGTACGCCGGCTGCCATGGCAGCCATCGTGAACGGTGAGCAGGTCAGGGCAGTCGACGGTCAGCCAGTGGCGACCTGGAATGATCTGCGCTGGGTTCTGTTGCAAAAGGCGATAGATCAAGAAAGTGTAGCGCTTGAAGTAGTCAACGAGCGCGACGAAATAGCTGTCCGCCATCTTTATTTGGCTGCTGCTGGGGAACAAGGCTGGGAGGGTGATGCACTGGAGCGTCTGGGGGTGCGCTTCTATCGGCCGGATTTGCCGGCTGTAATAGGCAAGGTTGTCACCAATGGCGTCGCCGACCGGGTTGGTTTGTTGCCCGGCGACCGGGTATTGTCGATTGCTGAAAAGGATGTTTTCTCCTGGTATGACTTGGTCGCAATCATTCGCGACTCGGCGACAAAATCGATCCGTCTCGAGGTGGAGCGTCAAGGCGAGATTGTTGCGGTCGACTTGGTTCCAGAGTCAGTTATGGAGCGTGGACAGACGGTCGGGAAAATTGGCGTAGCAGTCGCTGATGGCCCGAAACCCCGTCGGGAAGTGAAAACCTTCATCAGCTACGGAATGGTTGAGGCTGCTGGCAAGGCGCTTGATGAAACTTGGGACAAGTCGATATTCAGCCTGGTCATGATGGGCAAGATGCTGACCGGTGAAGTTTCATGGAAAAACCTTTCAGGGCCGGTGACCATTGCCGACTATGCTGGTCAGTCGGCGCGTCTTGGGCTTGATTATTATCTCAAGTTCATGGCGCTGGTCAGTATCAGCCTGGGGGTGTTGAATCTGCTTCCCATACCGGTGCTGGATGGTGGCCATTTGTTGTATCATGTGCTTGAAGTCGTCATGCGTAGGCCGCTTTCAGAGCGAGCCATGGAAATTGGGCAGCAAGTAGGTATGTCCATTCTGTTCGCCTTGATGGCTTTCGCCTTTTTTAATGACTTGACCCGCCTGTTTAACGGCTGAACGATGAAAAAATCCCTGTTGTCCATCCTGATTGCTGGCCTGTTCTCTACACCTGCGCTGGCTTTCGAACCTTTTGCAGTGAAGGACATCCGGGTCGAAGGTATTCAGCGTACCGAAGCGGGCACGGTCTTCGGGTATTTGCCGGTCAAAGTCGGCGAGACGCTGACTGACGAGAAGGCTGCGCAGTCGATCAAGGCACTATTCGCCACCGGCTTTTTTAAGGATGTACGGATCGAAGTCGAGAAGGACGTCATGGTGGTTGTCGTCCAGGAGCGTCCGGCTATCGCGACGATCAATTTTGTCGGTCTCAAGGAGTTTGACAAGGATGTCATCGTCAAGGCGCTCAAGGAAACGGGTATTGCCGACGGGCGCATCTTCGACCGGGCCCTGCTGGAAAAGGCCGAGCAGGAACTCAAGCGTCAGTATCTGACGCGTGGCAAGTATGCCGCCAGTATCACGACGACCGTAACACCGCTCGAGCGGAATCGTGTCGGTATCAATTTCAATATCGAAGAAGGTGTAGCAGCCAAGATCAAGCAGATTAATCTGGTCGGTGCCAAGTCCTTCTCCGAAAAAGAGTTGCTCAGTCAGTTCGAGCTGACGACGCCCGGTTTGTTGAGCTGGTATACCAAGAACGATCAGTATTCACGGCAGAAATTGTCGGCTGACCTGGAAAAGCTGAAGTCCTTCTACATGAATCAGGGGTATCTGGAATTTGCGGTCGAGTCGACGCAGGTTTCAATTTCTCCAGACAAGCAGGATGTGTACATCACTGCCAACATTGTTGAAGGCGAGCGCTTCCAGGTTTCATCTGTGAAAATGGCTGGTGACTTTTCGATTCCTGAAGATGAGTTGAAAAAACTGGTCACCATCAAGCCGGGCGATGTGTTCTCGCGTGAAAAGCTGAATGATACGACCAAGGCCATCAGCGACCGTCTTGGCAAGGAGGGCTATGCCTTTGCCAACGTCAATGCCGCGCCGGAAATCGACAAGGAAAAACGCAAGGTGGCCTTCACCATCTTCGTCGATCCAGGCAAGCGGGTTTACGTCCGTCGTGTCAATGTAACCGGCAACACCAAGACGCGCGATGAGGTCATCCGCCGCGAAATGCGCCAGATGGAAGGCGGTTGGTACGATGCAGACAAGGTCACTGCTTCGAAGCAGCGCATTGACCGACTGGGTTATTTTGGCGATGTCGCTATCGAGACGCCTGCCGTGCCGGGTACTGCCGATCAGTTGGATGTTAATGTCAATGTGACGGAAAAACCGACCGGCAACCTGATGCTGGGCGTGGGTACCTCCAGCACCGATAAAATCATCCTGTCGGGCTCGATCGCACAAAACAACTTTATGGGCAGCGGCAACAACGTAGCGATTCAGGTGAATTCTGCCAAGACTTACCGGACCTACGTGTTTTCCTACACCAATCCGTATTTCACGCAGGATGGTGTCAGTCAGGGTTTCGACCTCTATCAACGGACCGTTAATACAACATCCACTGCCATTGCCGCCTACAGTTCATCGTCTTATGGCGGTGGGCTGCGCTTTGGTTTCCCGATTGGGGAAAAAGAGTCGATTGGTCTCGGTCTTGGCGTTGATTCGACGACTATTACGACCTACGATACAAGTCCCGATTATTATCGTAATTACGTCAAGGAATTTGGCGCAACAAACCTTTCCATTCCATTGACTGTAAGCTGGGCCAGTGATGGCAAGGATAGCTACTTCTTCCCGACGCGAGGGACCTTCCAGAAGGCCTCCGTTGAGGTTGCTTTGCCGGGTGGTGATCTGACTTACTACCGCGCCACATACCAGTTGCAGCATTTCATACCACTCAATTCCAGATTTACCTTGATGCTGAATGGCGAAGTCGGCTATGCCGAAGGATATGGTGACTCCGGCCTTCCATTCTTCAAGAATTTTTACGCGGGTGGTATCGGGTCGGTGCGTGGTTTCAAGGCATCCAGCCTTGGCCCGGTTCAGACTGATTCGAGTGGTAACCAATACCGACTTGGTGGCAGTCGCCGCGTGATTGGCAATGCCGAATTGTTGTGGGGTATCCCCGGCATGGAGAAAAGCTTCCGCATGGGTTGGTTCTTTGATGCTGGCCAAGTCTATGGGAATGATGCTGCTCAGTCTTCCAGTGGCCTTCGCTACTCGACTGGCTTGTCGGCATCGTGGATTTCCCCGATCGGTCCGCTAAAATTCAGCTTTGGTCGGCCGCTTAACAAGCAAGCCGACGACAAGTCCGAGTCTTTCCAGTTCCAGATGGGCACCACGTTTTAATTCAGGAGCGTCAAGTTGAAAATCAAGTCAGTTGTTCTCGCATCGTTGATGTCTGCATTGTTTGTAACTGGTGCGGTCGCCTCCGAGTTGAAGGTTGGTTACGTCAATACGCAGCGCATTTTCCGTGATGCGCCGGCCGCCCAAAAGGCCGCCAAGAAGCTGGAAGGCGAGTTCGCCAAGCGCGATCAGGATCTGCAGCGCATGGCCAAGCAGTTGCAGGGGCTTCAGGAAAACCTGGAAAAGAACTCCGTGACCATGGCGGAGAGCGAGCGCCGGACCAAGGAAAAGGAATTCGGCGAGATTTCGCGCGAATTCCAGCGTCGCCAGCGTGAGTTCCGCGAAGACCTGAATCTTCGCCAGAACGAAGAAAACGCCGCGGTCATCGAGAAAGCCAACAAGGCGATCAAGCAGATTGCCGAAAATGAGAAATATGACCTGATTCTGCAGGATGTTGTTTGGGTCAGCCCCCGTCTGGACATCACCGAACGTGTGATCAAGGCGCTGTCGGAAGGTAAGTAATATGGTTGGTTTGGGTGAGATTTCTTATACTCTTGCCGACATCGCCGCCCAATTGGGCGGCGATGTGCTTGGAGACCCGGAAACGCGTATTTCACGCGTGGCGCCGCTGGTTTCTGCCGCTGAGGGCGAGATTACTTTCCTGGCCAATCCGAAATTCCGGAGTCAGCTGGCAAGCAGCAAGGCATCGGCCGTTATTTTGCGCCCGGATGCTGCTGGCGAGTTTTCCGGGGCACGTATTGTCACCAGTAATCCTTATGCCTACTACGCTCGGGTTACCGCACTGCTGAATCCTCAATCTGCTGGCTTCCGCGGGGTGCACGCCAGTGCCGTGCTTGAGTCTGCCATTCCAGATAGTGTTGCCGTCGGCCCGAACGTGGTTATCGGCCATGGGGTAGCCTTGGGTGAAAACGTGGTCATTCATGCCGGCTGTGTGATTGGCGATGGCGTCTCGATCGGCGACGGGTCGGTTCTGTATCCCAACGTCGTTGTTTATTACGGATGCCGAATTGGGCGCGGCTGCATACTGCATTCCGGCGCAGTGATCGGTGCCGACGGATTTGGCTTCGCACCGGATGGGCGGTCCTGGGTAAAAATTCCGCAGATTGGCGGGGTGGTGATTGGCGACGATGTAGAAATTGGCGCCAATACGACAGTTGACCGTGGCGCACTGGAAGATACCGTGGTTGGCGATGGTTGCAAGATCGACAATCTGGTTCATGTTGGACACAACTGCAGGATCGGTGCCAACAGCGTGTTGGCAGGATGTACGGGTGTTGCCGGTAGCACCGTATTCGGTGAGCATTGCATTGTCGGCGGTGCCGGCATGATTTCCGGGCACCTCAATATTGTTGGCGATACAACGATTTCCGGTGGTTCGACAGTCATGAAGAGCATTATGAAGCCAGGGGTTTACACGAGCGTTCAACCGCTCGATACGCATGAAGACTGGTTGCGCAATGCATCGCATATTCGTCGGCTTGCCAAGCTTGCGGACCGTGTTGCTGAACTTGAGAAAAAACTTAAATAAAATTATGCAAGGGGTTGATTAAATGGATATTCAAGCAATCATGGAGCACCTGCCGCACCGCTACCCGTTCCTGCTGGTCGACCGTGTTGTGGAGATTGAGCTGGGCAAGTCCATCCATGCCTACAAGAATGTGACGATCAACGAGCCTTTCTTCATGGGACATTTTCCGCATCATCCAGTGATGCCGGGGGTGCTGATCATGGAGGCGTTGGCGCAGGCGGCAGGTATTCTGTCGTTCAAGTCGATGTCCGAGAAGCCGTCGGCTGATACGGTTTTTTACTTTGCCGGTATCGATGAAGCGCGTTTCAAGAAGCCGGTATTGCCGGGTGATCAGTTGCATTTGCATGTCGAGATTGAGCGCCATATGCGTGGTGTCTGGAAATTCAAGGGTGAAGCGCGCGTTGATGGCCAATTGGCGGCAGAGGCACGTCTGATGTGCGCCCAGCGGAAGCTCTAAAATGATCCATTCGACTGCCATTGTCGATCCGGGCGCCAAGATCGGCGCCAATGTCGAGATCGGGCCGTATTCGATCATTGGTCCGCATGTCGAGATCGGTGACAACACCGTCATCGGTCCGCATACCGTGATTCGTGGTCATACCCGGATTGGTCGAGACAATCGGGTCTTCCAGTTTTGTTCGCTTGGCGAGGTACCTCAGGACAAGAAATACGCTGGTGAGCCGACACGTCTGGAAATCGGCGACCGCAACGTTATCCGTGAGTTCTGCACCTTCAATCTCGGCACGGTGCAGGATGTGGGTGTCACGCGTCTCGGCGACGACAACTGGATCATGGCTTATGTGCATATTGCGCACGATTGCCAGGTCGGCAACAAGGTTACGTTTGCCAACAATGCTTCGCTCGCCGGTCATGTCGTGGTCGATGACTGGGCGATTCTGGGCGGTTTTACCGGCGTCCACCAATTTTGCCGCATCGGTGCGCACGTCATGACTGCCGTCAGCACGGTGATTCTGCAGGATGTACCGCCATACCTTATGGCGGCTGGGAATACGGCGACCCCTTACGGAATCAATGTCGAAGGCCTGAAGCGTCGCGGTTTTTCGGCGGAATCGATCACCTCGCTCAAACGTGCCTACCGCACACTCTACAAGTCCGGGCTGCTGCTCGAAGAAGCCAAGAGCAAGCTGATCGAGGACGCCAGGACGCAACCGGATCTGCAGCGCCTGGTCGACTTCCTCGAGGTATCCAAGCGAGGCATCATTCGCTGATATGGGTCGCGCCGTACGGATTGCCATGGTGGCGGGGGAGCCTTCCGGGGATCTCCTGGCCAGCCACCTTATCGCCGCCTTGAAAGAGCGTTTGCCGGATGCCGTGTTCTTTGGCATCGGCGGGCCGCGCATGGAATCGCAAGGTTTGGAAGCCTGGTGGCCGATGGAGAAGTTGTCGGTCATGGGTTATGTCGATGCCCTGAAAAACTACCGGGAGATTTCCGGTATTCGCCGCCAGTTGAAAAAGCGTCTGCTCGATATCAAGCCCGATATCTTCATTGGTGTCGATGCGCCGGATTTCAATCTTGGGCTGGAAACCAGCCTCAAGTCGGCTGGGGTCAAGACCATCCATTACGTCAGCCCGTCGATCTGGGCCTGGCGGGGCGGGCGCATCAAAAAGATTGCCCGTGCCGTCCATCGCGTCCTGGCGCTATTCCCCATGGAGCCGCCGCTCTATGAAAAAGAGCACATTCCGGTGACCTATGTCGGGCATCCGCTGGCCGACATCATTCCGCTGCAAACCAGCAAGCAGGCTGTGCGCGAAAAACTTGCCTTGCCGCGCGACTATCCTATTTTTGGCATGCTGCCGGGGAGCCGTCAGGGCGAACTGGCGATGATGGCCGATACATTCGTGCAGACCGCCAAATTGATAGTAGAGCGTTTGCCCAACGCGATATTTGTCGTGCCGCTGACGACTCGTGAAACGCGCCTCCAGTTTGAAACGGCGATTTATCGCCAGCAGGCCGGTGAAGTTCCTTTCAGGTTGCTTTTTGGTCATGCCCAGGACGCCTTGGGGGCCGCCGATGTGTCGCTCGTCGCCAGCGGAACGGCGACGCTTGAAGCGGCACTGATCAAGCGGCCGATCGTCATTACCTACAAGATCGCCAAGTTTTCCTACTGGCTCATGAAGCGCATGGCCTATCAGCCCTATGTCGGGCTGCCCAATGTGCTGGCCGGGCGTTACGTCGTGCCGGAAATCCTGCAGGACGAAGCGACACCGGAAAACCTGGCTGAGGCGCTGCTCAAGCTGTATGAGGACAAGGAAAATGCCGCGGCGGTTGAAGAGGCATTTACCGACATTCATTTGCAGCTACGTCAGAACACGGCGGAAAAGGCCGCCAACGCGGTCATTGAATGCCTGAACTGATCGTTCCGCAAGGCCTCGTCTGCGGTATCGACGAGGCCGGGCGTGGTCCGCTGGCCGGTACAGTCGTCGCTGCGGCCGTCATTCTCGATCCGCTGCGACCAATTCCCGGTCTAAACGACTCGAAAAAACTCAGTGAAAAGAAGCGCGATGCGCTTGCCATCCTGATCCGTGAACGGGCAGTGGCCTGGGCGGTGGCCTCGGCCTCGGTCGAGGAGATTGATAGCCTGAACATCCTCCACGCCACGATGCTGGCCATGCAACGGGCTGTTGCCGGGCTGGCCGTGCGGCCAACGGGAGCCATGGTCGATGGCAACCGTTGCCCGAAACTGGATATTCCCTGCGAAGCGGTGATCAAGGGTGATGGCAAGATCGCGTCGATCGCCGCTGCCTCGATCCTCGCCAAGACGGTGCGCGATGCCGAGATGCTGACCTTGCATGCGCAATACCCGATGTACGGTTTCGACCGGCACATGGGTTATCCGACCGCCGCCCACTTTCAGGCGCTCGAAGAGCATGGTGCTTCGCCGGTGCATCGCCGCAGCTTTGGCCCGGTAGCGAAGCAGCTATCACTGTTATGAAACTGATCCAGTCGCGCGACAACCCGTTTTTCAAAGCGCTCAAGCGGCTGGCCGAGTCCGGGCGAGAGCGCCGAAAAACCGGGCAAACACTGCTCGATGGCGTGCATCTGGTCGAGGCTTACGAGGCCGCTTTCGGGCCGGTGGACACCTTGATCGTTGCCGAATCGGCGCAGGCTGGCGGCGAAGTGGCCGGGTTTGTCGACGGCCGGGAAACGGTCGTTCTGGCTGATAGCCTGATGCGTGACCTCGGCCTGGTTGATACGCCGAGCGGTTTGCTGGCACTGATCAGGACGCCGGGCGCAAACGCCACGGTCAACCGGGAAAAAGACGCAATTTTGATAGATGGGGTGCAGGACCCCGGCAATGTCGGCACCTTGCTGCGCACGGCGGCGGCGGCTGGCATCGAGCAGGCTCTGCTGTCACCTGGCTGCGCCTCGGCCTGGTCGCCCAAGGTTCTGCGCGCCGGGCAGGGGGCACACTTCGCCCTGACTGTGCATGAAGAGGTCGATCTGGCCGGGTTTATGGCTGTTTATCAGGGAACGACGGCGGTCACCACGCTGGAGCAGGCCACCTCGCTTTATGAGGCGGACTGGGAAGGGCCGCTGGCCTGGGTGTTCGGCGCCGAGGGCCAGGGGGTCAGCGCCGAGCTTATTGCCGCCGCCCAGCTCAGAATTCGTATTCCGATGCCGGGCGCGGTGGAGTCGCTCAATGTCGCAGCGGCTGCTGCGGTGTGCCTGTTTGAGGCGCTGCGCAGGAAGTTAGCGTAGCTTCAATTCCTGCAAAATCGTCGTCGATATTTCCTCGATCGACTTGGTTGATGAATCCAGCCAGCGAATCCCTTCGCGGCGCATCATTTTTTCGGCTTCGGCGATTTCGTAACGGCAATTGGCCAGCGAGGCGTACTTGCTGCCGGCGCGGCGTTCTTCACGGATTTGGGTGAGACGTTCGGGCTGGATGGTCAGGCCGAACAGCTTCGAGCGATGTCTTTCGAGGGTGCTCGGCAGGCGACCACGGTCGAAATCTTCGGGAATCAGCGGGAAGTTGGCGGCTTTGAGGCCGAACTGCATGGCCAGATAGAGCGAGGTCGGTGTCTTGCCGCAGCGTGAGACGGCGACGAGGATGACATCGGCTTCTTCAAGGTCGCGGTCGGTGATCCCGTCGTCGTGGGCCAGCGTGTAGTTGATTGACTCGATGCGCTGCTTGTACTCGGAACTTTCAGCCGAGCCATGCGAGCGGCCGACCGTGTGGTTTGACTTCCTGCCCAGTTCGGCTTCCAGCGGGGCCAGGAACGATTCGAAATAGGACAGGCAGAAGGCGTCGGATTGATGGACGAGGCTGGCCAATTCGGGATTGATCAGCGTCGTGAAAACGATCGGCCGCATGCCGTCCGATTCGCCCTGGGCATTGATTCGAGCAACCGCTTCCTGGGCTTTCTCAACGGTTTTGAGAAAGGGGATGCGGATCTGCTTGAACTCGATATCCTCGAACTGGGTCATCAGGCTGTGACCGAGGGCTTCGACTGTCAGGCCGGTACCGTCCGAGACAAAAAAGACTGTGCGTTTGATAGGGGTAGGCATGCGCTGATTTTACCCGCTGTTGCGCAGTCCGGAAGCAACGCCATTGATCGACAGGTGGATGCCGCGTGCCACGCGCTCGTCGGTTTCGCCGGCCCGGTGACGCTTGAGGAGCTCGACCTGCAGGTGGTTGAGCGGGTCCATGTAAGGCGAGCGGAGTTGCAGCGAGCGCTTGAGCATCGGGTTGTCGGCGAGGAAATCGTCCTGTTCGAGAATGGCCAGCAGGTGTTTTTTGGTCTGCGCCCATTCCGCCTTGATCTGGCTGAAAATCCGTTCGCGCAGGCCGGCATCGGTAACCAGTTCGGCATAACGCGAGGCGATGGCGAGGTCGGTCTTGGCCAGCACCATGTCCATGTTGGAGAGCAAGCTCTGGAAGAAGGGCCAGGATTTGACCATGCGGCGCAGCGTCGTCAAACCTTCAGGATTGGTAGCTAAATACCCGTCGACCGCAGCACCGAAGCCGTACCAGCCCGGCAGCATGAGCCGGCATTGGGCCCAGCTGAAAACCCAGGGAATCGCGCGCAGGTCTTCGATGCGCTCGGAGGCTTTGCGCGAGGCCGGGCGGCTGCCGATGTTGAGCATGGCAATTTCGGATACGACCGTCGATTGCCGGAAATAGGTCGTGAAGCCTGGCGTTTCATAAACCAGGCCGCGATAGGCATTGAAGGCGCGCAGCGAGAGATCGTCCATTACGGCGTGGAACTGTTCAGCCGGCTCGACCTTGTTTTCGTGGTCGGTCAGGCTGGCTTCGAGCGTCGCGGCGAGCAGCACTTCGAGGTTGCGGCGACCGGTGTCGGCGTTGCCGTATTTGGTCGAAATCACTTCGCCCTGTTCGGTCAGGCGGATCTGGCCGGAAACGGCGCCGGCCGGCTGGGCCAGGATGGCGTGATAGGTCGGGCCGCCACCGCGGCCAACCGAGCCACCGCGGCCGTGGAACAGGCGCAGGCGAACGCCGTGCTGCCTGAAAACCTGGGCCAGCTCGATCTCGGCCTTGTAGAGTTCCCAGCCCGAGGTCAGGAAGCCGCCATCCTTGTTGGAGTCGGAATAGCCGAGCATGACTTCGTGCTCGTCACCACGGCCGGCGATCAGCTCGCGGTAGGCCGGGATGGCGAAGACGCCGGCCATCGTCGCCGCGCTCTTCTGCAAGTCCTCGATGGTCTCGAAGAGCGGGATGATGTTGACGTTGAGCTTCGGCTTGGCGCCCGGCAGCAGCAGGCCGGATTCCTTGAGGAGCAGGGCGAGTTCGAGCAGATCGGAAACACCGTCGGTTTTCGAAATGATGCAGTTGGGCAGGGCGGCGGCGCCGTAGCGCTGGCGCAGTTCGTTGGCGGTGAAGAAAATGGCCAGTTCGCCCTGGGTTTCTTCCGAATACGTCAGGTAGGGCGAGTAAAGCGGGCGCGGCGTGCTGATTTCCACGGTCAACAGGGAAATTCGCTCATTTTCGGAAAGTGCTTCGTAATCGGGGCAACGGCCGGCCGCGGCCAATAGTTCGGCGACGCTGCGGGCATGGACTTCCGAGTTCTGGCGCAGGTCGATCGGGGCCAGGTGAAAGCCGAAGATCTGGACGCCGCGCATCAGTCGGCGCAGGCGGCCGCCGGCCAGCTTGCCGCTGCCGTTGAGCTTGAGCGAATTGGCCAGCACCTTGAGGTCGGCGCGCAGAGCGTCCGGCGTGGCGTAGGGTTCGGCGTGGCCGATTTCGTGGCGGACTGGCTCGACTTGGTCGAGGCTGCGGGCTGTCGCGGCCAGTCGGGCGTAGATGCCGGACAAGGCGCGGCGATACGGCTCGTCGGCACGCTGCGGCGAGTGGTCGGTTGAGTGCTCGGCCAGGGCCAGCAGTTCCGGCGTGACCTTGACCAGCAGGTCGGAGAGCGGCAGTTCGCCGCCCAGTTCGTGGATTTCGTCGAGATAGTGATTGAGCGCCGCGGCCGATTGCAGGCGCAGGGCTTCGCGGAGGATGTCAGCGGTGACGAACGGGTTGCCGTCACGGTCGCCGCCGATCCAGCTGCCGACGCGGAAGAAGGGCGGCAGCGCCCAATGCGTGTCGGGGTAGCGCTTCTGCAGTTGCTGCGTCGCCTGGATGTAGAGGCGCGGCAGTTCGGTGAAGAAGGTTTCCTTGAAATAGGTGATGCCGTTCTTGACCTCGTCGAGCACCTTGAGGCGCACCGGGCGCAGCATGCGCGACTGCCACAGGGTGAGGATGGAATTGGCGATGCCGAGATCGTTCTCGGCCTGTTCTTCCGGCGTCATCTGCAAGCGTTCGCGCTGGTCGAGCAGGCGGGCCAGATCGCGGTGATTGCGGATCAGGCTTTGGCGCTGGACTTCGGTCGGATGCGCGGTGAGGACCGGGGCGACGACGGCGTGGGCGAAGAAATCGGCGATGGCCTCCGGCGAGACTGCTGCGGTCGACAGGGAATCGAGGGCAAATATCAAACTGCCTTCGCGTGGCGGCGAGCCGGCCAGATCGTGGGCGCGCCGCCGGCGGATGTGGTGCTCGTCCTCGGCGATGTTGGCTAGTTGCAGGAAGTAGCTGAAGGCGCGGACGACGGCTTGCGTCGTGTCGCGCGGCAGCGGGTCGAGCAGCGCGGCAAGTTCGTTGCGGGCGGCCGGGTCGCCGTCGCGGGCGAAGCGCACGGCGGTCTGGCGGACGCGCTCGACGATGTCGTAGACCGATTCGCCCTCCTGCTCACGGACTGTATCGCCGAGGATGCGGCCAAGCAGGCGAATATCGTCGCGAAGGGGTTCGTCCTTGCTGGTGTCCAGTGAGGCTTGATGCATGAGCTGTTTCCTGATCGAGTTCTTCGGTATTGTTGGTTTTTCTCGATATTCTGACCTTTGCGCAACAGGCTGGCAATCAGAATATATGTGTTTTATACCGCGATGGCTGCTTAGTGCTTTCTGACCAAAAGTACCGACGCATCGGCTATCTTGGCCAGTTGTTCGGCCACCGAACCAAGAATCAGCGTGGCCAGGCCGCGCTGGCCGTGACGGCCGATGACGATGAGGTCGACGCCCAGGTCCTTGGCCTTGTCGGAAATGACTTCGGAAATTCGGCGGTTGCTGGCTTCGAGCATCAGTGCTTCGGCATCGACATCGGTAGCCGAGGCCATGGCATCGTCGAGCAACTTTTGTCCGCCCTTGATCAGATTGGCCACGGCACCGTCGAGATTGACGGCGTGGGACATGGCGTGTCCATGCAAGTTCAGGACGGTTTCGTCGGCGACGTGGGTGATGTAGAGCTTGGCGTTGCTCGTGCGGGCGATGTGCAGCGCCTCGGCCAGTGCGCCGCGGGAGGTGGCGCTGTCGTCGATGGCGACCAGAATCTTCTTGTACATGGGTGTTCTCCTTGAATTTGTGTAATCGGGCGTAACTTAGCAATTCGCCGGGGTTTGCGCTGTTAGGGAAATCCTCAACACGTTTGGGGTTTTCGGCTGCATCGCTCAAGCAAATAGGCGATGGACTGGTAGTTGATTCCGGTTTCGGCAGTCAGGCCGATTTCGCAGGTCCGGTTGGTCGACACGCCACAGGTGCAGTTGGCCGGTAGTTCATCGTGAATCTTGCGCAGGGCATGGCGGTTCAGTTCGGGTACGACGAAACCGCGGTCACCGGCAAAGCCGCAACAGGTGACGCCGGCCGGCTCGACGATCTGCTCGACGCAGGCGGCAAGCAGCGTTTTGAGCTTGGCATCGCCGCCCGTTTTCCGGACGCTGCAATTGACGTGCAGGGCGACGGGGCCGGGCTCCCTGGTGATCATCAGGCGCGGCAGCAGCGCGTCGTGGGCGAATTCGTGGAAGTCGTAGAGCTTCAGGCGGCCAGCGAGGTGCTTTTGCATGCGAACCGAGCAGGCGCTGGCGTCCATGATCACCGGGTATTTGCCGTTCTGTGAGGCCTTCATGAGCACCGCCTCAAGGGTGTTCGACATGCCGTCTGCTTCCTGGGCCATGCCCTTGCTCGCCAGCATCTGACCGCAGCACAGGCTGTCGAAACCTTCCGGCAGGATCGGTGCATAGCCGGCGCGGGTTAGTAGCTCGATGATGACGTCGCCGAGTTGTTTTTCACCGGCGGTCGATGGCCCGAAGATGCGGCCGCCGCAGGTCGGGAAGTAGACCACAGGGTCGCCCTGAGTCGTCCGTGCCACCGGGACTTTCCCGGCGTGCGGCATGTTCTTCTTCCAGGCGCCGCCTGAAATGCGGCCGAGGAAGTTGTCACCGAGGACACCGGAAACGGCGTGGCCGACATTCAGACCAAGGCGCGAGGCGTTGGCCAACGTGCCGAAATGCTCGCCGGTCCATGCGTTGACGGCGCGGGTTGTGTCGCCAAGACGACGCCCGCGCAGGCGGCGGGTCAGGTCGCCTGTATCAATGCCGACCGGGCAGGCGGTCGAGCACAGGCCGCAGCCGGCACAGGTGTCGAGGCCCATGTAGGCGTAGTCCTCGCCGACGCTGCCAGCCGGCTCGCCGGCGGCAGCACGTCGCGCCAGTTCGCGCACGCTGGTGATGCGCTGGCGTGGCGACAGGGTCAGCCGGTGCGACGGGCAGAGCGGTTCGCAGAAGCCGCATTCGATGCAGCGGTCGACGATGTCCTCGGCGGCCGGCATCGGCTTGAGGTTTTCGAGGTGGGCGTGCGGGTTGTCGTTGAGGATGACGCCCGGGTTGAGGCGGTTGTCCGGGTCGAACAGGGCCTTGATCCGGCGCATCAGGTCGGCCGCCTCCTTGCCCCATTCCAGTTCGACGAAGGGCGCCATGTTGCGGCCGGTGCCGTGCTCGGCCTTGAGCGAGCCGTCGTATTTGTCGACGACCATGTGGCAGAGGTCGTCCATGAAGCGGGCGTAGCGGTCGACTTCGCTGGCATCGCCGAAATCCTGGGTGATGACGAAGTGCAGGTTGCCTTCTAGCGCGTGGCCGAAAATGATCGCCTCGTGATAACCGTGGTGGCGGAGCAGGGCCTGCAGGTCGAGCGTGGCGTCGGCCAGGTTTTCGATGTGGAAGGCGACGTCCTCGATGAGTACCGTGGTGCCCGTCCGGCGCATGGCGCCAACGGCCGGGAAGGTGCCCTTGCGGACCTTCCAGTACATCTCGCAGGTGGCCGGGTCGGTCGAGAAAACCATCGGCTCGACGGTGGCGACGCCTTCCATCGCGGCATGGACTTGCGAAATTCGCTCATTTATCCCGTCGACCGTGGAAGAGCGCACTTCAATGAGCAGCGCGGCGGCTTCCTCGCCCAGTTCGCGCATGATGGCCGGCAAGCCGGGCTTGTTTTCGACCGAGTGCAGGGCCGGGCGGTCGAGCAGTTCGACGGCCGATACCGGCTGCGGCTTGAGGCGGATGACCGCCTCGCAGGCGGTGCGGATGTCCGGGAAGAAAACCAGCGCCGACGCCTTGAACGGGTCTTCGACGACGGTGTTGTAAGTGATGCGCGAAATGAAGCCGAGCGTGCCTTCCGAGCCGATCATCAGGTGGCTCAGGATGTCGATCGGTTCTTCGTAATCGATCAGTGCATTGAGGCTGTAACCGGTGGTGTTCTTGATCTTGAACTTGTGGCGGATGCGTTCGGCCAGTTTGGTGTTGTTGCGCGTGTCGCGACCCAGTCGCTCGAGTTCGCCGAGGAGGACGGCATGGCTTTTCGAGAAGGCATCGACGCTCAGGTGATCCTCAGTGTCGAGGCAACTGCCATCGGCCAGCATGATGCGCATGCCGGCCAGCGTCCGGTAGCTGTTCTGGGCTGTGCCGCAACACATGCCGGAAGCGTTGTTGGCGGCGATGCCACCGATCTTGGCGGCGCCGATGGAAGCCGGATCGGGGCCGATCTTCTTGCCGAACGGGGCGAGTCGGCGGTTAACTTCGCCGCCGACGATGCCGGGGCCAACCTTGACCCTGCTCGCATCGGCGTTCTGTTCGTAGGTGGCAAAACCTTCGCCAATCAGTGCCAGGATGCCATCGGTAATGGCCTGGCCGGAAAGACTGGTTCCGGCGGCCCGGAAGGTGACCGGGCGGTGGTGCTGCCTGGCAGTCTGCAGCACGGCGCGCGCTTCTGCCTCGTTTTCGATGACGGCGATGACCTCGGGGGTCAAGCGGTAGAAGCTGGCGTCGGTACCGTAGGCCAGGCGACGGAGGTCGTCGACGATGATCTGGTGCGGCGGGAGGTGGTCGCTCAAGGCGTGGATGAGGTCGCTCATGGGTTTGTCTCTTGGTAATTATTTTTTGCTTTGGGCTTTAATTGACATGGGAAAGCATCATTCCCCGCGTTCCTTCAACATGTCCCGCAACCGCTTCGGCGCCGGCTTCAAAGGCACCCGAACCGAAGTCCAGGCCCCTTGCTTCGATGGCATTAGCCACGAAAGCCGACTCCCCAACCAGGTCGCCGCACCGTACAAGGAAGGCGAGCGATACACCGCAGCCCATCCCTTCCAGACGGAAGTCATCAACCAGCTATACCCCGCTCCCTGACCAACCATCGCCGGATTCGCATGTGGCTCGGAAAACGCCTCCTCCCGCAAGCGCATCAGCAGCTCCGGAATCGGAATCTTCACCGGGCAAACTTCCCCGCAAGCGCCACACAAGGATGAGGCTGTAGCCATTGTCGACGTCGCTTCCAGCCCCAGCATGTGCGGCGAAATGATCTTGCCGATCGGCCCGGGATAGGTCGTCCCGTAGGCATGTCCGCCAATCCGCGTATAAACCGGGCAGTGGTTCATGCACGCCCCGCAGCGAATGCACTGCAGCGTCTTGCGCAACTGCTCGTCGGCATAGGCTTGCGAGCGGCCGTTGTCGAGCAGCACCAGATGCACTTCGCTCGGCCCATCCTTCTCGCCAGCCTTGCGCGGGCTGGAGATCATGTTGAAGTAGGTCGAGATGTTCTGGCCGGTCGCCGAGCGGGTGAGCAGGGAGAGCAGCGGCGGGATGTGTTCGAGTTTCTCGACGATCTTCTCGATGCCGGTGATGGCGATATGCACCGGCGGCGCCGTGGTACACATCCGACCGTTGCCTTCGTTCTCAACCAGACACAGCGTACCCGTTTCGGCGACGGCGAAATTGACGCCGGAGAGGCCGATGTCAGCCTCCAGAAATTTCTGCCGCAGGACATTGCGACCGATCTGGATCAGCGCATCGACGTTGTCCGTGTAATCGACGCCTTCGACCTTGTCGGCAAAAAGTTGGGCGATCTCCTGCTTGGTCTTGTGGATGGCCGGCATGATGATGTGCGACGGCTTTTCACCGGCCAGCTGGACGATGTACTCGCCCATGTCCGACTCCAGCGCGCCGATGCCGGCCGCTTCGGCGGCGTGGTTGAGTTCGATTTCCTCGCTGACCATCGATTTGCCCTTGACCATCAGTCTGGCGTGGCGCGCCTGGCAGATGCCGAGAATGATGGCGTTGGCTTCGTCCGGCGTTTCAGCCCAATGGACCTGGATGCCGTTGCGCGTCAGGTTGGCTTCGAGCTGCTCGAGCAAGGTCGGCAGCTTGGCGAGATTGTACTGACGGATGCTTTCGCCCAGTGTGCGCAGGCTTTCCAGTTCTTCCGAATCGGGAAACTGCGCCGCCCGTTTGCTCATCAGGAAATCCATGGCGCCGCGGAAGCTCTGGCGCAGGAAGGGATTGTCGACGACGGCCTTGGAGCGGGTGCGGAAACCTTCGGCCGGCTTGAAGTGCAGGGTGTGCTCGCTCATTGCTCGTCCTCCGTCAGCATCAGCACAACCAGTTCTTTCGGTCCGTGCGCGCCATAGGCCAGCGTCTGCTGGATGTCGGCCGTCTTGGACGGGCCGGAGATGAGCAGCGAATTGGTCGGCAGGCCATTGGCCCAGCCTTCCGCCTGCATCGCTTCGAAAAAGGTGTTGTAGATTTTGTTCGCGTCGAGCAGTACGAAATGAACGGGCGGTACCAGCGACATAAGGCGCGGCTCGGCGGCATCGGGCCAGAGGATCAGCGTGCCGGTCTCGGCGATGGCGGCACGGGCGGCGGTCAGGCTGGCCGGGGTGGCGTTGAACATCTCGGTTTTCCAGGCTTCGATGGCCATGTCGTAAACCGGGCAGGCTATGCCTTGTGCCGGGAACTCATCGAGCACGGCGCAGCCATGCGTTGTTTCCTCGCTCACCAGGATCTTGTCGAGCCCCTTGGCGCGCAACACCTCGCGCAGGGTGGTCAGCCAGTTGGCGGTCGTCACGGCGTGCACTTCGGCGTGCGCCAGTTCGATGCAGGCACGGAAGCGACTGGCCTTGTCGGCCGCCGATTCAACGACGCGGTGCGTGGCAAACCAGCCGGCGACATCGGGCAGGTCTGCCACGGTCGACGGCATTTTTGCCTTTAATTTCGAAAGAATCCGGTCACGGGCGCTCATTTCGATGTCCTCCGCAACAGGAAGCTGGCGATGTGTTCGCCGGGCAGGGTGGGTTTTGAGAGGCCAGCCTGCTTGTCCTTCCAGGCAGCGTGGCCGAGGATGTTCATGAGGCAGCCGCAATCGGCGCTGACGACGCGCTCGGCGCCGGTCGCCTTCAAGGCCTTGACCTTGTCCTCAACCATCGCCCCGGAAATTTCGGGCTGCTTGACCGAGAAGGTGCCGCCGAAACCGCAGCATTCCGATTCATGGTCCTGCTGTGCCACGGTCACTTTGCCAAGGCCGCCGAGCAACTTGCGTCCGGTCAGGTGGACGCCCATTTCGCGGCGCGCAGAACAGGAAGTGTGGAGTACGACCGTGCAGTCGCCACCCCTGTCTTCGGGCTGGAAGTTCAAAACGTTGACCAGGAAGTCGGTCAGCTCATAAATGCGCGCCGAGAGCGCTTCAGCCTGGGCCTTGCGCACCGGATCGGCGGCGAAGAGCGTCGGATAGTGATGCTTCATCATCCCGGCACAGGAACCGGACGGCACGACCACTGGCCAGTCGTTGGGAAAGAGCGTCAATTGATGTGCCGCGACCTTGCGTGCTTCGTCGGGAAATCCGCTCGTGTAGGCCGGTTGACCGCAGCAAGTCTGCTCATCGGGAAAGTGCACGCGAATGCCTTGGCGTTCAAGCAGGGTAATGGCATCCATCCCTGCGCCGGGAAAGAACTGGTCGACGACACAGGTGGCAAAAAAATAAACGTCGTCAGGCCGTGGCACTGCGGATTCCGGTTGTTTCATCTTGTCTCCGTTGTGAATTATTTAACGGTAAAATGGTAAGACCAATATTTATGCAGGTCAAAATTTACGTGAATACCGTGACTTAGTCAATAAAGTAAGGGAATATCCTACACTTGCGCTTTACCGAAACGGTGATTAAAATGCGCTGGTCTTACCAATCATGCCGAGCCCGATGCCCCTCAATAAAGTGCAGGTCCCGCGTATTTCCGATGCCGTCGCTGCTTCGCTGGAGCGCCGCATCCTGGAAGGCTCGCTGAAATCCGGCGACCGCCTTCCGCCGGAGCGCGAACTGGCGACCGAGTTTGGCGTCTCGCGGCCGTCGCTGCGTGAAGCGATCCAGAAACTGGCATCCAAGGGCATGGTACAGAGTAAGCAGGGCGGTGGCACTTATGTCACCAATGCGCTCGAAGCGACTTTCTTCGACCCGTGGCAGGACATGATGGGCAGCCATCCGAACCTGCGCGAAGACATGCTCGAATTCCGCCGCATGCTTGAAGGCCAGGCCGCAGAGTGGGCCGCCGAACGCGCCACCGAAGCCGATTTGACGCGGCTCGGCCAGCGCTTCGCGGCACTGAATGCAACCTTTACCAACGAAAACATGGATCAGCGCTCCGAAGCCGACATCGCCTTTCATCAGGCCGTCGGCGAGGCTGCCCACAATGCGCTGCTCGGCCATCTGTCGTCGGCCCTGCTGCGCCTCATGCACGACAACATTCGCCTCAACCTCGGCGAACTGAAAACCGTGCCGGCGGCCGGCAACTTGCTCAAGAGCCAGCACGCCGCCATCTACGAAGCAATCGTCGGCCGCAAGCCGCAAGCGGCCCGCGCTGCCGCCGAAACGCACATCGACTTCGTTCGCGAAACGCTGGCCCAGACGCTGCGCAGCGTTGCCCGCCGCGAAACCGCTGCCCGTCGTCTCAGTCCTGATTTTTCCGACTCCACTTCCTGATTTTCAATTCAACTTTCCTGCAAGGAACCCCCCATGGAACCGCTCGTCCTACCTTTCGAAAAACTCCGAATGAACGACGTCGACAAAGTCGGCGGCAAGAATTCCTCCCTTGGCGAAATGATCAGCCAGCTGGCCGATACCGGTGTTCGCGTGCCGGGCGGTTTTGCCACGACGGCGGATGCCTACCGCGATTTTCTCGCCCAGTCCGGCCTCGACAACAAGATCAACGCCGTGCTCGATGCACTCGATGTTGACGACGTCAATGCCCTGGTCAAGGCCGGTGCCGAGATCCGCCAGTGGATCATGGACACCCCGTTCCCGATGGACCTGACCATCGCCATCACCGAGCAGTACCAGCGCCTGGTCGCCGATTCCACCACCGACATGTCCTTCGCCGTGCGTTCTTCCGCCACTGCCGAAGACTTGCCGGATGCTTCCTTCGCCGGTCAGCAGGAAACCTTCCTGAACATCGTCGGCCTGGAAAACATCCTGCATGCCATCAAGGAAGTGTTCGCCTCCCTGTACAACGACCGCGCCATTTCCTACCGCGTGCACAAGGGCTTCGTCCATGCCGACGTTGCCCTGTCGGCCGGTATCCAGCGCATGGTTCGCTCTGACAAGGGTGCCGCCGGCGTGATGTTCACGCTCGACACCGAATCCGGTTTCCGTGATGCCGTTTTCGTGACCTCCAGCTATGGCCTCGGCGAAACCGTCGTCCAGGGCGCCGTCAATCCGGACGAGTTCTACGTGCACAAGCCCATGCTGGCCGCCGGCAAGAAGGCTGTCGTGCGTCGCAACCTCGGCTCGAAGATGATCAAGATGACCTTCTCGGCTGAGAAGGTTGCCGGCAAGTCGGTGATCACCGAGGACGTCGAGGAATCCCTGCGTCACCAGTTCTCGCTCAATGACGACGAAGTCATGGAGCTGGCCCGCTACGCCATGATCATCGAGAAGCACTACGGTCGTCCGATGGACATCGAGTGGGGCAAGGACGGTATCGACGGCAAGCTCTACATCCTGCAGGCCCGTCCGGAAACCGTTCAGTCGCAGGCTGGCGCCGGCAAGGTTGAAAAATTCAAGCTCAAGTCCTTCTCCAAGGTGCTCGCCTCCGGCCGCGCCATCGGCCAGAAGATCGGTGTCGGCCCGGTCCGCATCGTCAAGGATCCGAAGGAAATGGATCAGGTCAAGCCGGGTGACGTGCTCGTCGCCGACATGACCGACCCGAACTGGGAACCGGTCATGAAGCGCGCTTCGGCCATCGTCACCAACCGTGGCGGCCGTACCTGCCACGCCGCCATCATCGCCCGCGAACTGGGCATCCCGGCCATCGTCGGTTGCGGTGACGCCACTGAAACGCTGACCGAAGGCGAAATCGTGACAGCTAGCTGCACGGAAGGCGACACCGGCCACGTCTATCGCGGCAGCCTCGATTACGAGATCACCTCGCGTGACATCTCGGCCATGCCGGACGTCCCGGTCAAGGTCATGATGAACGTCGGCAACCCGGAACTGGCCTTCGAATTTGCCCAACTGCCGAACGCCGGCGTTGGTCTGGCCCGCGTCGAGTTCATCATCAACAACGTCATCGGCATCCACCCGAAGGCCATCCTCGATGTCGAGCGCCTGCCGGCTTCGAAGCGCGACGAAATCAAGCGCCGCGCCCGTGGCTACGCATCGCCGAAGGAATTCTTCGTCGAGAAGCTGGTTGAAGGCGTCTCCACGATCGCCGCCGCCTTCTGGCCGAACCCGGTCATCGTCCGTCTGTCCGACTTCAAATCCAACGAGTACCGCAAGCTGCTCGGCGGCGAACTCTACGAGCCGGAAGAAGAAAACCCGATGCTCGGCTTCCGTGGCGCCTCGCGTTACATCGCCCAGTCCTTCCGCGACTGTTTCGAGATGGAATGCCGCGCCATGAAGAAGGTCCGCGAAGAAATGGGCCTGACCAACGTCCAACTGATGGTGCCGTTCGTCCGTACCGTTGGCGAAGGTCAGGGCGTCGTCGATCTGCTGGCCGAACATGGCCTCAAGCAGGGCGAGAACGACCTCAAGCTGATCATGATGTGCGAAATCCCGTCCAACGCCCTGTTGGCCGAAGATTTCCTCAAGATCTTCGACGGCTTCTCGATCGGCTCCAACGACCTGACCCAGCTCACCCTCGGCCTCGACCGGGACTCCGGCCTGGTCGCCAACCTCTTCGACGAACGCGATCCGGCCGTCAAGATGCTGCTCGCCATGGCCATCTCGGCTGCCAACAAGATGGGCAAATACATCGGCATCTGCGGCCAGGGCCCGTCCGACCACCCCGATCTGGCCGAATGGCTCATGGATCAGGGCATCAACAGCATCTCGCTGAACCCGGATACCGTGGTCGACACCTGGACGCAACTGGCCAGCCACAAGAAGGGTTAATTGCTGCGGCGGCCGTGGAAACCACGGTCAACCGGAAAAATGAGCCAAAAATGAAAAGGCCGGGAGCGATCCCGGCCTTTTTTTGAGTGCTATTTGCAGGATGAAGGCGTCGATCGAGAGTGTCCCTAAATCCCCCGAGTTGTTGCGCCTTCGTTTTGTTAGGTCGGTGCGGTTGATGGGTTTGTTGAATATTGCAGTTTATTGAAAAATAATTGTATTAAATAACAAAACCAATATATGGAAATTGAGTTTTCCGTTTATTCTTTGTGGGCAAATTGGCGACAAATGACCTGAATATATAGCCAATTTATTCCCCATGGAGACACTCGGATGCGACTTATTCTTTACTTTTGCTTTGCCCTTTTTGTCGTGTTTTCCCCTGCAACACATGCGGAGAGCGGCGCGAAGAAACAATTGGTCTTCGCGGTCAGTGAAGGCACTTCTGGCGGTATTGACGCTGAAACTGCCCGCACGAAATATCAGCCACTGGCTGATATTCTCGGTCGTGCCATCAATGCCGATATCAAGGTGGCCTTTGTTCGCGAGTTTTCAACCCTGGAAAAGGGAATGAAGGATGACCTGTACGATCTGGTCGTCGCACGGCCCTCGGATTACCCGGCCCGTGGCTTGCGCGACTACCGCTACAATTTTGTTGCCACGGCGAAGCCGGATGGCCAGTGCATTCTGATAGTGCACAAGGATTCGTCGATCAAGACCGTATCTGATCTGAAGGGAAAGAGCTTTGTCTTGCCGGAGACGAAGGCGTACATGACCCGATTCTGCCGCGCCGAACTTCGTGATCAGGGTGTTGTTGTCGAGAATGAGCGGGTCACCTACGTGCGTGAGCAGGGGGCGATTCCGTTTGCTATCGAGAACAGGATTTCTGATGTCGGCGGCATTGCTTCTTACTCTGGCGCCTACGCGAAGTGGATCAAGGGCGAGCATCGGGTTTTGCATCAATCGAGGTCGCAACCCTATATGCCACTGGTGGCCTCACACCGCGTCAGTGCCGAGCAGATTGGGAAGATGCAGCGGGCGCTGAACGAGATGGGCAGCACGGACAGCGGTAGCCAAATTCTGAAGCGACTCGGGATCACCAGTTTCGTGACGACCGACGAGGGCCGCCTGCGCAAGTTGCTCGAGTGGTTGGGCGTCTGACGATAAACCCGGCAGGCATTCCCTTTTGCTGGTCATTGCACAACGAATCGCAACATTGGTTTTTTCCTTTCCACGGTCAACCGGAAAAAAGGGCCAAAAATGAAAAGGCCGGGAGCGATCCTGGCTTTTTTCTTTTTCAAAATGAAAGTCTGGTGTGCGCCTGGCCGCCTGCCTGCGCTGTTCGCCAATTGGCCGCTATCGGTTATTGACGCAAATGCGGTACCGACCCCGGCAACGCTGGTTTTGGCGCTGGCAGGGCTGTTTGGCCTTGAATTCACTTGTCGCCGGCGTCATGGATAAGCCGGGGGGCTAGCTCGCGGCCTCCGCGGCGTGCTGATCGGCCAGAATGTTGCCCCGGCAACTGCCGTGTCCCTTGATCCAGCAAACGGACGCATTGGCCAGCGTGTCGCCTAGTTCATGCTGGCCAAGCATCTGCTGCAACACGGGATCCTGTTCCAGACCCTCGGTCTTGCTGCGATTCAGGCGAAGCACTGCGTCCTGATTGTCCGAAAACAAGGCGAGCGGCCGGTCGGGGAACAAGTCTCGGGCCTGTTCAAGTGCAAACAGGGTGGCCTGCAGTTCGAGTTCGTTGCTGCCAATGATGGGCACGGTGCGCGACCTGATTACCGCGTCGCTGTCCGGCGTGGCAAAGAGGACGGCGGCCAGTCCGCCATGTCGTTTCTGGCTGGCATCGCTGAAGACTTGCAGGTGCCCGGCGTAGAGCGGGGCGAGTCGCAAGGGCAGTGGATTCACCGACGGGTAAATGACGCGAACAATTTTCTTTTTTCGTCTTTTCGACATGCTGGCTGCTGGGCGAATGCGTTGCCTGGAAGGATAGCCGAAAGTGCAGCCCTGAAAAGGCGAAAGCCTCGTACCGGGGGGAGTACGAGGCTTTCTGGACGGCCCGGGGAGGGGGAGGTGGGTTGGGCCGTCAGGGCTGATGTCTGGTCAGCGCATGTGTCCAAGATAAGGGACAGGCCGGCGGACTTCAAGTAACCGTTTGCAACAGTGCGTGTCGTTGTGTGCGCAGCCATATTGCGCTGGCGCAGAGCACCTCGCCATCTGCTTTCTGACCCAAGGCGGCGCAATTCTCATGCTGACGGCAGGAGCGCCCGGGCGTGATGGCGCAAGTGATCTTCGATGAAACTGGCGATGAAGTAATAGCTGTGGTCATAGCCGTGCTGCATGCGCAAGTCAAGCGGGTGTCCGGCAGCCAGCGCGGCGACCTGCAAGACCTCCGGTTTGAGCTGGACGGTCAGAAACTGGTCGCGGTCGCCTTGGTCGATCAGGATGGGCAGTTTTTCGGCGGCCGTGACAATGAGCTGGCTGGCGTCCCATTCGCGCCATTGTGAGCGGTCTTCGCCGAGGTAGCGCGAGAAGGCTTTTTCGCCCCAGGGCACGATCATCGGGTTGCAGATCGGTGCGAAGGCCGAGAGCGACTGGTAGCGGCCCGGATTGCGCAGGGCGCAGACCAGCGCGCCGTGGCCGCCCATCGAATGGCCGCTGATGCCGCGCTGGTCGGAAACCGCGAAGCTGGCCTCGATCAAGGCCGGCAGTTCATGCACAACGTAGTCGTGCATCCGGTAATGCTGCGCCCACGGTGCTTGCGTCGCGTTGAGGTAAAAGCCGGCGCCGTGGCCGAAATCCCAGCCGCCGTCCGGGTCGCCCGGTACGTCATCGCCGCGTGGGCTGGTGTCGGGGGCAACGATGACCATGCCGAGTTCGGCGGCAACCCGATGGGCGCCGGCTTTCTGCATGAAGGTCTCGTCGGTGCAGCTCAGGCCCGAAAGCCAGTAGAGCACCGGCAGCTTCTCGCCGCTTTCGATCTGCGGCGGCAGATAGATCGAGAACGTCATGTCGCAGCCGAGCGTGGCCGAACGGTGTCGGTAGCGCTTGTGCCAACCACCGGCGCTTTTCTGGCAGGAGAGATTTTCGAGCGTCATCGGGGCGCCTTAAAAGTGAATGACCGTGCGGATGCTCTTGCCTTCGTGCATCAGGTCGAAGGCCGTGTTGATCTCTTCGAGCGGCATGGTGTGGGTGATGAAGGTGTCGAGCGGGATTTCGCCGGTGCGCGCCTTCTCGACGTAACCCGGCAACTCGGTACGGCCCTTGACGCCGCCAAAGGCCGAACCGCGCCAGACGCGGCCGGTGACGAGCTGGAAGGGGCGGGTGGAGATTTCCTGCCCGGCCCCGGCGACGCCAATGATGGTCGATTCGCCCCAACCCTTGTGGCAGCACTCCAGCGCGGCGCGCATCAGGCCCACGTTGCCGACGCACTCGAAGGAGTAATCGACGCCGCCGTCGGTCATTTCGACAATGAGTTCCTGAATCGGGACGTCGAAATGTTTCGGATTGACGCAGTCGGTGGCGCCCAGTTTGCGGGCGATCTCGAACTTGGCCGGGTTGATGTCGATGGCGATGATGCGCGACGCCTTGGCCATCTTGGCGCCGATGATCGCCGCCAGGCCGATGCCGCCCAGCCCGAAGACGGCGACGGTGGCACCTTCTTCGACTTTTGCCGTGTTGAGCACGGCGCCGATGCCGGTGGTGACGCCGCAGCCGAGCAGACAGACCTTTTCGAGCGGCGCGTCCTTCGGGACCTTGGCCAGCGAGATTTCCGGCAGCACGGTGTATTCGGAGAAAGTCGAGCAGCCCATGTAGTGGTAGATCGACTGGCCGTTGTAGGAGAAACGCGTCGTGCCGTCCGGCATCAGGCCCTTGCCCTGCGTGGCACGCACGGCCTGGCAGAGGTTGGTCTTGCCCGACAGGCAGAACTTGCACTTGCCGCATTCGGCCGTGTACAGCGGAATCACGTGGTCGCCGACGGCCAGCGAGGTGACGCCTTCGCCGATGGCTTCAACGATGCCGCCACCTTCATGGCCGAGAATGGACGGGAAGATGCCTTCCGGATCGTCGCCGGACAGGGTGAAGGCATCGGTGTGGCAGACACCGGAGGCGACGATGCGGACCAGAACTTCGCCGGCCTTGGGCGCCTCGACATCGACTTCGACGATTTGCAGGGGCTGGCCAGCAGCAAAGGCAACGGCGGCGCGGGACTTGATCGACATGGCTGAACTCTCGGAATGGTGACAATGCTGCTGAGTATAATTAGCGCCTGGTTGCGGATAAATTGCCGTTCAAGGAATGATTGTTGCTGAATAGGGATAATCGAACTCGCCGGGGAGGGCGCCGAAAATGAGTCGCTGGGAAGGTCTGGATGAGTTTGTCGCCGTCGCCGAGTGCGGCAATTTCTCGCGCGCCGCCGAGCGTCTGCGCCTGTCGTCGTCGCACGTCAGCCGGCAGGTGGCCCTGCTCGAAGAGCGCCTGCAGGCCCGGCTACTCTACCGTACAACGCGCCGCGTCTCGCTTACCGAAGCCGGCCAGACTTTCCTCGCCCGCTGCCAGCGCCTGATCGAGGAACGCGACGAAGCCTTCCTGACCATTGGCGACCTGCACAGCGCGCCGACCGGACTGCTGCGCATGACAGCGGCCGTCGCCTACGGCGAGCGTTTCATCGTGCCGCTGGTCAATGAGTTCATGGCCGGCTACCCGGCGCTCAAGGTCGAAATCGAACTGACCAATCGCACCCTCGACATGGTCCATGAAGGTTTCGACCTGGCCGTCCGCCTCGGCCGGCTCAGCGAATCGAGCCTGGTCGCCACCCGGCTGGCGCCACGCGCCATGTATTTGTGCGCCGCGCCGGCCTACCTGGAAAAATACGGCCGGCCGCATACGCTGTCCGAATTGGGCCAGCATAACTGCCTGATCGGTAGCAGCGACATCTGGAGCTTTCAGCACGACGGGCGGGAGTTCCAGTTCCGGGCTAGCGGCAACTGGCGGTGCAACAGCGGCCAGGCCGTGCTTGATGCCGCGCTGCGCGGTTTCGGCCTGTGCCAGTTGCCGGACTATTACGTCCTCGAACCCCTGCGCCGGGGTGAGCTGGTGTCGTTGCTCGAAGCCAACCAGCCGCCGAACACCGCTGTCTGGGCCGTTTATCCGCAACGGCGTTATTCGCTACCCAAGGTGCGTCTGCTGGTCGATGCGCTCAAGGCCGGGTTGGCTTTGTGCCCAGAATATCGGGGGCTGGCTGGCGATCAAACCGTATGAGTCTTTTTCACTAGCCTCACAGCCCGCCGTTTTCCTCGGCAGACCTCGCATCTGCTAAGATTCGGCCCTGATTTTTCAGGCTTCTTCCCTTGTCTTCCCTCCCGGAAATATTCTCTCCCGAAGGCCCGCTCGCCCGGGCCATCAGCGGCTATCGCATCCGCGAACAGCAGCTCGACATGGCCGAGCGCATCGCCGCCGCCATCAAGGGCTGTTCGGTCTTCATCGCCGAGGCCGGCACCGGCACGGGCAAGACATTCGCCTACCTCGTCCCGGCGCTGCAGTCGAATGGCAAGGTGATTGTGTCCACCGGCACCAAGACCCTGCAGGATCAGCTGTTCAATAAAGACCTGCCGATGGTTCGCGACGCCCTCAAGGCGCCGGTCAAGATCGCGCTACTCAAGGGCCGGGCCAACTACGTTTGTCCCTACCATCTGCAACACGCCATCGCCGACGGCCGTTTCCTGACCCGCGAAGACGCCGCCGACGCCCGTCGCATCTCGGTCTTCGCCAAGACCACGCAGAGTGGCGACAAGGCTGAATGCATTGAGGTTTCCGAGAATTCGCCGGTGTGGGGCCACGCCACGTCGACGCGCGACAACTGCCTCGGCCAGGATTGCCCGGACTACAAGGAATGCTTCGTCATGCTCGCCCGGCGCGAGGCGATGGCGGCCGATCTGGTTGTCGTTAATCACCACCTGTTCTTCGCCGACGTGATGCTCCGCGACGAAGGCATGGCCGAACTGCTCCCCGCCTGCAATACGGTCATCTTCGACGAAGCGCACCAGTTGCCGGAAGTGGCGACGCTGTTTTTCGGCGACAGCATTTCGACGGCGCAGGTGCTCGATCTGGCCCGCGACGTCCGCGCCGAAGCGCTGACCAACGCCCGCGACTGCCTGGCGTTGCCGGAAACCAGCAAGAAAGTCGAAAAAGCCGCCAAGGATCTGCGCCTGGCCGTCGGCGTCGATAGCGGCCGCTTCTCCTACGGTCAACTGGAAGAAAAGCCCGATTTTGAAATCGCGCTGAAGGCGCTCGAAGCCGAGGTTGTCGCCTTCGCCGCCTTGCTCGAAACCCAGGCCGAGCGCGCCGAGGGGCTGGAGAAATGCTGGCAACGCGCCACCGAGCTCGTCCAGCATCTTGCTCAGTGGCAGAACCCGACGCCCGGTTACGTCCGCTGGGCCGAAGCCTTCACCCATTCGCTGCAGCTCAACGCGACGCCGCTCAATGTCGCCGAAATCTTCCGCAAGCAGATGGGCGGCCATCCGCGGGCGTGGATCTTCACCTCGGCCACCTTGGCCGTGCAGGGCAAGTTCCATCACTACTGCGCCGAACTCGGCCTCGGCGAGCCGGATTCCGCCTGCTGGCACAGCCCCTTCGACTACGACAAGCAGGCCATCCTCTACGCGCCGCTCGGCATGCCCGACCCGAATGCGTGGAACTACACCGACGCCGTCGTCGATGCCGCCTGGCCGGCCGTCAAGGCGGCCAACGGCGGGGCCTTCTTCCTGTGCACCAGCCTGCGCGCCATGCGCCGCACGCACGAACTGCTCAAGGCCAAGCTCGAAGACGAAAACATCGACATGCCGCTGCTCGTCCAGGGCGAGGGCAGCAAGAACGACCTGCTGCAACGCTTCCGGCACCACGGCAATTCGATCCTGGTCGGCAGCCAGAGCTTCTGGGAAGGCGTCGATGTGCGCGGCGAGGCGCTGTCGCTCGTCGTCATCGACAAGATACCCTTCGCGCCGCCCGATGACCCAGTGCTCTCGGCGCGCATCGAGCAGATGAAAAAGGAAGGCCGCAACGCCTTCATGGAATACCAATTGCCGCGCGCCGTCATCAACGTCAAACAGGGCGCCGGCCGGCTGATTCGCGACGAGAACGACAAGGGCGTGCTCATGATGTGCGATCCACGACTCATATCAAAGCCGTATGGCCGCCGCGTCTGGCAAAGTCTGCCACCCATGAAACGGACCCGCGAATTGCAGGTCGTCCTCGATTTCTTCGCCAACCGGTAAAGCGGATGAAAACCATCTTCGAGCAAATGCGCGCCCAGCAGCCGCAATTCTTCTCCAGCGCTGACATCACCATCGCCGCCGGACCGATGCAGGCCATGGCCGGGATCATCACGGCCATCGAATCGGTCATCGCCATGCCGGCCTACCAGAGCCACGCGCTCGCCCAGGCGCCGGAAATCGCCCGCCTGCCGGTCAAGTCGCGCGGTGTTTTCATGGGCTATGACTTTCACCTGACCGAGACCGGCCCCAAGCTCATCGAGATCAACACCAACGCTGGTGGCGGCCTGCTCAACGCCTATCTGCTCGCCTCACACGGCAAGGTGGAAGAGGCCGCGCGGATTCGCGATGAATACGTCGCCATGTTCCGTGAGGAATGGCGCCTGGAACGCGGCGATGCACCGCTGCGCCGCATCGCCATCGTCGACGAAAACCCGGCCGAACAATTTCTCGCCCCCGAGTTCGCGCTCTTCAAGGAATTGTTCGAGCAGCACGGCATCGCCGCCGTGATCGCCGACCCAAGCGAATTCGAGAGCGACGGCCAGCGGCTATTGCACGCCGGCCAGCCCATCGACCTGATCTACAACCGCCTGACCGACTTTGCCCTTGATGCCACGGTCAACCGGAAAATTCGCGCAATTTTCGAATCGGGTGGCGTCGTCATCACGCCGCATCCACGCGCCCACGCCCTCTACGCCGACAAGCGCAACCTCATGCAGCTGTCCGACGACACCGCGCTGCAGGCGCTCGGCGTTGACGAAACAACGCGCCAGACCCTGCTCGCCGGCATCCCGAAAACCGTTGCCGTCACGCCGGAGCAGGGTGAACAATTCTGGGCCGAGCGCAAACGCTGGTTCTTCAAGCCGCCCGCCGGTTTTGGCAGCCGCGCCGCCTACCGCGGCGACAAGCTGACCAAGCGCGTCTTCGAAGAAATCCTGCACGGCGGCTACATCGCCCAGGAAATCGCCCCACCGGCCGAGTATGTCGTGCCCGTCGACGGCGTTGAAACGACCATGAAGGCCGACGTCCGCTGCTACGTCTACGCCGGCCGCATCCAGCTCGTTGCCGCCCGCCTGTACCAGGGCCAAACCACCAATTTCCGGACCCCGGGCGGCGGTTTTGCCCCGGTTTTCGTGGCCTGAGCGAGTAAAATCCGCCCATGAAAGTTTTCGGTATCGCCGGTTATTCCGGTTCCGGCAAGACGACCTTGCTGGAAAAGCTCATCCCGCAGCTGACGGCGCGTGGCCTCAAGGTGTCGGTGATCAAGCACGCCCACCACGGTTTTGACATCGACAAGCCGGGCAAGGATTCCTACCGTCACCGCGAAGCCGGCGCCAGCGAGGTGTTGCTCTCCTGCGGCGACCGCTGGGCACTGATGCACGAGCGGCGCAACGAGGTTGAGCCGACACTCGACGAACTGATCGGCCACCTGTCGCCCTGTGACCTCGTGCTGATCGAAGGTTTCAAGCAGGAACCGGTGCCCAAGCTCGAAGTCTACCGCCCGGAAAACGGCAAGCCGCCACTCTTCCCCGAGCGCAAGGACATCGTCGCCGTGGCCACCGATGCCGCCATCGAAACCGGCCTGCCGACGCTGCCGCTCAACGACTACGCCGCGATGGCCGATTTCGTCATGAACCACCTTAATTTGCAGGCCCGCCCATGCTGAGTTTTGAACAAGCCCTGGAAAAGCTGCTGGCCGCCGCCCAGCCGGTTGAGGAAATCCGCTCGCTGCCGATTACCGCCGCCGCCGGCCGCATTCTCGCCGCTTCCCAGCAATCCACCGTCGCCGTGCCGCCGCTCGACAACTCGGCCATGGACGGCTACGCCGTGCGTGTCGCCGACATTACCGCCGCCGGCGTCTGCCTGCCGGTCAGCCAGCGCATTCCGGCCGGCACGGTCGGCGCCACGCTGCAACCGGGCACCGCCGCCCGCATCTTCACCGGCGCCCCGATCCCGGCCGGTGCCGACGCCGTGATCATGCAGGAACGCTGCGAGCACGGTGAAAACGGCGTGGTCATCAACCACGTCCCGCGCGATGGCGAGAACATCCGTCGGGCTGGCGAAGACATCTCGGTCGGTGCCGAAATCCTCAAGGCCGGCGTCAAGCTGCGCCCGCAGGAAATTGCCCTGGCCGCCTCGGCTGGCTTGCCCGAACTGCCGGTCTATCGCCGCGTTCGCGTCGGCGTCTTCTTCACCGGCGACGAACTCGTCCAGCCGGGCGAACCGTTGCCGCCGGGCGCCATCTACAACTCCAACCGCTACGCCCTGCGTGCGCTGCTCGAAGGCATGGGCTGCGAAGTCCGTGACCTCGGCGCCGTGGCCGATACGCTCGAAGCCACCCGCGACGCCCTGCGCCGTGCCGCGGCCGACAACGATCTGGTCCTGACCAGTGGCGGCGTTTCGGTCGGCGAGGAAGACCACGTCAAGCCGGCCGTCGAAGCTGAAGGCCGTCTCGACATGTGGAAAATCGCCATCAAGCCCGGCAAGCCGCTGGCCTTTGGCGAAATCCGCAAAGCCGAAGGCAAGGCCTGGTTCCTCGGCCTGCCGGGCAACCCGGTCGCCGCCTTCGTGACCTTCCTGACCATGGTTCGCCCGTTCATCCTGCGTTTGCAGGGGGCGGCTAGCGTTGCGCCACGCGTCCTGAATCTGCCGTCCGCCTCGGTGTGGGGCAGGGCAGATGGCGCCCGCCTCGAATTCCTCCGCGCTTCGCTCAACGAGCAAGGCGCTGTCGAACTTTACAAAAACCAGGGCTCGGCCGTCGTCACCTCGCTGTGCTGGAGCGACGGGCTGGTCCTCAACCCGCCGGGCAACACCATCGCCGTTGGCGACACCGTGCGTTTTGTATCCTTTGCGGAGTTGCTGTCGTGAGCGTCAGGATTCTCTACTTCGCCGGCCTCAAGGAGGCCCTCGGCCTGCCCGGCGAAACCGTCGAGTTGCCAGCCGGCGTCGCCACCGTCGGCGGCTTGCGTGACTGGCTGGTCGGCCAGGGGCGCGACAAATTGGCCACCGCCAAAAACCTGCGCTGCGCCGTCAATCAGGACATGGCGAAACTTGATGCCACAATAAAAGACGGCGACGAAATTGCCTTCTTCCCGCCGGTCACCGGCGGCTGAAAATAGAAAGAAAATAAATGTCCATCCAATGGTTCCCGGGGCACATGACCCAGGCCCGCAAGAAGGCCGGCGAAACGCTGGCCGTGGCCGACGTCGTCGTCGAAGTCCTCGACGCCCGCCTGCCGCAGGCGAGCAGCAATCCGATGATCCACGAGCTGCGCGTCTTCCGTCAGCGTCCGTGCCTCAAGCTGCTCAACAAGGCCGATCTGGCCGACCCCGAAGCGACCAAGGCCTGGCTGGCCTATTTTGACGCCCAGCCCGGCGTCAAGGCCGTCGCCATTTCGTGCAAGAAAGCCAGCGACGTGGCGCGCATTCCCGGTCTGGCCCAGAAGCTGGCGCCGCACCGCAACGACGCCGTCAAGCCGCTGCGCCTGATGATCATGGGCATCCCCAACGTCGGCAAATCGACGCTCATGAACGCGCTGGTCAAGAAAAAAGTCGCCGCCGTCGGCGATCAGCCGGCCGTCACCAAGACCCAGCAACGCATCGACATCAGCAACCGCCTGACCCTCTACGACACCCCGGGCATGCTCTGGCCGAAGATCGACCACCCCATCGACGGCCTCATGCTCGCCGCCAGCCACGCCGTCGGCATCAACGCCTACATCGACGAAGAGGTTGGTACCTGGCTCGCCAACTACCTGCTCGAGGTCTATCCCAAGCTGCTCATGGCGCGCTACGGCTTTGCCACCGAAGGAATGGACGCCGTCGGCGTCATCGAAGCCATCGGCAAAAAGCGCGGCTGCGTCATCAAAGGGCGGGGCGGCGAACTCGACATGGAAAGAGCCGCCGCCATCCTTATCCTCGACTACCGCTCCGGCGCCCTCGGCCGCATCAGCCTGGAAACGCCAGCCCTCAGGGCTTCCCGGCAAGCCGAGTTGAAGGCGGCGGGCAAACTGCCGGTGAATCCGGATCTTGCGGTCGACGACGGAAAAGCCTGATTTTCAATTTATTTGCCGCTGCAAGACGCTCTCTATTGCAGCCTCTCAGCGGATTTGTATATAATCCGCGCCCTGTCAGCCGCAAGGCCGACAGTACCGTTCCTCGATAGCTCAGTCGGTAGAGCGCCGGACTGTTAATCCGTAGGTCCCTGGTTCGAGCCCAGGTCGGGGAGCCAAAAATATAAGCAAAAAGCCCAGTCAAATGACTGGGCTTTTTGCTTTTCTGGGCCGCCGTCGCTGAAGCGTAACCATGTGGTGCAGCGCTTTGCCGTGAGACGATTTATTCAGATGATCCGGTGCATATCCTGTGGGGCCGCGTGATCATGGATGTTCGATTTTTCTCGCTTTTTTCCGGTTGACCGTGAAATTAACTTATTGCAAATAACTCTGACCTATTTATCTTTCGATTAGTTATAAGCTTAAGCTTCAGTCAATAGCGTGTGAATATTTCCTTTAATCGTGTTCCATGTGGGCGAATTATTGATCGAAATTTCCCTCATAAGCCTGACCTTCAATTTCTTAAGATTTATTCTTAACTTTACCTTTCTCGAAAGATCGTAAAGAAGTCTTTTTCCATCGCAGTCTGACTGCCAGGTTGTTTCCCAAATTCCCTCAAGTTGTTTACGTTCATCAATAACCATGTTCTTAAATTCGTCGCGCCACGAGTTAATATCAATTTCGGATATTTGGTTTTTAACATTCTGAATTCGTGCGAGTAAAGTTTCTGATACGTCATCTATAGATCGATTAACCAAATCTTCACGACGAATGCCCAATCCTTCAAAAGCATATTTAGAATAGACTTTTTTTGCCGCAACTTCTTCAAGTTGCTGGAACGCTAGTTCCCGGAGCAAGCGGCTTACGTCCCCCTGATTTGTAAAAGGCTCTTTAGCCACCTCATCATCCATCAGCGCATTCGAAATGGCATCAAGGTCAATCAAATAATTCTCTAAGCAGCGTCTATCCCATTGCAAAACCTTGACCGACACTGAGCTAGTTAAATTTGTTGGCAGCTCGTCTCTGTCGAAAATAAAATAGGTGGGGGCTGCATGGATTCCGGAGACTTCGGCCTGTTGAAGGGCCTTTATGGCTTTTTCAACTTCTGCTCGACCACTCGAAAACTTTAGTTTGTAGCGCCGAAGTTGAGTGGAAAACCCTGATTCTAACAATGCGACATCGTCGGGACCCTCTACGAAAATTATTCCGCGGTACAGTAAATTCTCGCTTTCGCTAACTCCAAGCCTTCGGAGTGCGTCACCTAAAGTTATCTCATCCTGTTGGCGAACCTTACTGAGAGTCGTAGATGAAATAAGATGATATAGGGAGCAATAATCATTATCGAGCGCCCCAGCTAGGATTTCTAAAGAATGAGAACATATAAAAATCTGAAGGTTTCTAGGTATTACGTATTCATTTATTAAATAAGCTAAAAGGTCTTTGCAAACGGCGGGATTTAGGTGCAGTTCTGGCTCATCAAAAAGGATGATTCCATCTTGAGCAACAGAACGGGCGATGAGAAGAAAGGTAAGTATTAACCCTTTCTCACCACTGCTCATTCCATCCAAGTCGAAAATCCTCCCATTTTCTGTGTCTTGTATGAGAACGGATAAGAATCCAATTTCATTTACACCAAACTCTAGAAGCTTTCGTCCTTTCAGAATTCCATTGAATATTTTTTCGAACTGTACTTTTAGCGAATCAGCCGGATTCAGGCCTTCGCCGATGATTGCAGCAGAAAAGATCGTATTTTTAAGGCGGTTGAACTTGATCTGTGGCTGAGAGTTGTATGACTCAAGCTGTTGAGATGCATCGGGGCCACCAAGTTGAACCGGCTGTTCCCCAGATGGCAATGCACGATCTGCCGGGAAGTATGTGAAGATAGTCTTATAAGGTGGTAACTGTCTTTCGATGAAAGCAACCAAATGCATTTCAATCGGGTCGCTTGAAGCGCTTGGACCAGCGGCCTCTGATACAGTTAGTTCCAAATTACAGGTTTTTGAGGCCTTTATTTTTTCTAAAGCGATTAAAAGTTGCGCCTTGACAGATACCAGCATCTGTTTTCCTTGATCAGATGACAAGAACCCAATCATGGCGCCAGGAGCGGCAAAGGCCTGCCCCATTTGAGACTGAACAATTGTTGGCGCAATGCTATCGACACCTGACTCCAATATAGCGATTTCTTGATCGCTCAGAGAGAATCGACATCCGATTACCACTGGCACGCCCATATCTCGCGCAATCGATTGAAATCGCATTTGATTTGGTAAATGAGGTGAAGCTGCACCTAACGACTGAAGTACTTGAATGGCTTCATTCTGCAACCGGGGTGCCAGCATTGCTTTTAGGAGACGTACAGCTTCTAGAACAGTGGTTTTGCCGGCTGCATTGGGACCAACGATAACGTTTACATGACTATCGAACTCAACATGGATGTCCTCCAGAGCCCGGAAATTCTTAACTTTGAGATACTTTAGGTGCATTGAAAGCTTTCTATCGTATTTGACGTGCCTACATGGCCGGGTTTCTGACTGATAGTCATCATAACGCGAATGGCATACGTGACAAAGCCGCCATATTTCGGCGGCTTTTGGCGAGAAATAATAATAGGGGACACGGTTTTATTGAGGTCTGGTTGCTTTGGCTTTGCCGCTGCATCAACCCCATTTCAATTTTGGCCATTTTTTCCGGTTGACCGTGACCTTCAGCCGGAGGTCATCGTTCTTGCGGCTCTCAAAGGATGGCTTTGCCAAGTTTGGCATCCCAAACCTTCTCGTGAACCCAGCCACGCAAGGACTCCCGCATTTCTGGTGGTAACCGACTTGCACCCTTGAGGATCAAGTTTCCCAGAAGGTCTTCACGTTCGTTGACGGCCTCGGCGGCGAGCATCGCGGACCCCGGGTTGTCGGCCAGGATTATTTCCAGGAGTTGCTCGGCCTGGCGGATGTCCTTATCGGATTTGGTTTTCTCTCCCACCGGGCGCAGCTGGGAAACGGCCAGTTTGTGAAGTGCGAACCTCGCTGGGTCCGGCACTTTTACCGGGATTCCCGCGCCGTTGAGGACCACGGCGTCCTGAGTTTGGTTGAGAAGGTAGTCCATGTAAGGAAGCGGCATGGCGTGAACGGAGAAGCGCTCAATGAGCACGGGTGTTCGCTCTGTCGCAGCGTGTTGTGCGGTCAAGAATTCGACCTTGAAGCCGTCAGGGGCAATCAGGTTGAAGGGGGGCGCGCTTGGTAACAGTTGTGGCGGCCACTTGAGGGCCGGTTCGGCTAGCCGAAGGTCATCAGGTATTGAGCGCTGGAGGCCGATATCGAGTTCCCGCTCCAGGGAAAAGTCCATGTCGCTTGTTCGCATCAGCGCCGAGCCGAAGGAGACTCCCAGCATGTTCCCGTAGCAAGCGAAGGCAAAGGAACCAACGAGGACGCCGCCGGCGTCAAACAGGCCCGCCTGGCTCATGCGTGACAGCAATTTTGCGGGCCGCCCTGGCTCCAGATGGGCACCACCTACGCCCAACATGGCGACGAGTCGTTTGCGCGCGTCACTCAAGCCTGCGGCATCTGACTGCGCTGTCCGCCACTGGTCGATTTTTGCCAGCAATTCGTCGGATTCCCTGCCCAGCGAGATTTGCCGCCGTTGCCCGTCGACCTGGGGTGTCTGGTAGTACCAGTAGATCCCTCCGTTGACCGTTTTCTTGGTGAACGCGCCGCCCGGTGGCAGTCGGCCCGAATCTCCGCAGGCCCGGTCCTTGAGGTCGGCATACAAGGTGGCGCAGGTTTCGGAAAGTCGCTTCATGGTGGGATTATATGCACGTTATTTATAAGTGAGTATAAATGCCTGCGCTACCCGATTTCAATTTTGGCCATTTTTTCCGGTTGACCGTGGCAAGCGGGATGCTCCGCTATGGCGGCGGCTGATCCAGCACTTCCCAGATCCGCCAATGCCCGCAGGCCGAGCGTGCGCGGCGTTCGGAGTTGTCCCAGCCGCCGCCCTGGCAGAGGCCTTCCGAGGTTTCGGCTTCGATGATGACGGTTCCCGGCTCTTCGCCGGGTTGGCGCCAACCGCTCCAGTGCTCGCAACTGGCGCAGCGTTTGCGGTCGACGGCGTGGTTCAGCAAGTTTTCGCGGCCTTGCACGAGGCGATGGTTTGGGTTGCCGGGACGACCGGGCCGCCGGCGCCTATCCAGCCTTTGATGCCGGCCTTGACGTTGTAGACCGTGGCGTAGCCGGCTTGTTGCGAGAGGAACTGGCTGACGGCCTTGGTCCGGTTGCCGGTGCGGCAGATGACGATGACCGGCTCGTTTGGCTTGGCGAAGGGTTTGACCTTTTCGAGCCAGCCGGTGGGGTCGGCGCGGCCTTTTTCGTCGAAGAAGGTGAGCAGTTTGCTGCCGCCGACGATGCCGGTTTCTTCCCATTCCGATTGCAGGCGAATGTCGACGACGGGGACGCCGCTTTGGCGCAGCTTGTCGAGTTGGGCGTTGTCGATGTCGATGACTTCGGCGTGGGCGATGCTGGTGGCGGCGATCAGGCAGGCTAGGAACAGGTGGCGCATGGCAATCTCGTGTATTAGAAAACGCTGATTATATGGGGCGCTTTACTGCTTTTGCTGGCGCTTCATCATTTCGCGTACTTGCGGGTCGTTCATCATTTCCTGCATGTTGAATTTCTGCATGCCGGGCATGATGACGTCGCCCGGTTTTTGGCCGGCCTTGCAGGGGCCGAGCCAGCGGGCGTCCTGAACCATTTTCATCTCTTTCATGCCGTGCTGCGGCGGTTCGTAGCGGATCACCATGTCGTTGCGGTAGGCCGAGTCGAAGTCGCCGGTGATGACGGAGTCGCTGGTGGTGGTCACGCCTTCGTGTTTGCAGACGGCGTGGATGGTGATCTTGCCGCTGCCGCGGTTGACGTCCATGACGGGGCAATTGACCTTTTCCTTGGCGCGTTCCTGAATGACGTTATCGCTGGCCTGATCGACGCACATCTGCATCGGGCCTTGTGAGGGCATGCCGGGCATCTGGGTTTTCATTTCCCACAGCCCGGATTTGCGGCGCGGGGCATCGGCGGCGTCGGCCTGAACGGCGAAGAGGCTGGCGAGCAACAGGGGAAGGATGCGCAGTGGGCTCATGGCGGAATCTCCTGATGTGTGGGGTAGTGATAATCGTAGTCTGCTTTGGGCAAGGCGTCATGGGATAATCCGCGCTTTTTACGGGAACCGGCATGGCGCTCAAATCCACCATTTTCAAGGCCGAATTGCAGCTTGCCGACCTCGACCGCTCGCATTTTGGCGATTACGCGCTGACCATCGCCCGACACCCTTCGGAAACGGATGAGCGAATGATGGTTCGCCTGCTGGCCTTTGCGCTGAATGCGTCGGAGACGCTGACTTTCGGGCGCGGCCTGTCGGCGACAGAGGATGAGGCGGACCTGCAGGATCTGGACGCGACCGGGAGCATCGAGCGCTGGATCGACGTCGGTCTGCCCGATGAAAAGCTCATTCGCCGGGCATGCAACCGCTCGCGGCATGTGATGGTGATCAGTTATGGCGGGCGGACCGCCGAAATCTGGTGGCAACAGACCCAGGGCAAGGTGTCGGGGCAGAAGAACCTGCGCGTGCTGTCCTTGAGCGTGGAGGAGGGCAAGGCGCTGGCTTCGCTGGCGGCACGCGGCATGCGCCTGCAATGCACGATTCAGGATGGGGTGATCTGGCTGGGCGGCGATCAGGAACACGTCGAGCTGGCACCGAGAGTTCTCTTCGATAGCGATTCGGCATAGAATCCGAAGACGTTTTTGTGGCTCCGAGCAACTTTCTTGAGAGGTGACTATGGCTGCTAATGATGAAGACGAATCAACCGCGGTAATCGTCGGGGTATTGGCCGGGATCGTGTTGGCCATTGTGGCTGTGGTTTTTGGTGCCAGTGCCGGCAAGAACGTTCAGGCGACAACGAAGCCGGTTGCCGAACAGGGCGAGATCGCCCCGGTTGGCGAGGCGCTGGCCAAGGTTTATTTCGCCCTTGGCGCTGCGGTGCTCGACGAGGCGGACAAGGGCGTCGTCGCCAAGACGCAGGAGGCGCTGGCGGCCAACCCCAACGCCATCGTGCTGCTTTCCGGGTTCCACGATACTTCCGGCGATCCGGCCCAAAATGCCCAGTTGGCCAAGCACCGCGCGCAGTCGGTGCGCGATGCGCTGGTGGCAGGCGGCGTTGCTGCCGAGCGGATCAAGTTCCGCAAGCCGGAATCGACGCTGGGTACGGGTAGCCCGGAAGAGGGCCGGCGGGTCGAAATCCGCGTCCAGTAAGGGTTTTGTGTCTGGCGCAGGGCGAGCCTGAATGGCTCGCCTTTTTCGTTTACAGAATGACGGTGATTTCTTCGCGCCGGACGAGATCCTGTTCCATCTGCAGGCCGTCCAAATCGAGCGCGTCGTGCGCTGCCAGCAAGCCGACCGGGTGGCCGGCCTCATCAATGACGGGAATGTGCCGGAAGCCGCCTTCGTACATGAGGTGCAGAGCATGGCCGAAAGGCTTGTCGAGGCCGACGGTCTGGAGGTTTCGGGTCATGATGGTGCTGACTGCGGTATTGGCCGGGTCACAGTTATTGGCGACCGCACGAAAAACGATGTCGCGTTCGGTGCAGATGCCGGCGAGAACGCCTTTGTCTACGATGAGAATTGCCGATGAATGCCATTCTTTCATGATGATCGCGGCTTCACGCACGGTGGTACCGGTGACTGTGGTGGGGAATGGCCGTCCTTTAATGACTTCACTAACCAGGCGGTTTGGCATGTTGGATCCTTTCGCTTCGGGTTGAGTAAATTTGCAGCATCAACCTAGGACATGGGGTAGCTACCTAAGTTCGCCGGCGGCGATGCTCAATGCGAAATGGATGGGGGCAGTCGGCAGGAGAAGGCCGACAGCCTTCGGCTTAGCGCTTGATCAACGTCCAGACAAATTCGGCGCCGGCGGCCAGGAGGTCGATGGCGTCGATGATTCCAGCGTTTTCCGGTTCCTGTTTCAGGCGTTTCTGGCGCGATTTTTCACGTTCGCGCATGACGATGGCGTCGCCGAGCGCTTCGACGTCGCGTGTCGTGCGGCGTACCTCGGCATGCTGGTAGCGGCTGAGCGCCTGTTCGACGGCGGACGGGTCGAGGATGGTGATCGGCGCCCGGCAGTGACCGCAGGCGTGGTCGCGGCGGATATCGACCGGGGCGCCGCAGCCCATGCAGCGGATGATGCCGACCCTGGCCGACAGTTCATCGATTTCGGCCGGGTTGAGCTGGCGGACGAAGCCCTTTTCGATCATGAACTGGGCGAAGGTGGTGAAACGGCCGTGTTTTTGCAGGCAGCGGTGGTAGTTGAACTTGCCGCCGTGTTTGGCTACGTCGAGGCCATGCAGGAGCTTTTCGCTGCAACGCGGACATTTCAGCGGGTCACGCAGGGGCGTGCGTTGGTCGTCATGGTGTTCATGCAGCAGCTCGAACAGTTTGATGGTGCCGCCCGGGGTGATCTGCACGCTTTCAAACTCGTCGAACCAGATGCCCTGGCAGTTGAAACAGAGGTCAAGGACGACAGTGCCATGCAACAGGCGCTCGAAGGTCTTCTTGACCATCGGCTGTTGGCAGGAGGGGCAGGGCGTGGGTTTCATGGCGATCGGGTACCGGGCAACAGGCGAGACTATAGCCGGGCTTTGGGCGACCTGGCGCGCCTTCCTGCATCAGCATCCGCTAAAATTCGGGCTCGACCCTATTTTCGGATGTGCCATGAAGATCGCTGATCCCGCGCAGACTGCGCTGTGCAATGAAATCAAACTATTGCTCGACACATTGCCGCTGGATGGCGCGCGTGTCCTCGAACTCGGCTGCGGCAAGGCTGAAAAGACGCGGCTTCTGGCGGAGACTGGCCGCCCGCGTGAAATCATCGCCCTCGAAGTCGACACCATCCAGCATGCGCGCAATCTGGACATCACTGATTTGCCGACCGTGCGCTTCAGCCATGGCGGTGCCGAGGCGATCCCGGTCGACGACGCCAGCGTCGACATCGTGCTGATGTTCAAGTCGCTGCACCATGTGCCGGTGGCCGACATGGACCGCGCCCTGGCCGAGATTGCCCGGGTGCTGAAACCGGGCGGCCTGGCGTGGATTTCAGAACCGGTTTTTGCTGGCGATCTGAACGAGGTTTTTCGTTTGTTCCACAACGAGCAACTGGTCCGCGAGGCGGCTTTTGCCGCGATCTGCAAAGCGGTGGATTCACGCAGCCTGAATCTCGAAAAACAGATGTTCTTCAACACCCGCAGCTATTTCGAGAGTTTTGCCCAGTTCGATAGCCGGATGATCCAGGTTACGCACACCAATCACCGGCTGGCCCCGGAACTCTACCGGCAGGTGCAGGAAAAGTTCGAGTCCTTCATGGGGCCGGACGGCGCCACCTTCCTCAATCCGCAGCGCGTCGATCTGCTCCGCAAGCCGGCCTGATCAGGTAGCCGGGCGGATGCTGCCGAGGTTGAGCGTCACGCCCTTTTTCATCTTGCCGACGACGTGCATTTCGCAGGCTTTGCAGTCGAATTTGAGGATCAGTTTTTCGTTGCCGTTGATCAGCGTCATCGGGTCCGGCTTGAGGTGTTTCACTTCCTTCGGGCACAGGTTGAAGCTGTAGCGCAGGCAGTGGCGGGTGATCATGAGCGAGACCATGCCCTTTTCGTTGCCGGCCTCGTAGGCTTCCTCGATCAGCTTGACGCCGTGTTTTTCGTAGAACTGGCGGGCCTTGGCGTTGAAGACGTTGCCGAGATAGGTCAGTTCTTCCTGCGGGTAGGGCACCGGGTTGGCGGCCGGGGCGGCGCGCGGCGGGCGCGGGTGGGTTGTGATGCGGGCGGCTTCGAGCTGTTCGGTGGCCTCGCGGCGCAGGGCGTTGATGGCGCTGACCGGCATGAACCATGGCTGGCTCAGCTTTAATTCAACCGGTTCGGCGACAAACATCGTGTTGCCGAATTTGCCGAGGTTTTCGGTGAGCTTGGCCATCGCCGCTTCGGGGTTTTGGGCCAGTTGCCATTCTGATTTTGGCCCGTTTTCCCGGTTGACCGTGGCAGTCACGCCATCTTCATCGGTCAGGGTCAGCGCGAAGCCGCCTTCGGTTTCCGTTAGCACCGGCTTGACTGAAATGCGACGGTCGGCCGATTCCTTTTCTAGAGAGCGTTCGAATTCCTGGTCACGGTTGCGGAAGAGGGTGGCGCCGGCGGTCAGTTCTTCGGGCATTTCGGCCGGGAACAGGGTTTTGCCATCGGCGCGGTTGATGCGCATGCCGACGACTTCACCGTGGGCGTCGTAGAAACAGACGCCGTCGCCATTGTTGAAGGGCTTTTCGGCATTGACGGTGAAACAGCCGTCGCCGATTTCGACGACTTCGCCGATCAGCTCACCGACAAAAGCCGGTGAATCGAAAGCGCCGATATCGTCCTGCCGGTCGTTGGCGAAATAATCGGTGTAGCCCCGGTTGAACGTCTTGTCCGGCTGCGGCGTGAAGGTGTACGTGCTGCGACCGCTCGAGGCGCGGGCGAATCCGGGGTTGTTGGCGATGATCTCGTCGAGCAGGCCGCGGTAGTGCGCGGTGATGTTCTTGACGTAGCTAAGGTCCTTGAGCCGGCCCTCGATCTTGAAGGAGCAGACGCCGGCGCGGGCCAGATCGAGCATGTTGGCGGTCTGGTTGTTGTCCTTCATCGAGAGCAGATGCTGGTTCTCGGTGATGGTTTTACCCTTGTCGTCGACCAGCGTGTAGGGCAGGCGGCAGGCCTGCGAACACTCGCCGCGATTGGCGCTGCGGCCGGTGTGGGCCTGGCTGATGTAGCACTGGCCACTGAACGCAACGCATAGCGCGCCGTGAACAAAATATTCCAATGAAACATTGGTTTGCGACGCAATCTTGATAATTTCGTTTAAGCTGCATTCGCGCGCCAGAACGACCTGCGAGAAGCCGACATCTTCGAGAAACTTCACCTTGTCGGCGTTGCGATTGTCGGTCTGCGTGCTGGCGTGAAGCTGGATGGGCGGCAGGTCGAGTTCGAGCAGGCCCATGTCCTGGATGATCAGTGCGTCGGCGCCGGCTTCGTAAAGTTGCCAGGCCAGTTGGCGACTGTCTTCAAGCTCGTCGTCGCGCAGGATGGTGTTGAGCGCGACGAAGACCCTGGCCCGGTAGCGGTGGGCGAAATCGCACAGGCGTCGTATTTCCGCGACGTCGTTGCCGGCACCGTAACGGGCGCCAAAAGCCGGGCCGCCGATGTAGACGGCGTCAGCGCCGTGCTTGATGGCTTCGATGCCGAAATCGGCGTTCTTGGCCGGGGCCAGGAGTTCGAGAGGGTGTTGAATTCGGGTCATGGCGACTTAGTACGTGAAACGCGGGGCAAGTTCTTCGATATTGAATTCACGCAGGATGGCTTCGGCGCGCTCGCGGGCGTTTTTGCGTGGATTGCCGCGCTTTGAGGCGATGATCAGCTCGTTCTTCATCGAGTGTTCCCAACCGACCAGCTCGGTGACGGTGACGTCGTAGCCGTGCGATTCGAGCAGCAGGCAGCGCAGGACGTTAGTCAGGTGGCTGCCGAGCTCGCGGGTGTGGATCGGGTGTCGCCAAAGTTCGGATAGCGGTTTTTGCGATAGCGATTCGTTCTTCCGGGCCCGCATGGTGGCGGCTACTTCGGCCTGACAGCAAGGGACGAGGACGATATGGCGGGTGTTCTTGGTCAGGGCAAAACGAATGGCGTCGTCGGTCGCCGTGTTGCAGGCGTGTAGCGCTGTCACGACATCGACGCTGGCTGGCAGCTCGCTCGCAGTCAGCGAATCCTCGACCGTGCAGGCGAGGAAGCGCATGCGCTCAAAGCCAAGCCTGGTGGCCAGTTCGCGCGATTTTTCGACGAGTTCCTGGCGCGTTTCGATGCCGATGATCTCGCCGGTGGCGCGATTCTTGATACAGAGATCGTAGAGGATGAAACCGAGATAGGACTTGCCGGCCCCATGGTCGACCAGCGTCTCGGCGCCATCCAGCAGCGGTTCGATGAACTGGTAGAGGTGATAGACCTGTTTGAGTTTGCGCCGGGTGTCCTGATTGAGCTTGCCGTCACGGGTCAGGATGTGGAGTTCCTTGAGCAGTTCGATGGACTGCCCGGGGCGGATTTCAGGGATATCGGTAGTGGTATTTAGCTTCTTCATGGGGCGACATTATCGCATTCAAATTTCTATCACTTTCGTGTCAACCGAATCAAAGTCGAGTCGTTATACGGCTCATGGTGATCAAACACCGCATAACTACGGAGATATAAATGGGTAGTCTGAGCAACGAATCCTTCGATCAATTCCTGGATTCCCTGAAGAAAGCCGGTATTACCATTTCCAACGAAGCCGAACTGCGCGAGCGGCTGGCTGAAGCACAACGCTGGCGTTTCGCCTTCCAGACCCTGGCCGCTAACGGCAAGGTCATCGGCATTAGCTTCGAGGATCAATCCGAAGGCCGCAACGAAGCCGAAATTGCTCGCGCTTTCAACGAATTCCAGTTTTCCGAAAAGTCCAAGGCGGTTTTCTCCGCCAGTCTCAAGCACTAAGACTTCAAGTTTCGGCCTTCCGCGTCGGCGGGGGGAAGAAGAAAAAACGGGCGCCGGATGGCGCCCGTTTTGCGTTGTGCTTCCGGTGGAGCGGGGTTTCCACGGTCAACCGGGAAAAATGGCCGAAATTGAAATTCCGGCCATTCGTTTTTAGCGGGTGATCGGCTTGTAGCGAATCCGCTTCGGCTTGGCACCTTCTTCGCCGAGGCGGCGTTTCTTGTCTTCCTCGTATTCCTGGAAGTTGCCGGTGAAGAAATTCCACTGTGAATCGCCCTCGGCGGCCAGGATGTGCGTACAAATCCGGTCGAGGAACCAGCGGTCGTGGGAAATGACCATGGCGCAGCCGGGGAACTCAAGCAGCGCATCTTCCAGTGCGCGCAGGGTTTCGACGTCGAGGTCGTTCGACGGTTCGTCGAGCAGCAGGACGTTGCCACCGGTCATCAGGGTCTTGGCCAAATGCAGACGACCGCGTTCGCCGCCGGACAGATTGCCGACCTGCTTGCCCTGGTCGGCGCCCTTGAAGTTGAAGCGGCCGATATAGGCGCGCGACGGCATTTCGAACTTGCCGATCTGCAGGATGTCGCTGCCTTGAGCCAGTTCTTCGAAAACCGTCTTCGAGCCGTCCAGGCAATCGCGTGACTGGTCGACGTAGGCCATCTTGACCGTCGGGCCGACGACGACTTCGCCGGAATCCGGCTGTTGCTGGCCGGTGATCATCTTGAACAGCGTCGATTTACCGGCGCCGTTCGGGCCGATGATGCCGACGATGGCGCCGGGCGGGATATTGAAGCTGACGTTGTCCATGAGCAGCTTGTCGCCAAACGACTTGGTGACGCCGTTGAACTCGATGACCTTGTCGCCCAGGCGCTCGCCGACCGGAATGAAGATTTCCTGGGTTTCGTTGCGCTTCTGGTATTCCTGGCTGGACAGCTCCTCGAAGCGGGCCAGGCGGGACTTGGACTTGGCCTGACGGGCCTTCGGGTTGCTGCGCACCCATTCCAGTTCCTGCTTCATCGCCTTCATGTGGGCGTCGATCTGCTTGTTTTCCGTTTCCAGGCGGGCTTCCTTCTGTTCCAGCCAGGACGAGTAGTTGCCCTTGTACGGAATGCCGTGGCCACGGTCGAGTTCGAGAATCCACTCGGCCGCGTTGTCGAGGAAGTAGCGGTCGTGAGTGACGGCGACGACGGTGCCCGGGAAGCGGACAAGGAACTGCTCGAGCCATTCGACGGATTCAGCATCGAGGTGGTTGGTTGGTTCATCGAGCAGCAGCATGTCTGGCTTGGCGAGCAGCAGCTTGCACAGCGCTACGCGGCGCTTTTCACCGCCGGAGAGATTGCCGATCACGGCCTCCCAGGGCGGCAGGCGCAGGGCGTCGGCGGCCAGTTCCATCTGCGCTTCGGTGTCGGAACCAGCGGTGGAGATGATCGCTTCAAGGCGGGCCTGTTCTTCGGCCAGTTTGTCGAAATCGGCTTCCGGATCGGCGTAGGCGGCATAGACCTCGTCGAGCTTGGCCTGGGCCTGCATGACTTCACCGAGCGCCGACTCGACTTCTTCCTTGACCGTCTTGGCCGGGTCGAGCTGCGGTTCCTGCGGCAGGTAGCCGATCGAGACGCCGGCCAGGTGCTGGACTTCGCCGTCGTATTCCTTGTCCACACCGGCCATGATCTTGAGCACGGTCGATTTGCCCGAGCCGTTCAGGCCGAGCAGGCCGATCTTGGCGCCGGGGAAGAAGGAGAGGGAAATATCCTTGATGATCTGACGCTTGGGCGGGACGATCTTGCTGACGCGCAGCATGGACATTACGTATTGAGCCATTGAGCCTACCTGTAGTCGTAAATATTAATGATGCGCGAGTCTACGGCCCTTCAACGCAAATGGCCAGCCTCCCGAAGCTCGGGGGCTGGCCATTTGGGTTGGGGAAGGCGGAAACTAGATGTGAAGATTGCCGAGCGGACGATGCAGCAGCACGGCCGGCGCATCAACCCGGGGGCAGGTACGTACCGTGCCGATCTGCGAGAACCCGAACTCCCGGCGGTAATACGAAGCATGGCGCGGATTGACTTCGATCACCACGTCGGTCACCCCGAAAATCGCCCGGGCATATTGGTAACTTGACCGGAAAAGCGACTTCAGAATTTCCGGGTCGTGGCAGTCCGTATCGACAGCCAGTCGGGTGACTTCGCTGATGACACGGGAGGGCTTGCGCAGGGCGGCCAACTCTTCGGCGTAGAGATTGTCGGCGAGCAGTCCGGTCGTGGAATCCCGGGAGGCGGTCAGTGTCGCTACCAGTTCGCCATCCATCCAGGCACCCAGCGTGGCGTGATTCGGGTCTTCGATCAGTTGCCGCGGTGGCGAAACCCGGTAGCCGCGCCAGGCGTACATGCGGCGTACCAGAGCGCTGCAGGCACGATGCTGATGGTAAGTGACAGCCGGGGCAACCTTGATCTCCGGCGGTTCAAAAGCCTCGCCAGAGCCCAGCGACGTGCCAAGCTGGTCTGGCAGCATTGACGCTGACATGAAACCGGGAAGGAGCCTCGAGCTCGAAGGTATGACGTTCTGCATAGATGACATTCTATGATCAATAAATAATGGAATCAACCGCCAATGGCGCTAAGCGCTTTGACCGGTTCGTCACGGAGGTGAAACGGTGTCGGCTTTTCGGCCGACAGGGCGTTGATGTCGCCGCACAACTCGCCGCCTTCGTCGATGACCAGCTTGCCGTAGCGGATCTTGCCGGTGACCTTGCCGGTGGCGTGGATGATCAGTTGCGAGCGGGCCGTCAGCTCGCCTTCAAAGCTGCCGTGAATTTCGGCGATATCGATGCTGACCTTGCCGGCGAACGAACCATTTTCGGCAATGCGGATAACCCGGCTATCCATCGTGGCCTCGACGCGCCCTTCGACGACCAGCGTGTCGCAATCGAGAATTTCTGCGCCTTTCAGTTTGACGTCGGGGCCGACGATCAGGCGGGCGCCCATGACGTTTTCAGCCATCGATTCGGTTTTTTCCGGCTGGGCGACCGGCGCGGCAGCGGCTGAAGTTGGCGCTGCGCTGGTTTCCGTTGCCGGAGACTTGAGGGGGGCGCTGGTGCTGCCCAGAATGTTATTGACCTCCTTGCGGGTGATGGCGTCATTTCGGTTGTTGAGGATCGGTTTGTTGAACATGGTGACTCCCGTTCTGAGGTTGCGATGAGTGCTTGACCGGAACTCCATTGCGATAAGCGTGCCATGTAATTAAATGTTAGTTAAATCAGTGTATTGCGAATAATTTTTAAAGTTGGATCGTGATTGGGAATCGCAATCTGTCGTGAAATTGCGACAGGTATTTTTGGTTTTGCCGCGAAAGGCAGTTAATCTAGTTGATATGCGTGTCGTGAAATTGCGACAAATTTATAAGTTATTGATATTAATAAAATAAAATGTGTATTTCGGGTGCTGTGAAGCGCGTTTTTGAGCAGGGTCTTCGTTCTTGCTCGCTGACATGGCGGTTTAAACTTCAGTTTTTAGACATAGGGCGCCGATGAATCGAATTTCCTTTCGCCAGGGGATGTTGCTTGGCTTTGCCCTGATCGTTTTGCTGCTCGGCGGCGCGGCGGTGCAAAGCTGGCTGGTTGTCGAGCGGCTGGTCGATCAGAGCCGGCGGAGCAGCGAGCAAGCCATTCAATTGACGGCGTCGATTCAGGAGCTTGGCGAGCGCACAGTCGATATCGAACGCAGCGCGCGGCAATATCTGGTGCTCGACAATCCGGTTTTTCGCCAGCGCTTTGACGAACACCTCAGCCAGTCGCTGGCCGTTGTCGATCGGCTCGATACGCTGGCCGCCGAACCGCTCCTGCCTCTGCTTGGCGGCTGGCGGATGGTGGCCGAGGCGTTGCGCAGCGGTCTTGATCAGAATATTCCGCAAGCCGAGATCATTCCCCTGCTGGCTCGCATGGCCGAGCTCGACGGGCTGTTGAAGCTGGCCGGGCAACGCTGGGTCGAAGCGCAGAATCGCAAGTCGCTGGAAGATCTTGAGACCAACCGGCTGCGCCTTGGCGGGCGCATCGCCCTGGCCCTCTGTGGCGCACTGCTCGTCGCCCTGGCCATGGGCTGGTGGCTGGTCCGGCCGGTGCGCCATCTGGAGCAGGCGATCATCCGGCTCGGAGCCAGCCGCTTCGACGAAGCCATCACGGTCGGCGGCCCGGCCGACTTGCGCCAGCTTGGCAAGCGCCTGGACTGGTTGCGCCAGCGGCTGGGTGAGCTGGAGGCGGACCGCGAGCGGGCCTTGCGCCATGTTTCGCACGAACTCAAAACCCCGCTGACGGCGCTGAAGGAGGGCGTTTCGCTATTGCGCGAGGAAGTTCCCGGGCCGCTCGCGGCAGGGCAGCGCGAGGTGGTCGATATCCTTCAGCACAACGTGATCAGCCTGCAGCAGCAGATCGAGAGCCTGCTGACGCTCAATGCCGCCGCTTTCGAGGCGCGCCGCCTGCAAATTGCCCCGACCCGGCTGCGTAAACTGCTGAGCAACGTCGCTCAGCGCCGCGAACTGCATAGCCAGTCGCGGCAGTTGAAGATCGTCATCGAGTCCTCCCAGGAAACGGCCATGCTCGATGCCGAGAAAATGACGGTGGTGCTCGACAACCTGTTGTCCAATGCCATCGATTTCAGCCCGGAGAACGGCGAAATCCGCCTCTCGGTCAGCCACGTTGAAGGGCTCTGGCGCTTTGAGTGTATCGATCAGGGGCCGGGCATCGCCGAAGAGGATCGGCAACGCATCTTCGAGCCCTTTGTCCAGGGCCAGCGCTCGCCACCGGCGCCACGCCAGGGCAGCGGTGTCGGTCTCTCCATCGTGCGCGAGCTGGTGCGGGCGATGGGCGGCGCGGTGTATCTCCTCCCGCAAGCTGCGGGCGCCCATTTTTGTGTGGAAATACCTGATGAGCAGTAGATTCCCGACGTTTTCCCGCCGCCTGGCGGTTTTCATTTTTGGCCTTTTTTTCGGGGTGACCGTGGCAGGCTGCGCCTCCGGCCCGTTGGCCAGGAAAATGCACCTTGAGGAGACCACGCCGGAAGCTGCGCTGCTCTATAACCAGAGCCTGTCGCGCATGACGCCGGCCGAGCTTGGACGCGAACGCTCGGTGCTGGCTGCCGTGCCGCAGACGACCTTCACGCAGGTCAGGATGGCTTTGCTGCTCGGCCATCCGCGCGTCCAGCAAGATCTGGGCAAGGGGCTGGCTCTACTCGAAGGCGTGCTCAAGTCGACAGAACCGGCGGCGGTTTCTTTCCACCCTCTGGCCCGGCAGCTCGCCGACAACTATCAGGAACGCATGAAGCTCGAAAGCCAGCTGGAAAAACAGGGCTTGTTATTGAACCAACAACTGAAAGATAGCCAGCGCAAGACCGCCGAGCTGCAGGAAAAACTCGACAGCCTGGCCAATATCGAACAAACGCTGATTCCGCGGCCGCGCGTGATCAGCCCGAATGGAGGCAAACGGTGATGGCCGGCGCACACGTACTGGTGGTCGATGACGACGAAGATATCCTCAAGCTGCTGACCATGCGCCTGCGCGCCAAGGGATTCCGCATTACCGCCGTCGGCTCGGCCGAGCAGGCGCTGGGCCAGATTGCCGTCGATCCGCCACGCGTTGTCGTCAGCGATGTTCGCCTGCCCGGGCTGGACGGCCTGGCCTTGTTCGAAGAAATCCGCCGGACCAGGCCAACGCTGCCGGTCATCCTGCTTACCGCCCACGGCAATATTCCCGATGCCGTCGCCGCCACCTCGCGCGGCGTTTTCGGCTACCTGACCAAGCCGTTCGACAGCCAGATCCTGCTCGAAAAGATCGACCGCGCCCTGCAACTCTCGGCGCCCACCTCGCACCCGGGTGACGAACCGCGCGCCGCGGGGAAGGGCGACGACGCCTGGATGGAGGGCGTGGTTTTTCGCAGCAGCAAGATGGCCGAACTGATGGCCGAAGCGCGCATGGTCGCCGCCTCCGACGCCAGCGTGCTGATCCGTGGCGAAAGCGGCACCGGCAAGGAGGTCCTGGCTCGCGCCATTCACCGCGCCAGTCCGCGCGCCAAGGGGCCGTTCGTCGCCATCAACTGCGGTGCCATACCTGAACAACTGCTTGAATCCGAGCTCTTCGGCCACGCCAAGGGCGCCTTCACCGGTGCCGGCGCCAGTCGCGTCGGCCTGTTCCAGACCGCCAACGGCGGCACGCTGTTCCTCGACGAAATCGGCGACATGCCGCTCGCCCTCCAGGTCAAGCTGCTGCGCGTGCTGCAGGAACGTGTCGTCCGGCCGGTCGGCACGACCAAGGCCGAGGCGGTCGACGTCCGTCTGCTCTCGGCGACCCATCGTGACCTCGATCTTGCCATGGCTCAGGGCCAGTTCCGCGAAGACCTTTATTACCGCCTCGACGTTGTGTCGCTCAACCTGCCGCGTCTCGACGAGCGGCGGGAGGACATTCCGCTGCTCGCCCTGCATTTTGTCCAGCTCCTCGCCGGCAAATACGGCAAGCCGGTCAATGGTTTCGCCCCCGAAGCACTTGAGGCGCTGGCCACGGCTGCCTGGCCGGGCAATGTGCGGCAACTGTTCAACGTCGTCGAACAAAGCTGCGCGCTGACCTCGACGCCGCTTATCCCGCTCACCCTCGTCCAGCGCGCCCTGCGCGTGCCGGTCATGGATGCCCTCAACTACGCCGAAGCCAAGCAGCGTTTCGAGCGCAACTATCTCGTCCAGCTCCTCAAGCTGACCGACGGCAACGTCGCCGACGCAGCCCGCCTGGCCGAACGCAACCGGACCGAGTTCTACCGCCTGTTGCAGAAACACGATCTGACGCCAGCCATGTTCCGCAGCGAAGGGGATGGCCCGCTGTCAGGTGGAGAAAAGGCAGTAGCCCCCTAGAAAATAGCGCTGACATTCCTGGTGATTGCAGCACGAGTCAAAAATACTGTCGTTCCCGCACGACGGAGTGCCAGTCGCCACCAACGCAAATAAATCGTAAGCAATTGATTAAAATAAACAATAATTTATTGGCACGGACTTCGCATTAGGCTAATGGCAATCAACAATAAAAGGGAATAGCCATGTTCAAACGTCACCTTATGGTCGCCTGCCTGACCGCCGCCGCTACCTTTGCCGGCCTTGGCCTTTCTGCCTTTGCCACCGATGATCCGCAAGTGCTGGCCGCCATGCTCGCCAATACCGAAGCACAGGATGCGGCGCTCGTGGACAAGGTCGAAACCCTATTGCGCACTGATATCGGCCTGGCCGGCTCGCAGTTCCGCATCCTCGCCAAATCCGCCGTCGTTACCATCGGCGGCTCCGTGCCCGACGAACATGCGCTGCGCCGGGCCCTGGACCTCGCCAGCGGGGTGCGCGGCGTGCGCGAAGTACGCAACGCCATGGAGGTCGATCTCCCAAAGTAAGGGGAGGGGGCGATTCCAGCTTCCCGAGGGCGCTGCTCAAACTGATTCCAGAGTTACCAGTAGGGCCCCTTCGGCGACTGTATCGCCCTCTATGACGTGAATTTGAACCACCCGGCCGGCGTGCGGGCTGGGTATGTCGAGCGCCACCTTGCCGGTTTCCAGCGTCAGAATATTGTCGTCACGTTCGACCATGTCGCCAATCTTGACCAGCAACTCCAGAATGAAGATGTCACCGCTCGCGCACGAGCCGCAACTCGACCAGCACTCGGGGTATTTCGGCATACGAACGAAGGAAAAAGACATCAGCTTTTTTCGGCGGAAACCTTGCATTCTACGCCAGCCTCCGTATAATGCGCCGCTCTGACAGTGCGCCCGTAGCTCAGCTGGATAGAGTACTTGGCTACGAACCAAGGGGTCGGGCGTTCGAATCGCTCCGGGCGCACCAGCAGAACAACCCGCCGAAGGTTGAAAATTTCGGCAGCAGTAGACGCAAAAGCAGTTTAGGTGTGCGCCCGTAGCTCAGCTGGATAGAGTACTTGGCTACGAACCAAGGGGTCGGGCGTTCGAATCGCTCCGGGCGCACCAAAAAACTCGCAATATCTAGCGTTTAGGCCAATCTTTGATTGGCCTTTTTGCTTTCTGGCGCCACCGTAGCTAATTCGTAGCCACAACCCCCACCGTTTTTGCTGCCTTCAAACTGGATCTTCGGTCCCCGTACCGCGCAAGATCTCCTCCTGAAAGACAAGTATGTGGTGTGGGCCATGGCTGTTTCTGGCGGGCTTGAACCCCTGCAAGCAGTAGCCCCGTCGCTTGACTAGACCCGGGCGCCGCCGCATAGTCGTGACCCCATGAAGAAGTTGGATGCCACCCCTCTGCAGGACGAAGACCTTGATCTGGCTGTGCGCGTCCGGGCGGATCAGTTGCATCTGCTTTATCAGCAATCGTTTCCGGCTATTTTCCTGAGTGTCGTTGTGGCCGTGGTGCTGTGCCAGATGCTTTGGGATGGTGTTCGGCACGAGTTGCTGATTGGCTGGCTGGCAGTAGTCTGCGCTGGTGGGGTTATGCGCTGGACCCTGTTCTGGCTGCATCGTCGCCGTCGGCCGGAAGGGCTGCAGATTCTGGGGTGGGAGCACGGATACGCAGTCACGCTGTTCATCACCACATCGTTGTGGGGGCTTGGTGTCATGTGGATCAGCAGCGAAAGCGCTCTGGTTCATCAGCTCATCGAGTTCATGTTTCTGCTCGGTATGGCGGCGGGGGCTTTCTCGCATTATTCGGCCCGGCGCTACATGGTGGTCGGGGCGATGGCCACGATTTTGCTGCCGACGATAGGCTTGTTCCTGCTCAGCGGGCAGCCGATGAAGCTCAGTCTGGGCTTCGCGGCCTTGCTGTACATGGGCCTGCTGGTGCGGGCAAGTACGGTTTGGTCGCGGGCGCAGGGTGAAAATTTCGCCTTGACCCACCGGTTGTCGGCGGCCAAGCAGAAAGCCGAGTTGATGGCGCATACGGATGATCTGACGGGGCTGGACAACCGCCGTGCTTTCTTTGATCGTGGGCAGACGCTGGCCAACTATTGCGAGCGCAACAAGTTGCCGTTGAGCATTGCGATGATCGACGCCGATTATTTCAAGCAGATCAACGACCAGTATGGCCATGCGGTGGGTGACGCAGTGTTGTGCGCGCTGGCCGATCAGTTGCGGCGCAGCCTGCGCAAGTCGGATGTATGCGGGCGGATGGGCGGCGAGGAATTCGCCATACTCTTGCCGGATACCTCGCTGGCCGAAGCCTCGGAGTTGGCTGAACGCTTGTGCAAGGCCTATGCGGCGACACCGATACGCAGTGGTGGTGTCGAGGTTGGCAACACGGTGAGTATCGGCGTGGCGAGCGATGGCTACGACATCGAACACTTGCTGCAATGCGCTGACGAGGCGCTTTATCTGGCCAAGGCGGCGGGGCGCAACCGGGTGGTTTCCGAGCTAAACGTGGAAGCGGCCCTGAGTTGATGGCGTATGGGCGGGGAGTTGGTTGAACATCAAAATGGCGCTTCTGTTGGAGCGCCATTTTTCATTTCAGCCCGGGATTTCTGATGCAGGGGCCGGCAAAGCCATTTCATTTTTGGGCATTTTTTCTGGTTGACCGTGGAATCGCTTCTGGGCGGACTGGATTCAAGGCGCAGATTGCCTGGAAAACGCCTATCGGTCATTAGCAACTGCTAATATTTTGCGCATGCTGGTCGTCAAGCAGTGGCGCCAGCCTGGCCATGTCGCTTTCGCTGTCCTGAAAGAGGGAATCGAGTTGAAAAAATCTTACTGGGTTATCGTTGTTCTGGTGTTGCTGGCCGGGCTTGACTGGTACATCCAGGCGCCGGATTCACGGTCGCGCGAATTGACCCGCGCCATCGAGGCGCAGGCCAGCCCCAAGCTGAAGAGTTATCCGTACAAGTTCTGGGTCATCAAGGTCAATGGCGCGACGGCGCTGGTCAGCACGCCGCGCAACTTTGACGTTCCGGCCTTCAAGGCGCTGGCCGTTCTCTATCCGGAGATCGACACCAAGAACCCGAACGATCCGGCTTTTATCGCGGCCGAGCAGTTGCTGGGTGAGGTGCAGTCCGAGGCACGGGCGATTGTGCTGGCCCAGCCCGGCATCAAGGATGTGAGCTGGGAACTCGACCGCGACTGGCTGAAAAAGCACTTCATCGAGGTGCCTGAAAAGCGTTGACCGGGAAGCTCCCCGGTTCCCGGTTTCTCTCTTAGCGGCCGCCGGAGCGATTCTGTTTTTGGCCGGTTTTTCCGGTTGACCGTGGAGCGCTGCCTGGACGGGCTGCTGGTCGCGCGCCGGGGCGTTTGGGGGCATCGTCGAAGCCGACCCAGTTGCTCGGCGTGCCTTTGCCGCCCCGGCCTCCCGGCATCTTTGGTTTTTTGATCTTCTTGGCGGCGATTGCGGCGGCGCCAGTCAGCGGAATCCGGTGGTCGGGTTCGAAGCCCGGCTCTTCTTCGCGGCTGAGCGTTTGCTTGAGCAGCGTTTCGATGGCAGCGAGCATCGGCGCTTCGTCGGCGCAGACCAGCGAGATGGCTTCGCCGGTGGCGCCGGCGCGGCCGGTTCGGCCGATGCGGTGGATGTAGTCTTCGGCGACGATCGGCAGGTCGAAATTGACCACGACCGGCAGGTCGTCGATGTCCAGCCCGCGGGCGGCGACGTCGGTGGCGACGAGGATCTGCACTTCGCCGGCCTTGAAGCTTTCCAGCGCACGAAGGCGGGCAGCTTGTGGTTTGTCACCGTGGATGGCGTCTGCCTTGATGCGCTTGGCGTGCAGGATGCCGACCAGTTCGTCGGCGCCGCGCTTGGTCTTGACGAAGACGAGCACCTGTCCCCATTTCCTGTCCTTGCGCATGAACAGGAAAAGCTCGGTCTTGCGCTTCTTGTCGACCGGCACCATCCACTGTTTGACGGCCTTGACGGTACTGTTGGGCGGGCTGATTTCAATGGTCAGCGGATTGCGCAGGCGGGCCTTGGCCAGGCTGCGGATAACTTCGGAGAAGGTGGCCGAGAAGAGCAGCGTTTGGCGCTTCTTGGGCAGGGCGGCGAAGACGGCATCGAGTTCGGTCGAGAAGCCGAGGTCGAGCATGCGGTCGGCTTCGTCGAGGACGAGCACCTGCACCTTGTTGAGCTTGAGGGCGTTCTGGCTGTACAGGTCGAGCAGGCGGCCGGGGGTGGCGACGAGGACATCGACGCCGCGACGCAGGCGCATCATCTGCGGGTTGATGCTGACGCCGCCGTAGGCCGCGTAGGTGCTGACGCCGCTGTGTTCGCCGTACTGGCGGAAACTGGCGTGAACCTGCTCGGCCAGTTCGCGCGTCGGCACGAGGACGAGGGCGCGCACGGAATTGCTGCCGACCTTGACGCCGTCGGTGGCCAGGCTGTGCAGGATGGGCAGCGCGAAGCCGGCAGTCTTGCCTGTGCCGGTCTGGGCTGCGGCCATCACGTCGCGCCCTTCGAGGATGGCGGGAATGGCCTGCTCCTGAATCGGCGTCGGCGTCTTGTAGCCGAGCGTTTCGAGGGATTGGAGCAGCGTGTCGGCAAGGCCGAGGGTAGCGAAGGTCATGGGCGGGGAGGAGGAAAGCAAATGGGCAATGAAGGGGCGAGTTTAACCCGCCCGTGTGGCCAGCGTTTAAACGCCAGCGGCGAGGCCTTTGCGCAGCAGGGTATCGACCACTTCGTTGAGGCCGCCTTCGCTGGTTTCCGCCAGCGTGCGCAGTTGTTCGGCCAATTCGGCATCGAGTTTGACGGCGAAGGGGATGAGGCCCTTGGCCTGGTCCAGCTTGCGCTGTTCCTTGCGGTCGAGGACGGTGCCCTGGCCAAAACGGTCGGGGGTTCCGGCCTGTTTCATGTTGCGGTCAATCTTGCTGGCCAGGCTTTTGTAGAGATCGGTTCTTTTCATGGAGAGGCTCGGGTGCGTGGCGGTGTTGGTCACCGCCACTGGGTAGCAGCCGGCCGGCGGCAGGCTGACAAGCGTGAAGCGTGATTACCGCCGCGTCAGCAGCAGGCCACACTCCAGGTGGTGCGTGTAGGGGAACTGGTCGAAGACGGCGGAAGCGGCGATCTGGTGCGTGTCTTGCAGCGCTGTCACGTTTTCGAGCAGGGTCTGCTGGTTGCAGGATATATACAGGATGCGGTCGAAGCCGCGGGCCAGTTCCAGCGTCACGGCATCCAGCCCGCTGCGCGGCGGGTCGACGAACAGCGTGGCGTGGCGGAAGGGTTCGAGGTCGATGTCCTTGAGGCGTGTGAATTCTTCGCGGCCGGCCAGGGCATCACTGAATTCCTCGCTCGACATACGGGCAATCGCGACATTCTCGACCTTATTGGCGGCCAGATTGTACTGGGCGGCATGGACGGATGACTTGCTGACTTCGGTGGCCAGCACCTGGTCGAAGAGCGGCGCCAGGGCGATGGTGAAATTGCCGTTGCCGCAGTACAACTCGACCAGATTGCCGCCAAATCCGGCCGCCTGCTGGCAGGCCCAGCCGAGCATTTGGCGATTGACGCCGCCGTTGGGCTGGGTGAAGCTGCCTTCGACCTGCTTGTAGCGCAACTGGCGGCCGTTGAGCTCGAACTCTTCGAGCACCCAGTCGCGGTCGAGCACGCGCTTTTGACCACGGCTGCGACCGATGATCCGGATGCCCAGTTCGGCCGCCATCTCTTGGGCGGCGGCTTCCCAGGCTTCATCGAGCGTGCGGTGATAAATCAGTGTGACCAGCATGTCGCCGCTCAAGGTGGCGAGAAAGTCGGCCTGGAACAGGCTGCGGCGCAGCGTCGGGCTGACGGCAAGGCGGTCGCGCAGGCGCGGCATTAGTGCGCAGATCGATTCGGCGGCCGGTGGGAAGGTGTCGAGCGTGATCGGCACCTTTGGGGCTTCCGGGTCGAACATCGCGTAGTCGAGGCGGTCGCCATCGTGCCAGATGCGGAACTCGGCGCGCAGGCGGTAATGCAGCGGCGTCGAGGCATGGGCAACGGTATTGGTCACGCCGAGCGACGCAAAGGTCTGCTCGAAATGGGCGAGTTTGCCGGCGAGTTGGGCCGGATAGGTGGCGGGGTCGTAAATGGGAAGAGGCATGATTTTGCGGGGTATTTTGGCGGTGCCAAGCCGAATATCGGGGTGGCGACCGTGAGCGAAGGGCGAAATATACGCTGGTCTGCCGGTGAGGGGGAGTATTGCGCCTGGCGGGCATTCGAAATGGTGATGGCCTGTCGTAGATCACCGTCATGGTGGCTTTTTTGGTTTTCAGCCGGTATAAAGTCCGGGTCTCCCGATGGGACATCAACCATCTTTAGGATTGTCATGAACGTTGCTCCCCGAATTGTGAATGCCCTTGTCGCGCCGCTGCTATTCGTTTTGGCGTTGCTTATGCCCTTGCCTTCGCTGGCCAGTGATCACGGCGGTGGTGGTGCCGCGCCGGAGCCCATGGTGTTCACGGTCAATCTCGGGACAGAAAATTATCTGCAGTTCGGGCTGATCCTGGAACCCGCCAAGCCCGAAGCCGCTGGTGCCATCGCCGCCTACAAGCCGAAAATCCAGCACGGGATCATCCTCCTGTTGTCGGGCAAGGAAGTGGACAAGCTGCGGACGCTCGAGGGCAAGAAAGAGCTGATCGAAGAAATCGTTGAACTGGCTAACCACGCTATCCATGAAGACGAGGAAACCGGGGTCAAGGAAGCCTTGTTTACCCGATTCCTGATCCAGTAAGCAGAAAGCTCTTTGGTAATGAAGTCGTATTCAGCCCCCGTCGAGGCTGCCCTGGATGCCGTGGCCGAACATCTTCGCCATGCCAGGAGCGCCTTGTTCATAACCGGTGCCGGCATTTCGGCGGATTCCGGTTTGCCGACCTATCGCGGCGTTGGTGGTCTGTACGACAGCGAGGCAACCGAAGAGGGCTTGCGGATTGAGGACGCGCTGTCCGGCGAGGTATTTTCCATGCGCCCGGACATTACATGGAAGTACCTGATCCAGATCGAAGAAAACTGCCGTGGCGCCAAACCAAACGCCGCGCATTTCGCCATTGCCAGCCTGGATGAGCATCTCGACCGGGTCATGGTATTCACGCAGAACGTCGATGGCCTGCACCGTCAGGCCGGTAGCCGCGAAATCGTCGAGATTCACGGCAACCTGCAGGAACTGGAATGTACCGAGTGCAGCCATGAAGAAGCGGCTGCCGACCTGAGCGGCCGGGAAGTGCCGCCCTTGTGCCCGCAGTGCGGCGGTGTCTTGCGGCCCAAGGTGGTGCTTTTCGGCGAAGCCTTGCCGGAGGAACCGCTGGACCGTTTTATCGACGCCTTTCAGCAAGGTTTTGACATCGTTTTTACCATCGGGACGTCGAGTATCTTTCCCTATATTACCCAGCCGGTCGTCCTGGCAGCCGGCAGTGGTATTCCGACCGTGGAAATCAATCCGGCGCGCACCATGCTCACCGATATCGTCGATTTTTACCTGCCGCTCGGCGCCGCCGAAGCGATGACTGCAATCCTTGAAAGAGTCGGCCTGGAGCCGCGCGCCGCCTAAACCGTTGGGAATTTCCAACACATTTTTTCAGGTAATTGGTGCAGTGCACAAAAAGCTGTTGACAAGTGTTTTCCTGTGATTAGAATGGAATCATGCTGCGGCGCAACATAACGGCCAAGGCGAATAATCACCCCAACCTCAGGAGATTCATCATGTTCACCAAACCCGAAGATTTCGCCAAGTCCAGCATCAATTCCGCTCTGTTCTTCGCCAACACCACCTTTGACGGCATCGAGCGTCTGGCCCTGTTGAATCTGGCCGCTGCCCGTTCCGTTTTCGAAGGCGCCATGTCCAACGTCAATGCTCTGCTTGGCGCCAAGGATGTCCAGTCTTTCGTCAGCATCCAGAAGGAACTGGCTTCGCCGTCCATCGACAAGGGCATGGAATACTCGCGTAATGTGATCGCCATCGCTACCGAAACCAAGGACAAGCTGGCCAAGGAAGTTGAAACCAAGGTTGCTGAAAACACCGCCAAGGTTTCCGGCCTGGTTGAAAAGGCTCTGGCTTCCGCTCCGGCTGGTTCCGAAGTGGCCGTCGCTGCCGTCAAGACCGCGATCAAGTCCGCCAACGAAGCCTACGAAGGCCTCAACAAGGCTGCCAAGCAGGCTGCTGAAGTTGCCGAAGCCAGCGTTGCTGCCGCTACCAGCGCCACGATGAAGGCTGCCAACGTCGTTGCCGCTCCGAAGGCTTCCAAGAAGGCTGCCTAAGCACCTTTTGCCTGGACATCAAAAACCGGAGCCAGCCTGCGGTTATTGATAAAAAAGCCCTTGGTCATCAAGGGCTTTTTTCTTTTCGACAATGGAAGGATTTCGCTGTGCCACATACCCACGCCCACACGAAGGCTGAAGCCATCCACGAGGCCCTTGAGGTTTTCGAGGAAGCGCACCACCATCAGCCGGACGCCCATGAAAAGGCTCGCCTTGTTTCGTATACGATCAAGGAATGGGAGCATGAAGAGGTTGAAGCCCTGCATTCGGGCGATACAGCAGCCTGATCGGGCTTGCTGAAAAGACAACCGGGCCGGCTCAATATCGAGTCCGCCCGGTTTTTTCTTATTTGCGCGGGGCTTTCATCGGCTTGCCCTTGCCGCCGCGGTTGCCACGACAGAATTCGAGGCGTTCGCCCTTGAGCTTGCCGGCAACGCCATCGACGACCGGAATGATTTCTTCCAGCGCCGTCTTGCCGGGGTCGGCATCGATCAGTTTGAGGCCACGGCCTTTCGGCAACTGGCGAACTTCGTCGATGTTGAAGACCAGCGCCCGGCCATCTTTGGTCACGCAGGCGATTTCGCCGAGCGGCGCCGGGGCGAAAACGACTGGCATTTCACCTTCGGATAGCGTCATGAAAGCCTTGCCAGCCTTGCCGCGTGACAGGAGATCGGCGCCCTGGCAGCGGAAACCGTAGCCGCCGCTGGCAGCAACCAGATAGAGCACTTCGTTCTTGATCGCCATGGCGAGGCAGGGTTTGCCGCCGTCCTGGAAATCGGCCAGCGAGGTGGCCGGAACGCCGTCGCCCTTGCCGCCGGGGATGTCCGAGGCGGGGATCGAGTAGGCGCGGCCCTTGGTGTCGAGCAGGATCAGGTTATCGACCGTCCGGCAGGGCAGGCAGGCCAGCAGTTCGTCGCCGGAGCGGAAGCTCAGTTGCGTCGGATCGATGTTGTGGCCGGTACGCGAGCGCAGCCAGCCGTGTCTGGAGACGATCAGCGTGGTTGGTTCGTCGACGATGGAGACGGTCTTGGCATCCGACATGGTGACTTTGTCGGCGGCTTCGATGAAGGTGCGGCGATCGTCGCCGTATTTCTTCGCATCTGCTTCGATTTCGGATGCGACGCAGGTGCGCAGGGCTTCTTCGGAATCGAGCAGCTTGTTGAGGCCGGCCGCTTCTTCGCGCAGCTTGGCCAGCTCTTCGCCGATCTTGATACCTTCCAGCCGCGCCAACTGGCGCAGGCGGATTTCGAGGATGTCTTCGGCCTGGATCTCGGACAGCTTGAAGTGCGCCATTAGATCGACCTTGGGGTCGTCCGATTCGCGGATGACCTTGATCACCTTGTCGATGTCGAGGAGTACGGCCAAGCGGCCTTCCAGGATGTGGATGCGCTTTTCGGCGGCGGTCAGGCGATGGCGCGTGCGCCGCTCCACGGTGGCCAGTCGGAAGCGGCACCACTCGGCGATAATGCTGTAGAGCGAAGCCTGACGCGGCGTGCCATTGACGCCGAGGACGGTCAGGTTGATCGAGGCATTGGTTTCGAGGCTGGTGTGGGCGAGCAGCATGCGCACCAAGTCATCCTGGCCTTGACGTGACGAAGCCGGTTCGATGACGAGACGGACGGCGTGTTCCTTGCCCGATTCGTCGCGCACGCCGCTTTCCGAAATCGACGACAGGAAGGCTGCCTTGAGGTTGAGCTGTTCCGGTGTGAACACCTTCTTGCCGGCTTTTTCCTTGGCAACCGGGTTTGAGCAGGCTTCGATTTCCGACAGCACGGTGGCGGTCGAGACGCCCGGCGGCAGTTCGGTGATGACCAGCTTCCACTGGCCGCGAGCCAGGTTTTCGATCTTCCACTTGGCGCGCACGCGCAGGCTGCCGCGGCCGCTGCGGTAGGTGGCGGCGATTTCCTCGGCGGTCGAAATGATCTGTGCACCGCCCGGGTAATCCGGGCCGGGGATCAGCGCCAGCACTTGGTCTTCTGTGAAATTCGGGTCTTTTATGAGGTTGACCGCAGCATTCGCCACTTCGCGCAGATTGTGGGCCGGGATTTCGGTGGCCATGCCGACCGCGATGCCGGAGGCACCGTTGAGCAGGCAGAAGGGCAGGCGGGCCGGGAGCAGGGCCGGTTCGTCGTTGGCGCCGTCATAGTTGGGCTTCCAGTCGACCGTGCCTTCGTCGAGTTCGGCCAGCAATAGCTCGGCAATCGGCGTCAGGCGGGCTTCCGTGTAGCGCATGGCGGCGGCGTTATCGCCATCACGCGAGCCGAAATTGCCCTGACCATCGACGATCGGGTAACGCAGGCTCCAGTCCTGCGCCATGCGGACCATGGCGTCATAGACCGACGAATCGCCGTGCGGGTGGTATTTACCGATCACATCGCCGACGACGCGCGCCGATTTGACGTGGCGCGGGCTCTTGTACAGACCCATCCGGTGCATGGCGTAGAGAATGCGGCGCTGTACCGGCTTCTGGCCGTCGGCCGCCGAGGGCAGGGCGCGGCCGGTGACGACGCTCATGGCGTATTCAAGATAGCGGCGGGCGGCGTAGTCGGCCGGTGATGGAATGTCGCCGGCCGGGCCGGAGGCCGATGGCGGCAAATCCGGCGGGTCGATGTCGCCCGCTTCGCCGGCAGGGGATTCGTTCATGACTGGCGGGTCGGTTTCCGCGGCGTTTTCGGCAGCCTGAAGTGGTGCCGGATTCGCTGCGAGCTCTGTCTCGGCGGGAGGAAGCGGGGCGTTCGGGTCGAAAAGTTTCAACTGGTCGGTCATGGAATTCTGTCTTTACGGCGCGGTCTAAACAAGGTGCGTGCGGATGGTAACCGAAAGAGCGGCAGATGCTGAATTGGTCATGCGGGCTGTTCTCCGCAGATGAGGATCAGCAATCCGGCATGGCCGCCGTATCGCTTGCCCTGTTTGTATCTATTGGGGATAATCGATGTGGATATGACTTTTGTCTAAGTGGCTGAAGATAAAAACAACATATCACGTTTACTATTTGCGGCCCGGGCGGTGCCCTGCCGTTTTTGGAGTTGTCCCATGCGGCTGATTCTCCTGTTTTCCTTCCTTTGTGCGTCCGTATTTGCGCAAGCAGAGCCTGAACGGACCATCCGTATTTGCGACGATACCGGCTGTTCCGATCGTCCGCGCAGTACCACCACTTTCGACCCGAATGCCGGCGGAGATCCCGAGGCCGAGCGTCGGCTGGCTGCGCTGAAGGCGAAAGCCGAAAAGGATCCGCGTGCTGCCTACGACCTCGGCTTGCGTTATTTCCGCGGCGATGGCGTGCGCCAGGACAGCTACCAGGCGCTGCAATGGATGCGCGATGCGGCCGAGCGCGGCGATCGCAAGGCGCAGACGGCGGTCGGCAAGCTATATCTGATGGGGCTGGAGGAAATGGGGTCCGATCCGGCCGAGGCCGAAAAATGGTTGTCCATCGCCGCCGGACGGGGCGACAAGGAGGCCAAAAAGCTGCTTGCCCAGGCCAGCACAGCCAAAAAGAACGAAGTTGCCTATCGCCGCTGGGTGGATACGCAGCGTGTGTATTTGCGTGAGTACTGGCAAAGCCGCTACACCTACCGTTGGTACTGGAGCAACAGCGGCTGGTACTACCGTGACGATTATTGAACCGATTTAATGACCCAACAGAAAGTTGAAAATCATGAACGTCAAGAATTCCCCTCTTTTTGTCAGTGCTGCGGCAGCCTTGATGCTCGCTGGTTGCGGTGGCATGGTTCAGACCGGCAATGCGCCGACCGCGGCCACCGGTGCGGCGGCGGGCGGCACCAGCGTCGGCGCCAATCCCAGCCTGGAACGTTGTCCGGCGCCGCTCGGCACGCTGGCCGTCGATGATGGCCGCAACAAGGACTGGTATGGTGCCTTCGGCCGGGCGACCAAGGTAACCACCATCGAACCGTTGATCCGCCTGGCCGTGCAGCAGTCCAACTGCTTCGTCATTACCTCGATCGGCAATGAACGCCTGGACAACAAGATGTCGGCAATTACTGACAAACAGCGCAACTCCGGTGAATACCGGGCCGGGTCGAAGCAGCAGAAGGGCCAGCGTGTTGCGGCCGACTATTTCATGGAGCCGTCGATTGTTGTCGATCAGTCGCCGACCGGCCGTCTGGCCGGTGCCGTTGGCGGTGCGCTGCTCGGCGGCCGGGGTGGCCAGGTGATCGGCGCCGGCATGGAAAGCAAGGTTTCGGTCGTCACTCTGTCGCTGTTCGATATTCGCTCGTCGGTGCAGATCGCCATTTCCGAAGGCAATTCGACGGCGACCAACTTCGGTGCCGTGCTCGGCGCCTTTGGTGGCGGAGCAGCCGGTGGCCTGGGCGGTTTCTCGCAGACGCCGGAAGGCAAGGCGACCGTTGCGGCATTTGTCGATGCCTACAACAGCATGGTCATCTCGCTGCGCAACTACAAGGCGCAGGACGTCAAGGGCGGCCTGGGTCGGGGCGGTACGCTGAAGGTGAATTGATCGACAAACGCGCACCGCTTGGTGAGCGTGAAGAATGTCTCCACAGCAAGGGCGCCAGTTTCATCGGCGCCTTTTCATTTCATTTTTGCGATTTTTTCCGGTTGACCGTGGGAATCGTCGCAAAACCCGAAATTGGATGGCTCGAATGCCATCCGGGTGCTATGAATAAAGGACTGAAACAACATACTCGGGCTAGGCCATGGAGCATTCCGGCATGCAGATCGCCCGGCAGACGCCGGCCGAGGCATTGGCTGCGCTGGACAGCGCTCCCGATGGTCTGAGCGCCAGGGAAGCAGCGCGCCGGCTGGAGGAGTTCGGCCTGAATCGCGTCGAAGCGGCGGCGCGGACGCCTTGGTGGCTGAACCTGCTCGGTGAATTCACCCACTTTTTCGCCTTGATCCTGTGGTTCGCCGCCATTCTCGCCTTTGTCGCCGCCTATCTGCAGCCGGGCGAGGGCATGTTGGAGCTTGGGCTGGCCATTCTCGGCGTCATTCTGGTCAATGGCGGCTTTTCCTTCTGGCAGACCTATCGCGCCGAGCAGGCGCTGGCGGCGCTCGAAAAGCTCCTGCCGCAGAGCGTCAAGGTGCGTCGCCACGGGCAGGAGATCGATATTCCAGCCGATCAACTGGTGCCCGGCGACATCTTGCTGTTGATCGAAGGGGCCAAGGTGCCGGCCGATTGCCGGCTGGTCGAGAGCTGGGGGCTGCGCGTCAATCTGTCGACGCTGACCGGTGAAACCTACCCGAAGGCGCGCAGCGAAGCAGCCGAGACTGCCGCCGCCTTCGACCCGCTGGCGGCCCATTGCCTGCTGCTGGCCGGCACGCTGGTCGTGTCCGGCGAAGGCCGCGCCGTGGTGTACGCCACCGGGATGCGGACCGAGTTTGGCCACATCGCCCATCTGACCCAGTCGACCGGCGATACCGAGTCGCCGCTGCAAGGCGAAATCCGCCGGGTGTCGCGGCTGGTGGCCATGCTGGCGCTTGGCCTTGGCGTCATTTTCTTCCTGCTCGGCCAGGCGATCGGCCTGCCTTTCTGGGCCAACATGATGTTCGCCATCGGCATCATCGTCGCCAACGTGCCGGAAGGCCTGCTGCCGACCGTGACGCTGTCGCTGGCTCTGGCCACCCAGCGCATGGCTCGGCGCCATGCCCTGGTCCGCCATCTGCCGGCGGTTGAGACCATGGGTTGCGCGACAGTCATCCTGACCGACAAGACCGGCACGCTGACGCAGAACCGGATGGCGGTGCGCGAATGGTTTGCCGGCGGTCGCCACCACCTCGCAGCCGAGCGCTGGCCGGCGGCGCGCGAGCCGCACCTGCGCGCCGTTGCCCGTTATTGCCAGAGCCTGAAATTTACGGATGGCAAGCCGAATGGCGACCCGATGGAGATCGCGCTCTGGCAGTTTGCCGGCGAATTGCCGATGCCCTGGAAATTCGCCGGCGAAATCGCCTTCGATGCCGAGCGGCGGCGCATGTCGGTCTATAGCCGCGCGGTGGATGGTAGCGGCGTGCTGCTCTGCAAGGGCGCACCGGAAAATTTGTTGCCGCTATGCACGACCTGGCTGGCCGGCAATACCATCAAACCGCTCGATGCCGATGCCCGCGAGAACTTTAGGCTGGCCCATGAAGACCTGGCCAGCCGTGGCCTGCGCGTCATTGCCTGTGCCTGGAAGCCGCTGGCCGCCGACGAGGCGCCGAACGAAGAGGGCATGGCCCTGTGCGGCCTGATCGGCCTCGAAGATCCGCCTCGGCCGGATGTTCATGAGGCGGTTGGCCGCTGCCATTCGGCCGGCCTGCGCGTCATCATGTGCACCGGCGATCATCCGCGCACGGCGCTGGCGGTTGGCCGCGAAATCGACATGATCCGCAGCGCATCGCCGCGCGTCATGACCGGCGACGAGGTGCGCCAGATGAGCGCCGCCAGCCTGCAAATCGCCCTCGATGCGCCCGAGGTGATCTTCGCCCGGGTCACCGCCGAGCAGAAAATGATCATCGTCCAGGCCCTGCAGGCCAAGGGCGAGATCGTCGCGGTCACCGGCGACGGCGTGAACGACGCCCCGGCCCTGCGCATGGCCGACATCGGCATCGCCATGGGCCTCTCCGGCACCGACGTAGCGCGCGAGGCGGCCGACATCGTGCTACTCGACGACCACTTCGGCACCATCGTCAATGCCATCGAGGAGGGCCGGGCGGTCTATGAAAACATCCGCAAGTTCATCACCTACATCCTGACCTCGAACATTCCCGAACTGATTCCCTATCTGGCTTTCGTGCTCTTCCGCATTCCGCTGCCGCTGACCGTGATCCAGATTCTCGCCGTCGATCTCGGCACCGACATGCTGCCAGCCCTTGCCCTGGGCGCTGAAAAACCGTCGGCCGACGTCATGCTGCGCCCGCCACGGCGACGTGACGAACGCCTGCTCTCCGGCGGCCTGCTCGCCCGGGCCTACCTCTTCCTCGGCCCGCTCGAAGCGCTCGGCGCCATGGCCACCTTCTTCTTCGTGCTGCACGGATTCGGCTGGCAGTACGGCGAAACGCTGGCGCTCGGCGATCCGCGCTACCTGCAGGCCACCTCGGCCTGCCTGATGGCCATCGTGCTGGCGCAGATGGTCAATCTCTTCGTCTGTCGCCATCCACGTCTGCCGGCCTGGCGTTTCCCGTTGCTCGAAAACCGCTGGCTGCTCGCCGGGCTGGCCAGCGAAGTGGGGCTGATGGCGGCGATTCTCTACACGCCGTGGGGGAACAGCCTGTTCGGCACGGCACCACTGGCGCTTGACGTTTTCCTCTACGCCTTGCCTTTTGCGCTCTTCCTTGGGCTGGCCGAAGAGACGCGCAAGTGGTTCATCCGACGCGGCTAGGCCGGCGTCTCGCGCAGGCGCTCGGCGAGGAAATCGACAAACACGCGAATCTTCGGCGGCAGATGCGTTTGCGGTAGCCAGATTGCCCACGCCGTCTGGCCGAAGGGGCCGACCGGCGTCCATTCGGGGAGCAGCGGAATCAGCCTGCCATCGGCGATTTCGCGGTCCACGGCGTAGTTCCAGACCAGCCCGATGCCCATGTCGGCGAGCAGCAGGTCGCGCACCACCTCGCTGTTATTGACCACGACGTTGCTCGTGACGCGGACCCGTGCCTCTTCGCTACCGCGCTGAAAACGCCATTCGTTGCCGAATTCGCGCAGGCCGTAATGCAGGCAGTTGTGGCCGGCGAGGTCGGCCGGGGTTTCGATTTTTTGGCCTTTTATCCGGTTGACCGTGGAACATAGCCGGTAGCGCACCGGCATCAGCGCCTTGGCCACCACCTGCTCGGGCGGCGTGCGGGTCAGGCGCAGGGCGACGTCGTAGCCTTCATCGACGAGATCGACCATTCGGTCGAGCAGGGTCAGTTGCAGCTCGATTTCCGGATAGCGGGCGAGGAATTCGGGAATCAGCGGCGCCAGGCAGAGCTTGCCGAAAGTCACCGAGGCCGTGACGCGCAAGGTGCCGCGCGGCGCCTCGACCAGACCGGCGGCCAGGCGGGCGCTTTCGTCGAGCAGGGCGACGCCCTGCGCGGCGCGCTCGTAAAGCACGCGGCCGGCTTCGGTCATCGACATGGCGCGCGTCGTGCGCTGCAGCAGACGCAGGCCGAGCTGCTTTTCCAGCCGGTTGATGCGCTTGCTGACGGCCGATTTGGTCAGGCCTATGGTCCGCGCCGCCGCTGAAAAGCCTTGCGTATCGACGACTCGGACGAAAACGGCAAGGTCGGATAAATGATCGAGCTGGTTGATTGTTTCCATGAGGCAACAAACTGTTGTACGGATGGTGGATTGTATCGATAAACAACCGGTGAAATGATGCAGGTATCACTTCAACCGGAGAAAGCCATGCCCCTGATCAACATCACCCTGGCCGGCGCCAGCCTCGCGCCGAGCACCATTCAGCACTTGCAGCAGGAAACGACGCGCCTGATGCAGAGCATCCTGCGCAAGGAGGCTGCGCTCACCGTGGTCAGCGTCACGCAGTTGCCGGCCGGCGCCTTCTCGGCTAACGGCCAGACTGTTGCCGCCGCGGCAAGCATGCAGGCGCTGATTACCGCCGGCACCAACGGCGCAGCCGAAAAGGCCGATTTCATTTTTGCCGCAAAATCCCTGTTGACCGTAGCAATCGGCCTCAGCGCCGCACCCATCTACGTCGCGCTGCACGAACTGCCGGCCGAAAGCTGGGGCTACGACGGGCAAACGCAGGCGGCGCGCAAGGCCGGGAAATTGATTGGAGAATCAGCATGACCGCCCGCACCCTGCGCCAGATCGCCGGCGTCCCGCCCAGCCTGCACGCCGGCGCCACGCTGGATGCCGCCAAGACTGCCGTCGTCCTCATCGACTACCAGAACGAATACCGCAACGGCCCGCTGGCGCTGCCTGACGAGCCAACCGCCAGCAACGCCGCTCGCCGGTTGCGCGCCTGGGCCGACCAGGCCGGCATTGCCGTCATTCACGTTCTGCATCGTGCTCCGGCCACCGCCCCGATCTTCGCCCCGGATTCCGAAGGCGCTGCGCCCATCGCCGGCCTGGCGCCGGGCGAGGGCGAAGTCGTCATCCACAAACATCTGCCCTCGGCCTTCACCGGCACCAATCTGCTCGACGAACTGCAAACGCGCGGCGTCGAAACGCTGATCATCGCCGGCTACATGACCCACAACTGCGTCGATTCAACCGCCCGCGAAACCTTCCATCGCGGCTATCGGGTCGGCATCGTGGCCGACGCCAGCGCCACGCGCCACCTGCCGGGGCCGGATGGCCAGACGATTCCGGCGGCGACGGTACACGCTGGCGTGCTCGCCGGGCTGGGGGACAGGATTGCCGAAATCATCGACGTGGCGACGCTGGCGGCGATGAAAGTGGTCTGACGGCAGGCTGAAACCGGTTGGCCCTGGTTTCCACGGTCAACCGGAAATATCTGCCAAAAATGAAATGTGGCGCAGCCTTGGTGGGGCTCAGCCAATGGTTGGGAATTGTAAAAACCTCTTCATATAAATTCACCAAATCTGTCGTCGAATGCAACTAACATGAACTCATGCTCGGGAGATTCATGACCGGGCATCCATTTGTTCAATCGGTCGCAGAGGAGAAATAACATGGGAATTTTCAGCAACATTCTGGCCAAACTGGGGTTTGGTGAAGACAAGACGGAAGTGGTCGCCGAGGCCGCTCCGGCCGCCGTTGAGGCACCCGTCGTTGCGGCGCCGGTGGCGATCAGCGCCGTCGATGTCGTGGCCAAGCTGGAGGCATTGGCGGCCGCGCATGCCGAAAAACTCAACTGGAAAACGTCGATCGTCGATCTGCTCAAGCTGCTCGGTCTGGACAGCAGCCTGGCCGTGCGCAAGGAGCTGGCTGCCGAACTCGGCTGCCCGGCCGACAAGATGGGCGATTCGGCGCAGATGAACATGTGGCTGCACAAGACCGTGCTGCAGAAACTGGCTGACAACGGCGGCAATATTCCGGCTGAACTGCTGTAAGCAACTGGCCCGGTTTCACCGCGAAGGCCCGCTCTTTTGGCGGGCCTTTTTCTTTGGCTGGTTAGCCGGCGAGGTTCTCGTCGAGCAGCCGTTCGCATTCCACCATCAGCGATTCGGCGATTTCGGAGTGATGGTTGGGGTCGAGCGACTCCATCATTTCGTGGGCCGTGTACATACCGGCTTCGCGCGACAGGCTGCCCTGGATCTGGCGGGCGAGCTGGTCGCTGAGGGCGGAGAGTTGCCGGCGTTCGTTGAGCGGCATCTTGTTTTTCGAGCGCGACAGCCAGTCGGCAGCCAGGCTGGCGCCCTGGGCTTCTGTCAGCCACTGGCCGTATTCGTAGAATGCGGTCAAGCGCTCGGCGGCCAAGGCAAATATCAGCGCGATGCGCATGCCACGTTCGGTCATTGACGGGCTGGCAGGCTTCTCCCAAGTCATTTTTCACCATCTTTTGTTATCCTGCCGCACCTTATCACGGCCGCCCGGCGGAATGCCCTGAATGCCACTGAACACCCTCGAAGACCTGCGTGCCGGCAAGCTGGCCGGGAGCCGTCGCCTCAAACTGGCCGGCTGCCTGAGCGAGTTTCCGCGCGAGATATTTGATCTGGCCGAAACGCTGGAGATTCTCGATTTGTCGGGGAATGCGCTGGCGACACTGCCCGACGATCTGCCACGGCTGCACCGGCTGCGTATCCTGTTTTGTTCGGATAACCAATTCACTGAATTGCCGGCGGTGCTCGGGCAGTGTGCCGATCTGGAGATGGTTGGCTTCAAGGCCAACCGGATTCAGCAGGTGCCGGCTGCGGCGTTGCCGCCCAAACTGCGCTGGCTGATTTTGACCGATAACCGGATTGCCGAACTGCCCCCGGAAATCGGTCGCTGCACGCGTTTGCAGAAGCTCATGCTGGCCGGCAACCGATTGCAGTCGCTGCCGCGCGAGATGGCCAATTGCACCGGGCTGGAGTTGCTGCGCATCGCGGCCAACCAGCTTGCCGCCTTGCCCGACTGGCTGTTGTCGTTGCCGAAACTTTCCTGGCTGGCCTTTGCCGGCAATCCTTTTTGCCAGGAGGTGCCGGTTCAGAAAGGTGTTTCCCCCATTCACTGGGACGATCTGCACGTCAGCCATCAATTGGGTGAGGGCGCTTCCGGCGTCATCCATCATGCCGAATGGCGCTCGGCCGGCGGCGCACAGCCGGTCGCGCTCAAACTGTTCAAGGGCGCGATGACCAGCGATGGTTTGCCGCTCAACGAGATGAACGCCTGCATGACCGCCGGCTCGCACCCGAATCTGATTCCGGTCCTCGGCAAGCTGGCGGCCCATCCGGAGGAAGCGCATGGGCTGGTCATGGCGCTGATCGACAGCGATTTCCGCAACCTGGCCGGGCCGCCCAGTCTGGACTCCTGCACCCGTGACGTTTATCCGGCCGAGGCCAGTTTCGACCTCGACGCTGCCATTCGCATCGCCCTCGGCATCGCCTCGGCGGCCGAACACCTTCACGCCCAGGGCATCACGCATGGCGATCTCTACGCCCACAATATCCTGCATGGCGCCGACGGGCAGGCGCTACTCGGCGATTTCGGCGCGGCCTCGTTCGTGCCGTCCGATGATCGGCTCGTCGCCTTGGCCCTGCAGCGCATCGAGGTGCGGGCGTTTGCGTGTTTGCTCGAAGAATTGCTGGCATTTTCCGCGCTCGACCCCGATTCCACGGTCAACCGGGAAAAAGCCCAAAAATTGAAATCCCTGCAAGCTGATTGCGCGCAGGAAAATGTTTCGGCCAGACCGCTGTTTGCGGAAATCGTTTCGATTCTGGGTGCGTTAAGGCTGCCCTGACAGTGCCTTGGAAATTCGGTGCCGCGCCACGGTCGGGCGCGGTACTTTTTCGTCGAACCAGCTGCGCACATCCTGGTCCAGGCAAATGCCGTGCATGTAGTTGTAGAGCGCCTTGTTCAGCGCCTTGCCGAGGCGGTCGTGATCGACGCCGGTGGGGTCGATGAAATGCACGTCGTTCTTGCCGAATTTGCCGGGCGGCAGCGGTTGCAGCTTGATGCCGTACTCGGCCGGGTTCTGCCCGACGGGAGAATGCACGGTGCAGGTAAAGCGGTGGAAGAAGCCGGACTGGATGCAGCCTTCGGCAAAGAGCTGGCGGACGTATTCGAGCGCATCGACCGTGTCCTGGACGGTTTGCGTCGGAAAGCCGTACATCAGGTAGGCGTGGACGAGTACGCCGGCATCGGTGAAGGCGCGGGTGACGCGGGCGACCTGATCGACCGAGACGCCTTTTTTCATGAGCTCGAGCAGGCGGTCGGAGGCGACTTCGAGGCCGCCGGAAATGGCGATGCAGCCGCTGTCGGCGAGTTGCAGGCAGAGTTCGGGCGTGAAGGATTTTTCGAAGCGGATGTTGCCCCACCACGAAATGGCCAGGTTGCGCCGCTGCAACTCCTCGGCCAGGGCACGCAGGGCTTTGGGCGGGGCGGCTTCGTCGACGAGGTGAAAGCCGGTGTGGCCGGTTTCGGCGATGATCTGTTCGATGCGGTCTACCAGCACCTTGGCGCTGGCGGCGTCGTAGCGGCCGATGTAGTCGAGGCTGACGTCGCAGAAGCTGCATTTTTTCCAGTAGCAGCCGTGGGCGACGGTCAGCTTGTTCCAGTGCCCGTCCGACCACAGTCGGTGCATGGGATTGAGCATGTCGAGCAGCGACAGGTAGCGGTCGAGCGGCAGGCCGTCCCAGGTCGGCGTGCCGACTTCCTCAAAGGGGATGTCGGGCTCGCTGGCGTTGAAGTAGCGCACGGCGCCATCGACCCGCGTGAAGGTGCGGACGAGGTTGAGACGCGGCCGCTCGCCGGCGAGGTGCTCGAAGAGCGCGAGCAGCGGCTTTTCGCCGTCATCGAGGGTGACGTAGTCGAAATAATCGAAGACGCGCGGTTCGGCCAGCTCGCGCAACTCGGTATTGACGTAGCCGCCGCCGAGCACGGTGATGATGTTTGGCCGGTAAGCCTTGATCGTCTGGGCGATGCGGAAGGCGGCATAGACCGAGCCGGGGAAGGGCACGGAAATGAGCACGATGTCCGGATTGCTACGGTCAACCGGAATTTTGGCCAAATTTTGCAGGGTCGTATCGACCAGCGTCGGCGGCGCGGCCAGCGCCGTGGCCAGCGGGTTGAAGCTGGCCTGGCTCTGGGCCAGCGATTCGGCGTAGCGGACGAACTCGAAACGGGTGTCGACGGCCTCGCGCAGCACGTCGGCGAGGTCGTTGAGGTAGAGCGTGGCCAGATGCCGCGCCCGGTCCTGCACGCCGAGCGAGCCGAAGGCCCAGGCCAGCGGGTCGCCACCGTCTTCGTCGAGATAGTTGTCGAGCGAGGCGAAACGCGGTCCCTCGGGCAAAAAGGCGCGGGTGCAGATGCGGTGGGCAATCGAGCCGTCACGGCCCTGGAGCAGTGCGATAGCCGGACCGATGCTGGCCTGGTAACGAGCGAACTCATTGAGGAAGATCTTGATCGTATTCGAGCGCTTCTTGCCGGGGATGGCTTCCGCCGCCGCCTTGATCTTCGGCAGGCCGGCTGGGGAGAGCAGTTCGAGGACCAGGGCCAGCGCCAGGTCGGTTTGCTTGGCATGAAAGCCGCGCGAGCGCAGGAAACCGGTCAGGTAGGCGGTCGCCGGGTAGGGCGTGTTGAGCTGCGTCATCGGCGGGATGATGCTCAGGATGCGGGGGGAGGCGGCAGTCATGGTGGGGCGAATGATAGGGGAAGCGGCGCGCTTGTAAAGGGACTGAAACCTTGGCGTGTTCCAATGCCCGCCCCGTCACGCTCAACACTGTTTCCAGATGCTGCCATTCAAAGTCGCTCGCCACGCTATTCGCGTCGTTTTCCTGATCGTTGCCTGTTCGCTCCTGACATTGTCACATGGTGCATTGGCGGCCGGAAAGGAGGGTGGGGCCGGGCTGGTTGCCAGCGATATCGTCAGCGCCGGTCGCCTGCGCATGCAGTCGCAGCGCCTGGCCAAACTCTACCAGCAGGCCGGCATGGGTTTGAATGCGGCGCAGGCGATGCAGCTGATCAAGGTTTCGGCGAGCGAGATCGATACCGAATTCGGTCGCCTTGGCGTTTCCGTGAAGAAGCCAAATGTTCGGCGGGTGCTGACGCGTTGCGATGCGCTCTGGCAGGAAATGCGCGCAGCCTTGAAGCTGGCGCCCGACCCGGTCAGCACCGAGCGGGTCAATCAACTGGCCGACGAACTGATGATCCATACCGGCAAGCTGAGCATGCTCATCGAAGCCGAAGGGGAAACGCCGGTCGGTCGCCTGATTGACCTCTCCTCGCGCCTCAACATGTTGTCCCAACGCCTGGCCCGGCTCTACCTGCTGGCCCAGGGTGGCAATCTCTCGCAAGGGGTGGTGGTAGACATCGAGCAGGCGCGCAAGGAGTTTTCGACCGGCCTCAGCGAACTCGATACGGCCCGTGAAAACTCGCCAGCCAGCCGCGACGCCATCGGCCTGGCCAAAAATCAATGGATATTTTTCGAGAGCGCCATCAACCGGCTGAGCATTGCCGATCGCGGCGATGGCAAGGCCGTGCAGAACGTCGCGACGAGCAGCGAAAGGATTGCCCAGGTGCTCGATCTGGCCAGTGCCCAGTACGCCCGGGACTACAGCGAGGCTACGCGCCTGCTTCGCTGAAACTGATCAGATCGACCTCGGCTGCTTCCGTGCGCAGCGGAATGAGCGCCTGGTAGGCCGCCGAGTTGAACCAGCCATTGGCTGCTTCGGCATTGGGAAAGCGGATGACGACCGTATCGCTGTGACGATGCTCTCCGCCGAATATGGCCAGCTTCTCGCCGCGAAAAACCAGTTCGGCCTGCCACGGGGCCAATGTCGCCGGCACCTGGCTGCGGTAGCTGGCCCATTTTTCGGCATCCTTGACGGTGATGTGACCGATCACGACGTTCATGACTATTCCCATGTGCTGGTTGAATTGGCCAGGCTGCGCAGCAAATCATCGTCCTTGATGCGCACGGCGATGCCGCTGCCGTGTGGTGCGACCACTGCCGGGAAGGCCAGCGCCTGCCAGACCCGCGCTTCGACGATGGCGTTGGCGCCCATACCCTTTGCCTGTTCGGCCAGAAGTTTTGTTGCCTTGCCTGTGCCGCCGGGCCAGCGCGACTGAACGTAGAGCGCCCCAAGCGGCTCGAACTCACCTTGGGCCGGCAGAGCGCTCGTGGTAACGAGCACCTTGGCATCGAGGGGGCTTGCGCTTGAGCCTTTCGGAAATGGCGTGACCCAGGGATTGCCGTAGGTCGCCCTGGCCGGGTCGAGCAGAATCGATTGCGCCATGACAGGCCAGCCTGAGACCACCAGCGTGATCATCAGGCAAAGGCGAGTCAGGGCGGCCTTGGTCATATGCGCGGTGCTCAGATCAGCCCGAGGCTTTCCTCAACGCCCAAGTGCACGTTCATGGCTTGTACAGCGGCACCCGAGGCGCCCTTGCCGAGGTTGTCGAGGCGGGCGATGAGCAGCATGCGCTCATCGTTGCCGAAGACAGCGATATCGACGCGGTTGGTGTCGTTGTTGGCTTCGACGTTGTAAAAGCCGCCGTCGGTGGTTGCATCGAGATCGACCGGCAGGACGCGGATGAACGGCTCGCCAGCGTAGTAGTCGGCGATGATCTTCTGCACATCAGCCGGCGTCGCCTGGCGTGTGAATTGTTGCGGGTGGATGTAGGCGGTGACGGCCAGTCCCTTGTAGAACGGCCCGACGATGGGCTGGAAGATCGGTGCCACGGTCAACCCGGTATACGCCTGCATTTCCGGCAGGTGCTTGTGGGCCAGGGTAAGGCCGTAGGGGCGGGGAGCATCGATACGTTCGGGGCTCTGGTACTGGGCGATCATCGACTTGCCGCCACCGGAATAACCGGTAATGGAGTTGGCCGCGACCTGCGTGGCGGCCGGCAGCAGGCCGGCGGCGACGAGCGGACGCAGGGCCAGGATGAAGGCGCTGGCATGGCAGCCGGGGTTGGCGATGCGCTTGCTGGCGCGGATTTTCGCGCGTTGCGCCGGCGCCAGTTCAGGCAGTCCGAAGGTCCATGCAGGATTGACGCGATGCGCTGTTGAGGCATCGATGATGCAGGTGTTCGGATTGTCGACCAGCGTTACCGACTCCTTGGCCGCCTCGTCCGGCAGGCAGAGGAAAGTGACATCGGATTCGTTGATCAGCCGCTTGCGCTCGGCCAGATCCTTGCGCTTGTCAGCGTCGATCTTGAGCAGCACGACATCGGTGCGCTTGGCGAGGTATTCATTGATCTGCAGGCCGGTCGTGCCTTCCTGGCCGTCGACAAAAACTTTATAGGTCATGGCGGGATGCTGGGATTGGTTGTTCAAGGTTTGAATTCTGGCAGATATTTGGTGCTTGCGGACAGCCGTTGGGATTGGGATGTCGTTCATGGATATTTGATTTACATAATGTGGCAGCGAAATGGCATAATTCGTTCAATTGCTACCAAAGGAAAATCATGAACAAACTTGCAGTTCTGGCACTTGCATTCTCTGCGGCGTTCAGCGGCCAAGCGATGGCCGTTGTTGCTGCGCCGGTTGTTACCATCGATGCCTTCGAGGCGGATGTATTGTCTCTCGTCAATATTGAACGTGCCAAAGAAGGCTTGTCGGCCCTGGCGTTTGACGCTCGCCTGCAGGCTGCAGCCGAGGCTCATTCGCTCGACATGGCGACCAATTCCTGCTTCCAGCATAATAGTTGCGATGGCACAGACTGGGCGACCCGGATTTTTAGCTATTACCCGTCTGGTGGTATCGGTGAAAACGTTGCAGCCGGCTATTTGACACCGGACGCGGTCGTCAACGCGTGGATGGGTAGTGATGGACACAGGATGAATATTCTCAATGCTTCTTATCAGGGCATCGGCATCGGCTACGTCTATTCACCCGGATCTGTCTATCCTACTTACTGGACTCAGGATTTCGGCACGCTGGCTGCCATGCCGGTTCCCGAGCCGGAAAGCTACGCCATGCTGCTGGCTGGCCTTGGCCTACTCGGTGCCGTGGCTCGGCGACGTCGTGCCTAAACGTTCTTGAAGCAATGTAAAACGGGCGCAACTGGCGCCCGTTTTGATTTGGATGTTCGTTAAGGAATCGGCAGTGGTCGAAAAGCGCAATACGAGCGGTCAGCGCCCGAGTTTCTGCTTGATGGCTGCCAGGGCGCCCTGAGCGGCGCGTTCGCCTTCGATCATGGCGTCGTTACGGGCGGCGAAGTCCCAGGACTTGACGTAAGGCAGCTTTGGCCGGATGACGATATCGGCGCCGCGCAACTCGTTGGTGCCGATGGCGCTGCCCATGATGGTCGTCGTCTGCCAGATGATGGCGGTCATGCTGTCGACCGGCTGGCCTTCGGCTCTGGCCGAGATATCGACGGCGATGACGAAGTCAGCGCCCATTTCGCGCGCTGCCAGCACCGGGATCGGGCTGGTCAGCCCGCCATCAACATAGCTCTTGCCGCGAAACCGGGTCGGTTGAAAGATGCCCGGCACGGCCGCCGAGGCGCGCACAGCCATGCCGGTGTCGCCGGTCCGGAAAACAACACGTTCGCCGCTGTTGAGGTCGGTGGCTACTGTTGCGAAGGGCTTGCCGAGCTTTTCCAGCGGGCGGTTGTGCAGATGCTGGTTGATGAAGTCCTGCAAGGCTTCGCCCTTGAGCAGGCCACGCCCGCCCAGCGTCCAGTCGGCGAAGATTTTTTCGTCGAGCTGCTGGGCGATCTTCTGCATGGCGAAGGCGTCGTAGCCGGCCGCGTAGAGCGAACCGACGACCGCGCCGGCACTGGTGCCGACCACGTAGTCCGGAACGATGCCGTGCGATTCGAGCATCTTGATCACGCCGATATGGGCAAACCCCCGCGCCGCGCCGCCGCCGAGGGCGAGTCCGATTTTCGGGCGGGGAGGGGCCGCCGGCTTGGTAGGCTGGAGGATGGAACAACCACCGAGCAAGAGCAGGCTGGCGCTCAGCAGGCGACGGCGGTTGGTAAAGCAGAGAGGCGTGGTTGGATTGGGCATTTTGTTGGCGGAGCGGGCAGCTTCGCTCTGTTTCCTGGTATTGCGACGACAAAGGCTGGAGTTTACTGGCACATGCGACGGATTTCGTCTTCCTTGATTGCTTCTTCGATTTGCATCAGCACGGCATCGACGTCGGCAAGGCTTTCGTCGAGTTCCACCTGGCCCGTCAAAACCTGATCCGGCTGGAGCAAACCGCCCTCGTAGAGCGCCCAGATTTCCTTGCCGTACTGGCTGTCAGCCAACGAGGGGGCAAAAGCGCTGAAATAGCTGCGCAGATTGTTGACGTCGCGTTCCAGCATTTCGGCCGCCGTGCTGTTGGCGGCTGCGTCGATGGCTTGTGGCAGGTCGATGATGACTGGCCCGTTTTCATCGACGAGAATGTTGTATTCCGAGAGATCGCCGTGAATGATCCCGGCGCACAGCATGCGCACCACCTGATTGACCAGGATGGCGTGAAACTCCAGCGCGACGGCTTCGCTCAGGGCGACATCATTCAAGCGCGGCGCCGCACCGCCCTCGGCATCGACCACCAGATCCATGAGCAGCACGCCATCGAAGCAGATGTAGGGCTGCGGAACGCGTACTCCGGCGGCGGCCAGTCGATACAGCGCGTCGACCTCGGCGTTTTGCCAGACTTCTTCCTGCATCTGGCGGCCGTAGCGGCTGCCTTTCTCCATGGCCCGCGCCTGCCGGCTGTTCTTGACCTTGCGGCCTTCCTGATAGGAGGTCGCCTTGCGGAAGCTGCGCTGCTTGGAGTCCTTGTAAACCTTGGCGCAGCGGATGTGCTCGCCGCAGCGCACGATATAGACGGTGGCTTCCTTGCCGCTCATCAACTGCCCGATCACCTCGTCTACAAGGCCTTCTTCAACGAGCGTGGTGAGTCTTTTCGGGGTTTTCATGAACTGTTTTGATTTTCTGGCGTGGGCCAACTAAGCGGTGGAAAAGACTGGGGTGGCCTCTGCCAGCGTATTGCTACGGGACGAAAACCAACCCGAATACGCCGATTGAAGTGACTTTTTCGTTGACCGTCGTGTAGGACGCGACGCCAAGCGAATGGTAAGTGGAAACGAAAGAGGTTAATTGACCGATACCGAGAATGCGCTCGATCTGGCTCCGCTCGGCGATGGCTGTCTTGATCTTGTCGCGATGCTTTTCTGCCGAGGGGTTGAGGGCAAATGCGAGGGCAATGGCGATGGCGATTGCAATGAGCGTCTTCATTGATTTCAGCATGTGTTGCTCCTGAACAAGGTTTGGTGGCGCTGCCGGAGCCTGGCAATCAATACCACTCCAGCAAGGAAACACCGACGCCGTAATAATTGGCGCGGTGGTTGTAGTCGATCATGCTTTCACCGTAGCCGGTGAACCATTGCAGGTGACCGCGCAGGCTGCCGGAAAGCGGGAAGGCGTAGTCGAGCTGGAGGGCGCCGTGATTGTTGCCGCCGCCTTGCAGGCTGTGGCGCAGGAGCAGCGAAAACTGCTGCTTGCCCCAGATTCTGACAATTTGCAGGTCGGCCCGGCCGAGATAGTTGGAAATGTCCGGATTGTCGTCGCGCTCGCCGGCTTCCGAAATGCGCCACCAGGGACGGAACGTTGCCGTCCAGTCGCCTTTTTCCAGGGCAATACCGGCCATTATCCGGTTCCAGCTGCGCGACAGGGGCAGCGATCGTCCGTTCGACTGATGGTTGAAGCCAAGCGACAGAGTCCGGGCACGCCAGCCGCCGAGCGTGTAATCGGTGCGCCAGACCAGCATGACTTCCGGTTCGTGGTTGGTTTCCCGGAACGGGCGCGAGGTGCCGGCTGAATACAGCTGCCAGCGCGAAGACTGGGTGTAGCCGAACCAGAGGTCGCCATTGTTGCCGAACAAATCTTCGGCCAGTTTCGTCTTCAGGCTGATCTGCAGTTTGGCTTCATCGCTGGCCTGCTCGGTGTCGGTGGTACTGGTGTGTCCGACCGAGGGTGATGCAGGAAAGGGATTGGTGTGGCTGGTATGGAAGCCGGGCAGGATATAGACCGGTTTGTAGGGGCGTATGCGCAGGATGTGGCCGCGCTTGTCGGCGTCGAGTTCCCAGGCCGCTCCGAGCAGGGAGTCGCTGGCAACAGGCTCTTTCAGGTTGGCGGTGGCCGGCGTTTCCGGAGACTTGGCTGTCGGTTTCTCTTGCGGCGCGGCGGTTGGCGGAGTCGCCAGGGCGTCGTAACAGGTCAGACGGTCAGTCGGGTCGGCGATGCGCCGGCAATCGTCGAGCGACTGGCTGTTGGCGACCAGCGGCAGGGATGCGCACAGGAGTAGGGCGGACACCTGCAGCTTCATGGCCAGTATCAGACGTCGGCCTCAACCAGCCCGCCATCCTTCTCCATCCAGGCCCGGCGGCCAGCCGCTTCGCCCTTGCCCATGAGCAGGGTGAAGGTGGCGGTCATTTGCTTGATCGTTTCGCGGCTGGCCTGGAAGGGCACGAGGCGGCGGGTATCCGGGCACAGCGTGGTTTCCCAGAGCTGGTCCGGATTCATTTCGCCGAGGCCCTTGAAGCGGGAGACGGTGATCTTGTTTTCCGAAACGCCTTCGTCGCGCAGCTTGGTCAGCGTCTGTTCCTTCTCGGCTTCGTCGAGGCAATAAACCTTGCGCGTGTGGCCGCGGGCTTCGACATCGACGCGGAAAAGCGGCGGCTGGGCGACGTGGATGTGGCCGCGTTCGACGAGGGCCGGGAAGTGCTTGAGGAACAGCGTGAACAGCAGGACCTGAATGTGCGAACCGTCGACGTCGGCGTCGGACATGACGATGATCCGGCCGTAGCGCAAGCCGGAAACGTCGACGCTGTCTATCTGCTCGATGCCGTGCGGGTCAACGCCAACCGCCACCGAGATGTCGTGCACTTCGTTGTTCTTGAATAGCTGGTCGCGATCGACTTCCCAGGTGTTGAGCACCTTGCCGCGCAAGGGCAGCACGGCCTGGGTTTCCTTGTCGCGGCCCTGCTTGGCCGAACCGCCGGCCGAGTCGCCCTCGACGAGGAAAACTTCGTTGCGGGCGATGTCGTCGGATTCGCAGTCGGTCAGCTTGCCGGGCAGGGTGGCGATGCCCGACGATTTCTTCTTCTCGACCTTCTGCGTCGATTTCATGCGGTTCTGCGCCGCCTTGACGGCCAGCTCGGCGATCTTCTTGCCGAAATCGGCGTGGCTGTTGAGCCACAGCTCAAATGGATCGCGCACCATCTGGGTGACCAGCTTGTAGGCGTCGCGGCTGGTCAGTTTTTCCTTGGTCTGGCCCTGGAACTGCGGGTCGAGCACCTTGGCCGAGAGCAGGTAGGTCATGCGGCTGCAGACGTCTTCCTGCGCCAGTTTGACTTTGGCGGGCAGGATGGCGTGGTGTTCGGCGAAGGTCTTGATCGCCTCGAAGACGCCGGCCTTGAGGCCGGCTTCGTGGGTGCCGCCGTCGAGCGTCGGGATCAGGTTGACGTAGCTTTCCGGCTTGCCGCCACCTTCCTCGAACCAGGCCATGGCAAAGGTGGCGCCTTCGCCGACGGCGAAACCGTTGGCACTTTCAACATGTTTTTCACCGACAAAAATCGGTGCCACCGGGGTGCCGACCATCATTTCGTTGAGGTAGTCGGCCATGCCGTTCTGGTAGCACCAGACTTTCTTGTCCTGGCCTTCGATATCGAGTTCGACCGTGACGTTCGGCATCAGGACGGCTTTCGAGCGGAGCAGATGTTCGAGTTGGGCCAGGTTGATCTTCGGTGAATCGAAATACTTGGGGTCGGGCTGGATGCGCACTGTGGTGCCGGTGTTGCGCTGGCCACAATCGCCGATGCGCGACAGCGGTTCGGTGACGAAACCGGCGCCGAAGGCGAGGTGGTAAACGCCGCCGCCGCGCTTGATCTCGACTTCGAGGCGGATCGACAGGGCATTGGTGACGGAAACACCGACGCCATGCAGGCCGCCGGAGAACCGGTAGGCGTTGCCCGATTCGGTCTTGTTGAACTTGCCGCCGGCGTGCAGTTTGCAGAAGACCAGTTCGACTGCCGGCCGGCCTTCTTCCGGGTGGATTTCGACCGGGATGCCGCGGCCGTTGTCGCTGACTTCGATGACGCCATCGGCGCGGACCACGACGGCGATTTTCTTGGCGTAACCGGCCAGCGCCTCGTCGGCCGCGTTGTCGATGACTTCCTGAATGATGTGGGTCGGGCAGGTCGTCCGGGTGTACATCCCGGGACGTTCCTTGACGGGTTCCAGGTCTTTCAGGACACGGATGGAGGAGGCGGAGTATTCAGACATTCGCTTTGAATTTTGGGCAAAAAAGACGGTCGACCGTGGAAGGCATTGCGGGCAGGATTCTAGCCGTTTTCTGGACAAGCGCACGGCTTATGCGCCATGGCATAATTGCAATTCCCTCTGGATTTGCCGAGGAGACTTTCATGGAAAATAAAATGTCCGAAGCCACTCAGCAGCAGCGTCGCGCTGATCGCCGCATCTGTACGCACATTTCGCCGCCGCCGTATGAGACCCGCGATGGGCGGGTGATGACCGACCGCCGGTCGGCCATTGATCGGCGTGCCTCGTGGATTCGCGAATTCTCGCTGGAGACGTTCCCCGGTCGGGAATCCTGATGGCCGGCGCCAGCCTGCTCGTCCTGATCGACGACATTGCCACCATCCTTGATGACGTAGCGGTGCTGACCAAGGTCGCTGCCAAAAAAACGGCCGGTGTGCTCGGCGACGATCTGGCGCTCAATGCCCAGCAGGTTGCCGGCGTTGCCGCCGAGCGCGAGTTGCCGGTGGTCTGGGCGGTCTGCGTCGGGTCCCTGAAAAACAAGTTGATTCTGGTGCCGGCGGCGCTGGCGATCAGCGCATTCATACCGCGGGCCGTGACGCCATTGCTGATGATCGGCGGCATTTACCTGTGCCTCGAAGGCGTCGAGAAGCTGGCTCACCCGTGGCTGCACAGCAAGGCCGAGGACGAAGCCCATCACGCTGAGGAACTGGCCGCGGTGGCCGATGAAACGGTCGATATGGCGGCATTCGAGGCGGAAAAGATCAAGGGTGCCATCCGCACGGATTTCGTGCTGTCGGCCGAAATCATTGTCATCGCGCTGGGCACTGTCGCCGCCCAGCCATTCACCACGCAATTGACCGTGCTGGCCGGCATCGGTCTGATCATGACCATCGGCGTTTATGGCATCGTCGCCGGCATCGTCAAGATGGACGATGTCGGCGCCTGGCTGCTGCTCAAGGGGCGCGGGGGCATGAAAATCGTTGGCAAGGGCCTGTTGCTGGCCGCGCCGAAACTCATGAAGCTGCTGACCGTCGTTGGCACGGCAGCCATGTTCCTGGTTGGCGGCGGCATCCTGTCGCACGGCATCCCGCCGGTTCATCATGGCATCGAGCACGTGGCCGAAATGAGCGGGATGATGAGCAGCGTCGTTTCGATGTCGCTGGATGCGGTCGTTGGCATCGTTGCCGGTGCCGTAGCCTTGCTCGGCATGCTGGCATTTGCGGCAATTCGCGGGAAACTGAAGGGGGCTCAGGCATGAGCAAGGCGCTGCGTCTGTCGGAAAAGTGGTTTCGTTTCGGGCTGTGGATCGTCGCCTTCGTTTTTGCCAGCTTCCTGATCGGGCTGGGCGGGACGATTGTCCAGAACCTGCCCAAGGTCGAGCACCGCGTCACGCTCGATGATTTCATCGACCAACAGGCCGCCGCACCGCTGCGCGCCGAACTCAAGGCAATGCAGGAGAAACGCCAGATCGCCCAGGATGCCCACGATCAGGCCCAACTCAAGCACAACGGCGCCCGCGCCAACTCGGCAGCAGCACGCGACACCTTCAACAACTGGCTGGCGACCCGTCACGCCACCAAGCGCCCGGAGCAGGATGCCGAGCTGATCGAACGCACGCAGGCCCTCGATGAACTGAAGATTCTCGAGCGCAAGGCGCTGGCCGATGTCGAGCGTCAGCAGCAGAGCCTGCTCGACGCCCGTCAGGCCGAAGAGCGTGCCCAGCGCGACCTGCGCGAACTGGAGCGGACGGCCTCGACCAAACTGGTTACCGAACAGCGCAGTCAGGAATTGCGCGTTTTCGGCTACCGCCTGGCGCTGACTTTGCCGCTGCTCGCCGTCGCCGGCTGGCTGTTCGCCAAAAAGCGCCAGAGCACGTGGTGGCCCTTCGTCTGGGGCTTCATCTATTTCGCGCTATTTGCCTTCTTTGTCGAGCTCGTGCCCTATCTGCCGAGCTACGGCGGCTATGTGCGCTACGCGGTGGGCATCATCATCACCGTGCTGGTCGGGCGCTACGCCATCGTCGCCCTGAATCGCTACCTCGAAAAACAGAAACAGGCCGAGGCCATGCCCGATGTCGAGCGCCGCAAGGAACTGAGCTACGACACGGCGCTGGCCCGCCTGGCCAAGAAAGTCTGTCCCGGCTGCGAGCGGCCGGTCGATCTGACCAACACCGCCATCGATTACTGCCCGCATTGCGGCATCTGCCTGTTCGATCGCTGCGGCCAGTGCAAAGAGCGCAAGAGCTCCTTCGCGCGTTTCTGCCACGCTTGCGGGGCGATGGCTCAGGGTGGCGCCGGCTGATTCTTGCCGCATGGCTGGCTGCCACGGTCAACCGGAAAAAATGCCCAAAATTGAAATGCTGGCTGGAGGTATGAAAACCGGTTATCGCCGGCCCTGCCGAGGGTTCAACCCTGAGCCTGGCCGGCTATTTGCTGCATGCGAATGATCACGAACTCGGCCGGCTTGAGCGGTGCAAAGCCGACCAAAATGTTTACCACGCCGTTGTCGATGTCGTTCTGCGTCGTCGTTTCGCGATCGCACTTGACCAGATAGGCTTCGCGCGGCGTATTGCCCTGAAAGGCGCCCTGACGGAACAGGCCATACATGAATGCATCGATATTGGAGCGGATTTGCGCCCATAGCGCTTCGTCGTTCGGCTCGAACACGGCCCATTGCGTACCGCGGAAAAGTGATTCCTCAATGTAGAGCGCCATGCGGCGCACTGGCACATAATTGTATTCGGAGGCCAGGGCATCGCTGCCACGCAACGTGCGGGCGCCCCAGGCTACCGTGCCATTGACCGGAAAGGTACGCAGGCAATTGACGCCGAGCGGATTCAGGCGACCGTTGTCGGCATCGGTCAGCTTCTGGGTCAGGGATTGCACACCGGCCAGATGAGCCTCGGTGCCGGCCGGCGCCTTCCAGACGCCACGGCTGCTGTCGAAACGGGCGTAGAGACCGGCCACCGAGCCGCTGGGCGGCGTCAGGCGGGGCTGGCCACTGTTTAGCGGATCGGCGATGGTGGTCCACGGGAAGTACAGCGCTGCATGATCGGATTTCGGCAGGCTTGGACCAGCCATGACGGCGACCATGCTGCTGACGTTGCTTGCCGAAAGCGGCGCATCGACAATCAGGAAGGCGCGCCGCTCGGTGCAGTAAGCGGCAGCATCGGCCAGTACGCCGGCGTCGGTGATGCCGGGCATGACCAGAAGGTTGAAGAGCCCGGTATCGTCGAGCGCATACAAGCCTTGGCGACTGGCGCGGTTGCCGGTGAAAGCCGGATAGACATCGGCCGGCCCGCAAGGGGTTTCGCTGCCGCCGACGAGGAAGGCGGCGGCTGGATTGGCCAGGTCCGGGAGTGGCACTGGGCGAATGCCGGCGACAGCATCGATCTCGATGCCGCCATTGGCTGTGCCGAGTTTCAGCACACTGGCCGCGTTGTTCTGGCGCCCGGGCAGGACGCGAACGGAGGAGAACTCGCCACCGACTCCGGATTTCATGAGCAGCGTTTGGCCGCTGCGCGTGCATGAAAAACCGGACAGCGCAGGGTTGCCGGCTGCCTGGCCCCGCACCTTGAGCTTGATCGTCCTGGCTAGCGACGTGAGCCGCTGGGTTGGCGTCCGCCCGGCGATGTCGGCCGGCAGCGCGAGGCTGACTGTGACGGGCGGCAGGCCGTTCACTGCCACCTCAAAATCAGTGTGCGTAGCGTCGAGCAGAGTCTGAACATCAGCCAGCGTACCGCTCCGCGATGACCCTGCGGCCAGCGCGTTGAGCCTGGACCGGGAGACGTCCCGGATAAGTGAGACCAGTTGCGAGATGCCATTGACCAGATTGGGCAGGTAGCGGGCGTCGGCCGAGTTCATCGAGGCATCGAGATAATGTTCGGCGTAACCATCGCTGCTGCGTGTAAAACTGATGTTGAAGCGGCTGTCCGGGGTTGGCGTCGCGTAATCGACGCCAACCTGAATGTCGTTGCCCGAGGTGCCGGCGTCGAGTGCCGTTACGGTCAATACAGTGGCCGCTTTCGAGTTCACCAGCGGCAGGCGGGCGAGCGTCGCGCTCTTTACGATGCGGACGATCCAGGCGTCACGGCCGCCGTTCAGAAAGAACTGGCGTACTCCGTAGCTCATTTCCGAGTCAGTCGAGAGACCGCCAAAAATGCGCTCGAAATCGGCAAAGCTGGAAATCCGGGTCGCCTTGCTGACCGGCCCTCGGGCGGCGGCGCCGAGAAAGGCGGTGACCGAGGTGGCAACACCAGCGATGGTGCGCTCAGCGGTGGAGATTTCCTCGATATAGACGCCGGGGTAAGCGAGCTGTTCGGGCATGACGGGCTCCTTTTTGCAGGACGGCCAGCGGCCGCCAATCATGAGCACATCATACTTCCGGCGGCGCTGTTTATGCCTGCCGGAAGCCTGTTATTGCCGCGATGCGAGTGATAACCCGGAAAGTTGGATGAGGCCGAATCAGATTCAATCGGTCGCCATACGGCCGGATGCGTTGCCCTGATTGGACCAGAATTGAGCCACTTCGCGAGTCGTGATGCGCCCCGTTCTTACGCCCTGCGCAAGGACTTTCTCGGCGTCGGCTTTTCGGCCATAGATGAGATAGACCTCGGCTTCGACCAGCGGACAGATTTCTTCTTCCATGGCGAGCAACTCGGACTGGTCCGGCCGTGAAAAGACGGACGAGTCAAACTGCGGAAAGGATGCCGGCTGGCTATCGGGTTTCTTGATGAACGGCAGCAGGATGGAAAGGCTGAATTGGCGCATGAAGCCGGTGACGGGCGGGAGGTTCGGTATCTTCTGTGTCATGTTTGCTTTGCCTTGCTCGGTGCATGTTTTCAGGTGCATGGATGGTCGAGCGCGAAACGTCCTCAACCCTTCTCGCCACGGCCGCCTTGATGCCGAAACCCGATCCTTGCGGCCGTCAGTGGTTTCATGGCTGGTCGTGATCGCCTTGGCAAGCGACGGGCGCTTGCCAGCGACTTTGTGCGTTAGTTATTGCAACTTGCGGGCCAATTTTTACCCCATTGATTTTTAACGGGTTTATTGTTTTCGCGGACCTGAAGATGTCGCTGGCAGGCGACACCGTTGCACTTGAATTTGAACATTTTCCCGTATTTTCAGGGAGTTGCCGTGTCTCTGAATTGCGACAGGTGTTCGGAATCTTTACACTCGGCCAAACATCCGGGAGACATCAGCCGATCAGCGTGACGACGATTTCCCGACTATGACCCTGCGTCCGGTGCTCGAACAAATAGATGCCCTGCCAGGTGCCGAGGAGCAGACGACCGTTGGCGAACGGAACAGTCAACGAAACGCCGGTGAGCAACGAGCGGGCATGGGCGGCCATGTCGTCGTCGCCTTCGAGGTCGTGGCGATAGGCCGGGTCGCCATCCGGCGCCCAGCGTTGCATGAGGGTTTCGAGATCGCGGCGGACGCTGGCGTCAGCGTTTTCGGTAATGGCCAGGCCACAACTGGTATGGCGGACGAAAATATGGGCAATTCCGGCGTTGACCGTGGCATTCCTGACCACGGCAGCGATTTCGTCGGTTATTTCAAGCGAACCGCGCCCGCGGGTGGTGATGGCGAGGCGATGTTGCTCGGCCATGCCGCTGCTCATTCTTTCTTGAGCAGGCCTTGCAGCGCGGCGAACGGGTTGTGCGTGGCGCCGCCACCGCGCTTGGTGCTGGTGTCCGTATAGCCACGGTCGGCCTCGATCTGCTTCTGGTGCTCGTTGTCGTGGCAGTAGATGCAGAGCAGTTCCCAGTTGCTGCCATCGTTCGGGTTGTTGTCGTGATTGTGGTCGCGATGGTGCACGGTCAGTTCGCGCAGATTGGTCGTGGTGAATTCGCGGGCGCAGCGGCCGCAGATCCACGGATAGATTTTGAGGGCGCGTTCGCGGTAACCATCGGCGCGGGTGTCGGCGGCTTTGCGGGCATCGGCGACGATCTTGTCGAGGCGTTTGTGGTCGATTGAGCTCATGGCTGGGGTCCGTTGATGTTGGGATGAATTTTAACCGGCGATGTCAGATTCCCAGGCGCTTGAAAAAATCCCTGACCATGCTTGGCAGCGATTCGACGTCGAGTTCCTTGACCCCGCTGTCGCTGTTGAATTCGTCGTACATCCAGTCACCGTCGACGAAGGAGACACCAGTCGGTGGGGAACGTTCGGCGACCGGCTTGCCGGCCAGCGCCTGGCGCATGTAGTCGATCCAGATCGGCAGGGCCAGCGTCGCGCCGAACTCGCGGGCACCCAGCGATTTCGGCTGGTCGAAGCCCATCCAGGCGACGGCGACGACATCGCTGGCGTAGCCGGCAAACCAGCCGTCGAAGGCATCGCTCGTTGTTCCAGTCTTGCCCGCTATGTCGGCGCGTCCGAGGCGTTGTCCGGCCAGTGCGCCGGTGCCGGTGTGGGCAACTTCGCGCAGCATGCTGTCCATGATGAAGGCGTTGCGGCTGTCGATGACCCGTTGTTCGTCCTGGCGGACGGGCGGCTGCGGCGTTTCCTGCAGCACATTGCCGCGGCTGTCGGTGATCTTCTCGATGAGGTGTGGCGTGACTTTGTAGCCGCCATTGGCGAAGACGGCGTAGGCGGCGGCCATCTGCTGGGGCGTCACCGAGCCGCTGCCCAGGGTCATGGTCAGATCGGCCGGATGCTTGGTGGCGTCGAAGCCGAAGCGCGTCAGATAGTCGCGACCGTATTGCGGCGTGATCGCGCGCAAGAGCCGCACGGCGACGACGTTTTTCGAGCGGGCGAGGGCGCGGCGCAGGCTGATCGGGCCATCGTAGCCGTCATCGTTCTGCGGCTCCCAGGTTTTGCCGTTGTCGCCGGCCGGCAGCGAGAGCGGCGCATCCTCGACCTGCGTGGCCGGTGAATAACCTTTTTCGAGTGCCGCCGAATAGATGAAGGGCTTGATGCTCGATCCCGGTTGGCGCCAGGCGCTGGTCACATGGTTGAACTGCTTGCGCGAAAAATCGAAGCCGCCGACCAGGGCGCGATAGGAGCCGTCTTCGGCATTGAGGGCGACAAAGGCCGCTTCGACCTCGGGCATCTGGCTGATCGACCACCGCCCCTTGCCGTCGCGGCTGGCGCGGATGACCGAACCGACGCGAATCCGGGTGCCATCCCTGGCGCTGGCCTGCAGCGCGCGGGCGACGAAGCGCAGGCCCTCACCGCTGATCTCGATGGTGTCGCCGGAGGCGGGTTCGGTACGGACTTTCTTGCTGGAAACTTCGGTGACCACCGCGGCGATCAGGTTGTCGCTGTTCGGGTGCTTGGCCAGGATGCGGTCGATGGCGTCGTCACGCTCGTCGGCGTCTTCAGGCAGATCGACGAAATCTTCCGGCCCGCGGTAGCCGTGGCGCTGGTCGTAGGCCAGCACGTTGCTGCGTAGCGAGTTGTAAGCGGCGTTCTGCTCGGCGCCGTTGAGCGTGGTGTACACGTTGAAACCGCGCGTGTAGGTCTCGTCCTGGTATTGGGCGAAGAGCTCCTGGCGCACCATTTCGGCGACGTGGTCGGCATGCACGGATAGCAACTGGCGGTCGCTGATCTTGAGGGTCTGGGCCACCGCCTCGGTGTATTGCGCTTCGGTGATTTTGCCCAGTACGCGCAGGCGCTTGAGGACCAGCCCCTGGCGGGCCTTGGCGCGAACGGGATTGACGGCAGGGTTGTGCTTCGCCGGGTTTTGCGGGATGCCGGCGAGCATGGCCGCTTCGGCCAGCGTCAGCTCGGGCAAGGATTTGTTGAAATAAGTGCGGGCGGCACTGGCGAAGCCGTGGGTCCGCTGGCCGAGGTAAATCTGGTTCATGTACAGCTCAAGGATCTGGTCCTTGGTCAGCGCCGACTCGATGCGATAGGCGAGCAGCGCTTCGGTCAGCTTGCGCTTGACGGTCTTTTCCCGCGTCAGGAAGAAATTGCGCGCCACCTGCATGGTGATCGTCGATGCGCCCTGGTGAAAGCCGCCGGTCAGATCGGCGACCAGCGCCCGCGTGACGCCCCGGTAATCGACGCCGCCATGCTCGTAGAAGCGCGAATCCTCGATGGCCAGCAGGGCATCCTTCATGACCTGCGGGATTTCCTGAATGGGCACGAAATCGCGGCGCTCCTCGCCGAATTCGCCGAGCAGCGCGCCGTCAGCCGTGTAGATGCGGAGCGGAATTTTCGGCCGGTAGTCGGTCACGATATCCAGCGGCGGCAGGCTGGGCAGTACTGTCACCAGCATGTACGCAAGCATCGCGACGAGCAGCAAGGCCGCATCGACGCCGATGGCGACAAGCGTGCGCGGCAGTTGCTGACGGTAGTTGGCCGTGGCCAACGGGAGCGTCAGGAATTTGACGACGGTTGAAAGAAAACTCAATTGAAATCCTGCCAGGCGTGCCCGGCGAACAAGTGTCTGGCGGGCGGTTTATGGCGCTGGCTGGCCAGCTGCCGAGATAGCTAGTTTAGCCGCAATGCGAAGCGTGGACCGCTGGCCGTGCCCTGATCCTGTCCGTAGAATCCGGATTCACCCATTTACCAGGCGTCACCACCATGCCCCGCATCAAGATCGAGCTACCCGAGCACTTCAGCTTCTCGACCGACATTCCCATTTACATCGGCCACATCAACTACGGTCACCACCTCGACAACGCCCAGCTCATCTCGCTGGTTTCCGAAGCGCGCGTGCGCTTCTTCAAGTCGCTGGGCTACACCGAACTCGATGTCGAAGGCGTTGGCATCGTCGTTGCCGATGTCGCGGCGCAATACCGCTCGGAAGCTTTCCACGGCGAAACGCTGGTCGTCGAAATGGGCGCCAACGATTTCAACAAATACGGCTGCGACCTCGTCTGGCGTCTGTCGGACAAAGCCAGCGGCCGCGAAGTGGCGCGCGGCAAGCACGGCATCATGTTCTTCGACTACGCCGCCCGCAAGGCCGTCCCGGTACCGCCCGGCTTCCTCGCCAAGGTCGGCGCCTGATGATTCCCATCCGTTACGTCGAGCCGGTGTTCCGTCCGCCGAGCGAAGCGGAATCGCTGATCCTGCCAGTGACGGATGGCTGCTCGTGGAATAAATGCACGTTCTGCGATTATATGGCATGTAAAAACTATCATAATTTGGCGGAATTGGAACAGTTTCCATAGCGTTATTTGCATTTTTTCGTC
>NZ_JBWKSX010000009.1:0-206254 GCF_059420025.1 Azonexus sp. GW821-FHT04F04 | reverse complement strand
GCACGGCAACACTGGGCACCGATACCAGCGCCGCCAGTACGCTGCAGTACTACAACGGTACGGCCTGGGTCTCGGCCGCCGGTGGGGTGAGCATCCCGGCCGGCAGCACCAGCGTGCAACTGCGTCTGCAGACGACGGATGACTTGCTGGACGAACCGGCCGAGAACTTCTCGCTGACCGGCACGGTGACCAGTGGCAATACGGCCAATGCGTCGGCAACCGGTACGGCCTCGATTACCGACGACGATACGACGCCGACGGTCGGCACTGCTGGCGCTGTCCTCTCGGAAGAAGGTCTGGCCGGCGGCATTGCCGATACCACGGGCAATACTGATACGACTGACGTGCGGACGATTACCGGTACCATTCCGGTCGCCGATGCCGATGGCAACGCACTGACGGTAACGCTCACCGCACCGCTAACTGCGCTGACCTCCAATGGTCAGCCGGTAACCTGGAGCGGTACGGATACCCAGATGCTGATCGGTTCGGCCGGTGGCAACGAAGTGATTCGCGTCAGTGTCGACGATGCAGGGAATTACACGGCAACCTTGAGCAAGCCGCTTGATCACTTGCTGAACAGCCAGGAGGATGTGCTCAGCTTCAACGTGGGGGTTACCGCGAGCGACGGTGCGCAAAGTGGCACAGGAACGCTGACCATCTCCATTGAAGATGACATGCCGACGGCCATTCCGGGCACGCAAACGGTGGTTCTGCCTTCGCAGGACACCAACATCATGCTGATTCTTGATATTTCCGGCTCCATGAACGATGACGCTGATGGTGTGGCCGGTGGGCCGACACGTCTGGATGTCATGAAGAGCTCGGTCAACATGATGCTGGATCAGTACAATAATCTTGGCGACATCAAGGTTCGCATCGTCACCTTCTCAGGCAATGCTGCCGAGCGGGATGCGGTCTGGGTGGATATTGCCCGGGCCAAGGATATCGTGAATGCGCTGACGGCCGGCGGAAGCACCAATTACGATGCCGCCTTGCTGACCGCTCAAGGGGCATTTACCGATAGCGGCAAGATTGCCGGGGCCAAGAATGTTTCGTATTTCCTGACCGATGGACAGCCTACGGCAGCCAGCGATTGGGACGGCAGCGGTCCGCTGACTAGCCAGAATGGCATTCAGTCCGGCGAAGAGGCTCTGTGGGTCAATTTCCTGGCCACCAACCAGATCAACTCGATGGCCTACGGCATGGGCACCGGAGCGACGCAGTCCAACATGAATCCGGTGGCCTACGACGGGATCAATCAGGTCAACACCAACGCCATTGTCGTGGCGAATCCAGCGGTTGATCTGCCGCCGATCCTGCGTGATTCGATTGTGATGCCGACCGGTGGCGAACTGGTCAACGGGTCCCTTGGGGCCGGTTCGGGCATCGGTGCCGATGGCGGCATTTTGGCGTCCTTCGTCCTGAACGGCACGACCTACAGCAGTGGCGGCGGCGTTTCGGGCACCAACCGCGGCACCTACGATGCCGCCACGAATTCGTGGACGGTGACGACTACGGCGGGCGGCAAGTTCACGGTCGACATGGATGACAGCCAATATACCTACACGCCGCCGGCCTCGACTTCGGCCCAGTACAACGAAAGCATTGGCTACACCCTGCTTGACAACGACGGTGACAGCGCCTCTTCTGTCCTGACCATCGATGTCATGCCGCCGCAGGTTGTCACGCTGACCAGTACCAACACCAATATTACCGGCCTCAACATGGGCTTGTCCGGTGAGTACTTTGGTTACAACGATACCCGTACCGGTACCTCGACCGATCCTGCCTACGATGGATCGACGACGGTTCGTCTGCATTCCGACGACGGCACGGCCGATGCCGGTACCGCCAACAACGTCGATCGCCTGGCTGATGTCGAGGAAATCATCGAGGGACGTAATAACAACACCAACCTGATCAACAACGCGATCCTTTCGGATCCGAGCAAGGCCGATGCCACGTTCTCGGTCAACAAGGTGGAGTTCGGTCTGCCCGCCGGTTCGAATACGCCGCTGTTCAGCAACGACCTCGGCCAGAACGGCAAGGTGACCAGCGGCACGATCGGCGCCACGGCGGGCGGGAATACCAATAACCTTTATACCTTCCTCAAGGTTTCGTCAGGCAACGTGGATGGGCTGGCGGCTACCAGCGGCCTTGGCGACACCACCGATGCTGTCATCCGGATGGTTGGCTACATCTACATTCCGGCCGGTGGTGTCTACGATATGCGGGTGACGGCGGACGACGGCTATCGTGTGCTGATCAATGGTCAGAACCTCGGTCAGGCCGACTTTATCCAATCGACTGCGACTCAGGTCTACAGCGGTGTCACGCTGTCGGAAGGTCTCCAGCCGATCGAGATTCTTTACTGGGATCAGGCCGGTCACGCCAGCCTGCGCGTCGAGTTCAAGGTGAGCGGGGCGGCCGACAGCACTTACAAGATCATCGGCAACGACGAATATGCCCTGTTCTCGCCGAATGACGTTCCAGTGCTGGGTGCCAACGACGACATCGTCGAGTCGGCAACCAATGGTGTCTGGCAGATTCGCGAGGGTGAAGTCTTCAACGGCGCCGATATTTCCGAAAGGATCGTCGGCAGCGACGGCAAGGACACCATCCATGCCGGCGGCGGCGATGACATCGTTCAAGGCGGGGCCGCGTCTGATCTGATTTCGGGCGGTGCTGGCAACGATGTTCTGACTGGCGGTCTGGGTTCTGACACCTTTGCCTGGACGTTGGCTGATCAGGGCAGCATTGGCCTGCCGGCGAAGGACATCATTGCGGACTTCAATGTGGCGTCGAAGGCGGCCGGCGGCGATGTGCTCGACCTGCGCGATCTGCTGCCAACCGCGACGACCGGGGCCACGCTGGACGCTTATCTGAACTTCAGCACGTCCGGCAGCGATACGGTGATTGATGTGAAACCGGACGGTACCAACGTGACCCAGCAGATCGTGCTGGCCGGCGTTGATCTGGGGGCAACCGGCGCCAATGACGTGGCCATCATCAATGACCTGCTGACCAAGGGCAAGCTGATTACCGACTAAGCTGCTGCACCCCAAGGGTACTTCCTGCGGGGCGCGGTCGGCGGCAAAAAGGGGCGATTTTCATCGCCCCTTTTTCATTTCATTTTTGCCCGTTTTTTCCGGTTGACCGTAGCAACCCGGCCCTGAACGCAGTTATTCGTGCTGACGCAGCTTGGTCGCGTTCGGGATATGGATTTTCCGGCCTTCGACGACGATCAGCCCGAGTTCGGTCAGTTCGTGCAGGATGCGCGAGAAATGTTCCTGGGTCAGGTTGAGGCGGGAGGCGATGACGCCCTTGTTGGTCGGCAATGTGATCGCCACATTGATGCCGTCATGCTCCGCCTCGGGCAATTCACGCAGCAGGTAGCCGATGATGCGCTGCTTGCCGGAATGCAGCGAATACGACTCGACGTCGTTCATCAGTTGATGCAGGCGCATGGCCATGCCGGCCAGCATCTTGCGGCACAGGTTGTGGTCGCGTTGCAGTTCCTCGAAGACTACGCCTTTCGAGATATGCAACAGCAGGCAGTCGGTCAGCGCCTGGGCGAAGACAATGTAGGGCTTTTCCATGAACATGATGGCTTCGCCGAAACTTTGTCCCTGGCTGATGATTTCGACGACTTTCTCGCTGCCTTGCGAGGAGGTGAAGGCGAGCTTGATCTGACCGTACACCAGCAGGTGAAAGCCGCCGCAGGGGTCGCCCTTGTGGAAGAGGATTTCGCCCTTGCTGGCGTGGATTTCGCGGGTGCCACGGGCGATGCGGCTGAGCTCCTCCGGGGCCAGTCCCTGAAATAGCGGAACGTGCGTCAGTAGGGCTTCTATGTTGATTGGGTGGCTGCCGTGCATGATCTTCGCGCAATAACGATAACATCCAATGTTGGCACCCGACCGATGCCAAAGCAATACGACTTTATGACTACCTACTGCCGAGTAAGTTGCACATAAAGGAGGGGGAGCCGGCTGGGTAGTTCCTCCGGTTTGCGGATGACGCAGAAGCCGGCCGGCCCAAAAAGATAGGGCAGGTAAGCGCCGGCTTCGCGGTCGATGGTGACGCAGAAGGGGGTCAGGCCGAGGCGGCGGGCTTCGTGCACGGCCATCCGGGTGTCTTCGATGCCGTAGCGCGAGTCGTAGATGTCGAGGTCGTTTGGTTTGCCGTCGGTGATGATCAGCAACAGGCGTCGGCTGGCCGGCTGTTCGGCCAGAATGGCGGCGGCTTGGCGGATGGCGGCACCCATCCGCGTGTAGTAGCCGGGCTTGATGGCCAGGATGCGGCCGCGGGCGGCGGCGTCGTACTTGCCGGCAAAGTCCTTGAGGAGGTGGAAGCGGATGTTCTGGCGACGCAGCGACGAAAAGCCGTAGATGCCGAAACGGTCGCCGGTCGCAGTCAGCGCTTCGGAAAACAGCAGCAGCGAATCGCGGATGACGTCGACGATGCGGTGCGAGTCGGAGATGAAGGCGTCGGTGGACATCGACAGGTCGGCCAGCAGCAGACAGGCCAGATCGCGTTCGCAGCGGGCCTGGGCGAGGTAGCCGCCAGCTTCCGGCGTGTGCCCCGAGGCGCGGTCGGCGTGGTTGCGCACGCAGGAATCGACGTCAAGTTCCGGGCCGTCCGGCTGGCCCTTGAGCCAGCGGCGTTGCGGGGCGAGGGCGGCGAACTGGCCGCGCAATTTCTTGGCCGTGGCGGCCAGTTCAAGCGGCAGTGCGGCGGGCACGGCATCGTGGGCGACCATCGGCTGTAGCAGGCAATGCGCCGGCTGCATCGCGTTCTTGCGGTAATCCCACTCGGGTAGCGCGATGCCGGGGCCGATCGGGGTGTCGTCCTCGGCGGCCGAGGGCAGGTCGAGGTCGAACTTGACGCGCGACTTGGCCGTTTCGCCGTCGCGGGTCAGCGACAGTTTGTCGAGGTCGTTGGCCGCATCGCTGGCATTCGGGTTCTCGTCCTCGTCGAAGGCGCGATTGACCCGGACGTATTCGGCCCAGGTTGGCAGACTTTCGGCACGGAACATGGCGAGCATGGGATTCTTGTTATCCGGTGTCTCGACCTGCTCGGCCTTGTGGGCTTCCTTGGCTGTTTCGCTGTTGCCGCCACTGCCTTCGGGCGGCAGATTGTCGTTCGGGTCGGCGACTTTGACGCCCGCTTCCGGCTCCTCCGCTCCAATCAGCCAGAGCAGCACGGGCTGCGGCGGCCGCGATTTCATGGTGTTGAGCGGTGGCAGGCCGGCGACCGAGCCGGGGGCTTCGAGTGCCTGGCGAATGGCCTTTTCCTGCGCCGCTTCGTCGGGTTGCATGGCTTCAGCTGCAATGCGGCCGGCAAGATGGGCGGCAACCAGGCGCCGGTAACGCTCGTTGAGGCCTGGGTAGCGTTCGAGCGCTGTTCGGCTGGCGATCTGGTTGCGGATGAACCACGGTTGCCCGGGCGCGGCATCGCTGGCGGCCAGCGCGGCCAGCCATAAATAGAGATCGCGGTTCAGCGATTTTTCGGGAAAGGCGGCGATTTCCGGCGGCAGGCGCAGGGTTTCGGCGTCGCGCCGGCCCTGGGCGATGCGCTCGTTGCTGCCGGCGACACGCTGCAGCCAAGTGCGCCGCGCGCCATGTTCTTCCGAGGTGGCGGCCGCAACCTTGAGGCCGGGATCGCCGCCAAAGGCGCGAAACAGGATACCGGCCGTTTTTTCGACCTCGCCCAGTTTGACGGCGGCTTCCGGGTAATGGCCGGCGGCGGCCTTGGTGACCCAGTTGTGCCAGAGCTTGCCGATAAATTCTTCCATGGCTACAGTTTGGCTCCCGCGTCTTCGTCTGTATTTGATAAAGCCGAAAAACCGGCTTCATTGCGCCGGGCGTCCTCGTTGCTGACCCAGCGCAGGAGTTGGCCGTTCGGGTTGCTGCGGTTAACCGTGTTGCAGGCTGAAATGCACTGGCCACATTGGGTGCAGGCGAACATCCAGCGTTTGACGTTGCGCGGTTTGAGGCGCATCGGGCAGACGGCATCGCAGGCGCTGCCGGCGGGCGAGGCGAATTCGTTGCCGCTTTCGCGCAGGGCTTGCCGGGCCAGAACGGTGTGACCGGCGCTGCCGGCGCCCTGCTGGCAACTGGCGCAATCGGTCAGGCGCTTGCGGTCGAAGCCGACGACCATGGCCTTCTTGTTCACGATCCAGGCGAAGCTCTGGAAGATGCCGATGGCGCAGCCGTAGCGGCAGAACAGGTGGCGGGCGAAGAGGAATTCGAGGCTCAGCACCGTCGTGGCGGCGGCCAGGAAAATCACTTCCTTTTCGTAGAGCGTGAAGGTGAGCAGGCCGTGGTAAACCTGAAACGGCGGCATCAGGTAGGTCAGGCCAACCAGCGCCCAGGCGAAGGCGAAGCCGATGGCGGCTGGGACGACGAGCAGCCAGTAACGCTTGTCGCGCTTGGCCGGCGTGCCATCCGGTTCCCACGGCGGGGTTTGTTTCTTGTCCCAGACCGAGTGCTTGCCGCTGGCGATCAGCATCAGGCGGTTGATCGTTTCGACGACGGAAAAGTGCGGGCAAAGCCAGCCGCAGTAAAGGCGGCCCCATTTCCAGGCGACGCCGATGATCAGCGCCCCGGCGCCGAGGACGGGCAGGAAGAGGTAGAGGATGATGTTGATCACCGCCGTGCTCGCTTCGCCGGTGCCGGCCATCAAGTCGTCGATGCCGAGATGCCATGGATAGGTCAGGAAATAGGCGTGGCGCTCGGTGAGGTCGTAGCGGAACAGGTCGAAGATGGGCGTGACGGTGAATAGCGTGAAAAATCCCATCTGCGCCAGCAGGCGGTAACGCTGCAGCCTTTCAGTTTTGATCATTTTTTCCGGTTGACCGTGGAAGCGCCGGACCGATCAGCGGAAAACGCCAGATTTGCCCGTTCATGGCCTTGATCAGCGCGTACATGCCGAACAGCACGAGGGTCGAGTGGATGCAGGTGAAATAGAGAATCAGGGCGACCCAGGTCCATTCCCAATCGAGGCCGCCGAGACCGAGGATCAGGCCGGAAAAGGTGACGATGAGCAGGCCGCCGATCAGGCTGACGAAGGTGGTTTGCTTGAGGTGCTGGCGGGCCAGCAGCGGTGCGCTGTCCTTGTATTTGAACCATAGCCCGGCAAGCAGCAGGAAGGTGATGCCCGGCAACAGCAACAGGTTGATCAGATAGAGCGCTTCGGCGAGGACGGCCAGGTTTTGCCCGGCCTTTTCTTCCTCGAATCCGAAACTATCGTCCGAAAGTGGCATTGACGATTTCCATGAGCGCCTCGACGGTCTCTTCGTCGTCGGTCAGGCTTTCGACCAACGCGGCACGGCAGGCGGCGGTGACATCGAAGCCGGATTTGATGAGCGTCGCGGCGTAAACGAGCAGGCGGGTGCTGGCAACTTCCTCGAGATCGCGATCTTTCAACGCCCGGAAAGCTTTCGCGATGCCGACCAGTCGCTTGGCGAGGTCGGCGTCGCAGCCGGTTTCGCCGATCAGGATGGAGATTTCGCGCTCGGCGCCGGGGAAATCGAAGCGCATCGAGACGAAACGCTGGCGGGTCGATGGCTTGAGGCCCTTGAGCAGGTTCTGGTAGCCCGGGTTGTAGGAGACGACGAGCATGAAATTGGCCGGCGCTTCGAGTATTTCGCCGGTGCGGTCGATGGGCAGGATGCGCCGGTCGTCGGCCAGCGGGTGGAGGACGACGGTGGTGTCCTTGCGCGCCTCGACCACTTCGTCGAGGTAGCAGATGCCGCCTTCGCGCACGGCGCGGGTCAGCGGGCCATCAGACCAGTAGGTGCCCTTGTCGGAAATGAGGTGGCGGCCAACGAGGTCGGCGGCGGTCAGGTCGTCGTGGCAGGCGACGGTATAGAGCGGCAGTTTCAACCTTGCCGCCATGTGGGCGACGAAGCGCGTCTTGCCGCAGCCGGTCGGGCCCTTGATGAGCAGCGGCAGGCGTTGCTGGAAGGCGTGTTCGAACAGCGATATTTCGTTGCCGGAAGGTTCGTAGAAGGGGAGTTCGGTCATTTGAGAGAGATCCAGTAGGCAAGCAGAATCAGGCTGGAAACGAGGATCAGCCAGCCTTCGAGCAGGATGCGCCACATCATCGGCGCCTCGCGTAGCTCCATGAAATCGAGGATGACCAGCCGGCCCTTGACGAAGGCAATGACCAGCATGGCGACGATGGCTATGGTGCCGGCGGCGCCGACTTCACCGAGATACCAGGTGAGGCCGGTGGCGACCATGAGGATGAGCCAGGCGCGGTGGGCAGGATTTTTGAGGGCGGCGATCATCAGCGCATCACATAAACGAGCGGGAAAAGGACGATCCACAGCAGGTCGACCATGTGCCAGTAGGCGGCGCCGCTTTCCAGACCGTGCGCGTTGTGGCCGCCGTAGGCGCCGTTTCGGGCCTGGAACCAGAGGACGGTGAGGATGACCATGCCGAGGATGACGTGCATGAAGTGGAAGAAGGTCAGCGAGATGTAGAACATGTAAAAGGTGTTGGTCGACATCGAAATTCCGGCGCCGAACTTGGCGGCGTATTCGATGACCTTGACGACCAGGAAGCCGCCGCCGCACAGCCAGCCGAGCAGGATGTTGGGCGGCACGGCCTTGATGTCGTCGCGGTGCGCGGCCTGCACGGCGCGGACGATGAACCACGAGCCAGTAATCAGGAGCAGGGTATTGAGGGCGCCGAGGTTGCGGTCCAGGGTCTGCTGGTAGAGGTTGAATTCCTCGACATGGCTGGCCCGGGCGAAGGCGTAGGTGGCAAAGAACACCGCGAAGGCGAGCAGCTCGGCCAGGATGAAGAACCAGATGGCAAGATCGCCGGGCAGGCGTTTGTCGACGGGGTCTGGCGCGGGAAGGGTAATGGTGCTCATGGGCTGCATGGTAGCGGGGCCTTGATCAGCACAAATTGATATGCCCCAAAAATGAGACTAGTTCTCACAACGGAAGGGCAGGTGCGCCGCCGCCTGTTCGCGATAGTTGGCCACCGCGTCGCCCTGCACGTCGAGGTGGCGGCCGATCAGCTTGCGCATGGCTGGATCGGCAATCCAGTGGGCGGAATGGACGACGGTGGGCGTGAAGCCACGGGCGATCTTGTGTTCGCCGCCGGCGCCGGGCTCGAAGCGCTGCAGGCCTTCGCGCAGGCAGTAGGCGATGCCCTGATAGAAACAGAGTTCGAAATGCAGGCTGTGATATTGGCCGTTACAACCCCAGTAGCGGCCGTAGAGCGTTTCATCGCTGCGGAAGCAGAGTGATAGCGCCACGGGCTGGCCGCCGTCGCGGGCGATGAAGACGACCATGCGGCGGCCCAGCGCCGGTGCCAGATCGGCGAAACAGTCGGCCGTGAACACGGCGTGGTTGTTGAATTTGTCGAAGGTCGAGGCGTAGAGGGCGTGCAGGGCCGGCCACTCGGCCCGGTCGATTTCATCGCCGTGGCGCACTTCGATAGTCAGCCCGCTTTCGGCCACCTTGCGCCGTTCGGCCCGGACCTTGCGCCGCTTGTCGGCGGCAAAGGTGGCCAGATAGCCGTCGAAGTCGCCGCAACCGCTGTCGAGCCACTGGAACTGGACGTTATGGCTGATCAGCATGCCCGCTTCTTGCAGTTCTCTGCGGTCGCCCTCATTCGGAAAGGCGACGTGCCACGTTGACATGTCGTGCCCGCTGGCCACCGACTGTGCACCATCGATCAGGGCGCGACGGATGCTTGAGGCATCCGGTCCGTCGGCCACCAGCAGGCGCGGCCCGGTCGCTGGCGTATGCGGCAGGCCGCTCAGCAGCTTCGGATAATAGCTGCGGCCGAGTTGCTTGTAGACCGAGGCCCACGACCAGTCGTGGATGAAGTCGCCGTGCGAATTGAAGCGGACGTAGAGGGGCAGGATGCCGACGATGCGGCCTTGCTGATCGGCCGCCGTGAGATGACATGGCACCCAGCCCCAGTCCGGCCCGGCGGCGCCGTGGCGTTCGATGATGGCGAGAAAATCGGCGTTGAGAAAAGGATCGCCGGGCGGGCAAAGACGATCCCATGCCTCGCCCGCGATGGCGTCGGCAGAATCAACGGAAGAGAGTGTCAGGGCTGGCATCGGGGCATTTTCTGTGGCGGCACTTAAGCGGACCGCTGGACTGGCCATCGGTTCCCCGGCATCGGCCAGGCGAGCGTCAAATTGCGAGCTTTGGGTGCGATTGCTACGGTCAACCGCAAATTTCGGCGAAAATTGAAATCCCCGCCGGCCGCCCGGGACGCCGCGTTTTCAGATCAGGAAAATCCATGTACTACATCGTCGATAGCGACAAATCGTTTTACGAAGCCAGCACCGATCTCGTCCCGGTCATCCAGCGCCTCGGCCTCAGCGTGTTGCAGATGCACGATCTGGGCGGCATGCTCGACAGCAAGGAGATCGAATTCGACAACGAATGTCAGGTATTCGAAGTCGGCAATCCCCGCCTGGTCGAGAAAATGCTGGCCATCGACATGCGCCTCAGCGCGGCGCTGCCCTGGCGGATTTCGGTCTATACCGAGAACGGCAACACGAAGATCGCCCTGACCCGGCCGCTCCCCGTGCTCGCCGCGCTTTCGCCGGATGCCGGGCTGGCCCGGCTGGCGCAGGAGCTGGAAGAAAAACTCATCCAGATCGTAGACGAGACGCGCTAGGCGGATAGCAACAGTCTATCGAGCGTATCCGGGCAATCAATTAGCAATACGGGACATGCTCTCCTAATATCAGTTTGACCGTTTTCAAGAACGTCATTCAACGAGGAGAGTAGAGAAATGGATAGCAATCAAGCGAAGAGCGCCGGCAAATGCCCGGTCATGCATGGCGGCAACACGGCCAGTGGCAACTCCAACATGGCGTGGTGGCCGAATGCGCTGAACCTCGACATCTTGCATCAGCACGACAGCAAGACCAATCCGCTGGGCCAGGGCTTCAACTATCGCGAGGAAGTCAAAAAGCTCGACGTTGCCGCCCTCAAGAAAGACCTGGTCGCGCTGATGACCGACAGCCAGGACTGGTGGCCGGCCGACTGGGGCCACTATGGCGGCCTGATGATCCGCATGGCCTGGCACTCGGCCGGTTCGTACCGGGTGGCGGATGGTCGCGGCGGTGCCGGCACCGGCAACCAGCGTTTTGCCCCGCTCAACTCCTGGCCCGACAACGCCAACCTGGACAAGGCGCGCCGCCTGTTGTGGCCGATCAAGAAAAAATACGGCAACAAGCTGAGCTGGGCCGACCTGATCATTCTTGCCGGTAACGTCGCCTATGAGTCCATGGGCCTCAAGACCTTCGGTTTCGCCTTCGGTCGCGAGGACATCTGGCATCCCGAAAAGGACACCTACTGGGGTTCCGAGAAGGAATGGCTGGCGCCGACCGACAACCCGAACAGCCGTTATTCCGGCGAGCGCGATCTGGAAAATCCGCTGGCTGCCGTCATGATGGGGCTGATCTACGTCAATCCCGAAGGCGTCGATGGCAAGCCCGACCCGCTCAAGACCGCCCACGACGTGCGCGTCACCTTTGCCCGGATGGCCATGAACGACGAGGAAACTGTCGCCCTGACGGCCGGCGGACACACCGTCGGCAAGGCGCATGGCAACGGCGACGCCAAGCTGCTGGGGCCGGCCCCCGAGGCGGCCGACGTCGAAGAACAGGGGCTGGGCTGGAACAACCACACCACGCGGGGCATCGGTCGCGACACCGTGACCAGCGGTATCGAAGGCGCCTGGACGACCCACCCGACCAAATGGGACAACGGCTACTTCGACCTGCTCCTCGGCTACGACTGGTGGCTGGCGAAGTCCCCGGCTGGCGCCTGGCAATGGGCGCCGGTCAATATTCGGGAAGAAGACATGCCGGTCGATGTCGAGGACCCGTCGATCCGCTGCAAGCCGATGATGACCGACGCCGACATGGCGATGAAATTCGATCCCGAGTACCGCAAGATCGCCGAACGCTTCCACAAGGATCCGGCCTACTTCTCGGAAGTCTTCGCCCGTGCCTGGTTCAAGCTGACGCACCGCGACATGGGGCCGAAGGCCCGTTACATCGGCCCCGAAGTGCCGCAGGAAGACCTGATCTGGCAGGATCCGGTGCCGGTCGGCCGGGCCGGTTATGACGTCGGCACGGTCAAGGCCCAAATCGCCGCCAGTGGTCTGAGCATCGGCGACATGGTGGCGACGGCCTGGGATAGTGCGCGGACTTTCCGTGGTTCGGACATGCGCGGCGGGGCCAATGGCGCGCGCATCCGTCTGGCGCCGCAAAAGGACTGGGAGGGCAATGAGCCGGCCCGGCTGGCCCGGGTGCTCGGCGTTCTCGAAAGCATTGCCGCGCAGACCGGGGTCAGCGTCGCCGATGTGATCGTGCTGGCCGGTAATCTGGGCGTCGAGCAGGCGGCCAAGGCGGCGGGTGTCGACATCACCGTTCCCTTCGCCCCGGGCCGTGGCGATGCCAGCCAGGCAATGACCGACGCCGAGTCCTTCGAGTTCCTCGAACCGGTGGCCGATGGCTACCGCAACTGGCTCAAGAAGGATTACGTGGTCAGTGCCGAGGAATTGATGCTCGACCGCACCCAGTTGCTCGGTCTGACCGCCCATGAAATGACGGTGCTGGTTGGCGGTATGCGCGTGCTCGGGACCAACCATGGCGGCACCCGGCATGGGGTACTGACTGACCGTGTCGGAGCGCTGACCAACGACTTCTTCGTCAACCTGACCGATATGGCCTACACCTGGAAGCCGGTGGGTCGGAACCTGTACGAAATCCGCGACCGCAAGACCGGCACGGTCAAGTGGACGGCGACCCGGGTCGATCTTGTTTTCGGGTCAAATTCCATCTTGCGCGCTTACGCCGAGGTTTATGCCCAGGATGACAACAAGGAGAAGTTCGTTCGGGACTTCGTCGCCGCCTGGACGAAGGTCATGAATGCTGACCGCTTCGATCTGGCGTAGATCCGGCGGGCAATAAAAAAGGCGCGGTTCCGAAGAACCGCGCCTTTTCTCGCTATTTCAGCTACTTGCTGATCAAGCCGTCTTTTCTTCTTTACCACCGACAAAGAAGCTGACGATGTAGAGGATCAGACCGATCAGGAAGACCACTCCGGCCCATTCACGCATCCAGTAGAACAGCGCGATCTTGTCCTGCGCCACCATGAATGGCAGCGGAGTATCGGAAACGCGTTGCAGCCAGACTTGCAGGATGCCGGCGGCGGTCAGGAACAGCGTGATGAAGACGATAGCCGTGGTCATCAGCCAGAACGACCACATTTCCAGCACTTGCGACTTGTTGCTGTTGGCAGCACGGCCGCGCAGGATGGGCATGGCGTAGGAGATCATCATCAGGTTGACCATGGCGTAGGCGCCATAGAAAGCCATGTGACCGTGCGCCGCAGTGATCTGCGTACCATGCGTGTAGTAGTTGACCGGAGCCAGGGTGTGCAGGAAGCCCCACACGCCAGCGCCCAGGAAAGCCATCACGCCGGTACCCAGCGCCCACAGAACGGCAGCCTTGTTCGGATGCTCGCGACGACGACGGTTCACCATGTTGAAGGCAAAGACGGTCATGGCGAAGAACGGAATCGGCTCCAGAGCGGAGAAGATGGAACCCCACCACTGCCAGTATTCCGGCGTACCGATCCAGAAGTAGTGGTGACCCGTACCGATGATGCCGGTAATCAGCGTCAGGGTGACGATGACGTACAGCCACTTTTCGATGACTTCGCGGTCAACACCGGTCGTCTTGATCAGCACGAAGGCCAGGAAGGCGCCGAGGATCAGTTCCCATACGCCTTCAACCCAGAGGTGCACCGTCCACCACCAGAAGAACTTGTCGAGAACGACGTTCACCGGGTTGTAGAAAGAGAACAGGAAGAAGACGGCGAGGCCCCACAGACCGAGCAGCAGAACGATCGAGATCGAGGTCTTCTTGCCCTTGAGCACCGTCATGGTGATGTTGAACAGGAAGGCCAGGGCAACGACGACGATACCGAGCTTGGTTGGCAGCGGTTGTTCGAGGAACTCGCGGCCCATGGTTTCGACGAGGTTGTTACCGGTCATTTCCGCCAGCGCGGCATACGGCACGGCCAGATAGCCGACGATGGTCAGCGCCCCGGCGACCAGGAAGACCCAGAACAGGATCAGCGCCAGTTTCGGGCTGAACAGTTCGGTCTCGGATTCTTCCGGGATCATGTAGTAGGCGCCACCCATGAAGCCGAAGAGCAGCCAGACGATGAGCAGGTTGGTGTGGACCATGCGGGCCACGTTGAACGGGATGGCGGGGAACAGGAAGTCGCCGAGCACATACTGCAGGCCAAGAATCAGGCCGAACAGGATCTGACCGACAAACAGGCCGATAGCCGCGATGAAGTAGGGTTTTGCAACCGCTTGTGATTTGTATTGCATGTTCAGTTCTCCTCTCGATCAGCCCTGGCTGTTAGGCGGCCAGTTGTTGGTGTTGATCGAATTGACGTGCTTCAGGAAGGCCACGATGGCGTTCAGCTGCTCGTCGGTGAAATTGAACTGCGGCATGCTGCGGCGACCCGGGATGCCTTCTTTCGGACGACTCTGGATGAAAGCCTTGACGCCTTCGTCGCCGTAGCGAGCGATGACGTTACCCAGTTCCGGGGCGAAATAGGCGCCTTCACCCAGGAGGGTGTGGCAACCGATACAGTTATTGACTTCCCAGAGCTTCTTGCCCTCGGCGATTTGCGGCGTGATATTGGCCCGCATGTCGCGTTTAGGCAGTTGCGTATGGGTGTCGAAGGACAGCGCGAGGAACAACAGGAAGAAGAAGACAGTCCCCCCGTAAAATATGTTCCGCGCCATCGATTTGGTGAAAGCGCCACTCATTGTTTTCCCCCTTTCGGAAATTGTTTGGCCGACGGATGGTAGGTTGCGGGGGTAGGGGCAATCTTTGATGCCCGCTAAAAATGCGGAATTACTTGAGGCATCGGGGGAAACGGTGTCGGCGGTATACTGGCGCCTCTTCAAGTTGAAAGCATTCCATGGCCGCAGCCAACGACAACGCCAGCATGGCGCTCTTTTGTGATTTCGAAAACGTTGCCCTTGGCGTCCGCGATGCCAATTACGAGAAGTTCGATATCAAGCCGATTCTCGAGCGCCTGCTCGCCAAGGGCAGCATCGTCGTCAAGAAAGCCTATTGCGACTGGGATCGTTACAAGGCCTTCAAGTCGGCCATGCACGAAGCCAATTTCGAGCTCATCGAAATCCCGCACGTCCGCCAGTCAGGCAAGAATTCGGCCGACATCCGGATGGTCGTCGATGCGCTAGACCTCTGCTACACCAAGGCACACGTCGATACCTTCGTGATCATTTCCGGCGATTCCGATTTCTCGCCGCTGGTCTCCAAACTGCGTGAAAACGCCAAGAAAGTCATCGGCGTTGGCGTCAAGCAATCGTGTTCCGATCTGCTCGTCACCAATTGCGACGAATTCATCTACTACGACGACCTCGTTCGTGACCGCGAAGGCCGTGGCAATGCGCGGCGTGACCGCGAAGCGCCCAAGCGCTCGCCGGAAGAAGAAGCCAATCGCAAGCTGAAACAGGAAGAACGCAAGACCAAGGCCGTCGACCTCGTTACCGCCACCTTCGTCGACCTCATGGCCGACCGGGGCGAAAGCGAGCGCATCTGGGCCTCGGTCCTCAAGGAAGTGGTCAAGCGTCGCAACCCGGGCTTCAACGAAAGCTATTACGGCTTCCGGACCTTCGGCAATCTGCTCGAAGAAGCCGCCAGCCGTGGCTTGCTCGGCTTTGGTCGTGACGACAAGGGCGCCTTCGTTTTTCGCGGGCAGGGACGTCCTGCTTCGGGTGAGAGCGAGGCCGGCGGCGAGTTGCCGGTGGAGCAGGAGGTGGCGGCCATCGAAACAACTGCCGCTTCCACGGTCAACCCGGAAAATCAGCCAAAAATGGAATCGCCGGCCGGTGAGTCGGAAACTTCAGGAAACGCCCGCCGACGTGGTGGCCGTCGCTCGCGCAACGGTCGGGAACGGACGGTCAGCGAGCCGCTCGAACCGGCAGCGGTCAGCGCTGAAGCTGCGCCGGCCGAAAGTCTGTCTGAGCCGGCGATCAGCGAATCTGCTTCGACCGAAAAGGCCGAAAGCAAGCCACGCCGTGGCGCTCGTCGTCCGCGCAAGGAGAGTGTCGGACGGAGCACTGAAGTAGTTGTGGCGGAGACTTCATCGACTGAGCCTGTCGCTGTTCCGGTGTCCACAGTAGTCGCTGATGCGGAGTCGCCGACCAAAGTAGCGCGCCGCCGAGGCGGCAAGAAGGTTCGCCAGGAGCCTGGAGAGCCTCCAGTTTCCGAGTCGGCAGTGGAGTCTGCTGTTTCAGCTGGCCCGGTGCCTAAAGCCCGCAAACCACGCAGCCGCAAGCCAATAAAGTCGGCCGAAAAAATCTGATCGCCGCGCGAAAGCCCCGGCTCCCTGGTCGGGGCTGAGAGCCGGGTTCGCTGTTTGCGAATTGGGCTGTTAGATAACCTTCAGAAGTTCTGCCCGCAGATGTTCGGCTCGGCGTTTGCCCTGGGTTGTTTCGATGATGGCGGCAAACCATGGGGCGAATTGCTCACGCAGCGCCTCATGGGAGGTGGCAGCAAACACGGCTTCGACGATGGTCAGGTGGGAGTACGGACCGACGAAAGCCTTGAGCGAATTCATCATGTAGTTCTTGGCCATATCGAGTTCCTTCGGATTGGTTTTGTCCGGGAGGCTTCGGAAGGCTGTAATCGATGGCAAGGGAGCATCCGGTATCGAAGCCCGCCCTTTTTCATCGAGTACCGCAGCAACTTCGATATAACCCTCTTCTTCCAGCATGCCCAGCGTGTGCTGCAAGTCGTCCGACTGCAACATGCCGCGCAATTCGTCGACGGTCCTTTTTCCGTCGACGAATATCAATACCCGTCTGACCCGCGGTGACAGCCCGCCGGCCTTTGTGGTGATTTCGTCATGCCCCTTCGGGGTCTTGGCGAAAGCAATGCCCATGGTTTGTCTCCATTATTTGTGTGAATTTTTGTAGTGCATTGTACACAAAAGAAAAACCCGCCGAGAGGCGGGTTTTGAGCAAAGCTGAACTACTTCACGATCAGGCGGCGGCTTGCACCGGAATCTTGTGACCGCGTCGCGTGATGCGGTTCTGCGAATCGACGTAAATCAGATCGGGCTCGTGACGGGCCAGTTCGACTTCGTTATAGACGGCGAAGGTGGCGATGATCAGGATGTCACCCGGGGCGGCGCGGCGGGCAGCTGAACCATTGACGGAAATGACGCCCGATCCGCGTTCGGCGCGGATGGCGTAGGTGGTGAAACGCTCGCCATTGTTTACGTTCCAGATGTCGATCTGTTCGTATTCCTTGATGTTCGCCGCTTCAAGCAGGTCTTCATCGATGGCGCAGGAACCCTCGTAGTGCAGGTCGGCGTGGGTTGCAGTCACGCGGTGCAACTTGGATTTCAGCATTGTTCTCTGCATGGTTTCACTCATCCAGATAGTTGGGGGAAGCGCATTGTAACGACAATGGATTTGCTGTCAACGGCCGTAATTATGGATATTTTTTCTGCGTCAAATCTCGATGTTGTCGATCAGCCGCGTGTTTCCGAGGCGACTGGCGGCAAGCACCACCAGTGGGGCATCTACGCCTTTCGGCAGAGACAGGTCGGACTGTTGTCGCACCGCAACATAGTCGGTTTTCCAGCCTGCCACGGTCAACCCGGAAATTGCCTCATTTTCCAAAACAGCATAGTCGGTTCTGCCGCCGCGGATGGCGGCGCGGATTTCGTTGAGCAATCGGTACAGGCGCGGCGCCTCGGCGCGCTCGGCCTCGCTCAGGTAGCCGTTGCGCGAAGAAAGGGCCAGGCCGTCCTCGGCGCGCACCGTTTCGCCGCCGATGATGTCGATCGGCAAGGCCAGTTGGCGGGTCATGTTGCGGATGACCATGAGCTGCTGGTAGTCCTTCTTGCCGAATACGGCGGCCTGCGGCTGGACGATGTTGAACAGTTTGAGGACGACGGTGGCGACGCCACGGAAGTGACCGGGGCGGAATTCGCCGTCGAGGATGTTCTGGATGGCCGGCGGCTCGACCGTGTACTCCTGTGGCTCGGGGTAAAGATCGGTTTCGGTCGGGGCGAACAGGACATCGACGCCGGCGGCGGCCAGCTTGTCGCAGTCGGCCTGGAAAGTGCGCGGGTACTTGTCGAAATCCTCATTCGGGCCGAATTGCAGGCGGTTGACGAAGATCGAGGCGACAACGGTATCGCCGTGGGCCCGGGCTTGTTCCATCAGGCTGATGTGGCCGGCGTGCAGGTTGCCCATGGTCGGCACGAAAACGACACGGCCGCGCCCCTTGAGCGCCGCACGCAGGTCGGCGATGGCGGAAATGATTTGCATGGCTTTACGCTGAATAGGTGTGTTCGGGGCAGGGATAGCTGCCGTCCTTGACGGCGGCAACGGCGCGGCAGGCGGCGTCATGGATGCTGCTGGCGCCTTCCATGAAATTTTTGACGAACTTGGCCTTCTTGCCGGGCGGGATGTCGAAGGCGTCGTGCAGCACCATGACCTGGCCGGAGCAATCCTTGCCGGCGCCAATTCCGATGGTGATGATGTGCAGGCTGGCGGTGACTTCCGCGGCCAGCACGGCGGGAATGGCTTCGAGGACGATCATCGTGGCGCCGGCATCCTGAACGGCCTGCGCGTCGTCCTTTAGTTTTTGCGCCGCCACTTCGCCCTTGCCCTGAACCTTGTAGCCGCCCAGTGCATGGACCGATTGCGGCGTCAGGCCGACGTGGGCGCAGACCGGAATGCCACGGTCAACCAGAAATTTGACCGTTTTTGCCATTTCCTGGCCGCCTTCGAGCTTGACCATCTGGGCGCCGGCCGCCATCAGCGTGACGGCGTTGCGGAAGGCCTGCTCCGGCGATTCCTGATAGCTGCCGAAAGGCATGTCGGCGATGATGAACGCGTGGTCCGCGCCGCGTTTGACGCAGGCGGTGTGGTAGGCGATGTCGGCGACGGTGACCGGCAGCGTCGTGTCGTGGCCCTGGATGACATTGCCCAGCGAATCGCCGATCAGGATCGAGTCGACCCCGGCGCCATCGAGCAGGCGGGCGAAGCTGGCGTCGTAGCAGGTGAACATGACGACCTTCTCGCCGGCTTGATAAAGCTTGGCAAGATCGGCCTGGGTCAGGCGGCGGGTGGCGACTTGGGCAGACATTCAGGTCCTGAAAACGAAATAGACGGCGCCTAGGATACACAGAGCTGCCCACAAGTAGTCAAGCTTGAGCGGCTGGTTCATGTAAAAGACGACGAAGGGAACGAAGACGGCGAGGGTGATGACTTCCTGCAAAATCTTGAGCTGGCCGAGGCTGAGCTCGGTATTGCCGATGCGGTTGGCGGGCACCTGCAGCAGGTATTCAAACAGCGCGATGCCCCATGAAATCAGCGCGGCGATCCACCATGGCTTGTCGTTGAGGTGCTTGAGGTGCGAGTACCAGGCGAAGGTCATGAAGACATTGGACAGCGCCAGCAGCGTCACCGTCTGCCAGAGCACGGGGATGTGCAGGCCGAAGAGGGTCACAGCCTGACGATGCCCTGATTGGCGACGGCCGGCAGCCAGGCGGCGACAGTGCCGCGGCCGGGGATGGCGAGCCGTGGCGCGATTTCAGCCAGCGGCTGGAGGACGAAAGCGCGCAGGTGCAGGCGTGGGTGGGGCAGGGTCAGGCGCGGCAGGTCGATAAACTGGTCGTTGTAGAGCAGCAGGTCGAGGTCGAGCGTGCGCGGGCCGTTCTTTTCGGCGCGGATGCGGCCGAAGCGTTCTTCGATATCAAACAGCGCGGCGAGCAGGGCTTCCGGTGCCAGCGTGGTTTCCAGTTCGGCCACCGCATTGACGAATTCGGGCTGATCGGTGAGGCCGACCGGCGCTGTCCGGTAGAGCGAAGAGCCATGACTGACGCGGCTTTCCGGCAGGTTGGCCAGGGCGGCGAAGGCGGCCAATACGGTGGCCGCCGGGTCGCCAAGGTTGGCGCCCAGCGCAACGTAGGCAGTGTTCATTCAGCGGGGTTGGGCGAGCCACCTTCGGCCGCCGGTTTTTTCTTGCGGCGGCGACGTTTCTTGTCACCGGCTTGTTCCGGCTGCAGCATTTCTGCGCGCTCTTCGCCATCGACCTTCTGGAAGCGCGTCCACCACTCGGCCAGTTCCATGTCGACTTCGCCGGATTCGGCGCGCAGGACGAGGAAATCGTAGCCGGCCCGGAAGCGCGGCTGTTCGAGCAGGGCGTAGGGGCGCTTGCCGGCCCGAGCTTCAAAACGCGGTTGCAATGCCCAGATGTCCTTGATGTCGCCGGCGATGCGGCGCGTGATGGCGAGCTTTTCACCCTGCACGTCGATGACCGTGTCCATTGCCTGATAGAGCGCCGGAATTTTCGCCTCGCCCTTGGCCTTGAGCTTTTCCCAGTGAGCCAGGACTTCGTGCCAGAGCAGCGTGGCGAACAGGAAACCGGGCGAGACGCCTTTTTCCTGACGAATCCGGTCGTCGGTATTTTTCAGCGACAGCATGACGAATTTCTCGCCCATCGGCTGTTCGAGAATGACATCGAGCAGCGGCAACAGGCCGTGGTGCAGGCCCTCATCACGCAGTTGGGTGATGCATTTGACCGAATGCCCGGAGGTCAGCAACTTGAGCATTTCGTCGAAGAGGCGGGCGGCCGGCACATTTTCGAGCAGGCCGGCCATTTCGCGAATCGGCTTCTTGGCTTCCGGATCGATCATCAGGCCGAGCTTGGCGGCGAGGCGGACGGCGCGCAGCATGCGGACCGGATCTTCGCGGTAGCGGGCGCGCGGCTCGCCGATCATGCGCAGGGTTTTCTGCTTGAGATCGCCGACGCCGTGGTGATAGTCGATGACGGCTTCGCTGGCCGGGTCGTAATACAGCGCGTTGGCGGTGAAGTCACGGCGGGCGGCATCGTCGGCGTGGCTGCCGAAAACGTTGTCGTGGAGGACGCGGCCGTGTTCGTCGGTCTTTGTCTTTTCGTCGAGCATGCCGCGGAACGTAGTCACTTCCAGCGTTTCCTGGCCCATCATGACGTGCACGATCTGGAAGCGGCGGCCGATGATGCGTGAGCGACGGAAGGCGCGACGGACCTCTTCCGGCGTGGCGTCGGTGGCGATGTCGAAATCCTTGGGCACGGCGCCGATCAGCAGGTCGCGCACGGCGCCGCCGACGACGTAGGCCTTGAAGCCGTGGCCCTGCAGGGTTTCGCAGACGCGCCGGCTGCCGCTGCTGATGCGGTCGCGGGTGATGCCGTGGCTGGAGACGGGAATGACGGCCGGCTCGTGGCGGCTGGCTTTTGGTTTCTTGCCGCTGAAAACGCGGGAGATGAGTTTGCGGATCACGAATTACCGTTCAATGAGCGTTCTGGACGCTACGGGAAAAGGCGGATTCTACCGCAAAGTGATGATTTTCCAGCCCATTTCACTGGCATGCGCGTGCAGCTTTTCGTCCGGATCGACGGCCACCGGCGTCTTGACCTTGGTCATCAGCGGCAGGTCGTTGTGCGAGTCGCTGTAGAAATAGCTGTCGGCGAAGCTGCCCCACCACAGGCCGAGCGATTCGAGCCAGGCTTCGACGCGTTCGATCTTGCCTTCGCGGAAGGATGGCGTGCCGGTCGGTGATCCTGAAAATCGGCCATTTTCCGGGTTGACCGTGGGAACGGTGCCGATCAGGTGCGCAATGCCGAATTCGCGGCCTATGGCGCCGGTGACGAAGCTGTTGGTGGCGGTAACGATGGCGCACAGGTCGCCGGCCTCGATGTGTTGGTTGACCAGCGCCCGGGCCGGCTGTCCGATGATCGGCACGATGTGGCGGGCCATGTATTCGCGGTGCCAGGCATCGAGTTCTTCCCGCGTATGGCGGGTCAGCGGGGCGAGCTGGAAGTTGAGGAACTCGTAGATGTCGAGGGTGCCGGCCTTGTATTGCTCGTAGAACTGGATGTTCTTCGCTTCCTGCAACTCGCGGTCGACGACGCCTTTGCTGATCAGGAATTGTGCCCACTCGAAATCGGAGTCGCCGGTGAGCAGGGTGTTGTCGAGGTCGAAGAGGGCGAGATTCATATGGATTCTTGGGCTGTGGGATCAGGGGCGCAGTTTACCGGGGACGGCGCAATTCGTTGAGCAGATCGAGCTGGACTTCCTGGATTTCGATCATCCGTTCCCATTGGTGGGAGAGCAGGTGGTCGATTTTTTCGTGGAGCTGGCGGATTTCCAGCTCGGCCTTGAGATTGACCTGATAGTCGTTGCGGGCGCGCAGGCGGTCTTTTGCCTCCTGGCGGTTCTGGCTCATCATGATCACCGGTGCCTGAATCGCAGCCAGGCAGGAGAGCAGAAGATTGAGCAGGATGAACGGGAAGGGATCGACCGGGCGCCAGTAGAGGACCAGCGAATTCATCATGATCCAGATGACGATGAAAACACTGAAACAGATCAGGAAGGTCCAACTGCCGCCAAAGGTGGCGATGCGGTCGGCCAGGCGTTGGCCGAGATTCCATTGCTCTTCGTAATCGCTATCAATGTCGGCGGCCAGGGTCTGATGCGTTTGCAGGCTGTTCAGAACCTCGTGTTCCAGCTCTGATAATTCGCCTTTTTCGGAGACGAGCAGGGAGTGGACGTACTGCCCGCGATAGCGCGCCAGATCTTTTTGGCAAATGCGGCTGGTGGGTGACCAGTCCGGGTGATCGGCCCGAATGGTATTGAGGATATTGGTGCGGATCAGCGGCTCGGCGATCAGCTCGCGAGACGGAAAGGTGTTGCCGCAGACCTGACAGGTGCCGGTGGGTGACTTGCTATGACTCATGCGTGCTCCCGGGGGTGGCGTAGCATCAACCTGACGGCGATTGCAGCAGTTCGCGCAGCAGGGGCAGGGTGACAGCGCGCTTCTGTTCCAGCGTGTATTGGTCGAGGGCGACGACGATGGCGCTCAGCGTTCGCATGTCGCGCGGGGCGTGGCGCATCAGGTAATCGATGATTTCCGGCGTCAGTTTGAGGGCGCGCTCTTTGGCCTGGGTGGCCAGTGCTTCGGCCTTCTCGGCGTCGGACAGCGGTTGGAGGCGGCAGATCAGGCCGGAACCGAGGCGGGTGCGCAGATCTTCACGCAGCTTGAGATGTGCCGGCGGCTGCGCTGCTGCGGTCAACAGCATGCCGGAGGCCATTTTCAGGCGGTTGAAATGGTTGAAGAGGGCGACCTGGCCGGTTTCGTCGAGGTTTTCAACGTGATCGACAGCCAGTTGCTCAGTCGTCGGAGCATTTTTCAGTGCCGGGTCGAGGGCCGCATCGACGTAGGCAAAGCCGCTCGCCTGCAGCAAATGCGAGCATCCGGAGCCGGCTTCGCCCCACAGGCAGAACGAAGTGTCGGTGCGCGTCCCGGCCAGCCATTCGGTGAGCAGGGCGAGCGTTTCACCATTGCCGCCGGCGACGAAGTTATCCAGCGTGGGCGAGCTTTCGGGCAGCAAATCGAGAATCAGCTGGCGCATCGGGATAGCGAAAGGGAATGGGGCCGAAATTCTAGCATTGCTGCCGACTGCAGCGCCGATTTGGACCGGCGTCGGCGTTCCCGATGGCTGCTTTTCTTGGCTGGCCGGGCTTGCTTGTTCGGCAGCAAGCCCGGTTTTTCACACCGAGGCGCGGGCCAGGATGGCGGCCAGCCGCGGGTAGTAGCCAGTTCGGCTGATCCTGATGTGATGTTCCATTTCGAGCGATTCGGCCGCGTTGCGGGCAGACGGGGAGCGGCTGAGCAGGTCCGGGAAGGTTGTTGCCGCATCGACCACGGAAAATATGGACATCAGCAGGCGAGCGCATGCCTGGTAATAAGTCGGATCCAGTCGAACGAATTTTGCGCCGTTGTCGCAGGCATCAAGGTAGGCGGCCGCTGTTGTCGATGTTTCGGCAAGCGACCTGATCTGGCTGGAGCTTAAATGGGTCATGGCGCATCTCCTTCGGTAAAGCTTTACCGGAAAACTAACCCGGTAAATCAATTAACGTCAGGAAATGCTTCACGTTTAGCAAAATTACATGCTGAAACACCTTGCTACAGGGCGCGCACAGATCACGCTTACAGCCAGCTGACCAGCCCGTAGTTTTTCTTGCCGCGGCGGAGGATGGTGAAACGGCCGTAGAGGCGCTCGTCGTCGGCGATCTGGTGGTCCAGAGCCTCGGCCTTGGCACCGTTGATGGCGACGCTACCGCTCTGGATGAAGCTGCGCGCTTCGGATTTGGACTTGGCCAGACCGGCGGCGACGAGGGCATCGATCAGGCTGGCGTTGGCTTTTTCCAGCTGTACACCGGGCATGCCGTCCTGGGCCAGTTGTTCGAGGTCGTTTTCGGTCAGATTTTCGAGTTGACCGTGGAACAGGCTGTCGGTAATGCGGCGGGCGGCCATCAGCGCGACTTCGCCATGCACCAGACGGGTCGCTTCCTCGGCCAGGATGCGCTGGGCTTCCGGCTTGCCGCCGCTGGCCTTGTCGGCCGCTTCGATCTCGGCGATACGAGAAACCGGCAGGAAGGTGAAGAAATTCATGAACTTGTAGACGTCGGCATCGCTGGTGTTGAGCCAGAACTGGTAGAAGGCGTAGGGCGAGGTCTTTTTCGGGTCGAGCCAGATGGCGCCGGATTCAGTCTTGCCGAACTTGGTGCCGTCGGCCTTGGTGATCAGCGGCAGGGTCAGGCCGAAGACATGTTTCTGGTGCAGGCGGCGCGTCAGGTCGGTGCCGGCGACGATGTTGCCCCACTGGTCGGAACCGCCGATCTGCAGCACGCAGCCGTAGCGCTTGTTGAGTTCGGCGAAGTCGTAGCCCTGGAGCAGGCTGTACGAGAATTCGGTGTAGGAAATGCCCTGGTCTTCGCGGGTCAGGCGCTGCTGCACGGATTCCTTCTTGATCATGGCATTGACCGAGAAATGCTTGCCGATGTCGCGCATGAATTCGAGGCAGTTCATGCCGCCGAACCAGTCGTAATTGTTGGCCATGATGGCGGCGTTGGCGCCGTCGAACTTGAGGAAGGGCTCGACCTGACCGCGGATCTTGTCGACCCAGGTGGCGATGACGTCCGGCGTATTGAGCTTGCGCTCGGTGGCCTTGAAGCTCGGGTCGCCGATCATGCCGGTGGCGCCGCCGACCAGCGCGATCGGCTTGTGGCCGGCTTCCTGGAAGCGCTTGAGGATGAGCACCGGGACCAGGTGGCCGAGGTGCAGGCTGTCCGCCGTCGGATCGAAGCCGCAATAGAGCGTTACCGATTCCTCAGTCAGCAATTTGTCGAGCGCCGCAGCGTCGGTGATCTGGGCGATCAGGCCGCGATCGTGCAGATCCTGGATGAGGGGGGACTGGTACATGCTGTTGCTCTCCACAAGACGGGGATGCCCGGCGCCGGGCGTCAGGAAACGGTAAAGCCGGGCATTTTATCAGAGGCGGGCCGGCATCCCGCCAAACTGCGGCCGCGTGGACGGTGCCGGGCACATTTCAATTTTGGCCGTTTTTTCCGGTTGACCGTGGAAGACCGCTTGAAGGCCGGAGACGGGGGCATCTGACCTCAAACGTACCTGCATCAGGCCGGTCGGCGCCCCCGGCGCTGGCTGACTGGCGAAATCTGCCAGACGGCGGTCGCTTTCGGTCAGCCGGGCCGGCGCGATGCGGTGCCCGACCAGCGCCTCGGCGGCGCCGGCCAGGGCGCGATAGACCTGGCGCGGATCGTAGCTGACCAGCACGAGATCGACCCCGGCGGCCAGCGCCTCGCCGGCAACGCGGCCGATGCCTTTGCGGTAAACGGCGCCCATGTTGAGGTCGTCGGTGATGAGCAAACCGTCGTAGCCCCAGGCCTGGCGCAGCAGGCCGTCGACGATGGCCGGCGAATGCGAGGCGGCGTGCTCGGCGTCGAGTGCGGTCAGCGTCACGTGGCCGAGCATGATCGCCGCCGCCGGGTGGCCGGCCAGTTGCCGGAAGGGTTGCCAGTCGGCAGCCAGGTCGTCGGGCGTGGCGGTGAGGACGGCCGGCCGCAGATGGGTGTCGATGCGCACCCGGCCAAGACCGGGGAAGTGCTTGAGCGTGCCGCGCACGCCGACGGCGTTGAGTCCGTCGAGATAACCGCCGGCAATGTCGGCGACCTGTTGCGGGTCGCTGGCGATGGCGCGGGCGGCGATGTTGCTCAACGGGTCGGGCCAGGGTTTTCCGGCCGGGCGCAGGTCGACGACCGGGCCGAAATTGAGATTCACCCCGAGCGCAGCCAGGCCCCGGCCCTGCTCTTCGCCGTAGCGGCGGGCGGCAACAGTCGGGTCGGGGCGGTTGGCCAGGGTCGCCAGCGGTGGCAGATATTCGAGCAGTGGCGACAGATGCGACACGCTGCCGCCCTCCTGATCAGCGGTGACGATCAGCGGCGGCAATTCGGCCCGGCGGCGAATCGCCTGCAATTCGGCGATGTCAGCGGCGACCTCGCCGAGATCGCGGCCGCGCACATTGCGCTTGGCCAGATAAATGCCGCCGATCAGCCCTTTCGCCGCCAGCGGACGGAGTTCGTCGAGGTCGGTGTAGCCGGCGACGAGGTGGGCGCCCACTGCCTGCATGGCCGGCCCGGCTTCGAGCACGGCATCGCGCATTTGCCGGTATTCCAGCTCGCGGCAGGCAGTCAGCGCGAACACCGCGAGAAAGAGCGGGCGAGCCAGTCTCGGAAGCCGCTGGTGAAAGATCAGGGCCAGTACCGGAAAACCCAGCAGCAACGGCGTTTCGATATGGCGGAAGGCGAACAGCAGCGGGTGCTTGAGGTGCCAGGCCGGCCACAGCAGCAGGGTGGGCAGGGCGATGCCGAGCCAGCGGCTAACTCGCCCGCTTGGCCCGCCCGGGCGGCGGGTGAATGCTGCGGGCAGGCGGATCATTCGGCTGTCTCCATCAAGCGGTTGCCCAGGCCGTACCAGTTCAGGCGGCGGGTGGCGAGCATGACGGCGCCAAGGGCGAGGAAGAGTAGCAGGCTGCCCATGAGCAGCGCGTTGTCTTCCGAGAGCAGCACGCCGTAAAGCACGCCGTAGAGGCCGGTCAGCCCGCTACCGAAGGCGACGCCCTGACGCCAGCCGCCGAGCGCACCGGCCAGATACCAGGCGATCAGCCCGATACAGGCCGTCGCGGCGATGCCATAGGCAGCGGCAAAAGCCAGGTGTTCCGAAAAGGCAATGAGCAGCAGGAAGAAGATCGCCAGCGCCAGCCCGACCAGCAGGTATTGCATCGGGTGGATCGGCGTGCGGCGCAGGATTTCAGTCAGGAAAAAGCCGGCAAAAGTCAGGATGATGAACAGGACGCCGTATTTCACCGCCCGCTCGGCCTGCAGATAGACGTTGACCGGATCGATGAAATCGATGCTCAGCGCTTCGCCGCTGTTCGCCTTGAGCGCTGCGTCGAAATTGCGGGCGAGGTGCGAGATTTCCCATTGCGCTTCGAAGCCCTTGCCGCTGACAGTGCGGGATTGCGGCAGAAAACGGCCGCCGAAATTGGGGTGCGGCCAGTCCGACTTCAAATGGATGTGGTTGGCCTCGCCGACCGGAGCAACAGCCAGGCGCGTCGTGCCGGTCAGTTGCAGCGGAAAACTGAAGTCGAAGCGGCTGGCCTGTTGCAGGTCGGCCGGCCCGAGATCGGCGGTCAGCCGACGCAGGCCGTTTTCGCCGGCGGAATCCGCCGAGGCGAAACGATAGGCCTTGCCATTGACGGTAATGCGCGGGTCGTTGCTGATGCCGCGCGGGTCGCTGACCCCGAGTTGCAGGGCGAGGCGGACATTGCTCACCGTCTTGCCGCCAAACAATTCAGCCAGCGGGCGAATGGCAAAATAGCCGCTGCCGTTGGCCGTCAGGCGAAACAGCCGCGCCTGGTAAATGCCGCGCTGGCGCGTCTCCACCCCCGCCTCGCCATCCAGATTCAGCTCGGTCGGCGGCAACAGCAGCGTGCGCTCCACCACCTGCCGGTGCGGCCCGGTCTTCTCCGACTCGGCCGGAACCTCGACCGTCTCCCGGTAATGAATCGCCAGCACCGGCCCAGCCAGTGTCTGCTCACCCGCCGCGCTGTTGGCGATATTGTCCTGCACCTCCCGCTGACGCTGCGCCCGGTCGCTGATCTGGCTCTCCACCATGGCCAGCGGAATCAACAGCAACAAGGCCATCAGGCCAATAGCCAACATCTTGAACAGCAATTTCTTGTCCATCTCGAACTCCCTGGTTGAATGACAGGAGCGAGTCTGGAAGGCGTGAGTGTGGACTTGTCGAAGTGACGGTGAAGCGGGGGTGAAGTGGGGTGGTAAGTTTGTTTTTTTGGCTTGCCGGAATCCTGTGCCGGGCGCCTGCGCTTGTCCCTTGATACTTCTGTCGCCCGAGTTTCGAACTGTTAAGTTTTCCTTAACAGTTCCTCCGGCCGTCCGCCTTCAGACAAATTGGCACTGAGATCAGCGCTATGCGGGACGGATTCAATTTGAAAATGGGCCGATTTTTCCGGTTGACCGTAGCAATTGGCAAAATGGCAGGTGGCTAAGTGCCCAGAGGCGACGTTCGGAACTTTGGAAAGAGGTCCTTCAACGTGTAAGTAAGTGGCGATGTGCTTTATCGCGCAGCGACCGGAGCGAGCGGCCTTGGCATGGTTAGGCAGCGAACGAGGATTCCCATTCAGATAGGGGACGCAGCAATAGATCACCAGCTTTGTCGGTCATCCATGTTGGGACTAGGTTTGGAGGTACGAACCATTCGATATGATCGGGCTCAGAGTGCAGCCAGTCGGAAACCATTGGTCGAAGTAGTTGCGAATATTCTTCCTGCGAACTTTCGCGGAGGTAACCACCGGCCATCACTAAGGTCTGCGCAGGCTGGGAATCAAATTCGTGCTTCGAAGTGATGTACGTCACTCCGCCCTCTACCCGGCTAACCTGGTAGAGCACTTTTGCGTAAAGCTCGTCAAACTGAATTGGGTGTAGTTTTTTTCCGGCGACGGCATTGACATAGCGCCCATAACTATCAGAGGTGAGCCCTCCGTCTTCCAGCGCGACGATGATGCCGACCTCGCCCATTCTGATGGAGAGAGTCATGTGGAAAAGGCTGTCACGGAAATAGAAATTTCTTAGCTGGCCTAGGTCATGAAGGTTGCAGACAAGAACGGAGTAAGGTGGTTTGCCGGAAAACTCGTGCCTGCCACGAATGGATTGAAGGAAGAGGTGAAGCTCTGAGAATGCCTTGAGGGATTCCTTTGGGAGGATAGTTCCCTCGTGAGGTCTTGATCGATCCTGCGCGAGGGTGATCTCCTTTCGCAGAACACCAAAGTAGAGCTTTCCTGCCCAAAGATATAGGAGGTGCGAGTCAAGCTTGGATGTGCAATCGAAGCCCCGTGAAATGGCTGATGAAACCCTATCTTCAAGTCGAGAGAGGTCTTCGCTGTTGCACCTTGCACAGCACGGTATTAATAGATTCTTGTATTGGATTTTCGTTTCGTTGAGGAGTCCTAGGGTCTTGTTCCATAGGTTATAGCGGTGCTGCAGCCACTTCGGAAAGACGTGCTCTTGCGTCGGAGGGAGGCTTCCTGAGCCGCACAGGAAGCAACTGTCACTATCAACTCGCAGATCGCTGAACCCGTATTCCCGCAATTGGATCACCTGTAAAGTTTTGAATGACATTGAGATTATTCGAAGCCAGTCTCCTTATCAATCAGCAATCATACGGACAGAGCCCATGTCCGCTTTGGAGCGATTTCTTGAGAGACCGCTCCTGGCCGTTACCTGTAGTCGTCACTCCGACCGAACCCGAATCCACGCTACCCCACCGCCCTCCGGGTGATTTTCAAACCCAGCCTCCCCACCATGTAACCGCGCCACCTCCCGCACCAGCGCCAGACCCAACCCGGTGCTTTTCTTGCCGGTGGCTGGGCGGGGCAGGGAGTAGAAGCGGTCGAAGATTTGCGGCAGGGCGTAGTCGGGGGCGCCGGGGCCGTGGTCGCGGATGTGGAAGCTGACGGTGTCGTCGGCGGCGTCGATGTCGAGTTCGATGGTGCTGCCGGGGGGCGAGAAGTCGATGGCGTTGTCGATGAGGTTGAGCAGAGCTTGTTGGAGCAGGAGGGCGTCGCCGCGGATGGGGGCGGTGTGGCTGACCGCGATCCGGGTTTGCAGTTGGCGGCTGGTCAGGGCTTGCTGGCGCAGGGACAGGCAGGTGTCGAGGAGGGTTTTCGGGTCGAGGGTCTGGTCGCCTTCCGGAGCTTGCAGTTGCTCGACGCGGGCGAGCAGGAGCATGCGGTCGATGATGGCTTGCAGGCGGCGGCCTTGTTCGGCGACGCTGAGGGTGAAGCGGTGGCGGTCGTCGGCCGGCGGGTCACTTTCGAGGATTTCGGCGGCGCCGAGGATGGCGGTGAGCGGGCTTTTGAGTTCGTGCGCGAGGTTTTGCACGTAGCGTTCGACGTATTGTTTGCCTTCGAGCTTTTCGCGCATGGTGGCGAGCGCCTGGGCGAGTTCGGAGAGTTGCCGGCCACCGCCGGTTGGCGCTTCGGCCTTCTGCCCATCGGCGACGGCGCGGGCGTAGTCGCGCAGGCGGTGGATGGACCAGCCGAGCCAGAGGGTGAAGCTGAGGCCGATGGCGGCGGAGGCGGCGAGCAGGATGAGGCCGGATGCCTTGACGCGCTGGGCGGCGCGCTCGGCGTAGGGGGCGACCGAGGACATCGGCTTGGCGAGCGAGAGGACGCCGATCAGTTCGCCTTGCCAGAAGATCGGGGCGGCGACGTGCATGACCGAGCTGGCCGGGTCGTAGGGGTCTTCACGCGATTGGCGGGCGCCGTATTCGCCGCGCAGGACGCGGGCGATGTCGCGCCATTGCGAGAAGTCTTCGCCGACGGCGGCCTGTCGTGAGTCGTAGACGACGATCCCTTGGGCGTCGGTGACGTAGATGCGGAAGTCGACGTGTTCCTTGAGGACGCCGGAAATGTCGGCTTGCGGGCTGCGCCGGATGGCGGCGCGGACCGAGTCGGCGAAGGCGCCGTGGCCGATGCGGTCGGCCGAGAGGTCGAGAGCGGCCATTTCGGCGAGGACGTGGGCGGTGTCGACGAGGGTTTCTTCGGTGGCCTGGCGGACGCCGGGTTCGGTTTCGTTGGTGACGACGTTGAGCACGAACCAGGCGGCCAGGCCGACGATGAGGAAATAACCGAAAAAGAGGCGGACGGAGATGTTCACGCCGGCTTACCCGATCAGGCTGTAGCCGAGGCCGCGATGGGTGACGATGATCTCTTCGTCGCGAATGCTGCGCAGCTTGCCGCGCAGGGTCTTGATGTGGGTGTCGACGGTGCGTTCGAGGCTGTCACCGCCGTCCTGCCAGACGGTGTCCATGATCTGGGCGCGATTCAGGATGCGGCCGGGTTTCTGGAGGAGCAGGGCGAGCAGCAGGTATTCGTAGCGGGTGAGCGCCAGCCACTGGCCGTGGTAGGCGATGCGCAGGCCGTCGGGGTCGATTTCAAATTTGGCCGTTTTTTCGGGTTGACCGTGGGAATGTACCTGTTCGCCGTTGGTGACCCGGTTTTCCGGCTTGAGCCGGCGGCTGATGGCGCGGATGCGCGAGGCGACCTCGCGCGGGCTGAAAGGCTTGGTGACGTAGTCGTCGCCGCCCAGTTCCAGCCCGACGATGCGATCCACCTCGTCGGCGCGGGCGGTCAGGAACAGCACCGGCACGTCGGAATGCCGGCGCAGGGCGCGGCAGACGTCGAAACCGGTCATGTCCGGCAGGCCGACGTCGAGGACGACGAAATCGATGCTGTCAGACGCCAGCCGGCTCAGCGCCTCGCTGCCGAGCGTGCAGCAATCGACGGCAAATCCCTCGGCGCGCAGGGCGTAGCTGAGCGTGTCGGCAATGGCCGGCTCGTCGTCGACGATGAGAATTTTCATGCGCGACATGATAATTCATCCCATTGCCATCATCATCCGCAGATTGCCGAGTGAAACAGGCTCAGTCGCTTCGGGCTGCGTGCTATGCTTTTTTTGAATAAACAAACTGTTGCCCGGGTGATCGGGCCGTTGTTATTGAGGGGGTGTCATGAGCCGGGCCGGGGAATTGATTGTCCAGTCTTTTGCTGATCCGGCGACACGCCCGGAAGCGCTGGCGCGTTATCTGGAAGGCGAGCTGGCCGGTGCGGCTGCTACGCCAGAGTTGCTCGAGGCGGCCTTGGCCGCGGCGCTGGCATCCTACCAGTCGGTGCAGGCCGACAGCGCGCGCCAGGCGGCCGAGGGGCAGGAGGCCGAGCGGCATACCGAGAACCTCTTGCAACTGCTCGGGACCATCCTGGAGTCGTCCGACGAGGGCATTCTGGCGCTCGATACCGGGGATCGCATCATCCGCTTCAACAGCCGGCTGGTCGCTCTGTTCTGCATTCCCGACGAGGTCATTGCCTTCTGGCGGCACGAAGAGGTAATGGCCGCCATGCTGGCGCAACTGGCCGATCCGGAGGCTTTCAGCCGGTCGTTCGCACAACTCTGCCAGTCGCCCGAGGCCGACTGGCGCGAAACGCTGGAGTGTCGCGACGGCCGCGTCATCGAGTGGCGTTCGCAGCCGCAGCCGGCGGTGTGGGCTGGCGTCAAGCGGGTGGTCAGCTTTCTCGACGTGACCGAACGCTTTCGTTCGGAAACCAACCAGCGCCTGCTCGAACGCAAGCTCGACGAAACGCGCGAACGCTTGCTGCAGGCCGAGAAGCTGGCGGCCATCTTCCAGCTCTCGGCCGGTCTGGCGCATGAAATCAGCAATCCGATCGGTTTCATCCAGTCCAATCTGGAGGCAATGGGGCGCTACGTGCATGCCATGCTCGGCTTGCTCGATCTTTATGGCCAGGCCGAGTGCGAGTTGCCGGCCGACAGTGCCCGGCGAGGCGGGATCGAGGCGGCAAAAAAGGCGGCCGATCTTGAGTTCCTGCGCGACGATGTGATCGATCTGCTCGACGAATCGCTGCGCGGCACCCGACGGCTATCGACCATGGTCGGCAGCCTGCGCGTACTGGCGCACGCCCAGGGCAGCACGATGCAGGCGGTTGGTCTGGCCGGCCTGGTCGACAGCGCGCTGGCCGCCGCCGATGCGACCGCCGGCGGCCGGGTGCGGACCCGTCGCGAGATGGATGATTCGCTGCTGGTCGCGTGTCGCCCCTCCGAATTGACCGAGGCACTCAAGAACTTGCTGGGCAACGCGCGGGACGCCATTGTCGGCGAAGGCGAGATTGTCATTCGGGCCGGAGTCGATGACCGGCAGGTCTGGATCGAAGTCGCCGATAACGGTAGCGGGATTTCGCCGGAGAATCTGGCGCGCATCTTCGAGCCCTTCTTCACCACCAAGCCGCCCGGCGCCGGGATGGGGCTGGGCTTGTCGGTTGCCTATGCCATCGTTTCGATGCACGGCGGCAGCATTTCGGTGACCAGCGAGGCGGGCCGGGGCAGTACCTTCCGGGTCAGCCTGCCGCGCCAACAGGCATCAGCCCGGGCCAACTGAGCTGTTGGCCGACTTCACCGTCGCTTCGTCATGACTTCACCGGGCGGGGCGATTCTGGAAGCTCTTCGTTCAAGGAGCACGCCATGTCCGCCACCGCCCACAAGATTCTCCTGCTCAACCCGCCGCACACCGCCATCGGCAGCCGGATTCCGGATGACCACCTGCCGCCGCTCGGGCTGCTCGCCATCGGTGGGCCGCTGATCGACGCCGGATTTGCCGTCGAGTTGCTTGATGCCGACTACGATCCGCTGCCGCCGGATGAAATTGTCCGTCGCATCGTCGCCGCAGCGCCGCGCATCGTCATGGTCGGCCACGCCGGCTCGTCTACCGCCCATCCAACCATCATCGATCTGGCTGTGCGGATCAAGGCGGCACTGCCCGCAACGGCCATCGTCTATGGCGGCGTTTTTCCGACCTATCACTGGCGGGAAATCCTTGATGAATGCCCGGCCATCGACGCCATCGTGCGCGGCGAAGGCGAGCGCACAGCCGTCCTCGTCGCGCGCGCCATCGTCACGCACGGCCTGCTCGCCACAGTGCCCGGCTGCGCCTATCGGGACGGCGGTCAGGCGCGGGCGACCCGGCAGGCCAAGCCGATTGAAAACCTCGACGCCTACCGCGTCGGCTGGGAACTGATCGACTTCAACCGCTATTCCTACTGGGGCGGGCGCAAAGCCGTTGTCGTGCAGTTTTCGCGCGGTTGTCCCTACCTGTGCAATTACTGCGGTCAGCGCGGTTTCTGGCGGACCTGGCGGCATCGCGATCCGGTGTTGTTCGCCCGCGAACTGGCCTGGCTGCACCGCGAACACGGGGTCGAGGTCATCAACTTTGCCGACGAACTGCCGACCGCCTCGCGCGAAGCCTGGCAGGCTTTCCTCGAAGCCCTGATTGTCGAAAACGTGCCGCTGACCTTGGTCGGCTCGACGCGGGCCGGTGACATCGTGCGTGACGCCGACATTCTTCATCTCTACAAGAAGGCCGGCGTCGTGCGCTTCCTGCTCGGCATCGAAAGCTACGACGAAGCCACCTTGCAGGCCATCCGCAAGGACGCCTCGCCGCGCGAGGACCAGGAAGCGATTCGCCTTCTGCGCCGGCACGGCATCGTGTCGATGGCCACCTACGTCGTCGGCTTCGAGGAAGAAAGCGACCGCCATTACTGGCATTCGCTGAAGCAGTTGCTGCGCTACGACCCCGACCAGATCCAGTTGCTGTACGCGACACCGCTGCGCTGGACGAGTTATTTTTCAAGCGTGGCGCATCGCGAGGTGGTGCAGCCCGATACCCGGCTGTGGGATTACAAGCATCAGGTGCTGGCCTCGCCCGGCATGCCGCCGTGGCGCATGCTGCTCTGGGTAAAAGGCATCGAGGTGGCCATGCAGTTGCGGCCGCAGGCACTGTTACGCACCTTCCTCAATCGCGATCCCGAATTCCGGCATGCCATGCAGTGGTACGTACAGATGGGGCGTCGCGTGTGGTTCAGGGAAGTCGGCGAGTTTATCTTTGGGCTGCGTCCGCGTTCGACCGGGGTGCGTCTGGCTGATTTTCGCGGGGCGGGTTATGGCGCCCGGCCGATGCCGGAGCCTGGGCTGGCGGAGCGGGTAGCCACGCCGATGGTGCCAAAAATGCTGCGCTTTCCGCCAGTGGCGGGTATAGCGAGTGTCGACGGAAGCGCTTAGGAAGCCGGTCGGTTTCGGGTAAAATCGCTTTTTTTTCCAGCGGCTAGCCGCCGCGCTCGGCGAGTTCCCAGACCATGACCCAGAACACTTCCCTTTCCTACCGTGATGCCGGCGTCGATATCGATGCCGGTGATGCCCTCGTCGAACGTATCAAGCCGCTTGCCAAGAAAACGCTGCGCGACGGCGTGCTCGGCGGTATCGGCGGTTTCGGCGCGCTGTTCGAAGTGCCGAAGCGCTACAAGGAGCCGGTGCTGGTGTCTGGCACCGATGGTGTCGGCACCAAGCTGCGCCTGGCTTTCGATCTGAATCGCCACGACACGGTGGGCCAGGATCTGGTCGCCATGAGCGTCAATGACATTCTCGTGCTGGGCGCCGAATCGCTGTTCTTCCTCGACTACTTTGCTTGCGGCAAGCTCGATGTCGATACCGCTGCTGCGGTCGTCGGTGGCATCGCCAAGGGTTGCGAACTGGCCGGCTGCGCGCTGATCGGTGGCGAAACGGCTGAAATGCCGGGCATGTACCCGGCTGGCGAATACGACCTGGCCGGCTTTGCCGTCGGCGTCGTTGAAAAATCCAAGGCCATCGACGGCAAGGCTTCGATTGCTCCCGGCGATGTGGTGCTCGGTCTGGCTTCCTCGGGGGCCCACTCCAACGGTTACTCGCTGGTGCGCAAGATCATCGAGCGTTCGAATCCGGACATGAACGCCAAGTTCGACGGCGAGCGGACGCTGGCCGACGTCGTCATGGCGCCGACCCGCATCTACGTCAAGCAGGTGCTGGCGACGATGGAAAAGGTCACGATCAAAGGCATGGCTCACATCACCGGCGGCGGCCTGCTCGAAAACGTGCCGCGCGTGCTGCCGGAAAACACCGTGGCCGAGCTGGAAAAGGCCGCTTGGCCGCGTCCCAAGCTGTTCGACTGGATGCAGGCCGAAGGCAATGTGGCCGAGAACGAAATGCACCGAGTCTTCAACTGCGGCATCGGGCTGGTCATCGTCGTTGCTGCGGCTGATGCCGATGCAGCGATGGCCGAGCTCAAGGCGCAGGGCGAAACGGTTTATCGCATCGGCAAGATCCGGGCGCGTTCGGGTGACGAAGCACAGACGATTGTCGTCTAAATGGCAGTTGCAGGTCGCGGCGATGTTCGTCTGCGGCCTGTTCCTGCTGAATGCCTCGTCGCCGGTCTGGGCGGCGAGCCATAAGCCGTCGCACAAGACGGCAACCAGACATGCCAAGAAACCGGTCCGGCATTCGCCGCGCCAGGCCGAGTTGGCGCCCGAATTCGGGCCGGCCGACCTGGTTGAAGACGGCGTTCCTGGCCTGCGTGGCCACGCCAGCTTTTACGGCAGGGGCTTTCAGGGTCGCAAGACGGCCACCGGCGAACGTTTTGACGTCGAGCAATTCACCGCTGCCAGCAATCGCTTTCCGCTCGGTACCATGCTGGCCGTTCGACGGCTGGACAACGACCGTTGCGCCATCGTCAAGGTCAATGACCGGATGCACCCGAAACACCGCAAACGCATCATCGATGTATCGCGCAGTGTGGCGGAATACCTCAACATGATTCGCGCCGGTGTTGTTTTCGTCAGCGTCGCGCCCTTGAAAAAAGGCTGGCAGGATGGCGATGCAGCGTCCTGTCACGCTGCGTTTGAGCCGGAAGCAGAACCGGCGTGCGTTTCCTGCGGTCAACTGCCAAAACTGCCCGAATTCCTGCCTGGCATCGACGGCTGATTTTTTTCTGCGAATTCAGCCGGTTCGTTACAATTCCGGCTATTGCTGACTGCCCGGTCAGTTCGACCTTTTGCCGAATGCCATGAATAAAAAAACCCGTTTCGGAATTATCGCCATCGCGCTTGTCGGCCTGGCTGGCCTGGGCTACTACGCCTACACCGCCAACCGGGCGCCTGCAGCCGAGCCGGTAACCCCGCCTGGCGGGGCGGGCAAACCGGCGGGGGGCGGCGCGCCGGCCAGCTTTCCGACGGCAGTGGAAGTGGCCCGGGTGGCAGCCAGCGATTTTGCCGATGATGTAACCGCAGTCGGCACGCTCAAGTCGAATGAATCCGTTGTCCTGCGCCCGGAAACGGCGGGGCGCGTGGCCTCGATCGGTTTCAAGGATGGCGCCGTTGTGGCCAAGGGAACGGTGCTGGTTGTTTTCGATGCGGCGATCCAGGATGCCGAATTGCTGCAAGCCCGGGCCAACCTGGCGCTGGCCAAGAGCAGCTACGAAAGAAATGTCGAACTGGTCGGCAAAAAATTCCTCAGTCAGCAGGCACTCGACGCTTCGGCGGCGACGCTCAAGGTGCAGGAGGCTGCTGTCCAACTGGCCGAGGCGAAGGCCGCGAAAATGCGTATCAAGGCGCCATTCACCGGCATGGTCGGGCTGCGCAACGTCAGCGTTGGCGATTACCTCAAGGATGGCCAGGATCTGATCAATATCGAGGATGTCGCCACGCTGCGCGTCGATTTCAAGCTGCCGGAAAACTATCTCGGCCGGATCAGCAAGGGCCAGGTTGTCGAAGTGCAGACCGATGCTTTGCCCAGCGAACGCTTCAAAGCCGTGCTCGACGCCATCGACCCGCTGGTGGACCAGAACGGTCGTTCGATCTCGGCCCGCGCCCGGCTCGACAACGCCAAGGGCAAGCTGCGGCCCGGCATGTTCGTGCGCGTCCGCCTGCTCTTCGGCGAGCGCAAGGCCGTGCTCATGGTGCCTGAGCAAAGCATCGTGCCGGGCGGTCAGCCGGCGGTGTTCAAGGTCGTCGATGGCAAGGCAAATCTGGTCAAGGTCAAGCTCGGAGTTCGGCGGATGGCGCAGGTTGAAGTTGTTGAAGGACTGGCGGCTGGCGACGTGGTCGTGACGGCCGGCCAGTTGAAGCTGCGCGAGGGCGCTGCGGTGCGTCCGGTCGGTGAGGGCACGCCACCTGCGGCAGCGCAGGCTGTCGCCGCCGGGACGGCCGCCGGCAAATGAAAATTTCCGAAATTTGCATCAAGCGGCCGGTCTTCGCGACCGTGCTGTCGCTGGTCATCATGCTGCTCGGCATCGTTTCCTACGACCGGCTACCGGTGCGCGAGTACCCCAAGATCGACGAGCCGGTGGTCACGGTTAACACAAGCTATCGCGGTGCCTCGGCCGAAATCATCGAATCGCAGGTCACCAAACCACTTGAGGATTCGCTGGCCGGAATCGAGGGTGTGGAAGTAATCACTTCCATTTCACGGGCTGAAAGCAGTCAGATTTCAGTGCGCTTCAAGCTCGAGCGGGCGCCTGATTCGGCGGCTTCCGATGTCCGCGACCGGGTATCCCGGGTCCGCAACAGACTGCCGGACGAGGTCGACGAACCGGTCATCGCCAAGGTTGAGGCCGATGCCAATCCGGTGATCTGGATCGCTTTTTCATCCGACAAGCATTCGGCCCTCGAAGTCACCGATGTCGCCACGCGCATCGTCAAGCCGCGCCTGCAGACCCTGCCCGGCGCCGCCGACGTGCGGGTCTTCGGCGACCGCAAGTTCGCCATGCGCATCTGGCTCGACAAGCAGCGACTGGCGGCTTACCAGCTGACGCCGGCTGACGTTGAGGATGCCTTGCGCAAGCAGAACGTCGAGGTGCCGGCCGGCCGTATCGAAAGCCGCGAGCGCGAATTTTCGGTGGTGGCCAATACCGATCTCAAGACCACCGAGGAATTCGGGGCGGTCATCGTCAAGACGGTGAACGGCTATCCGATCCGTATCAACGATCTTGGCCGGGTTGAAATCGGCGCCGCATCGGAGCGTAGCTCCGTGCGTTTCAAGGGGCGTTCGGCCGTGGCGCTCGGCGTCATCAAGCAGGCGACGGCCAATCCGCTTGAACTGTCGAAAGCGCTGCGTGCCGAGTTGCCGAAAATCACCAGCGAGCTGCCGGATGGCATGAGCGCCAATCTGTCCTACGATTCGTCGGTGTTCATCGACCGTTCGATCGAATCGGTGTTCAAGACCATCGGCGAGGCCATCCTGCTCGTGCTGGCGATCATTTTCTTCTTCCTGCGCAATCTGCGGGCGACGCTGATTCCGCTGGTCACCATCCCGGTGTCGCTGGTCGGCGCCTTCGGCATCATGTTCGCGCTCGGTTTCACGATCAATACGCTGACGCTGCTTGCGCTGGTGCTGGCCATCGGTCTGGTCGTCGACGACGCCATCGTCGTGTTGGAAAACATCTTCCGGCACATCGAGGAGGGCATGCCGCGCATGCAGGCGGCGCTCCAGGGCTCGAAGGAAATCGGCTTCGCGGTGGTTGCCATGACCCTGACGCTGGCCGCGGTTTATGCCCCGGTGGCGTTCATGACCGGGCGTACCGGCAAACTGTTCATCGAATTCGCCCTGACCCTGGCCGGCGCCGTGCTGGTCTCCGGTTTCGTCGCGCTGACCCTGTCGCCGATGATGTGCTCGGTGCTGCTCAAGCATGAGGAGAAGCACGGCAAGGCTTTTCTGATGGTCGAAGGCTTCCTGAACTGGTTGAATTCCGGCTATAAGCGGGTGTTGACCGCAGCACTCAATCGTCGCTGGATCGTGCTTGTTGGTTTCGTCATCGTCGCCGCCTCCTGCGGCGTTCTGCTCAAGGCGCTGAAGTCCGAACTGGCACCGGTCGAGGATCGCGGCATCATTTTCGGCATGTTCCTCGGCCCGGAGGGGGCGACGCTCGATTACACCGAAAAATACGCTCGCCAGATCGAAGGCATTTACAGCCAGACCAAGGATGCCGAGCGCTATTTCGTCGTCGCCGGCAACCCGACCGTGAGTCAGGGGATTTCCATTCTCGGCCTGACTGACTGGAACGATCGCACTCGTCGTTCGCCGGAGATCGCCAAGGAGTTGTTCCCTAAATTCGCCGCCATTCCCGGTGTCATGGCCTTCCCGGTGACGCCGCCGTCGCTCGGCCAGAGCCCCCGTGAACGGCCGGTCAATTTCGTTGTTGTTACCGCTGCGCCATATGAGGAGCTACAAAAGGTGACCGGCCAGATCCTCGCCGAAGTGGCGAAGAATCCGTCGCTGACCAACGTGGATACCGACCTCAAACTCAACAAGCCTGAGCTGTCGGTCGACGTCAAGCGCGACAAGGCGGCTGACATGGGCGTGCCGGTCGAAACCATCGGCCGGACGCTGGAAACCTTCCTCGGCGGCCGACAGGTCACGCGTTTCAAGCGCGATGGCGAGCAGTACGACGTGATCGTCCAGGTCGCCGAAGTCGAGCGACGCAATCCGGAGGATATCGGCGATATCTATGTGCGGGGCCGCGATGGCAGCATGATTTCGCTGGAAAATCTGGTCGATGTCCGGGAAACGATCAGCCCGCGCGAACTGAACCATTTCGGCCAGCGCCGCGCCGTGACGATTACCGCCAATCTGGCGCCGGGTTACACGCTGGGCGAGGCGCTGACTTTCATGGATGGCGTTGCCAACCAGGTCCTCAAACCGGGCTACGCCGCCGACTACAACGGCCAGTCGCGTGAATTCCGCCAATCGTCGTCGTCGCTGGCCTTCACCTTCGGTCTGGCGCTGGCTTTCATTTACCTCGTGCTGGCCGCCCAGTTCGAAAGCTTCCGCGACCCGTTCATCATCATGCTCACCGTACCGCTGTCGATGGCCGGGGCGCTGCTCGCCCTCTGGCTGAGCGGCGGCACGCTCAACGTGTATAGCCAGATCGGCCTGGTCACACTGGTCGGCCTGATCACCAAACACGGCATCCTGATTGTCGAGTTCGCCAACCAGTTGCAGGAAAAGGGCATGGCGCTCAAGGAGGCGGTCATCGAATCGTCCTTCCTCCGTCTGCGCCCGATTCTGATGACCACCGGCGCCATGGTCCTCGGCGCCGTGCCGCTGGCCTTCAGCACGGGGGCGGGCGCCGAGTCGCGGCAGCAGATCGGCTGGGTCATCGTCGGTGGCCTGCTGCTTGGCACTCTCTTCACGCTGTTCGTGGTGCCGACGGTGTATTCGCTGCTGGCAGCGCGCAAGGAGCAGATCGAGAGCTGATCGGCCGGCTTTGCCTGGTCAAACGGATATTTCGTTTTTGGGCTTTTTTTTCGGTTGACCGTAGCAGCGCTTCAGGCAGCACCGAGGAAGCTTGTCGTCCGTTCGGCAATCTGCTCGGCCAAGGCCGGGTCGAGGCAATCGAAACTCTCGGCTTCGAACGAGTTGGTCAGCCAGGTGATCTGGCGCTTGGCCAACTGGCGTGTCGCGAAAATGCCGCGGTCACGCAGTTCATTGCGCGGTAGCGTTCCATCCTGCGCTTCCCAAGTCTGCCGGTAGCCGACGCAACGCATCGACGGCAGGTCGAGGCTCAGCTGGTATTTCCGGCGCAGCAGGCGCACCTCGTCATCGAGCCCGGCCAGCAGCATTTCGTCGAAACGGCGGGCGATGCGTTCGTGCAGAACGGCGCGGTCGGAGGGCAGGAGGGCGATCGACAGCAAATCGTAGGGCGGCTTCTGTTTTTCGCTTTCGGCTAGCAGTTCTGACATCGGGCGGCCGCTCAACCGGCAGATTTCGAGGGCGCGTTGCAGGCGCTGGCTGTCGGTGGAGTGCAGCCGGGCGGCCGTGACCGGGTCGAGTTTGGCCAGTTTGGCATGCATCGCCGGCCAGCCCTCGGCCGCGGCTTCGGCATCAATTTGGGCGCGCAGGGCGGCGTCGGCCTGCGGCAGATCGGCCAGGCCGTGGAGCAGGGCGCGGAAATACAGCATCGTGCCGCCGACCAGCACGGGCACCTTGCCGGCCTTCGTGATGTCGGCCATCGCGGCCAGCGCATCGGCGCGAAAACGGGCGGCCGAATAGCTCTCTTCCGGCGAGATGAGGTCGATCAGGCGGTGCGGGTAGCGGGCCAGCGTGGCGCGGTCCGGCTTGGCCGTGCCGATGTCCATGTCACGAAAAACCTGGGCCGAATCGACGCTGATCAGCTCGACCGGAAAACGGTCGGCCAGCGCCATGGCAACCGCCGTCTTGCCCGAAGCGGTTGGGCCCATGATCAGGATGGCAGGCGGCAGGCGGGGTGAGTTCATGGCGGCGAATGCTACCACGCAGTGCTGCCGCCTTTAATGGCCAAACCATATCGGGGATATTCCATGCTACTCGTTCCATGCCGCGCCTGCGGTCATCAGGTCGATACGTTTTTTGTCACCTGCCCCGGTTGCCGGGCGATCAATCCCGGGCACAAGATGAGCAAGCAGCAGGCGGGTCTCAGCGTCCTGCTGATCCAGCTCATTGTCGGGCTGGTGCTGGGCGTGGGCGTGTGCATCTATGCCTGGAACACGGTCTGACCGATGGTCAAGACGCAACTGGCCAAGCCGGCGCGTTGGGGGGGGCTCGATACGGCATGGTCGGCCGATGCCACGGTCAACCGGAAAAAACGGCCAAAAATGAAATGTCACGCCGGGCTCAGGGCAAGGCGCTTTCCAGCCGGGCGGCCGCCGCCATGTAATCGCGACGGACTTCCTCCGGCGTTCCTCGCGCGGTACGGCTGAGCGGCCGCCACAACGCTTCGGGGATGCCGGCCAGTGTCGCGTGCATGCCGATCAACTGGGTGGCGGGAATCGGCATGACATCGCCGGGGGGCGATTCCAGTGCCGCGCTCATCGTGCCGACATGGGCAGCGAGCAGGAAAACATGGCGCAGGCGCGGCGAGCCCACTTGTTCGATGCGCCCGGCAACCCCGTCCGGATCGTCTTCAATGCGCTGGGTCAGACCGCTGAAATCGGCCGCTGTACGCACCGGCAAACGGCTGATCGGGGCGACACCGAGCTGAACGGCCGTTTCGTCGAGGCGGCGGATGTGTGCTTCGACCGGCCGCGACAACTGCGCCATGATGTCGGCCGGTTGTTGTCCGTAGCCGCCCAGCCACTGGCTCAGGTAGCCGTATTCGAAACCGAGTTGGAAGACGCGGCGGGGAAAGCGCGGGGCGAGCCCCTGCTCGCGTTCCCGGGATTTTTCCGCGATCGCGGCTGCTTCGTCGGCGTAGGTTCGGGTCGGGTCGTTGACCGTCCAGCCAACATGCGCCAGCTCAGCCGCACCCCACATCCAGAATGCCTGAATGCCGAGGTAAAGCAGGGTGATCGCCACGGTTGCCAGCAGGAAGCGGCGCGACTCGCGCCAGCGCGTGCGGCGGTCGGTTGTCTCGGGAAGCGAAGTGGTCATGACAGTTTCCTGAAAATGACATTGGCAGTAGGCTAGCACTGTTGTGGCCTGTCGGGAGCGAGCGATGCATGGCGGCGAACCGAGTGTGCATTTCATCAACAGCGTGCTGGTCACGGTCGTTGTCGCGCTGATCGTGCTCTGGCGTTACCGGCTGGCCATCCTGGGCGGGATGATGCAGGGCGATGGCGCTGTCTTGCCTCTCCCGACAGAGAAAGCGTCTGCTCAGAAAGTATTGATGGCCGGCAACCTGTTTGCCCGCGAGCGCTCGATGCGCCAGCGAATTGCTGCAGCCTGGTTGCTGACTACCGCCGTTTGCGGCCTGCCGATGGCCGTGCTCTACATGATTGCCGGGGAAATGAGCGCCTCGCCGACCTATGCCCTGGCGCTGACCTGCAGCTACATGATCGCCGCCTTGCCGATGATTGCCGTCTCCCTGGCCTGGCCGCCCTGGCGCATGGTTGTCGCCTTTGTCGTCATGATGCTGAGCTTCGCGGCGCTCTGCCTGCTCGCCGGCATCGTCGAACGCAGCCTGCTAGGCCGGCCCCTGAGCTGGAAGATTCTCGGCCTGGTCCCGCTGTTCTTCGACATCGCCTGGAACCAGCTGTGGATGGCCGGCCTGTTCTGGCTGATGTCCTGGCCGAGCCGGCTGCGCGGCGTCGTGCCGATCACCTTCGCCGCCGTGCTGGTCTTTGCCGCGGCGCCCTTTGCCGGCTCCCGCCTGACCGCCGTGCTCGCTGCCACCGAGGTCGGCACGCCATGGGTTTATACGCTGGGGCTGAATGGCGTATTCATGCTTATCGCCCTGCCGGTCGGCTGGCTGGCCTGGCTGCGTCTGCGCAAGTTGGCTGCCGATTACGAAGCCAAGCGCTTTTCCGACGCCCAGTTGCTGGCCCGTACTTGGTGGCTGATGCTCGTCGTCACCATCGGTTTCGACATCCTGGCCGGCCGCGAGCGCCCGATCTTTGCGCTGTTGCTGGTTGTGGGCGAGATTGTCCTCTTCCCGCTGGTCAACCATGGCGTCATGCGCTGGCTGGGTGTGGCCAAACTGGCTGCGGCCAAGCCTGCCCCGACGCTGCTCCTGCTCCGGGTGTTCGGCTACACCGCCCGCACCGAGCGTCTGTTCGACCGCGTCGCATCACGCTGGCGTCTGCTGGGTCCGGTCACCACGATCGCCGCACCTGACGTCACAGCCAGCACCATCGATGCCGGTGACTACCTGCGCTGGCTGACCGGGCGCATCGACGAGCTCTTCGTCACGACACGCGCCAGCCTCGACCACAAGCTGGCGACGCTCGATCTTGCCCCCGATCCCGACGGGCGTTTCCGCATCGGCGAATTCTGCTGCCGCGACTCGACCTGGCAGGCCACCGTCGTCGAACTGATGTTGCGCGCCGACGCCGTGATCATGGACGTGCGCGGCATCAGCGCAGGGCGGCTGGGTTGCGAATTCGAACTGGAGCAACTGGCAAAGCGCCTGCCGCCGCAACGGCTGGTGCTGGTTGTCGATGAAACGACGGACAGCAAGTGTCTGAAAGCGCTTTTCGGCCCTACTCTCGATCAGGTCAGGGTGATTGACATGCGCCGGCGCCGCGATGCTGACAGGGTTTTTAACGCGCTTGTCGATGCGGCTGGCGGGGCGGGGGCATCTCTCTGTTCTGCACCTGCCGAAAAAAATGACGGCGCTTACTAAGCCGCGCCATGGCCAGCTGCCCGCTGTCACGCGGCTGGCCATGGCTTCCGCCCTAAATTCGCTTGCTACGGCGTGCCATGCCCGCGACGATGGCGAGGCCGGCCAGCAGCATGGCGTAGGTTTCCGGTTCAGGGACTGCCGGTACAGGCGTCCTGGCCAGCCAGGTATTGAACGCATTCAGGTGGTTGTAGGAGGCATTCATCAGGCTTCCATAGGATGCGTAAAGGGCCGAGTCCGTTGGAATCAGAGCCCTGGCTGCAGTCAGGTCGGCGATGTCGAGCAGTTCGATATTCTTGCCGACGGTCAGCGCGGCAAAGCTCGAGGTGCTGCCTTGCGCCACCAGGTTCAGGTAGAGCGATTGCAGTGCCGGATTCTCGAACTGGCCGGCCGCCAGCGAGGTCAGGTCGCTGACATCAAGCCCGATGGCGTTGGCTTGACCAACCAGTGTGGCCACGTGCATGTCTTCTGATCGGGGGATATTCCTGAACGGCATGATTGTCGGGTAGAGGACGCCGAACGAGCGGTACACGTCGCCAGCCAGCTTTTCCTCCTCGATCATGTAGCGCAGGTTGTCGATTGCCTCGGGCGAATAGCTCTGGGCTTGTGCGACCGTGGTGCCGGTCATGTAAATGGCCAGCGCGGAAATCAGAAGCTTGAACGCGTTCAATGTGTTACTCCCTGATGATTTAATTATTGAAATGGCGCCTCAATGTTCCCGCACAGCCTGTCTGGCGAACTGGACGGGGTGCCAGGCCGGGTGATCATAAGGAAAATCTAATACTTTCGGAATGTGTCAAATTGCCGCATGTCATGGCGCTTGTCTGGCGCAGTGGCGGCGGAAAACGAAGGGAAAAGTAGCTAATTGCCGTGTCGCCGTTTGTCGGTCGATTTGATGAATATAATGTCTCTGTTAAATCGGCTTGTTCCGGGCAATACAGGCCTGGCCGCCGATTCCTTCATCTCGGGGCTTGGCATCATGTTCGGTTTCATCAAACGCGTTTTCGGTATGGGGGGCGAAGAAGCCGCACCCATCAAAGGCGGCAGTTCGTCGCCCGATGTCCAGGTTATTTCGGCACCAGTTGTCGCCGTTCGCAAGGCTTCGCCGGTGGTTCTGCTGCGAGACGAGATCATCGATGCCCGGACACGCATAGCCGGCTACCGTTTCTCAGCCCGCCGGCCGGATTCGGAGCAGGTCGCCGATGCCTCGGCGACGCTGGAAATCCTCACCGCCAACAACGTCGCGGCCTTCGCCGCACGGCGCCTGGCGCTGATTCCACTGAGCCAAGATGACTGGACGCAGCACGACTACACGCCGCTGATCGGCCCGATGACGACCTTTCTGCTCGCCCTGCCCGATGGCACCAAGGTATCCGACGACTGGAACGCAGTTGCCGCCGCCATTCATGGCGCCGGGGCGAGGATAGCGCTGGCCGCCGGCGACATCGTGACGCATCGGCAAACGATCCTCGAACACGCCGATTATCTACTCCTCGATTTTTCGGCGCTTTCCTTGTCCAGTCTTGAGGTTCTGCTGCGCTCCCTGCGCCAGGAAAAGCCCGGCCTTGAGCTGATTGCCGACAAGGTCAGGCGCTGGCCGGAGCATCGTTACTGCGTTTCGCATGGCATTGCCTATTGCCTTGGCTCATTCACCACCGAGCCGGACGAGGAGCTGCAGGCCAAGGAAATCGGCCAGAGCCAGCTGGTCCTCATTGAAATGCTCAACCAGCTGCGCAAGGACGCAGAGCTGGCCGACGTCGCCCAGATTGCCAAACGCGACCCCGGCGTCATCGTCAAGGTGATGGCCATGGCCAACTCGCCGATGGTTGGGTTGGCGCAGCCGGTGACCAGCATTGATCAGGCCATCATGGTGCTAGGCCGGGAACAGCTCTACCGCTGGCTGTCGATCGGCATGTTCCGCGCAGGCGCCGCCTCGCCGCGCGACGAGGTGTTGCTCGAACTCGCCCTGGCGCGCGGGCGTTTCCTCGAACTGCTCGGTAAGGAGAAGCACAGCAAGCTGGAGTGTGATGAATTCTTCCTGCTCGGCCTGCTTTCGCTGCTCGACAGCTTGCTCGGCCTGCCGATGAGTGCGGTGGTTGGCAAGCTCAATCTGCTGCCGGCGCTGAGCGAAGCTTTGCTCAACAGCAGTGGCCCGCTGGCGCGCTATCTGATGCTGAGCATCGCCGTCGAAAAGGGCCGTGTCCAGAACGTCGCGCGTCTGGCCGACGAGCTGGGCTATTCGCTCGAAGCCATCGAGTCGGCCTCGGTCGAAGCGATTGGCTGGGCGGAGGAAGCGGTCAATCTGACCAAGTGAGCCGGGCGGCGAGGCTCAGCAGGCCCGACCGCTGGCCCGGGTGAAGCCGAAGCCGCCTTCGCCGGAGCCGGCCGGATTGATGCAGATGCGCATGGTCAGCGAGCGGGCCGCCCTGTCGAGGTCGACCGGGAAGGGCGAGAAGGGGATGGAGCGTTCGACGACGGCCTTGACGAAGGCGATCTCGTCGGCCTGATCGCCGGCATTGATGACCTTGAAGGACTTCATAGTGCCGTCCGGATTGACCTTGAACTCGATGGAAGCCGGATGCATGCCCTTGGCGCGCGGGTCATTCTTGACGAAGCTGGCGCTGCGATTGAGGCGTCTAAGCATGCCTTCGAGGTACATTTCCAGACTGAACGGGTCGGGTGGGGTGGCGTTGGGGCGCAGGTCGAGCAGGGCGCTGCCGGCGGATTCTTCCCGCGCCTGCTTCCACGCTTCCTCGCGCGCCATGGCTTTTGAACGCTGGGCCAGTGTCGGCTTGGGGGCGGATTTGGCGTTGTTGTCGAGCTCGTCGAGAAAGCGGTTCATGTCCGTTTTCTCTGCCGCCGTCCATTGCGGCGCACTGGCCACCGAGGTTTTGTTCCGCTTGTTGGTGGTCAGCAACCGTGGGCGTTCCGGCTTGATTTTCGCCGGCTTCTGGCGCGCCTCGGGAGCGCTCGCCGTTTCGGTCGATACCGGCTTGCGCAGGCGGGCTTCCATGCGCGGTGGACTTGAGGCTTCGTCCGGATCATGCCGGGGGATCATCAGGATCAGGGCATGAATCAGGAGCGAGGCAGCAAACGCGAAAAGCGGTGCTCGCCGGGCCGGAGAGGGATGGGACACGAACATCGCCGGTATTTTAGGCGGCGCAGCCGATGATTGGCTGTAACGATGTGTGGTTTTGTGCGCTGTCAGCGCTTGTTTTGCGGTGGCGCCGGTTGGCGCGAGCAGGGTGGTACTGGTTATTGCTGGCCGTCAGACCTTTCAATTTTGGCCAAAATTTCCGGTCGACCGTGGGATTCCCTGGCTGGCGTCATTTCTCGCAGCCTTTGCGCCATTTGGTGGCCAGCAGGTATAGGGCCCCGGTCATGAAATTGGCGATCAGCAACCATTTGCCGGTCGCCACCAGGCCGGCGATCAGGTAGACGGCCGGGGCGTGGCTTGTCGTATCGGAAATCAACTGGAGGTGAAGCAGGTTTTCGATGGCATCGAGCACTGCGGCACCTGGCATGGTCCAGCTCGAAAGGCGCCGGGTCGCCTGGTCGAGTTGCCGGAAAAGGCAACCGTAGCGGACGAGCAGGTAGCCGAAGAGGCCGTAGCTGGCGAGCACCGGAAAGTCGATGCGCAAATGGCGGCGGAAAAGCTCGATACCATCCGGGCCCCACTGGGCAAGAATGGCCTTGAAGGCCGCCTCGTCAAAGGTGAATTGCAGCGCCGGAATGCCCGGTGACAATGGCGCCGAGTGGACGGCCATGGCGATGAACAGGCCGATGGTCAGCGCGCCGGACAGCCAGAGCAAAATGGACGCCATTTGCCTCGTCAAATTACGTCACCCGCTTTTTGCGTTTCCACCACAGGAAACCTTCGACGCCGGTATAGAGCGCCAGCAGGCTGACGATGACGCCACGCGCCAGTTCAAGCTGGTTGTCGGCGTTCGGGGCCAGGGCGCCGATGGCGTATTTGGTGGCCACCACCGCCGCGACAATGAAAATCAAGGCGCGCAGCATCAGCCGCCGCCAGTCGTAGGGACGGCCGATGGCGTCGGCGAGGCGGCCGGCATCGGCGATCCACGCCTCGTCGCGCAGGTTGATGGCTTGGCGATTGACGAGGGCGCGCAGATCGTCGGGCAGGGACGCCGCACTCGGCAATTCGGCGCCCTGGAGCAAAACCGGGATGACCCGCTTGCCGAGTTTTAGCGCGGTGGCGATCTCGATGCGCACGAAGTCAGGGTTTGGCTGGTTGAGTCGGTGGTTCAGTTCGGCCAACCATTTCTTGCCGATGAGGACGACGGTGACCTCGGTCCCGGCCAGTTCGCGCTGCAAAAAGACCTCGAAATCCTCGCCGGCCGGAATATCGTCGGCATCGCGAAAGACGCAGGCCGCGCCGAGCAGGTTTTCGAGCGAATCGGCCAGCCGCCCGGCCTCACCCGTCGTGTCGCTGCGCCGGTAGCTGATGAAGACGGGATTAGCCATGTGCGCGCTCTACGTTCAAAGGATGCTCAGGGGTTCCCAGATGCCCCCCTTGTCGAGATGGGCTTCTCCGGAAACCGGGCTGGGCAGCAGGGTTTTCGCCGGGCCGGATTCGCCCTTCTCGAACTCGTAGATAAGGGCGCGGGCGCGATAGTCAGCGCCATACGGCAAGGCGCCGATGGACGCCGGCAGCGCGTGCGCTCCGCCACCGGCCCAGCTCCTGATCTGTTCATCACTCGGAACTGTGGCGGACTGCACCCAGGGTGCGTCGGTCACCACGAAGACAATTGCCCGGTAATAACCGGCCGGCGCAAAGGCCAGGGCCTTGATGAAACTGGCCAGCGACAGATTGCTTACCGACGGCGTGCCGATCTTCCAGCGATCCGCCCCGGGCATCGGCGTGCCATCGGCCTTGATCTGCTCAAGTTGGGTCGCCAGTGCAAAACCGCGCGGCACGGCGTAATAGCTCCGCTGCTCGTAGTGGGCCAGACGCAAGGCCTTCTCGAACTTGTCGGCAACGTCGGCCAGCCGCGTTGCCGGGCCGGTGCGCAGCCATTTGTCGGGTATCGACTCTTCGGCCGAAGCCTTGGGCGGCGGCCAGTCGAAATGCGGGATCGGCGGCGATTCGCGGCCAATGGCCGCTGTCTCGGGGTGCGTCGTGCCGCCATTCTTGGCAGCGGGTGGCGGCTCTGCGGTGGCGGCCGGTGGCGGTGGCGGCGGTGCGGCTTCCACCGATGTCTCGAGCGGGGCGCTGGATTTTCCGCAGGCATTCAACCCGGCCATTAGCAGAAGCGCAAAAAACAGCCGCCATGCATTGCGGCGTCCGAAACCGGAGATGGAAAACAGATTGAGCATGGAAGCCTCCCTCGGTCGAAAGTCTGCCGGCGAAGCAGCCGGCCATCATGGAGCGCTTCCCCTCAAAAAAGAGGGGCTGATCAGCAGCCTACGAACTTTTCAAATGGGATGCAAGCATGTTGTTTGCATGGTGGCGGGAGGTCGAGCCGGCGCCGGATTTCATTTTTTGACCAATTTTCCGGTTGACCGTGGTATCGGCTTTGCGCAGAGCGGACAGCGATGAAATTTACGGGCATCAAACGGCAGTGTCGACGGGCCGCATCGGGAGGTATCCGCCGTGCAGCAAGACGGCTTCGATGGCGACCGCCGAGGTCGGGCGGCCGAAGTGGTAGCCCTGCATCAGGCGGCAGCCGTGATCGAGCAGGAAGGCGGCCTGGTGGGCCTGTTCGACGCCTTCGGCAATGACCTCCTTTTGCAGGCTGTCGGCGATGGCGATGATCGCCCGGACGATGGCGACGTCGTCGGTGTCGCCCGGCAATTCGCGGACGAAGGACTGGTCGATCTTGATGCGGTCGAAGGGCAGACGCTTGAGGTAGCCGAGGCTCGAGTAGCCGGTGCCGAAATCGTCGATTGACAGCTTGATGCCCAGGGCGCTTAGTTCGTCGAGCACGGCGACGATGCGCTCGGTGTCGTGGATGAAGGCGCTTTCGGTGATTTCCAGCTCGAGCCAGCAGGGCTCCAGACCCGTCTCGGCGAGGATGGCGATGATCCGTTGGGCGAGGTTGGCCTGGCGCAACTGAACAGCGGACAGGTTGACCGCCATGACCACGGGCGGCAGGCCCTGGTCCTGCCACTGGCGGGTTTGCCGACAGGCTTCGCGCAGCACCCAGTCGCCGATCTGGTTGATCAGATTGCTTTCCTCGGCGATGGGGATGAAGCGGGCGGGCGGGATGTTGCCTTTTTCCGGGTGGTTCCAGCGGACCAGCGCTTCGAGGCCGATCAGGCGGCCACTTTGGGCGTCGACCTGTGGCTGGTAATTGAGGTAGATGTCCTGGCCGCGCAAGGCCCGGCGCAGGGAGTTTTCGAGCATCACCCGTTCGGAGATGCGGGTGTTCATTTCGGGCGTAAAGAAACGGTAGGCGTTGCCGCCGGCGGCCTTGGCCTGGTACATCGCGGTGTCGGCGTTCTTCAGCAGGCTGCCGATGTCCTTGCCGTCCTCTGGGTAGGTGCTGATGCCGATGCTGGCGCCAACCCGCAATTCGTGTCCGGCCACCATAAAGGGCTCGCCCAGTGCGTCGATCAGTCGTTGGGCGATGCTGGCCAGACGTGAGGGCGAACCGTAGCCCTGGATGAGCATGGCGAATTCGTCGCCGCCCTGACGGCTGACCGTGTCGCGCGCATCGAGGCTGCGGCTCAGGCGCTGGGCTGCCTCGCGCAGCAACTGGTCGCCGATCTCGTGGCCGAGCGTGTCGTTGACGTTCTTGAAATGGTCGAGGTCAAGGAACATCAGGGCGACCTCGGCTTGCGTGCCGAAGGTCAGCGCCAGCGCCTGTGACATCAGATCGGCCAGCATGCTCCGGTTGGGGAGCCGGGTCAGCTGGTCGTGTTCGGCCAGGTAGCGGATGCGCTCCTGGTCCTGATGCAGTTGCGTGATGTCGCGGGCAACGCCGGCGACGCCGGTCAGTTCGCCGCGTTCGTCGAGGACCGGGGTCGAGATGAACTCGAAATGACGGATCTCGCCGTCGGCCAGTTGCTGCGTGTCGGTCCGCCGCTGTTGGCGTTGTTCGGACAGCGCGAGGGTATCCTGCCGGACCAGCGGTTCGGCGGCTTCAGCCGGCCAGATGGCAGCCACGGTCTGCCCGGGCAGGGTGTCGGCCGGCTTGCCGCAGGCCCGCGCGTAGGCGTCGTTGACGGCGATCAGACATTGCTGGCGGTCGCTCAGCCAGGCCGGGTCGGGCAGGCTGTCGAGGAGGGCGCGGGTTTGCCGCGTGGTGTTCTCGTAGGCCCGGGTCATGTCTTGCGCCAGCGCATGCGCCCGGTCGTAGGTGCGCAGCCAGACAGCGATCCAGCCACCCAGAACGAAGGCCAGCAGCAGCGTGCTGAGGACTGACCACTGGACTTGCTGGTACCAGTTGGCCAGATAGTTGCTGGGCGCGTGCCCGATCACCACGTACAACGGGTAGTGGGCGACCTGACGGGCGACATAGAGCCGCTTGATGTCGTCAACCGACGAGCGGTGGGTGAAGCTGCCATACCCCTGCTGGTCGGCGATCAGCGCTGTCAGTGGTGTATTTTCGAGGACTTTGCCCTGGCGCTCGGGGGCGGCCGGGTAACGGGCGATCAGCCGGCGTTCGCGGTCGACCAGGGCAACGCTCTGGCCCGGGCCGAGCTTGAGGCTGGTGAAGAACTCCTGAAAATGATCGGCCCGCACCGCCGCCTGGACGAGGCCGGCGAAATGACCTTGCCGGTCATTGAGGCGGCGGCTCAGAGTGATTACCCAGTTGCTGGTGATCTTGGCAAAGAGCGGCTCGGAGACGACCAGCGCGCTGGCGCCATCGCGATTGCGCTGGAAGTAGTCGCGGTCGCGAATGTGGACGCTGGCGATCTTGCCCGAAGCGTCATGCGTGAAGTTGCCCTCGGCATTGGCCACGCGCAGGCTTTGCGATTCGCTGGCGATCAGCGCCAGATAGCTGGCCAGCGCGGCATTGATCGCAGCCGCATCCGCGGATTCGCCGGCCAGCGTGGTATTCAGGCGTAGTTGGCTGGCCAGCAGCACGGTGTCGATCTTGTCCACAGTGTTATGGGCATGTGCCTCCAGAACACGGGCTAGATTGTCGAGGTTGCGCAGGGTGAACTCGTTTTCACGGTCCAGTGCCACTTTCAGGCCACCGGCAATGAGCCCGATGTAGGTCAGGAGGGCGAGGAGTCCCAAACCGATCAGGAAGTTGCGACGTCCACCGGGGGTTGCCGAGGAAGGTCGGAGTAACTGCCTGAGGGATGAGATCATGGGGGCGCGGGCCGGGACGGGTTTGAGGCCGCCGAATTATTGCCCGCGCAGAAACAGTTTGTCGAGATCGTTGAGTGATAGTTCCGTCCACGTCGGTCGGCCGTGGTTGCACTGGCCGGCGCGTTCGGTTTCTTCCATCTGGCGGAGCAGGGCGTTCATTTCCGGGACGGTGAGCAAGCGGCGGGCGCGGACGGCGCCATGGCAAGCCATGGTAGCGAGCAGTTCGTTGCGCCGGGCGGTGGCGAGTTGGGTGATGCCGTGCTCGCGCAGTTCGGCGATCAGTGACTTGGCCAGGGCGGCGGGGTCGCCAGATTGGAGCAGGGCGGGGACGGCGCGCACGCCAAGCTGATTGGGGCCGAGCGGCGCGATCTGGAAGCCGAGATCGGCCAGCGCCTCGGCGTGTTCTTCGACGGCGGCGATGTCGAGCGGGTCGGCCGAGAAGACGGCCGGGATGAGCAGCGCCTGGGTGGCGATCTGGCGGTTGTCGAAGGCGGTTTTGAGCCTTTCGTAGAGGATGCGCTCGTGCGCCGCGTGCATGTCGATGAGGATTAGGCCGCGGGCGTTCTGGGCCAGGATGTAGATGCCGTGCAACTGGGCCAGGGCGTAGCCGAGCGGCGGGCCGGCGCTGTCGGGCTGCGGGCTGTCATTGCCACGGTCAACCGGAAAATTGGGCTGAAATTGAAATGTTGTGGCCGGGCCGGCGGACGACGGCGTGACCTGTTGGGCTGCGCGGGCGAAGGCGAGGTAGGCCGCGGCGGCCGGTTCGGCGACGCCGAGGCTGCCTTGATGACGGAGCGGCGGGGCGTATTCGGAATTTGGCCGATATTCCCGGTTGACCGTGGAAGTCGGGGCTTCGCCGCTCGCTGCGCTGCGCTCAACCAGCGCCGGCACTGCTTCGGCCTGCACCGGCGCGGCCAGCGTACGCTGGATGGCGTGGAAGACGAACTGGTGCATGGCGCGCGAATCGCGGAAGCGGACTTCGGTCTTGGCCGGGTGGACGTTGACGTCGACCAGCGCCGGGTCGATGTTCACGAACAGACAGACAGCCGGCTGGCGGCTGCCGTGCAGCACGTCGCGATAGGCTTCGCGCAGGGCGTGGCTGATCACCTTGTCGCGCACGAAACGGCCGTTGACGAAGACGTACTGGCCATCCTTGGCATCGGTGGCGCGCGTCGGGTCGATGGCGAAACCGACGATAGCCAAAGGGCCGGCGCCGGCATCGACAGCGCGGGCGGCACCGAGAAAATCGTCGCCGAGAATGTCGGCGATGCGCCGTGGCGCGTCGGCCGGGGCAAGCTGGAACAGGTTGCGGCCGTTGTGGGTCAGGCTGATCGCCACATCCGGCCGGGTCAGCGCCAGGCGCTTGACGGCGTCGGCGCAGTGGGCGAATTCGGTGCTTTCCGATTTCAAAAACTTGCGGCGGGCCGGGGTGTTGAAGTAAAGGTCGCGCATTTCGACGACGGTGCCGGCCATCAGGGCGGCGGGTTCGGGCTCTGCCCCCGGCTCGCCGCGCAGTTTCCAGGCATGCGCCGCGCCGCGTTCGCGACTGGTGATGCTCAGGCGGGCGACGGAAGCGACCGAAGCCAGCGCCTCACCACGAAAGCCAAGGGTGCCGACGCGCTCAAGGTCGTCAAGGCTGGAAATCTTCGAAGTAGCGTGCCGGGTCAGGGCCAGCGCCAGTTCATCTTTTGCGATGCCGCAGCCGTCATCGGTGATGCGGATCAGCTTGACGCCACCTTCTTCGAGATGCACCTGAATCGCGTTGCTGCCGGCGTCGAGGCTGTTTTCGAGGAGTTCCTTGAGGACGGAGGCAGGTCTTTCGACCACTTCGCCAGCGGCAATCTGGCTGATCAGCAGGTCGGGGAGGCGGGCGATGGTCGGCATGCCCGAATTATCCCAGATTGCACCAGCGGAGGCGCGGTCGACGATGCCAAGAGGTCGGCCCGCGGTTTCAGAAATGGCTTCGTAGCCACGGTCCAATCTTCAACTTCAGGACTTTGGCAATAGATGAACGCACCCAAGCCTAGAGGCGAGGGTCGTATACAAACTGTCTGATCACGCTGGCCTTGATCCTCACTGCATCGGTATGTGCTGGATTGATGAGTACGTTGAATTCCTCATGAATGATGACAGAGGGTACTTCCAGGAGAGCTGCGGTATTCCCTTTGATCCAGGCATCGCCAGGCGAGATGGTGGCCAGCCCGGGGGGTTCCGAAACCCAGCTCGGGTCGAGCCTGGTGACATCCAGTGTTTCTCGCGCCTTCCAAACATCGTCCGGTACTTCAATCTGGATCAGGAAGCGATTGCGCGCGGCGATTTCATCACCGATATGGGCAAGGGTCTCAAGGGTAGCCAGGGCGATTGTCGGCGAGGTGTAGATGACTGCGCTGCCTTTCGAGTTCCAGCGGCCGCCAACGGTCTTGGCACCACCGCCGGACATGTCGTTAGCTTGATACTGAGCCGTGTTCTTGGCAATTCGCCAAAGATTGACGGTCATGCCGCGATGCCATATTCGATCCGGCCGAGTGTATCCATGACGAGATCCACGCCGGCGTCGGTATCGAGCAGGGAAAGCGGGGTGACGCCGCCGAGAGAACGGATTCGATGCTGTATCCAGGCGGTGGCTGCGGCTTCGTCCTCAAGGACCTCGGTAGCACGAGCCAGGACTTTTTCGACGCGGTACAGGCGATCGGTTTCTGTCGTGGTGAGCAGCTTGTTCTCGGCAAGGCGGCGTTCAATCGTGCTCTGCTTCATGTCGATCTCGCCGAGAAATAGGGTGCGAGACATGCCGAGCCGCTTGGCCATGACATCGACTGTGCTCGCAGGCAGGCCAATTCGACTAACGCGAACTTGCTCTGACGCAGCCATGCCCACCACAAAGTTCGTGGGCTGGACAACGAAAGCCTTGGCGGTTCCTGCGCGTTGGCGCTTGATCCCGCGGCCTTTTGGGGCGAGTGCGGTGTTTGCGATTTCCGCCACGGACATCGACGGTTGCCGGCCTTTTGCGGCCTTGCCAAGCATTCCGGTGATGGGTTTTGACATGGTTTCTCCTCATGTGATGGGTTTTATAGCTTCATTATATGGCGACATGGTGCCGGTCGAAAGGGGAATTTTGTTTGCCGTCCTGGGGAGCTGATGCAAAATCCTCCGTCACAGTCTCTAACCTGCCATGAGGTAAAATGCGCCGTCATTCAAACCCCGGCGCCCCGCATGGAACTCCTCACCCAATTCATCGATATCGTCCTTCACCTCGACAAGCATCTGGCCGTGATGGTGCTGGAGTACGGGCTGTGGATCTACGGCATCCTGTTCTTCATCATCTTCGCCGAAACCGGGTTCGTTGTGACGCCCTTTCTGCCGGGCGATTCGCTGCTTTTCGTGGCTGGTGCGCTGGCTGCCATCGGCGAGGGGGGCATGGATATCTTCACGCTGATGGGCGTGCTGATTGCGGCGGCGGTGCTCGGTAACACGGTCAACTACCAGATCGGCCGTTTTCTCGGGCCCAAGGTTTTCCAGTGGGAAAATTCGCGTTTCTTCAACCGCGACGCGCTGATCAAGACGCACGCCTTTTATGAAAAACATGGCGGCAAGACGCTGATCATTTCGCGCTTCCTGCCGTTGTTCCGGACCTTCGCGCCCTTCGTCGCCGGCATCGGCTCGATGACCTATGCGCGTTTCACGATATTCAACCTGATCGGCGCCGTTGGCTGGGTCGTTTCGCTGTGTGTGGCCGGCTACTGGCTGGGCAACATGCCGTGGGTCAAGGCCAATCTGTCGGTGATTATCATCGGCATCATCGTTTCCTCGCTCATCCCCATCGGCTGGGGCTACCTGAAGAGCAAGGAAGCCTGATGCGCTGGCTGGCCGTCATCCTCGTGCTGACGTTGGCGGCCTGCACGACGAAGATGGACAAGGCCGGCCGGACGGAATCCACGGTCGACCCGAAATATCTGCTCAAATCGGAAGTCGACCGCATCGCCGATACCAATCGTGCCGAGGTGGTCACTGGCCTGCTGCTGATTGCCGACAAGCTCTACAAACGCAATCCGAAGGAATGGAAGAAGAGTGGCGCCGTCAGTCGTGAGGCCGCAGTCGAGCGCCTGCGCCAGCGCCAGTTCCGTAGCTGGCCGGAGTTCACCGGCCTGCGCGAGGGGGCGGTGGCTTCGCTGGCGTTCACCGAGGTGTATGCCGGCGACCGCGTCATGGCCCTGATGTTCGGGCTGCTCAGCATGGTCGACGCCGCCTTCGAGCACAAGGACGAGTTCTACATCCTCGACAGCCTCAACGAAATGAAGCTCTACAACAGCGCCCGCAACATGGATGTCGCGATCTGGAAGCTGGGCCACGACCGCAATGCAGCCGGCGAACTGTTCCTGCTCTCCAACGAGCTCGACCCGACCAACCGCAACCTTTCCTACGAGCGCGAATTCGGCCGCGTCATGGGCCTCCTCGATTTCATGGCCAAGGTCGTCGCCGACCGCAATGGCCGCACTTTTTCCCGGCTGAGCCAGTCCGTGGCCAGCGCCATCTTTTTACCCGTGAGTTTTTTGAAATGAAGAAGATCGTCATCCTGATTTCCGGCCGTGGCAGCAACATGGAGGCGCTGATCGCCGCCCGCGACGCCGGAACGCTGCCCGTCAATATCGTCGCCGTGATCAGCAACCGGGTCGAGGCCGAGGGGCTCGAAACAGCGGCAAAATCGGGCATCACGACGCACTTCATCAATCACAAGGCCTTTGCCGGGCGCGAGGCTTTCGACAGCCGGCTGGCCCAATGCATCGACGAATTCGAACCCGACCTCGTCGTTCTTGCCGGATTCATGCGCATCCTGTCCGACGGTTTCGTCCGTCACTACGAAGGTCGGCTGATCAACATCCATCCCTCGCTGCTGCCGTCCTTCCCCGGCCTGCACACGCACCAGCGGGCGCTTGAAGAAGGCGTGCGCATCCACGGCTGCACCGTGCATTTCGTCACGCCGGCCCTCGATCATGGTCCGGTCATCATCCAGGCCGCCGTACCGGTGCTCGATGGCGACGACGAGGCCAGCTTGTCGGCCCGCGTCCTGCGCCAGGAGCACCTTGTTTACCCGCAAGCCGTGCGCTGGTTTATCGAAGACAAGCTGACGCTGGAAAACGGTCGCGTCCGGATCGCCGCCGAACTGGCCGAGCCGCCCGTGCTGATCTCTCCCGAAATCCGCTGACTGGTCGTGCCGCTCGCCCTCGTCATCGCGCTCGCCGCTTCGCTCGGCATTCATGCCGCAGCGCTGTTCGGCACCGATGTCGAGATCTTCGGCGGGGCGGATGAGCCGGTTCCCCTGCGCGCCGAGTTGCAGCCGCCACCTCCGCCGCCGGCAGCCGAACAAAAGCCGGTCGTCAAACCTCGCCCGAAACCCGCCAAGCCAGCCCCGCTGGCCTCCGCCAAGCCTTCGCCAACGGCCGAAACCGTGGCGCCGGCGCCGGAAACCAAGCCTTCCGAAATTGCCCCGAATTTGCCGTCGACCCTAGGGCCAGCCGTTGATTCTGTGGTCGTGGCAACGAAGGAGCAGGAGCCGGCCAAACCCCTGCTGCCGGCCAAAGGCCGCATGCGTTTCGTCATCTATTACGGCACGCAGGGATTCCAGATCGGCCGCGCCGAACACAGCTGGGAATTCACCGAGGACGGCCGTTACCGGCTGACCGGCATGACCGAAACGAGCGGTTTGGTTGCTCTCTTCAAGCCGCTCGTTTTCGAGAACGAAAGCAGCGGTCGGCTGGTCGCCGGCGGCCTGCAGCCGGAAACCTACCGGACGCGCAAGAACGGCAAGGACGCCAATGAAAACGCCGATTTCGACTGGTTGACCGCCGAAGTCCGCCTGTCGCGCAGCGGCGCCGTGCAGCCGGTCAGCCCCGGCTCGCAAGACATCCTGTCGCTCAACTACCAGCTCGCCTACCTGCGCAAGCCGGAAGACGGGGCGACGGTCGGCGTCGTCACCGGCAAGAAATACGACCGTTTCGCCCTCGACTCGCTGGGCGAAGAGGAAATCGACATCCCGGCCGGCCATTTCCGCACGCTGCACCTGCGGGCGATGGGCGATACGGTCACCGAAATCTGGATTGCCCTCGACCGTCACCGCCTACCGGTTAAAATTCGCTACACCGATAAAAAAGGCGACATCTTCGAGCAAGTCGCGACTGAAATAGGATCACCATGAAAGCCCGCTTCACACCCGCCCTGTTTGCCCACGCCGAAGCCGTTCTCGGCCTGCTGCTGCGCTTCGATTACCCGGCTGACGCTGTCGTTTCGCGCTATTTCCGCGAGCATCGCGAGCTCGGCCACGCCGACCGCGCTTTCGTCGCCGAGACGGTTTTTGCCGTGCTGCGCCGTGGGCGCAGCCTCGAAGCGCGCTGCGCTGGCAAGCTCTCCGACCGTCGCCGTTTGCTCGTCGCCTTGGCCGTTACCCGCGGCTGGAGCCAGCGTGAACTCGCCCCGGTGTTGAAGGCCAGCGAAGAAGAATGGTTGGCCGCCGCCAAAGCCATGCCGGAAGCCGACTTCCCGCCGGCTGTTCGCTGCGACCTGCCGGACTGGCTGTACAACCGCCTCGAAGCCCAGTTCGGCGCCGAGCAAACGCTGGCCCTGGCCCACGCCCTCAACCAGCCGGCGCCGCTCGACCTGCGCGTCAATACGCTCAAAGCAAATCGCGAAGACGTGCTGGCCAAGCTGGCCGCCGACGACATCGCCGCCATGCCCGGCCCGCTCTCGCCGATCGCCGTCCGCTTGCGCGACAAGCCAGCGCTGGCCAAGCATCCGCTGTTCATCGAAGGCGCCGTCGAAGTGCAGGACGAAGGCAGCCAGTTGCTCGGCTACCTGCTCGAACCGAAGCGCGGCGAAATGGTCGTCGATTTCTGCGCCGGCGCCGGCGGCAAGACGCTGCTGCTCGGCGCCCTGATGCGCAATACCGGCCGGCTCTATGCCTACGATGTCTCCGACAAGCGCCTGGCCAATCTCAAGCCGCGTTTGGCCCGTTCCGGTCTGTCCAATGTCCATCCGGCCCGCATCGAGCATGAGCGCGACACCAAGATCAAGCGTCTGGCCGGCAAGGCCGACCGCGTGCTGGTCGATGCGCCGTGTTCCGGCCTCGGCACGCTGCGCCGCAATCCTGACCTCAAGTGGCGTCAGGACGAAGCCTCGGTGGCCGAACTGACCGTCAAGCAGCTGTCGATTCTCGAAGCCGCATCGACCATGGTCCGCCCGGGCGGCCGTCTGGTTTATGCCACCTGCAGCCTGTTGACCGCGGAGAACGACGACATCGTCGCTGCTTTCCTGGCCAAGCATCCTGATTTCACGCTGGTTCCGGCCTCGGCCATTCTCGCCAAGCAAGGCATCGCCTTCGACGGCGACATGCTGCGTCTGCTGCCCAATCAGCACAACACCGACGGCTTCTTCGCCGCGGCGCTGGAAAAGAAGGCATGAGCGAAAAAAGCCAGGCCTTGCGCCTGATCAACGACCTGGTAGCGGATTTTCGCGATCCGGATTTCGTCTGGCAGGTCGTCGCGCTGGTTGCCTGTATCGGCCTCGCCGCGCTGATCGCCCGCTGGTGGCGCGGCCGCCACGAAGAGGGGGCCGGCCGCCTGTCCGACGCCAGCTCCCGTCTGGCTTTCCCGCTCACCGGTATGGTCCTGACCGGCATCGCCATCGCCACGCTCGGTTCGCTCATTCACGTCAATCTGCTCAAGCTGGCCATGCCGCTGCTCGGCTCGATGGCCCTCGTGCGCAGCGTTATTTTCGTGCTCCGTCAGGCTTTTCCGCGAGCCACCTGGCTGACTACCTGGGAACGCATCATCGCGGCCATCGTCTGGGGCTGGCTGGCGCTCTACATCACCGATCTGGCCCCATTCGTCATCGAGGCCATGGAGTCGGTGGAGTTTCATATCGGCAAGCAGCACGTCGATTTGTGGACCGTGCTGCGCGGCGTGGCGACCATTTTCCTGACCGTCGTCTTCGCGCTGTGGATCGCCGGCGTCATCGAAGCCAGGCTGATGCGCGTCCAGACCATCGACGCCAACCTGCGCATCGTCGGCGTCCGCGTTGCCAAGGCCGGCCTGACGGTCATCGCCATCCTGACCAGCCTCGGGCTGGTCGGCATCGACATGACAGCGCTCTCGGTATTCACCGGCGCCCTCGGCGTCGGCCTCGGTTTCGGCCTGCAGAAGATCGCCAGCAATTACGTTTCCGGCTTCATCATCCTGCTCGACCGTTCGATCAGCATCGGCAACGTCGTCCAGGTCGGCACCGATGCCGGCGAGGTGACGCAGATCACGACGCGCTACACCGTGCTCAAGAATCCGGGCGGCAGCGAGTTCATCGTGCCGAACGAAACGCTGATCAGCAGCACGGTGCAGAACCAGACCTATTCCGACGCCCAGTTGCGTCTGACCACCACGGTTGGCGTCGCTTACGACAGCGATCTCGATCTGGCTGTCCGTCTGATGACCGAAGCCGCCGCCGCTCAGGAACGCGTGCTGGCAGAGCCGCCGCCCAAGGTTTTCCTGACCCAGTTTGCCGACAGCAGCATCAATCTCGAACTCGGCTTCTGGATCGACGACCCGGAAAAGGGCAAGGGCAATGTCATCTCCGACATCAACTTCGCCATCTGGCGCGCCTTCAAGGAAAACGGCGTTTCCATTCCTTTCCCGCAGCGCGAAGTTCGCATCCTCAACGAAGCGCAAGCGCCCGTCGCCAGCGCATGAAAAATGGCGCGGGGTGAGCGCGCCATTTCATTTTTGGTCATTTTTTCCGGTTGACCGTGGAATCCCGGTTCCGGAACGAGAGGGCTAGCTGAGCAGCATCATCTGCCGCTCGTAGTTGCGCAACAGGCGTTCCTTGCGTTGCTGGTCGAAAGCCTTGCTGGCGTGGGCAATGCGCTGCCCGAGCTTGTCCAGTTTGAAAAACTTCTTGAGTTTGCGCTTCGTCTTTTCCATTGTGATGTCTCCTTTGGGGGTGAGGACGAATTCACTTTATCGGGCGCGGCCAGCGGCGTCTGTGGCGGTCGTTTGCATAATTTGTAACCAATTCTGACGCCGCTCAGAACAGCGTTGTCGCCCGCACCCAGGCATCCGGCAGCACGTTTACCACCTGCGCTTCCAGCCATTTGTCGGCGCCGGACAGGATGGCGATACCGGTGAGCAGGATGATCACGCCGAAGGCTTTCTTGATCCCGTCGATACGCTGCAACACCCAGCCCCTTGCCGCATTGAAGCCCTTGCGCGAAGCGTAGGCGACCGCGACCAGCGGAATCGCCGCACCAATCCCGAACAGGCCGAGAATGACCCCGCCGCGCAGCGCACCGCCCTCGCTGGCGACCAGCGTCAGCGCCGAGGCGAGCAATGGGCCGGAACACGGGCTCCAGACCAGCCCGAGCACGCCGCCGAGCAGCAACGCGCCGCCCAGCGAGCCGCCGTCGAGCTTGGCCGAAGCCGCATTGGCGCTCGAGGCGATGGGCAGCATCCATTCGGTGAAACGGCGGTTGAGCACCGGCACCAGCATGACGAGGCCGAAGGTGATCAACATCCAGGCGCCGAACAGCCGCACGCTGTCCGAATCGATGCCGAGCGCCGGGCCGAGGGCGCCGAGGACGATGCCGATCAAGGCAAACGAAATCGCCATGCCGGCGCCCATGGCCAGCGGCGCCAGCCGGTTGGCCTGCACGGCACCGCCAAGCACCAGTGGCAGAATGGGAAAGACGCAGGGCGACAGTGTTGTCAGGCTGCCGGCGATGAGGCTCAGCCCGAGATGGGCGAGGGGGATGTCCATGATGCCTACTTCGTGCTCTCGAGCACGGCGCGCAGCGCCTTCGGGTCAGTATCACCGGCCAGTCGCCCGGTTTCCTTGCCGCCCTTGTAGGCAATCACCGTCGACTGCGTGCGCACGCCAAGCTGGCGCTTGAGTTCGCGCTCCTTGTCGTAATTGACGATGAGCAGCGTGCCGGGCACCGCGGCGTCGCCCTTCCAGCCGTTGAACACCTTTTCCTGCGCACGGCAGGTTGGACACCAGTCGGCGTGGAAATGCAGGGCGACAGCTTCGCCAGCTTTCTGTTTGGCCGCCAGCGATTCAGGCGAGTAGGGCTGGATGTCGAGGGCGACGGCGAGGCTGGCGGAGGCTGCGAGGGCAAGGCCGGCGAGAAGCTGGATGGTTTTCATGATTATTCTCCGTTGAGGTGGGGTAATCATTAGTCGCGGGGGTGGCGAAAAACTTACAAGGCAACGGGTAATGGCTTCAGCCGTGGAGAATTCGTGCTGCTGGCTGTTCGATCACATCGGCTGAATGGCTCAAAGGTGCCCGTTGCTACAGCTCCGTTTTTTAGACTCCAGCGACAGCAATGCAGCGTAGGCGGGACACTTGACTACGATTACTCGACATGGCCTTCAAATAATCTAATCGGGCTACAAAATATCCATTGAGACTGAATGCTTCGTAATATTTGAATTCCATAATTGCTTAGGAAATCTGGTCAGGGAGAGGTTGCAGTGAAACAAATGGCACTCGCGATATTTGTTGTTCTGGTCCTAGCAAGTGGTGCCGCGCAAGCGGCGTTAAACGACCGTGGTGGCGGTCTGCTCTACGATGACGTACTTAACGTTACGTGGCTGCAGGATGCCAACTACGCCAAGACCAGTGGTTACGATAACGACGGATTGATGGACTGGAATGCGGCCAACACCTGGGCGGCGAATCTGACTTTTTACGACAGCGTGCGCAACGTCAACTACAGCGACTGGCGACTGGCCAGCAATAGCCCGGTGAATGGAGCGAACTGGAACTACATCTTCGCGGACAACGGCAGCACTGATGTTGGCTACAACATCACCAGCCCACATAGCGAAATGGGCTATATGTACTACGTGAACTTGGGTTTAAAGGGTTTTCTCTCGTCTAGTGGTATCGCACAATCGGATTATGGTATTTTCGGCAATGGCAAGACTTATGGTCAGAATAACTTAGGGCCGGTCAAGAATCTCCAGGGTTTCAGTTATTGGTCGGGTACGGCGGCCTCGCAGAATCCGGCACCCAATGCGTGGCGCTTCTATACCGACAAAGGAAACCAGCGCAGTAGCTATCAAGGCAATTCATCCTTTGCCTGGGCTGTTCGTCCTGGCGATGTAGCCGCCGTTCCGGAACCGGAATCCTACGTGCTGCTGATGGCTGGGTTGGGGCTTCTGAGTGTTGCCGCACGTCGTAGGAGACAGACGGCAACAAAATCAAAGGGGCCAGGCTCGAATTTTCACCGGTGCCCGAACCGAATAACGCCGGAAGCATACACGCAGTAGTCGATTGTCCGCTTGAGAAAACAGTGGTCAGCGATTGCTCGTGGCCGATTGTTGTCTAATAAAACCCGCTCAGGACAACGAAATCGCGCTGATCAAACTGCCCAGCACGATACCCTGCCGGTGCAGATCGTCGAGCAGCGCGGCGCCGTGGGCGAGGAGTTGTTCGGGGGCGGGGTGTTGCAGTTCGGTGGCGATCTGGCGGATGGCGGCTTCGCCGGTGGTCGGTGTAGCGGCGAGCAGGCTCAGCAGGCGACTGGTGACGGCGTTGATCTGGCTGAATTGCACCTCGTCGTCGGCGTCGCGGTAGACGGCAAGGCAGGTCGGCTGCGGCTTGCGCGGCCGGTAATCCGGGCCGATGCGGTGTACTGGCCAGGTGTAGGTCAGGCTCAGCATTGTCGGGTTTAGGGCGACCGGCTTGGTCAGCAGATTGCCGGCCGGGTCGTGTGCGGGTGTCGCTACATCCATGATGTCGAGCGCCAGTTCGGCCCATTCGTAATGCGCCAGCTCGGCCAGCCAGGCGGGGAGCGGCTGGCTGATTTCTGCCTCGGCCAGATAGCGGACGAATTCGCGCGGTATCTCGCGGAACCATGGCGTGTGGCTTGGCCAGTCGCGGAAGAAGCTGCGGTTCAGGCGGCGCCAGCGTTTTTCACCTAGCGTTTCACGGCTGACCGGGAAGCAGCTGTCGAGAAAGCCGCAGATATTGTTGAACAGCAATTCGTTGTAAACGGCCATGCGGCGGGCCGGAACGCCGGCCGGCCGGGGGGCTTGTCGCGGGTCGCGAATATGCCGCCCGAAGGCGCGCTGGAAATCCTGGAAATCCGGGGTGCTCATCATGCAGCCTTTGCTTCTGTCGCCGGGATTGCCGACTGCAGGCGGGCGATGGTGCGGACTTCTGCGGTCAACCGGGAAAGATCGGGAATATTGAAATCGCGCTCCAGGCAGGTCGGCACGTTGCCGGTGTGCCGGTAGGCGGTTTCGAGCAGCGACCAGACCGGGTCGATGACCTCGGTGCCGTGCGTGTCGACGAGCAGGCCGTCCGGCTCGACGTAGTGGCCGGCGACGTGGATGTAGCAGGTGCGTTCGAGCGGCAGCGCGGTCATGAAGTCGACCGGGTCGAAGCCGAAATTCCGGCTGTTCACGTAGATGTTGTTCACATCGAGATGGAGCAGGCAGTCGGCTTCGCGAATGATGTGGCTGATGAATTCGGTTTCGCTCATGTCGGCGCCGGGCGGGGCGACGTAGTACGAGGCGTTTTCGATGCCGATGCGCATTTCCAGGATGTCCTGCGCCTGCCTGATGCGGTCTGCGGTCCATTTGACGGCTTCTTCGGTCATCGGGATCGGCAACAGGTCGTAGAGATGGCTGTCGTCGGCGCACCACGAGAGGTGCTCGGTGTAGAGGCTGACGCCGTGTTCGGCCATGAAGGCCTTGATCCGGCGGAGCAGCGCAACGTCCAGCGGCGCAATGCCACCGAGCGACAGCGATAGGCCGTGACAGACGAAAGGATGGCGTTCGGTGAAATGGCGCAAATCCTTGCCAGACCTGCCGCCCATGCCCGCCCAGTTTTCCGGGGCGAGTTCGAAGAAGGCGATGTCTTCCGGAACCTGCGATTTGAGCGGGGCGATCAACTCACGGCGAAAGCCGAGACCGGCGCCGCGAAGGGGACGATGTGTCATGCTCTTGCTCCTGGCAAGGGGGCGACGGGCAGGCCAGAGCCTGCACCGCCGGCCGGATGCAGAAATTACTTCTTGTCAGCGCCGCACTTGGCCTCGCCGCACTTGCCATCCTTCATCTTCTTTTCGCCGGCCGCCTTCTTGTCAGCGCCGCACTTGGCTTCGCCGCACTTGCCGTCCTTCATCTTCTTTTCGCCAGCGGCCTTCTTGTCGGCACCGCATTTGGCTTCGCCACACTTGCCGTCCTTCATCTTGGTGTCGGCCTGGGCCAGCTGATAACCGGCTTCGAGCTTGGTCGCGCCAAACGGGTTTTCGGCGGCGTGGGCGATCGGGGTCAGGGCAATGGCGGCGAAGGCGGAACCGACAGCGAGGGAAACTAGATTATGTTTTTTCATGATTTTCTCCGTTGAGATTGAGGTTGGTTGGATCAGTCTTTGTGACTCATCCAGGCACTCGTCGCCTGACGCATGAACTCGAACTGCTTTTCAGCCCTTCGGCAACCCACACAAAACGCCAGGTGAAACCGAAACTGGACGCGCTCCCATAAGCTGAGTTTGCGTTCCAGTTGTAACGAGGCGAGGCGGGTGGATTCCTTGCAGCTGATCATTTCAGTTCCTGTTTTACGTGTCCGGCTTGGTGGCCTGCTCAATTAGTCGGGGCGGTCATAAAAACCTTACAAATTTTTTTTAAAGTATGATTCTTCGCCATAACCTGATCGAGTTGCCATGGCTTCTGACCCCTTGCACGACCCTGAGTTTCTCACAAGCCTGCGCCGCGACATGTTGCGTTTCGCCGACATGCAGCTACGCAACCAGGCGCAGGCCGAGGATGCCGTGCAGGAGGCGCTGGCCGGCGCCCTGGGCGGACGCGAAAAGTTCGCGTCGCGTTCATCGCTGCGCACCTGGGTACTCTCCATCCTCAAAAACAAGATCGTCGATGTGCTGCGTGGTCGTGTTCGCGAGAATGCGACGGTCAACCCGGAAAATGATGAAAATTTGCAAGGCTATTTCAACGACCGCGAGCACTGGGCCGAAGACACCCGCCCATCAGAATGGGAAACGCCGCAGCAGGCCATGGAAAACAAGCAGTTCTGGGAGGTTTTCGAGGCCTGTCTTTATCGCCTGCCGGAAGCCAGTGGACGGATTTTCACCATGCGCGAAGTGCTTGGTTTCGATACCGACGAAATCTGCCAGACCCTGGGCATCACTACCAACAACTGCTGGGTACAACTGCACCGGGCACGGCTGGCCCTGCGCGCCTGCCTCGGTGCCAACTGGTTTGGCGAAGCGGCCTGAGGTTATCAGGCCGTATCAGTCGGCTAAATTCGCTCCCAGACGGTGACTTCCGACAGCGTGTGCTGGAATTTGCGTTTCGTTTCACGAATGACGAAAGGCACCGATTCGGGCCCGCGCACCAGGCGGAAATGCTCGCCCAGCATGGCTTTCAGGCCATCGAAGGTTGTCACGTTCTCGCCATCCTTCTTGAAACCGCCAATCCATTCCTCGCGTTTGGTGTGTTCCGGCAGCCAGGTGTAGGGCGAGGTCAGCATCAGCAAACCGCCCGGGTTCAGGCGTTCATGGACGGTTTTGAGGAAGAGCGCCGGGCTGTACAGGCGGTCGATCAGGTTGGCGGCCAGGATAAGGTCGTAGCCTGAGAAAACCGGTTTCAGGTTACAAGCATCGCCCTGGAAGAACTCAACCTTGGCCGCCACGTCGCTCAAGCCCAGTGCGCCCAGTGAGCATTCCTTGTAGCTGACCAGTTCGCCTTCTTCGGTCAGCGTGTAGCGCAGCCGGCCTTGTTCCGCCAGTTGCGTGCCAACGCCGATGAAGCGGGCCGAGAAGTCGATGCCGGTGACCTGGTCGAAATGGCGGGCCAGCTCAAAAGTCGCCCGGCCGGTGGCGCAGCCGAGATCGAGCGCCTTGCCGGCCGGCTTGTCGCCCATCGTTTCGATGGCCAGTTGGGCCAGTGTTTTCGGGAAATTGGCGACGCCAAAATAGTCGTCGCCGTAATGGAATTCGATGTATTCCGAAATCAGCCGGTCGGTTTCGTAGTGTGAAGTCGGCTGGGTTGCCATCGCATCGGCCACGACATAGCGGAAACCGGCGTGCTGGAAGAAGTGGCGGCGGAAGGCGTAGCGCGATACCGGTGCCGCTTCGTTGCCGCAGGAAATCCACGAGCCGCCCTTGAACAGGTTGTGGCGCTCGTCGAAAGTCGGCGTCGTGAAATCGTCGTAAATCGGATGGACTTCAAAGCCGGCGAACGGGTAGATCGGCGTTTCCAGCCATTGCCAGACATTGCCGATGACGTCGAAGAGCGGGCCGTGCGCAAAACGATTGACCGGGCAGCTCGACGCCTCATGGCTCAGGCCGATGTTGGCTGGCGGGCTGGCGTGCAACTCGTCGGGCAGGTCGGCAATGCCGGCGAACTGGCGCAGTGCATGCCATTCATCCTCGCTCGGCAGACGCACGGTCTGACCACTCTCGCGTGCCTTCCAGTTACAGAAAGCCTTGGCCTCGTGATAATTGGTTTCGACTGGCCAGTCCCAAGGCATGGCGATTTCTTCGAGCATCAGGCGCAGGCGCCATTGCGTGCCATCCTTGATCCAGAAAGTCGGGTGCTCGGCCTTGGCGAATTTCTTCCAGGCCAAACCTTCCTCCGGCCACAGTGAATCGTCGGCATAGCCGCCGGCCTCGACGAAGGCGAGAAACTCGTGGTTCGACACCAGATAACGGCTGGCCTGGAAGGCTGCGGTCGACGCCTCGTGACGGCCGAATTCGTTGTCCCAGCCGTAGATTTTCGGGTCGCCTCGGTCGCGGCCGAGGCGCAGTTCGGCGGCGGGAATGTCGACCAGCGCGTTCTCCGGCGCCGGCCCGCAATCGCGGCAGGGCGCCCAGGCCGGATGCTTCTGCACGTATTTGAGCTGATGCTGGCGGATTAGCACCGACGAGGTTTCGAGGTGGATGCGCTCATGCTCGATGCCCATGATGATGATCCAGAACGGATCTTCCCAGCCGATGGGCAGCGTTAGCGATTTTGTGCGAATTATCCGGTCGACCGTGGCGCGCACGCTTTGCCGATAGGCGCGCACCTCATCGACACGCGGCCAGTCGTAACGCTGATCACTGAGGTCGTCCCAGCTCATTTCATCGACCCCGATGGCGAACATCGACTCGAAACCCGGGTTGATACGCTGCTCGATCAAGCCGGCCAGGACCAGCTTGTTGATAAAAAAAGTGGCGGTATGGCCGAAGTAGAAAATCAGCGGATGACGCAGCGCAATCGGTTTGACGTAGTAAGCCTCGTCGCAGGTCAGCACTTCGAACAATTGCTCGTAGCGGTCGAAGGTGGCGTGAAAGTAGTCGAGGATCTGCTGGCGCTTCTGTTCGGCGTCGGCGCCCGTCAACAACGGCGTGGCGGGAAAAGTGGCTTGCTTCATGCGGTTACCGGTCGAGAATGTGTTCACTGGTCGGAAATGATGACCTTGCTGCGTTACGGCCAAAAGGCGAGTGGGTGATTAGACAGGGATATTGCTGCGAAGGCAAAAAAAACCCCGCCACGAGGGCGGGGTAACAGGGAGTTTCTCGAATCGGGGGAAATTCGAGAGGAGGGTAAATCGGTTCAGTCTCGTCGGTGTTTCTTCAACCAGTAGCGGGCAACGGCGATAAGCGCGCCGGCAGCAACTGCGGTAACAGCGGCCTTGAGCGGTTCAGCCTGACCTTCCGACAGCCAGTCGAATCCTGTGATGCCAATGAAGACACCGAGTGATTCGCTGATCGGCAGGTTGTCCGCAAAGGCCATCAGCGATCCGCGCGGACGGGAATCGGGACCAGTGCCGGCTGGACTTGGGCAGTAGCCAGTTCGAACAGGTAGTGGCGGGTGGCTTCGATGAATTGTTTGATGTTCATTTTGATCATTTCCTTGTTGTCCTCTTGATGGGATTGGTTTGCTTCCATGCCTCGCATTCTAGGGACGCACCGGACCTGCGTCTGTGGCGCAAGCGTGGCTTGGAGGTAACAGGTTTTGATCTTGTGTGACGCTTTGTGACGCCGCCGAAATCGCCTATTGGCGGCCTTTCCAGGTCAGCGTGAAGCGGGCGCCACCGAGTGGCGAGGCGTCGGCTGTGGCGGTGCCGCCATGCAGCTCCAGAACGCGACGGGCGATGGCCAGGCCGAGGCCGTAGCCACCGGTCGACCGGTCGCGCGAACGGTCCAGGCGGGTGAAGGCCGAGAAGATGTGTTCGCGCTCTTCCGGCGGGATGCCGATGCCGTCGTCGTCGACGTGGATCCGGATGGTTTCGCCGACTTGCTCGGCATCGACCGAGATTCGCGTGGCAGCGTACTTGAAGGCGTTGCGCAGCAGGTTGCGCAAGGCATAGGGCATGGCCTTGCGGTCGAGGTCGACAAACAGGTTTTCCGGCAGTTTTTCGGTGTTGACCGTGACATCAAGCTTGCGGCCGAGCAGGCGGACGGAATCGACCTCGTCGGTCAACCACTCGGCCAGCTTGACGCTGGAAAAATGCGCTTCCGGCGCTTCGCGTTCGAAGCGGGCGTAGGTCAGGCTGGTGTCGATGAGCTGGTCGAGTTCGTCGAGATCGGCTTCCATCATCGCCCACAGGCGTTCGCGTTCTTCTCGTTGCTCGGTTTCGGAGAGCATTTCCAGGGCAAAACGCATGCGGGCGATCGGCGTGCGCAATTCGTGCGAAATGCCGCAGGAAAGCTCGCGGTGGGTGGCAAGCAACTGACGGATCCGCTCCGCCATGCTGTTCATCGTGTCGGAGAGCGGTGCGAAAAGCTGCGTGCGGACAGGCGGCGAAACGGCATCGAAATGGCCGTCGCCAAGGTCGAGCGCGGTCTGGCGCAGGCCTTCGAGATCGCGCCAGACCGGGCGAATCCAGAACCACAGCGCAACTGCAAAAATAAGTCCGATCAGGCTCCAGGTCAGCAGGCGCAGCCGCAGTTCGAGGGGCAGGCGGTCCTTCAACTCGGGGTTGCGGTTGGCGGCGAGCGGGCCGACCACCAGCACTTGGCTGGAAGTGCCGAGGCGGTGATACATGATGTCACCGTCGTGGTCGATGGCGATGTCACCGGCGTCGAGTTTGATGACCTGGCTGGGTGTCAGCATGCGGTCGAGGCTCATGCGCTCGACGATGCCCAGTTTGTAGGAAAACTTGTCGTCGATTTCCTTGAGCCGCTTTTGCCACTCGCGGCGCGGCTGACGGAAGAGTTCATCCTCGATCAAGGTGATCGTGCCGCGCATGAAACGGCGCGCGTAGTCGTCGGTAATGCCGCGCTGGGCTGTGGAAATGACGAAGTCGGCGGTGAAGGCAATGGCCACGAAGGAGCCCATGGCCAGCAGGTAGAAATTGAAGAACAGCTTGGACAGGCTGTAGCGCTTGCCGCGCCAGCGCGGCAGGGCAACACGGATCAGCGAGCGGGCCAGACCCTCGTTCTTTTCCTTCGGTCTTGCCGCCCCGGCTTCGGGTTCAGTTCCAGTCATGCTTGCTGAAAAGGTAACCCTTGCCACGCACGGTCTTGATACGTGTCGGATTTTCCGGGTCGTCGTTCAGCTTTTTGCGCAGGCGGGAGATGCGGGCATCGATCGAGCGATCCAGCCCGTCGAAGCCGATGCCGCGCAGCTCCTGCAACAGATCGTCACGCGACAGCACATTGCCGGCGTGCGAGGCGAGCAGCCAGAGCAGGTCGAACTCGGCGGTGGTCAGGTCGATGGTCTGCCCGGAGAGCGAGGCAGTACGCGTCGCCTGGCTGATCTTGAACTGGCCGAAGACCATGCTCTCCGATTCGCTGTTGCTGCCAGCTTCGCCGGCCGTCGGCAGACGCCGCAGCAGGGCCTTGATGCGGGCGAGCAGGACGCGCGGCTGGACCGGTTTGGCGATGTAATCGTCAGCGCCCATTTCGAGGCCGAGAATCTGGTCGAAGTCCTCGTCGCGCGCCGTCAGCATGAGGATCACGCCGCGATACTGTGGTCGGACGGCGCGGCAGACTTCGAAGCCGTCCTTGCCGGGCAGCATCACGTCAAGAATGACCAGGTCGGGCTGCTCGGCCAGAATACGCGCCTCGGCGGTGTCGCCGCGGGGCTCGATGCTGACTTGCATGTCGTTCTTGGTCAGGTATTCAGCCGTCAGTTCGGCCAAGCGTTCGTCGTCTTCGACTAGCAGGATGCGTGTATTCATCCGCCAATCTTAACCACCTGCCGGGCAGCGGTCCACCTTCCCGTGTCTTGGCCCGGTTTCCACGGTCAACCGGAAAAAAGGCCAAAATTTCAAGTCTCGCCAGCGATGGCATAGAATCCCGGCTCATCGTCACTTGAGGAATTGCCTTGATGAATTGGTCTAAAGTGCCCATGCGGGCCTGGTTCGCGACATTGGGGCTGGGTTGCCTGGGACTCGTCGCGGTGGGTATGGAGTTGCAGACGCTACTGCGTCTGGCGCCGTGCCCGCTCTGTATTTTCCAGCGCCTGCTCTACATCGTGATCGGCATCATCGGCCTGCTTGGCTTCATCTGGCCGGCCGGAAGAATGGTGTGGGCCGCGCTGGCTGGTGGACTTGGCGTATTTGGCTTTGGCGTTGCCGCCTATCAAACCTGGATGCAGGCTTTTCCCGACCTGGCGCCGGAATGCAGCTTCACCGATCCCAACGCCATCGAGCGCCTGGTCGACTGGCTCGGCATGGAATGGCCGTCGATGTTCCTTGCCACCGGCTTCTGTACCAGCCGGGACTGGGAGTTCCTTGGCCTGTCGATGGCTAACTGGTCGGTGGTGATGTTTGCCGGCATCGTGGTCTATGCGGCATTGCTTTTCAGGCACAAACAGCAGGCCTGAAAAAACAAAACCCGCCGAAAGGCGGGTTTGTCGAATGCTCGGGAGAAGCTGAATTACTTCAGCTTGACTTCCTTGTAAGCAACGTGCTTACGAGCCTTCGGGTCGTACTTCATGAACTCCAGTTTGGCAGGCGTCGTGCGCTTGTTCTTGGAGGTGGTATAGAAGTGACCGGTGCCAGCTGTAGATTCCAGCTTGATTTTTTCGCGACCGCCTTTAGCCATTTTATATTTCCTTCTTTATCAGACTTCGCCGCGAGCACGCAGGTCGGCGAGGACGGCATCGATGCCGTTCTTGTCGATCAGGCGCAGACCGGCGTTGGAAACGCGCAGACGCAGGAAGCGGTTTTCAGATTCGACCCAAAAACGACGGTACTGCAAGTTCGGCAGGAAACGGCGTTTGGTTCTATTGTTGGCATGGGAAACAGTATTCCCAACCATCGGGCCTTTACCCGTTACTTGGCAGACACGCGCCATGATGGTGCTCCAGAATTCGCTAGAAGAGAGCCCACAAGTATAACCAAAAGTACTTAACCGTTTCAAGGGGTTTATTGAATTTTATAGCAAGCCCCGTTCGGCGAAAGAGAGTGGCAGGATGTTGCCGGCCACGATGAAGTGATCGAGAACCTTGACGTCAACCAGCGCCAGAGCTTCTTTCAGTGATCGTGTGAGCATCTCGTCGGCGCGTGAAGGCTCGGCAATGCCGGACGGATGATTGTGGGCCAAAATTACGGCCGCCGCATTGTTGGCCAGCGCCGCCTTGACGACTTCGCGCGGGTAAACCGAGGTCTGGGTCAGTGTGCCGGAGAACAACTCGTCGGCTTTGAGCAGGCGGTTCTGGGCATCCAGCCACAAGGCCATGAAGACTTCATGGCCGCGGCTGGCCAGCTTGAGGCGCAGCCAGTCGCGGACCTTGCCCGGCGAGGTAAAGCTGTCGCGCGTTGCCATGTCCTGAGACAGGGCACGGCGGGCCAGTTCGAAACTGGCTTTCAATTGTGCGGCCTTGGCCATGCCGATACCCGATACGCTGGCCAGTTCATCAAGCGACGCTTCGGCCAGGGTGCCGAGTTGGCCGTCGAAACGTTGCAGCAGATCGCGCGCCAGATCGACGGCGCTTTTGCCACGGACGCCGACCCGCAAATAGATGGCCAGCAGTTCTGCGTCGGAAAGGGCTTCCGGGCCATGTGCCAGCAGACGTTCGCGCGGTCGTTCACCTTCGGGCCAGTCGGTAATCGCCATATTCTTTTCCGTTAGAATGTGCGGAGTCCAATTCTAATGGCAAGACAATGGAATTACAGGGAAAACGCATCGTTCTTGGCGTCACCGGCGGCATCGCTGCCTACAAGGCGGCTGAACTGGTTCGCCTGCTCGGCAAGCAGGGCGCCGAGGTGCAGGTGGCGATGACCGAAGGGGCGACGCATTTTGTGACGGCGACGACCTTTCAGGCCTTGTCGGGCAAGCCGGTCTACCTTGATCAGTGGGATGCCAGGATGCCCAACGCAATGGCCCACATCGACCTGTCGCGGCAGGCTGATCTGATTCTCGTGGCGCCGGCTTCGGCTGATTTTCTCGCCCGCATCGCCCACGGCATGGCCGACGATCTGCTGGCGACCATGGTGCTGGCCCGCGATTGTCCATTGCTGGTGGCGCCGGCGATGAACCGCCAGATGTGGGAAAACCCGGCGACCCAACGCAATGTCGTTCAGTTACAGGCTGATGGCGTGCAGATGCTCGGCCCGGCCAGTGGCGAGCAGGCCTGTGGCGAGGTTGGCGCCGGCCGCATGCTCGAACCCGAGGAGATTCTCGAAGAAGTCATCGCCTACTTCACGCCAAAACTGCTGGCCGGCCGCAAGGTTTTGATCACCGCCGGGCCGACCTTCGAAGCCATTGACCCGGTGCGCGGCATTACCAATCTGTCGTCCGGTCGCATGGGTTATGCCGTCGCCCGTGCGGCGCGGCAGGCCGGGGCAGAGGTGACGCTGGTCTCCGGGCCGGTCGGGTTTTCGGCTCCGCAGGGCGTCGACCGTATCAACGTGCAGAGTGCGCTCGACATGTACGCTGCCGTGATGGCGCGTGCTGCTACGTCGGATATATTCATCGGTGTCGCCGCGGTCGCCGATTACCGCGTCGCCAATTCGGCTGAACACAAGCTCAAGAAGGATGCCGGCGGTATTCCGCCCATCGAGTTGATCGAGAATCCGGATATTCTGGCCGAAGTGGCTGCCATGTCGGGTGGCCCGTTCTGCGTCGGTTTCGCTGCAGAGAGCCGCAATCTGGAAGAGTATGCGCAGACCAAGCGGCGCAAGAAGAATATCCCGCTGATTGCCGGTAACCTGATTCAGGATGGTTTCGGCGGCGAGGACAACCGGCTTGTGTTGTTTGACGACACCGGTGTCCATCCGCTGACGCCTGCCCCCAAGGCAGCGCTGGCGCGCCAATTGATTGAACACATTGCCACCCTGATGGGGAGAAACTGATGCATCAAATCGACGTGAAAATTCTCGACAACCGCCTGCGCGAAACGCCCCCGCACTACGCCACGCCCGGTTCGGCCGGCCTTGATCTGCGCGCCTGCATCGAGGCACCCATTCATGTGGCGCCGGGCCAGACCACGCTGGTGCCGACCGGCATGGCGATCCATCTGGCTGATCCGGGACTGGCCGCGATGATCCTGCCGCGTTCGGGTCTGGGCCACAAGCACGGCATCGTGCTCGGCAATCTGGTCGGGTTGATCGACAGCGACTATCAGGGCGAACTCATGGTGTCGGTCTGGAATCGTGGCAGCGTGACCTTTACGCTCAATCCGCTGGATCGCATCGCGCAGTTGATCATCGTTCCGGTCCTGCAGGTTGGATTCAATATTGTTGACGATTTCGACGCGAGTCACCGTGGCGAAGGCGGTTTTGGCAGCACGGGCCACGCCTGACGCTTGCAAGCACGCCGTAAGAAAATCATGATTTAATGATTTACTTTTTTGCGGGGAGGTGGGGGAAATGAAAAAAATTGCAACACAGATCGCCGGGGTTGTTCTTGCTGCCCTCTGTTCCATGTCTGTGTCGGCTGCCGAGGCGGTCGATCTGGCTCGCGCCGAAGAGATCGTTTCCGGGCGCTGTTTTCTCTGTCACGGCCTGGAAGGCGAATCGGCCAGCCCGGTTTTTCCGCGCCTGGCCGGGCAACATGGCGAGTACATCGCCAGGCAACTGGCTGATTTCAAATCCGGCAAGCGCAACAGCGACACCATGAAGCCGCAGGCTGAGGAGTTGACGCCAGCTGAAATGAAAGCGCTCGGCGCCTTCTTCCAGGCCAAGGTGGTCGGGCCTCGCGCAGCAAGAGATCAGGAACTGCTCGCTGTTGGCAAATTCGTCTTCAACCGCGGCAATCAGTTCACCGGCTTGCCGGCGTGTTCGACCTGCCACGGTGCCAAAGGACTCGGAACGCCGCAGTTGCCGCGTCTGGCCGGCCAGCATCCGCGTTACATCGAGGATCAGTTGAAACAGTTCAACAAGCGCGAGCGGACCAACGACAACGCGGTTATGCACACGATCGCCTCGAAGCTCTCCGAGCTCGAGACGCACGCTGTTGCCGAGTACATCGCGACGCTGGACTGATTTTCCCCTCCGGCAAAGCAAAAGGCCGCCTGATTGGCGGCCTTTTGCTTTCGGTGGTGCGTTGTTGTGGCAAACCACGTTTCAATTTCAGGCAAAATTCCCGGTTGACCGTGGAAGGTACGCCCGGTACTCAAACGGCCGGGTACGGAAGGTCAAATCATCCCGACCATGGTTGCCGTGATTTGCTCATCGCGATCGACTCTGTTTGTTGTGGCTGCTGGCAGCGTACCCAATGGCAAGGCGGCTTATTGGGCGACATCCACGTTGCCAGCGATCGTATCGAGGGCGGCGAGGACAATATTGAGTTGCTCGTGAACCTCCCCGGGGCGACCGACGATATCCGAAATCTTTCGGCGCAGATCGACCAGGTCGCCGATCAACTGGTTTTCGATGGCGGGCTGGATGCCGGTATGCAGAAAGGCTTGCTCGAACTCGTCGATGACTTGGCTGATTAGTGTCCGCGAATGGGTCAGGTCCTCCATTTGGCGGGCGTGAAGGTTCTTCACGGAATTGCGAATTTCGTAGGCGGCGTAGCGGATCCCTTGCTGCTTCAATGTGTTGTCATGTTCGAGCAGCAGGCCGGTGATGCGCGACTCGATTCCCTCGGCCAGTGTCGCGATGTTGTCGCGGATTCGACCGAGCCGCTGCGCATCGTCTTCCGGCAGATTGCTCACCAGTACAGTGACGTGGTCGAAATTGACCACCAGATTGCGGTCGATTTCGAGGATGCGGCCAAGCATGCGTCGCTGCTCTATGAGGCTGCGCTGCGTTTCAGGAAGGGCCGTACCTTCCGTGGTCAACGCGATGCCATCGCCTTCCCAGATGACATATACGGCGCCCTGCAGTTCGTATTGCCGGAGCGATTCGATAGCCAGTGCGGTGATCGACTGGATGTTGTGGCAGGCAAAACTCTTCGACAGGAACTGCATCACGACGCCGAGTTCGCCCATGGCGGACATTGAGGTAAAGGCGACGTTCTGGGCGAAAGCCATCTGGTCGCGGACCGCCGCTTTTTCTCCGAAAGTCTTGCCCAACAGGGTCAATTTGTACCGGAGCATCTGATCATCGACCGGTTTGACCAACAGGTCATCCGCCTCGAAACCGTCCCGGGCAATGTCGTCCACCGTGCAGATCAGCACTTGGTAGAGGTCAGCCAGCTCGAAGTCGTCCCGCAACTCGCGGTGCAGTTTGAAGCCCTCATCATTGGGCAGTCCGGTGTCCAGCAGGATCAGGTCGGGGCGCCGCGAGGCCAGGGCACTGCGACAGTCCGCGGCGCTGCGATGGACATTCAGGTCAACTTCGCGCGAAAGAAGTGCCTTGTGCTGCGCAATGAAGGCCTCGTCATCACTGACCAGAAAAACGAATAGTTTTATGTTCATGGGGCGCCTTGGGTCGTCCTGGTTGCCGCGAATATCCGCAAGCCGATTGCGAAGCTGCTGTGCGAAATGTACTGGAGAAAAAGCGAACAGATGGAAAAACGGCATGGAGTATGCGCCGCGTCGGTTCCATTGCAGATGACAAGCAACAAAAAAGGCCGCCAGATTGGCGGCCTTTTGCTTTTTGTTGCCGGAATATCAGGTCAGCATGTCGGCCCATATATTCTTAGCCCAGCCCATTGCCACCTTGCCTTCGAGTTCGTTGCGGGCCGCAGATACGCCGCCGGCGCCCTTGACCGGTTGTACGGTCTTGGTTGCAGCGTCGTACTGGTGTACCGACGAGACGTGGATGACGTTCTTGGCATCGACGAAGCTGTAGCAGGTGTTCATGACGACCGGTTCCGGATTCGGCTCCAGGCCGGCCAGCTGGTTCAAGATTGCTGCAGCGGCCAGCTTGCCGTGCTGGTTGGCCATGTGACCCGACTTCGGCATGGTCGGCGCCGGGAAAACGGCATCGCCGAGCACGTGGATGCCCGGTGTGCTGGTCGATTCCATGGATAGCCAGTTGATGTCCACCCAGCGATTGTTGATCAGCTTGATGCCCGATTTGGCGGCAATGTCGCCGGCGCGGTGCGGCGGAATGACGTTGAGCACGTCGGCCTTGAACTTGTCGAATTCGAGCACGGCGGTGTTGGTGCCGACTTCAACATCCTTCACTTCGCTGTTGTTGCGGTATTCGATCATGCCCTTGTAGAGATCGGTCCAGGCTTTGGTGAACAGGCCTTTCTTGGACATCACGTCTTCGTTGGCATCGAGGATGACAACCTTGGATTTCGGCTTGCTCTGCTTGAAGTAGTTGGCGACCAGACAGGCGCGCTCGTAGGGTCCGGGCGGGCAGCGGTAGGGTGCCTTGGGGATGGCGATGGCGTAAGTGCCGCCGTCCTTCATCGATTCCAGTTGCTTGCGCAGGGCGACGGTCTGGGCGCCGGCCTTCCAGGCGTGAAGAATCTTCGACTGGGCATCGGCGTTGTTGAGGCCGGGGATCTGGTCGAACATGAAATCGACGCCCGGTGAGAGGACCAGACGGTCATAGGACATGGCGCCGCCAGCCTTCAGCGAAATGGTCTTCTTGGCGGCATCGACCGCAACAACGTCGTCCTGGACTACACGGACGCCCCATTTGCTCTTCAGGCCGTCGTAGCTGATCGTGATGTCTTCCATGGTCTTGGTGCCACCAATGACCAGATTGGAGATCGGGCAGGAAATGAAGGTCGGGTTACGCTCGATCAGCGTCACTTGCACGCCGCCTTCGCTCCACATGCGCAAGTACTTGGCGACTGTGGCGCCGCCATAGCCGCCACCAACGACGACGACATGGCCGCTGGCCTTGCCACCGCCGGCGCAGCCGTAAATCGAAGCCATTGCGCCGGCTGCCGCACCGACTTTCAGGAAATCACGTCTTTTCATCAGCATCATGGTCATCTCCCCTTATTTTTGTGCGGCGAAATAGCCGGCGATCAGGTCCAGCTGGGCTTCGGTGTAGCCCTTGGAGATCTGATGCATGATCGAAGCAGGCTTGTCGCCGCTCTTGTAGTCAGCCAGTTTCTGCAGGATCTTGGCTTTTTCCATGCCGGCCAGGGCGTCCATGCCGGAGCCTTTGAGTGCATTGCCGTTGGTGCCGTGACAGTTGGCGCAGGTGGCGGCCAGATTGCGGCCGAGATTTGGATCGGCCGCCTGCGAGGCGCTGGCAAAAGCCAGCAGGCACAGGGCGGCTATGGGAGCAAACGGTTTCATCGATACATCTCCTCTAGTGTTGTCGATACGCCATATATAGCCAAAATTATTTTTGATTTGCCCGTATCAGCGTAGTGCCAAGGTTATAAGCCTTTGGCACAAATTGCATGCTGCATTGCAACAATATTAGTAGTTGACTATATAAGTACGCAGTTATACATTGATTCTTGATTGAAATCAAAAGAACGAATTGGACGAGACATTGGACGAGACATTACAGGTTTTCGAACAGGTGGCGCACTACTTCGGATTGCTCGCCGATCCTACCCGTTTGCGCATCCTTTCGTGCCTGTGCGCAGAGGAGCGTCCGGTTCATGAAGTGGTGGAAAAAATTGGGCTGACACAAGCCAACATTTCGCGGCATCTGAATATCTTGTACCGGGCCGGGGTGGTCGACCGGCGGCGCGAGGGGAGTTCGGTGATGTACCGCGTGATCGATCCGAATTTCGTCGACATCTGCCGAACGGTCAGCATCTCGGTGGCAAGCCGTGATCTGGGCGATGAGTTGGGGGTGTCGCCGGCGAATTGCAGTACTGACGTCAAATAAGCAGAGGGGTTTCTCAATATGGGTGACATCGTTAAACAACCGGGGCGTCTGCGGCCCGCTCCGGAAAACTTCCTGACGGAAGAGCAGGTTCAGGCCGTTGCTGCCGGGCGCCGGGATTTTCTCCGCAAGAGCCTGTTCGCAGCTGGTGCCGCACTGGCTGTCCCGAAGGTCGTTCGGGCCAGCGAGGGTGACGTCAATATCCTGGAAAATCCGGCGTGGACAACCTCGCTCGGCCAGCCAGTTGCAACCAACCCCTACGGCATGCCGTCGAAGTACGAGAGCCAGTTGCTGCGCCGTGAGTCGCCGGGCCTGGCCCGCGTTGGCGGTGCCTCGGTATCGTTTGCGCCGTTGCAGGGCCTGTTCGGCATCATCACGCCGTCCGGCCTGCACTTCGAGCGCCATCACCAGGGCTGGCACGATATCGATCCGTCCAAACATCGCCTGATGGTCAATGGTTCGGACGATTCGCTGCTCAAGAAGGCCAAGGTTTACACACTCGACGAGCTGATGCGTCTGCCCTCGGTGTCGCGCATCCACTTCATTGAATGCGGTGCCAATACCGGTCTGGAGTGGGGCAATGTTGCGGTGCCGACCGTTCAATACACGCACGGCATGCTGTCCTGTTCCGAATTTACCGGTGTGCCGCTCAAGGTGCTGCTGGAAGATTGCGGCGTTGATTACAAGAAGGCCCGCTACGTGCTGGCCGAGGGGGCAGATGGCTCCTCTATGACCCGTACCATTCCGATGGAAATGGTCGAGTCGGGTGAAGTCTTTGTCGCCTACGGCCAGAACGGCGAAATGCTGCGTCCGGAAAACGGCTACCCGCTGCGTCTGGTCGTGCCGGGCGTGCAGGGAGTGTCCTGGGTCAAGTGGCTGCGTCGCATCGAAGTCGGCGACAAGCCTTATGCCACCAAGGATGAGGCCGTGCATTACATCGACCTCCTGCCGAGTGGTTTGCATCGCCAGTACAGCTCGATTCAGGAAGCCAAGTCGGTTATCACCACCCCGTCCGGCGGCCAGACGCTGCTCGACAAGGGCTTCTACAACGTTTCCGGCCTCGCCTGGTCCGGTCGCGGCAAGATCAAGCAAGTTGATGTCTCCTTCGATGGCGGCATCAACTGGCAGACGGCGCGTCTTGAAGGGCCGATCCAGAACAAGGCCCTGACCCGGTTCAACACCAATTGGGTGTGGGACGGCTCACCGGCCATCCTGCAGTCGCGGGCCATCGACGAGACCGGTTTTGTCCAGCCGAGTTATGGCCAGCTGCGTGCCGTGCGCGGTACCAAGTCCATCTATCACAACAACGCCATCCAGTCCTGGAAAGTGGTTGAAAGCGGGGAGGTCAGCAATGTTCAGGTTCTCTAAGCCTCTTTTCGTTTTTGCTCTTTTTTCCGCGTCGACCGCAGCAATCGCCTTCGAGAATTATCAGGGCGTCGGCCGTCCGGCCACCTCGGCCGAAGTGAAGGCCTGGGACATCGACGTTCGCCCGGACTTCAAGGGCTTGCCCAAGGGATCGGGCAATGTCGAGCGCGGCAACGAACTGTTCGAGGAAAAGTGCGCTTCCTGCCACGGCTCTTTCGGTGAGTCGAACGAAGTGTTCACGCCGTTGGCCGGTGGCACGACGGCCGATGACATCAAGACCGGGCGTGTCAAGGGTTTGTCCTCCGGCGAACTGCCGCAGCGCACGACCTTCACCAAGGTTGCGACGATTTCGACGGTGTTCGACTACATCCAGCGCGCCATGCCCTGGACGGCGCCGAAGTCGCTGAAGCCGGATGAGGTGTTCGCCATCCTGGCTTACCTGCTGAATTTGCAGGAAATTGTCCCGGCTGACTTCGTGCTGTCCGACAAGAACATCGGCGAAGTCCAGAAGTTGCTGCCAAATCGCAACGGCATGACGACCGACCACGGCATGTGGCCGGGGGCGCCGGCCAAGAAGGGTGGCATCGGTAACGGTGGCAAGCCGGATACGGCCAACAAGGCTTGCATGAAGAACTGCAAGCCGGAAGTGCTGATCGGCTCGACCCTGCCGGAATACGCCCGGACGGCGCATGGCGAATTGCGTGATCAGAACCGTTCATTCGGTCCGGTTCGCGGCACTCAGACGCTTGGTCCGGAAGCCGCCAAGAAGGCGGCCGATGCCGGCACACTGGAGCTGGCGACGAAGAGTGGCTGCATGGCCTGTCACGGCATCAAGAGCAAGATCGTCGGCCCCGGCTACAACGAAGTCGTGGCCCGCTACAAGGATCAGACCGATGCTGAGTCGCGTTTGATCGCCAAGGTCAAGGCCGGTGGTCAGGGGGTCTGGGGTTCGATCCCGATGCCGCCGAATGCTCATATCAAGGACGAGGATCTGAAGACACTGGTTCAGTGGATTCTGTCCGGCTCGAAGTAAACCAATTTCTACAGAGGAGAAGTCATGAACAATCAACGTCGCACCGTACTGAAATCCGGCTCCGGCGCCGCCCTGCTGGGCATGCTGGCTGCCGCCGGCATCATCACCCCGGGCATGGCCCTGGCTGACTGGAACAAGGCTGCTTTTGACGCCAAGAGCATGGCCGATACGCTCAAGGCGCTTGGCGCCGGCACGCCGGCCGACAGCAAGGACGTCCAGGTCACCGGTCCGGACATCGCCGAAAACGGCGCTGTCGTGCCGGTTGGCGTGGCTTCCACACTGCCCAACGTGACCATGGTCGCCATCTTGATCGAGAAGAACCCGAACGCGCTGGCCGCTTCCTTCGTGCTGCCGGAAGGCACCGAAGCCAACGTCCAGACCCGCGTCAAGATGGGCCAGACCTCGAACATCTACGCGCTGGTCAAGTCGGACGGCAAGTTCTTCATGGCGACCAAGGAAATCAAGGTCACCCTTGGCGGCTGCGGCGGCTAAAAACGGGGTTATGGCTACTGCGCTCGGCATAGCTGTGTTACGCCCGGTCGCCGTGCAATTTGCACTGTCTCCCGGTCGCGCCTTGCTCTGCCTTCGCTCGCTACGCCATTCCTCCCGTTTTCACACTCATAGAATTTAGGAGAAATACTCATGGGCAATCCAATGAAAATCCGCGCCGCCAACAAGGACGGCGTTACCGAAGTCAAGGTTCTGGTCAGCCACGAAATGGAAACCGGCCAGCGCAAGGACTCCGCTGGCGCCATCGTGCCGGCCTGGTTCATTACCGAACTGGTTGCCAAGCATGGCGACAAGGTCGTGCTGACCAGCGAATTCGGACCGTCCGTCTCGAAGAACCCCTACCTGGCTTTCAAGTTCAAGGGCGGCGCCAAGGGCGAAAAGGTTACGGTCAGCTGGAAGGACAACAAGGGCGATACGCGAACCGACGAAGCTGCCATCAACTGATAGTGCGCAATGGTCTGGATCGTCTATTGGCGATGCAGACCATGTTACGGCAGTCAGGTGACACAGATCGCCGCTGCCGTTGCTTTTACCCCGTGGAGGAGTAATCAATGATTCGACGTTTGATGAAAACGCTGGTTGGGGCTGCCGTTCTGGCTGCCTTTGCCGGTGGTGTTGCGGCCCAGGACAGCAAGGTGGCCGATGAACTCGCCAAGTATCGCGAAGCCTTGGCCGACGGTAATCCGGCCGACCTGTTCGAAGTCAAGGGCGAAAGCCTGTGGATGGAGAAACGCGGCCCGAAGAATGCCTCGCTTGAGCAGTGCGATCTTGGCCAGGGGCCGGGCAAACTGGACGGTGCCTATGCTGCCTTGCCAAAATACTTCAAGGATACCGGCAAGGTCATGGACGTTGAGTCCCGCCTCGTCCATTGCATGATGACCCTGCAAGGTTTCACGCTGGCCGAAGCGACCAAGCAGTGGTATTCGAAGCCGGGCAAGGATTCCGACATCGAGGCGCTGGTTACTTTCATCGGCGCCAAGTCGAACGGCAAGCCGATCAATGTGCCGGCGACGCATCCTGAAGAAGCCAAGATGGCCAAGATGGGCGAATACATTTTCTTCCGTCGTTCAGGTCCGCAGGATTTTTCCTGCTCGATCTGCCACGGTCAGGAAGGCAAGCGTATCCGTCTGCAGGATCTCGGCAACCTGACGACCAAGGAAGGCGCCGGCTTTGCCATGAAGACCTGGCCGTCTTACCGCGTGTCGCAGGGCACGGTGTGGACCATGCAGCGTCGCCTGATTGACTGCATGCGCCAGGCCCGCTGGCCTGAGCCGAACTATCTGGCCGATTCGATCATCGCGCTGGAAACCTATCTGCAAAAAACTGCGACCGGCACCGTAATGGAAACGCCGGGAATCAAGCGCTGAAAAAGGGGACGACCATGAATTTCAAATTTGCCCTTTTTTTCGGGTTGACCGTGGCAATCGCAACGCCGGCCCTGGCTCAAAAAGCCGTTGAGGCACCGGGCGGCAAGTACGCCAAGGACGCCGAACAGATGTTCCGCGCTTCGTTCAAGGCCGAGAATCCGAAATACTGGATGACCCGTCTGGAGCAGGATGAAACGATGAAGACCTGCCAGCAATACCGCGACAACCCGCCGCGCAAGGTGGGTGAGAAGCTGGAAAAGCTTAACGCAGCGACCATTCGTTACCCGGTGGACGGCAAGCTGATTGGCGACTGGAAGGAAGGCGAGAAGCTCGCTGCTGTCGGCACCGGCGGTCACATCGGTTTCATCCAGCCGGACAAGGCTGGCCGGGTCCGTGGCGGCAACTGCTACGCCTGCCACGAACTGGCCAAGAAGGAAGTCGCCTACGGCACGATCGGCCCGAGCCTGCGCAATTTCGGCAAGATCCGCGGTAATTCGGAAGAGAACATCAAGTACGTCTACGACAAGATATACAACTCCAACGCCTTCACGGCGTGTACCAACATGCCGCGCTTCGGCCTGCATAACTGGGTGACGCCGGAGCAGATCACCCACCTCGTGGCTTTCTTGATCGATCCGGAATCGCCGGTGAACAAAGACTAGAACTTGCGTGATTAGCCCGGCCGGGAGACTGGCTGGGCATTTTTTTGGCCTCGCCCGTCGCCTCGCGGGTTTTGCCAGAATTTCATTTTCAAGGAACAAAAATGAGCATGAATCGTCGGGAATTTCTTCAGGTCATGGCCGTCGCGGCGGCCGGTGGCATGTCACTGCACAGCGAATTGGCGCAGGCTGAAAAGGGTGCGGCCAAACTGTACGACCTGCCCAAATTCGGCAACGTCAGCCTGCTGCACATCACCGACTGCCATGCCCAGTTGCTGCCTATCTATTTCCGCGAGCCGAACGTCAATCTCGGCTTTGGCGACCAGTTCGGCAAGGTTCCCCACCTTGTCGGCGCCAACCTGCTCAAGCATTTCGGCTTCAAGCCGAATACGCTGGAGGCTCATGCCTACACCTATCTGAATTTTGAAAAAGCCGCCCAGACCTACGGCAAGGTCGGCGGCTTTGCCCACCTCGCGACGCTGGTCAAACGCATGAAGGCCAATCGCCCGGGGGCGTTGTTGCTCGACGGCGGCGACACCTGGCAAGGTTCCGGCACGGCGCTGTGGACCAATGCCCAGGACATGGTCGATGCCTGCAAGGCACTCGGCGTCAATGTCATGACCCTGCATTGGGAATCGACCTACGGCGAAGCCCGGGTCAAGGAAATCGAAGAAAAGGATTTCGCCGGCCAGATCGACATCGTCGCCCAGAACGTCAAGACCACCGATTTTGGCGATGCTGTCTTCAAGCCCTTCGTCATGAAGAACATGAACGGCGTGCCGGTCGCCATCATCGGCCAGGCCTTCCCTTATACGCCGATCGCCAACCCGCGCTGGCAGACGCCGAACTGGAGCTTCGGCATCCAGGAAGAGAACATGCAGAAGACCGTCGACGAAGCCCGCGCTGCCGGGGCGCAGGTCGTCGTCGTGCTCTCGCACAACGGCATGGACGTCGACCTCAAGATGGCCTCGCGGATCAAGGGCATCGACGCCATCCTCGGCGGCCACACCCATGACGGCATGCCGGCCCCGGTCGTCGTCAAGAATGCCGGCGGCCAGACGCTGGTGACCAACGCCGGCTCCAACGGCAAGTACCTCGGCGTGCTCGATTTCGACGTCAAGAACGGCAAGATCGCCGACTTCCGCTACAAGCTGCTGCCCGTCTTCGCCAATCTGCTGCCGGCCGACAAGGACATGCAGACGCTGATCGACAAGGCCCGTGCGCCTTACCTGTCCAAGCTCAACGAAAAGCTGGCCATCTCCGAAGGTACGCTCTATCGCCGCGGCAACTTCAACGGCACTTTCGATCAGGTCATCCTCGACGCGCTGATGAAGGTCAAGGACGCCGAAATCGCCTTCTCGCCTGGCTTCCGCTGGGGCACCTCGCTGCTGCCCGGGCAGCCGATCCTCATGGAACATGTGCTCGACCAGACCGCCATCACCTATCCGTGGACCACCGTCAGCAACATGAGCGGCGAGATGATCAAGACGGTGCTCGAAGATGTCTGCGACAACCTGTTCAATCCGGATCCGTACTACCAGCAGGGCGGCGACATGGTGCGCGTCGGTGGCCTGCAATGGACCTGCGATCCGACCGCCAAGATGGGCAACCGCATCCAGAACATGATGCTCAAGGGCAAACTGATTGACCCGGCCAAGACCTACAAGGTTGCGGGCTGGGCTCCGGTTTCGGAGGAGGCGAAGAATTCCGGCGAACCGATTTGGGATGTCGTGGCAAAATATCTGCGCGACATAAAGACCGTCAAGCCGGTCAACCTCAATCTGCCGACGCTCAAAGGCGCGGCCAACAATCCGGGGATTGCCTGATGAAAACCATACACAAGCTTTTCGTAGCCGCTGCGCTGGTCTTTGCCACGCAAACCTTCGCCGCCGACTGGGCGCCCGGCAGCACCGACTGGGACAAGCTGCCCGACGTCAAGAAGTCCAAGGTCGGCCTCTACCTGACGCCGCAGCAGGCTTACGACATGAAGAAGGCCAACCCGAAGGGCGTCGCCTTCTTCGACATCCGGACCCGCGCCGAAGCCATGTACGTCGGCTGGCCGAGCGATGCCGATGCACTGGTGCCCTACGTCGAGCATCCCGAGTTGATGAGCGACTGGGACGACAAGCGCCACATGTACAAGCTCGAACCGAACCAGGATTTCGTGCCGGAACTGGAGCGTCGCCTGAAGGAGATGGGGCTGGGCAAGGATGCCACGATCATTCTGATCTGCCGCTCCGGCGACCGCAGCTCGAAGGCTCAGGATCGCCTGCAAGCGGCCGGTTACACCAAGGTTTACGGGATCGCCGAAGGGGTCGAGGGCGATACCGCCAAGGACGGTCCGAAAGCCGGCCAGCGCGTGGTCAATGGCTGGAAGAACGCCGGCCTGCCCTGGACCTACAAGCTGGACAAGGCAAAGATGTATTTCGCGCAGTAAGGCTTGCCGAAAGTGCCGGTCCGGGTGGCCGGCATTTTTATTAAGTTAAATATAAGAATATAAGAATATGGTTGTGTTTTGCGGGGTTCCGGCAACAACGGATGCCCGAAATTCGTGGTGCCAAGGAGGAGACAAAATGACTGAGCAAAGGGAAAAGGAGTTCGCGGCTATATTGAAATTACCCGGAGTGGGGCGACGGAACTTTCTGCGCCTGGGGGCGGCAGGGACCGGTGCCCTGCTGTTGCCGGCAACGTCGGCGAGGGCCACCGACAAGCTGGCCAGCAAGGCGCGAATCGTCATCGCCGGGGCCGGGGCGGCCGGCCTGGCCGCCGCATCGCGGCTGGCCGAGCAGTTGGACGGGGCGAGCATCACCCTGGTCGATGGCCGCAAGGAGCATTTCTACCAGCCCGGCTACACGCTGATCGGCGCTGGCTTGAAGCCGGCTTCCTACGTTGTGTCGACGACCGCCGAGTACGTGCCGAACGGCGTCGACTGGATTGAGGAAAGGGTGGCCGAGTTCGATCCGGAAGGCAATAAGGTGGTGACCGATAGCGGCAAGGCAATCCCTTACGATTTCCTGCTCGTCGCTACCGGCCTGAAACTGGACTATGCGGCGATTCCCGGGATGGATGTCGCCCAGATTGGCAAGAACGGCCTGGGCAGCGTTTACCACAGCGCGGCGGCGGCCGAAGCTACCTGGCGGTCAATGTCCGACTTCGCCGACAAAGGGGGCATCGGCCTCTTCTTGCGGCCGGGTACCGAGATGAAATGCGCCGGCGCACCGCTCAAATACACCTTCATCACCGACGACTATCTGCGTCGGCGGGGCAACCGGGGCAAGGCGGAACTGGTGTACAACGCCAATAACAAGGCGCTGTTCAGCGTGCCCATCGTTTCGGAAAAAGTGCGCATGCTGTTCGACGATCGCAAGGTCAAGGTCAACTACGAGCGCATCCTCGAATCCATCGACCTTGGCAAGCGCATCGCTGTCTTCAAGACGCCGATCGGCCCGGTCGAGCATCCCTACGATTTCATCAATGTCATTCCGCCGATGCGGGCGCCCGATGCCGTGCGCAACAGCCCGTTGCCATGGCAGGAAGGTGGCTGGGCCAAGGACGGCTGGATCGAAGTCGATAAACACAGCCTGCGCCACAAGCGTTTCGACAACGTGTTCGCAGTCGGCGACGTGGCCGGCGTGCCCAAGGGCAAGACGGCAGCGAGCGTCAAATGGCAGGTGCCGGTCGCCGTCGATCATCTGCTGGCCAGCATCGCCGGCAAGGAGTCGAACTCGGTCTACAACGGCTACACCTCTTGCCCGCTGATAACCCGCCTAGGCCAGGCCATGCTCGTCGAATTCGACTACAAGGACAATTTGGTGCCGTCCTTCCCCGGTGTCATCGCGCCGCTCGAAGAACTGTGGATCACTTGGGTGATGAAAACCATGGCTTTGAAACCGACCTACCTCAGCATGTTGCGCGGCCGCGCCTGAAGGAGAAAAACTCATGAAAGAATTTGATCCTCTGATTTTTCTGGTGGTGTTCCAGGAGATGCTCGGCCCCTTGCTGTGGTTGCTGATCCTGCTTGCGGTGGGCGGCACTCTGGCTTTCCTGAGCCTGCTTATCAAGGAAAAAGGCATTGTCGCCCGGCGCTTGGTGCGGGCCGAACTGGCCGGGTTGGGCGGCGGCGTGCTCGCCCTGATTCTGATGGCCAAGGTGTCGTCGTCGGGTTTTACCGATGCCGGAGGCCCGGCCGACTGGTTCCTGATCGCGTTGGTTTTTGGCATGGGTCTGATCGGCAGCGCTATCGTCGTCTATTCCTTTCTTGGCTGGCGAACACTGGTCAAGCGCTAAGCTATAGCGGTGGTGTCGGTCGAGTGGAGGATTGGCCTGACCGGCGCCGCAGCAGATTTCAATTCTTGCCGTTTATTCCGGTTGACCGTGGGATAGATCTGCCAACCGGAACAGCTGCTGTCCAGCGACTATTTCACCCGTTACGACTGGTCAGCCAGGCGGCAATCGATGGCTCCGGGGCGCCGTAGGGGTAATCGTCCACCGGCTCGATGCCTGCTTCGCGCAGCCGGGTGCCGGGGCCGCCGCCGATGCGGGCAACAAACAGCGCCCGGCAGTCGGCAAGGGCGCGCAGGATGACTTCGCGTTTGTCCTCGTCGCCATGGCCTCCTTGGCAGTAATGCTCGACCTCGCGCTTTTCGAGAAAGGTCACCACGCCGTCACATACGGCGTAGATGGCAAAGTCGTCGGCGTGGCCGAAGTGCATGTCGATCTGCTGGCCGGTCTTGGTGGCCACGGCAATCAGGCAGTCCGGGGCGAGAGGGGCGGTGGTCATCGTTGGTCCTTTTAACGTTCGTGGTCGGTGCCGGAACGCAAGGCAAGGGCGACGGCAATGGTGCGCCGTTCGTGCAGCGCGGTGGCCTCGTCATCGTCCTCGTCGGGGTCCGGCAGTGCCAGGCAAGCGACCAGGGCTTGCTTGAGCAGGGTGGCTTTGGGATAGGCCGGCGTGGTGTTGCCCGGGTAGGCGAAATAGTCGCAGGCGCAGACGGTCCAGATCCTCGAAGCGCCCGGGGTCGGTAAAGGCACCGACGCGTTCGAGCAGCGCGGCCATCGAGCCGGCGCGCATGCGTGTCGCGCGATGGACGCGCTCCAGTTCCATGGCGACGAGGATGGCGAAGTCCTCGAGCTCGGCGGCGATGCCGAAGCGGGCGCAGACGTTGCGGATGCGTGGCAGGCAGCGGTCGATGTGGCGATAGTGCGAGGGTAGATGCTGCGGCGGCGAGTCGGCCTTGCCGAGATTGCAGAGCAGGACCGCCAGCCGGACGCGCAGCGGCGCGTTGCCAGCGGCTGCAACGTCGAGTACCCGACCCTGGTGTCGCCCGATATCGACCGGCTCGCCATCGAAGCCGGTCTGGAAGTGGCCGAACAGCGCGGTGAATTCCGGCAGCAGGCGCTCCAGCGCGCCGCAGGCGGTCAGAGCCGCCAGCATGCGCGAGGGCTGGTCGCCCATCAAACCTTCGGCCAGCAATGGCCAGACGAGTCGCGCGTCGAGGTCGGCCAGGGCACCACCGGCAACCTGCGTAGCCATGTCGTCGAGCGTTTCTTCGCCGAGTTCGCCGCCGGCCATGGTTGCCCCGGCTGCCACGGCGAACAGCGACAGTCGCGGGTCGAGCGACAGCGAATCGAGCAGGGCTTGTGAGTTTTCTGACATCGTCGGCACAAATTGGGAGGGTATCTGCGCTCAGAGCGAGAAACGTTCCAGACGGCCGTTGCCGGGATTCGGGTCGGCCAGCACAGGGCGGCTGGCCGTTGAAGAAGGATTACGGTGAGGTTGCCGGCGAGCTGCCGGCACACTCCGGTGTCGACTGTTTGGTCGGTCGGTCGATGAGTCGGTCGGCCACGCCGGCGCCGATCCACATGCCGATCAGCGAAATCCACGCCGTCAGCGCGAAAATCGCTGCGCCCGAGACGCCGGCACCGACAGCGCAACCGCCGGCCAGCATGCCGCCGAAACCCATGAAGACGGCGCCAGCCATGTAGCGCCGCATGCTGTGGCCGTCCTTGAAACCTTCCAGCTTCAGTTCGCGGCCCCACAGGGCGGCGAGGAAGGAGCCGAGGACCACGCCGGGGACCAGTCCGATGTTGAAATCCCACGGCTGGCCTGGCGGGGAGAGGACCAGCATGAGCACGTCGGCCGACGGGCCGGTGAAGCTCAGGCTCTGCACGGGGATAATTTCGAAGGATTGGGTACCGACCTGATAGGTGACCAGCCAAGCCAGCGCGACCATCAGGCCGACGCCGCTGCCGCCCAGCCATTCGCGCCGGGCGAGGTGGGCGCGGCGGGCGAAGTGGATGGCCGCGGCCAGCCAGACGAGGCCGAAAATCAGGCCGCCGATATTGCCCAGACGGAGGAAGGCAAGCAGGTCGCGGGCAGTGCCGCCGTCGATGGTCAGCCAGCCGGAAACCCAGGTGCGTAGCGGCGAGAGCAGCCCGTTCAGCGAGGCCTGGGCGGCGACGGCAAAAATCAGCCCGGCGAGCAGGGCGCGCAGGTTGCCGTTGGCGGCCAGTACCAGCATGCGTGACGAGCAGCCGCGGGCCAGGATCATGCCGACGCCAAAGAGCAAGCCGCCAACCAATGCGCCAGACAGGCTGCCCTTGGCGGCCAGTTGGCGGGCCTGCGAGACATCGAGCCAGCCTTGGGTGATGAAGAGCTGGGTGGCGATGACCGCAGCCGAAAAGGCGAAGAGCCAGACGGCGAGCTTGCTGCAGCCGCTGCGGTTCCAGAATTCGACGACGGCGGAGCGCAGACAGAAACGCGAGCGCTGGGCAAAAATGCCGAAAAAGATGCCGATGGTCAGGCCGGCCAGGGTGACTGCGGTCTTCTCGCCCAGGGTTTCGATCAGGCTGGACAATTCCATTTTTGGCCTAAATTTCCGGTTGACCGTGACAATGCAAAACCAGCGTCAGAACAGCTCGATGTCGCCGTCGCTGCTGCTCATCGCACTGGCGCCGGCATGGCTGGCCTTCATCGCATCGCCCTGAACGTGCGAGTTCACCAACAGCGCGACCAGTTTCTGGCTGCGCGAGCGGAAGCGTTGCAGGCCGTCAGCTTCGTTGTCGTACTGCAGGGCCAGGAAGGCGTGCATGTAGTCGCCGACGTTGGTCGTCCGCTGGCTGATGCGCGACATCATCTGCGTCACGATGTCTTCGAACTGCATGGCCATGACGCCTTCCTCGGTCATCTCGTGCATCTGTTCGGTGATGGCCGTGATGTGGTCGGAATGCTCGCGCGCCTTGCTGGTCAGCGCCAGCAACTCGCTGCCCAGATCCTGCAGGGTTGTACGGGATTTTTCGGCCAGGCTCATGTCGATGCTGGTCGCATCGGCCACCCGGGCCCCGACCTCCTGCAATGACTTCATGATGTCGCTGAGCGACGTGCGGATATCGACATTGAATTCGCCGGTGCGGGCAGCCAGATTGCGCACTTCGTCCGCCACTACGGCAAAGCCGCGGCCGGCTTCGCCAGCCCGTGCCGCTTCAATGGCAGCATTGAGTGCCAGCAGGTCGGTCTGCTTGGTAATGCCGGCGATGTCGTTCAGTGAGCGGTTAATCAGTGCAACCTTGCCCTGCATTTCTTCAAAGCTGGCGGCAATGCCCTGACTGGTCGACTGGATCTGGGTCATCTTGCTGACAAATTCGGCAATCAGGACATTGGTTTCGTCGAAGAAGCGTTGCAGGCTGACCTGTTCCTGTGCCGACGCGTTCTGGCCCGTCATGTTAAGCATCTGGTCGATCAGCGAGCGCAGGATCTGGCGCTGGTCAGATGACTGGGATTCAAGACCGGTCAGGCTGCCGGAAAGCTTGCTGACTGAAGTGCGAATGATCTCCTGGGCCTCGCGCATGTCGTTTTCGAGCGAGGAGAACTGCAGTTCGGCGTGCGCCATTGCCTCGTCGGAAAGCACCTGGTATTCCGACATGACGTCCTGCAGTTCAGCGACGTGGGACCGCTGCTTGTCCTTCCAGCGCCGCCGTTCGCCGTAGGAAAACAAAATGGTGCCGGCGAGCAGGACGGCAACTACTATCAGGAAGTGCGGAGAAACAGGGCCGACAGCCAGCGACCACAGCCATAGTCCAAGGCAGGCTGCTGCAGCCAGCCAGATCAGAAGGTCATCAATGCGCTTCATTCACCGGTTCCGGGGGAATATATAGCCTGATATTGTACGGCCGCGCTGGCGCGGCCGTTACAAAATTCTGAGCCGTGAGCACCTATTTAGTGCAGATTTTGCGGCTCTACCCCATCGCCTTCAAATGCTGGATGATCTCGCCCGCCATCGGCTGGGCGTCGCCATAGAGCATCCGGCAATTGTCGGTATAGAACAGGGCATTCTCGACGCCGGAATAACCGGTACCTTTGCCGCGCTTGATCACGATGACGTTCTGCGCCATGTCGGCATTGAGGATAGGCATGCCGTAGATCGGGCTGGTCTTGTCGGTGCGCGCGCTCGGGTTGACCACGTCGTTCGCGCCGATGATCAGCGCCACGTCAGCTTGGCCGAATTCGCCGTTGATCTCTTCCAAATCGAAGATCTTGTCGTAAGGCACACCCGCTTCGGCCAGCAGCACATTCATGTGCCCCGGCATCCGGCCGGCCACCGGGTGAATGGCGAACTTCACCTCGACCCCGGCTTCTTCGAGAATCGAGGTCATTTCCCACACCTTGTGCTGGGCATGCGCCACGGCCATGCCGTAACCCGGCACAATGATGACCTTGGAGGCGTAGCGCATCATGGCTGCCGCATCGAGTGCTGAGAGTTCCTTCATCGAACCGCTGATCGCTTCACCCGGGCCGCTCGCTACCATCGGCGTAAACAGGATGTTGGAGATCGGCCGGTTCATCGCCTTGGCCATGAGCTGGGTGAGCAGCGTACCGGCCGCCCCGACGACGATACCGGCGATGATCAGCGCCGGGTTGCCCAAGACATAGCCTTCGAAACCGACGGCCAGACCCGTGAAGGCATTAAACAGCGAAATCACGACCGGCATGTCGGCGCCGCCGATGGGCAGTGTGACGATCAGGCCAAGGACGAGGGCCACGGCGAAGAAGCCGAAGATCAGTTCCGGTTGGGCCGGGGCCATGACGACCATGGCGCCACCGAGGCCGATGGCGATCAGGGCGAGAACGATATTGACCGCATTCTGGGCCGGCAGGCGATGCGCCTTCTTGAGCACACCCTGCAGCTTGGCCCAGGCAACGCAGGAACCGGTGAAGGACACCGCCCCGATCAGTGCGCCGATGACGGCGAGCACCGTCGTCGCCAGGCTGTGGGCATCACCCTTGGCGAACTCGATGGCGGCGATCGCAGCGGCCGCACCGCCGCCCATGCCGTTGTAGATGGCGACCATCTGCGGCATGTCGGTCATCTTGACCTTCTTGCCGGAAATCCAGGCAGCCGAACCACCGAGGGCGAGAGCCAAGGCCATGAGAGCGATGTTCTGCAGGCCGGGAATGAGGAAGGTGGCGGCGATGGCGACCAGCATGCCGTAGCCGGCGATGATGATGCCCTTGCGAGCCGAAGCCGGCGAGCTCATGCCCTTGAGGCCGAAGATGAACAATGCGGCGCCGAGGAACCAGGCGCCTTGAACGTAAACGGGGATGGTCATGTTCAACCTTCTTTCTTCTTGAACATGGCGAGCATGCGTTCGGTCACGACATAACCACCGGCGGCATTGGCCGCGCCGAGGGCGACGGCGAAGAAGCCGATGGCTTGCTGAACGGGGGTGTCCGCCGTGCCGAGCATGAGCATGGCACCGACCACGACGACGCCGTGAATGAAGTTGGAACCGGACATCAGCGGCGTGTGCAGGATGACCGGCACCTTGGCGATGATCTCGTAGCCGGTGAAGGCGGCGAGCATGAAGATGTACAACGCGAGCAGGCCGTCCATCATGCTTCTCCCATGACTTGTTTGACCACGCTGTGAACGGTGATGCCATCCTTGCAGAGCAGCGTACCGGCAACGACATCATCGCTCCAGTCGAAATTGAGTTCGCCATCCTTGATCCATGGCGAGAGGAAGTTGTAGAGGTTCTTGGCGTAGAGCTCGGAGGCGTGGGTCGGCATGCGGGAGGGCAGATTCAATGGGCCATGGATGTTCACGTCGTTGGCGACGACGTGTTCGCCGGGCTGGGTCAAAGCGCAGTTGCCACCGGATTCGGCGGCCATGTCGACGATGATGGCGCCGTACTTCATGCGGCCGATCATGTCGGTGGTGATGATGATCGGTGCTTTTTTGCCGGGAATGGCGGCGGTGGTGATGACGACGTCGGACAAGGCGACGGCCTTGGCGAGTTTCTCGGTCTGGGCGGCCTTCTCTTCGGCCGTCAGTTCGCGGGCGTAACCGCCGACGCCATCAGCTGCAACGCCGGTGTCGACGAACTTGGCGCCGAGCGATTCGATCTGCTCGCGGGCGGCGGAACGGACGTCGTAGGCTTCGACCATGGCACCAAGGCGTTTGCAGGTGGCGATGGCCTGCAGGCCGGCGACGCCGGCACCGATGACCAGCACACGGGCCGGGCGGATGGTGCCGGCGGCGGTGGTCAGCATCGGGAAGAACTTGGTGCAGCGGGCGGCGGCGATCAGGCCGCATTGGTAGCCGGCGCAGGCGCCCTGACTGGACAGGGCGTCCATGCTTTGGGCACGCGAGATGCGCGGCAGCAGTTCGAGTGCGAAGGCGGTGATCTTCCTGGCGTTCAGGGCGGCGAGACGGGCTTTGTCTTCGAAGGACTTGAGCAGACCAATCAGCACGGCGCCTTCTGGGATGCGCTCGATTTCAGCCAGGCTTGGCGGGGTCACGCGCAGGATCAGGTGGGCATTGGCATAGGCTTCGACCAAGCCATGCACGAATTCGACGCCGGTGTAGTCCGGGTCGAGAAAGTGGCTCTGGATGCCGGCGCTTTGTTCCATGCAAAGCTTGGCGCCGAGGGCGGCGAATTTCTTGGCTGTCTCGGGCGAGAGCGCCGTACGGTATTCACCGTCGGCGCTTTCGCGAGCAACCGCCAGGGTAAGCGGCATCATCACTCTCCTTGAATTGTGGGCGATGTAGGTTTTTAAAAGCACCGAACCTGACCTTGAATGACGGTGAGGTCATGATTCGGTTAATGTATTCGACCTGAAGATAAGTGAATTGTTATTTCGGCAGAAGTCAGAGTTTCTGACTATCGGGATCAGTGATCACTTACCTATTCGTTGAGCTGTTGGCTGGTATTCACAAAACGCAGTTCCTGCGGGTAGGGGAAGAAGTCCTCGACATGGCCGTCGCGGATTTTCTGCTGGGCATCCTGCCAGAATTTCGGGTCAAGCAGGTCTTTGTGGTACTTGAGGAATATTTTCCGCACCTGCGGCGAGGCGAGCAGGAAGGTGGCGAATTCCTCCGGGAAAATATCGTTTCTGGCCACCGGGTACCAAACCTCGCCCGACATCTCGGTTTCGAAATCGGGGGCAGGCGGAATTTTGCGGAAGTTGCAGTCGGTCATGTACTCGATTTCGTCGTAGTCGTAGAAAACGACACGGCCGAAGCGGGTAACGCCGAAATTCTTCCATAACATGTCGCCCGGGAAGATGTTGGCCTGAGCCATTTCGCGGATGGCGCTGCCGTATTCCCGGATGGCGTGTTCGAGGCCTTCGATGTTGTTGGCGCGTTCCATGCGGTCGAGATGGATGTTGAGGGGCTCCATCCGGCGTTCGATGTAGAGGTGCTTGATGATCAGTTGATCGCCGTCGATTTCGTAGCAGGACGGCGCCAGCTTTTCCAGTTCGGCCATGACCTCGTCGTCGAAGCGCTTGCGCGGGAACAGGACGTTGGAGAACTCGAGGGTGTCGGCCATCCGACCAACGCGGTCAACCTGCTTGACCATCATGAATTTGCGCTTGACCGTGGCGCGGTCCATGTTCTTCGAGGCGCCGAAAACATCCTTGATGATCTTGAAGACGTAAGGGTACGAGGGCAGCGTGAAGACCAGCATGACCAGTCCGCGGATGCCGGGGGCCATGATGAATTGGTCTTCGGAGTGGTGCAGGTGATAGATGAAATCGCGGAAGAACATGGTTTTGCCCTGCTTGCCGAGGCCGAGCATGATGTACAGCTCGGAGCGCGGCTTGTTGGGCAGGATGGAGCGCAGGAACTGGACGTAGCCGGAGGGCACTTCCATATCGACCATAAAGTAGGCGCGCGACAGCGAAAAGAGCAGGCCGATCCGCCACCCGTCGAGCAATATGGTGTCCAGGTAGAGCTTGTCTTCCTCGTCGTGCAACACCGGGATGGCGAACGGATACTCGTTCGCGCCGTTGATCGCCTTGCCGATGATGTAGGCTGCCTTGTTGCGGTAGAAAGGCGAGCCGAGCACCTGAATCTGGAAATTGACCTCGCGCCGCGGCATGCCGTTGAGATGGCGGCTGACGGCGTCGTAAACACGGTCGACATCTCGCGCGAGGTCGGCGAAGGGGCGCAGCCAGCCGAAGTCGGCGATGATGCTGTGGATTGCCCCGCGCAGGCCGTTTTCCTTGGCGTAGTAGCTGCGGTAGGTCTGGCTGTCGTCGCCCTCGATGTTTTCCGTCGAGATGCTCGGGCGGACGAAAATGAAATCGTTGTGGAAATAATTGCGGTGCAGGATCTTGGTCGTCACCGAATTGAAGAAGGTTTCGGCCAGTTCCGGCTGCTTGTGGTTGAGGAGCAGGCCGATGTAGAGCAGCTTGACCTGCTGCCAGGTGCTGTCGTCGATGTGCTGGGCATCGTAGTCGTCGCGCAGACGTTCGACGCATTCGTCCACGCGGTCATCGTAGAAGCGGATACGCTCGCGCACTGCCCTGTGCACGCCCTGCCAGTCACTTTGTTCGAAACGCGACTTGGCTTCGCGGCTGCTCAGGCGAAACAGCGTGTAGTGCTTGTTGAATCCCTGGATCATGGCCAGCGCAATCTGGTGCGCGCTGGTGCCGTAGAGGCCGACTGAGATTTTCATGTGATCGCTCCGTATGTCGCAGATTTTAGTGGGCCGGAGGCGAAATGACGAGATCGCCGCCATTCGGGGCGTCCGCAGCGGACCACACTGTGAAACCGCATTTCACCGTTGACCGGAAGCGCTGCGTTGCGGATACTCCCGAGACTCTGTAAGCACCGCGCAAGGGTATCGGCGTATCGTCGTCGACTCGCATATTAAAAACCATCACCAAGGGGTTCGTATGTCCGCAGGCAAGTCCAAGATCATCTACACGCTCACCGACGAGGCGCCGCTGCTGGCGACTTGTGCGTTTTTGCCGATCGTCCGCACTTTTACGGGGCCGGCCGGCATTGAAATCGAGAAGGCCGACATTTCCGTTTCGGCCCGAGTTCTCTCAGAATTCTCCGAATTCCTTGCGGACGACCAGAAAGTGCCGAACACCCTGGGCGAGCTGGGCAAAAAGTGCCTGCTGCCGGAAACCAACATCATCAAGCTACCGAACATTTCCGCTTCCGTTGCCCAGCTCAAGGCTTGTGTCAAGGAACTGCAGGAAAAGGGCTACGCCATCCCTGATTACCCGGAAACCGCCGACACCGAAGAAGCCAAGGCCCTCAAGGCCCGCTTCGGCAAGTGTCTCGGTTCGGCCGTCAACCCGGTGCTGCGCGAAGGCAATTCCGACCGCCGCGCGCCGGGCGCCGTCAAGAACTACGCCAGGAAGCGCCCGCACTCGATGGGCGAATGGAAGCAGTGGTCGCAGACCCATGTCTCACACATGGAGCACGGTGACTTCTACCACGGTGAAAAGTCGCTGACCCTCGACAAGGCACGCGAAGTGCGCATGGAACTGATCGCCAAGGGCGGCAAGACCACCGTGCTCAAGCCGAAGCTGTCCCTGCTTGAAGGCGAGATCATCGACTCGATGTTCATGAGCAAGAAGGCGCTGTGCGACTTCTACGAAGCCCAGCTCGAAGACTGCCGCGAAGCCGGCATCCTGTTCTCGCTGCACGTCAAGGCGACGATGATGAAGGTTTCGCACCCCATCGTTTTCGGCCACTGCGTCAAGATCTATTACAAGGATGCCTTCGAGAAGCACGGCAAGACCTTCGACGAATTGGGCATCAACGTCAATAATGGCATGGTCGATCTGTACGAAAAGATCAAGACCCTGCCGGAATCCAAGCGCGACGAGATCATCCGTGACCTGCACGCCTGTCAGGAACACCGTCCGCGTCTGGCCATGGTCGACTCGGCCAAGGGCATCACCAACTTCCATTCGCCGAACGACATCATCGTTGACGCTTCCATGCCGGCCATGATCCGTCAGGGCGGCAAGATGTGGGGTGCTGACGGCAAGCAGTACGACAGCAAGTGCGTCATGCCGGAATCGACCTTTGCCCGCATTTATCAGGAGATGATCAATTTCGTCAAATGGCATGGCAACTTCGATCCGCGGACCATGGGTACCGTCCCGAACGTTGGCCTGATGGCCCAGCAGGCCGAGGAATACGGCTCGCACGACAAGACCTTTGAAGTCGCCGAAGATGGCATTGCCAACATCGTCGATAACGCTACCGGCGAAGTGCTGCTGACCCAGAACGTTGAAGCCGGTGATATCTGGCGCATGTGCCAGGTCAAGGACGCGCCGATCCGCGACTGGGTCAAGCTCGCCGTTACCCGTGCCCGCCAGTCCGGCATGCCGGCTGTTTTCTGGCTGGACAGCTATCGTCCGCACGAAAACGAGCTGATCAAGAAGGTCAACAAGTACCTCAAGGATCACGATACCAGCGGCCTGGAAATCTACGTCATGTCGCAAGTGCGCGCCATGCGCTTCACGCTGGAACGCGTCGCTCGCGGCCTCGACACCATCTCGGTGACCGGCAACATCCTGCGCGACTATCTGACCGACCTGTTCCCGATCATGGAGCTGGGCACCTCGGCCAAGATGCTGTCGATCGTCCCGCTCATGAACGGTGGCGGCATGTACGAAACCGGTGCCGGCGGTTCGGCCCCGAAGCACGTCCAGCAGCTGACCCAGGAAAACCACCTGCGTTGGGATTCGCTCGGCGAGTTCCTGGCTCTGGCCGTGTCACTCGAAGAGCAGGGCATCAAGGATGGCAACAAGCGCGCCATCCTGCTCGCCAAGACGCTCGACGCTGCGACCGGCAAGCTGCTCGACAACAACAAGTCGCCGTCGCCGAAGACCGGTGAGCTGGACAACCGCGGCTCCCAGTTCTACCTCGCCATGTACTGGGCGCAGGAACTGGCTGCGCAGACCGAAGACAAGGAACTGGCCAGCAAGTTCACCACGCTGGCCAAGACCCTGACTGACAACGAAGGTCAGATCGTTGCCGAAATGAAGTCGGTGCAGGGCCGGCCGGTCGATATCGGCGGCTACTACAAGGCCGACGCCGAGAAGACCAAGGCGATCATGCGTCCGAGCCCGACGCTGAATGCCGCACTCAAGGCAGCGCGCGTCTAAGCGAGCGATCTTTCCCGGCGTGTGAGCGCCGCATCAGAAAAAGCGAAGGCCATCCGGTCTTCGCTTTTTTCATTTTCGGGCTTTTTTTCCGGTTGACCGTGCAAGTCTTTCCGCTCGGCCAAATGGCTGACACCGGCCGATGTTTTGCGACATAATCACCTCGCTGTCCGGTGCCGGAGACAAGCGTCGGGCTTTGCTGTTCAACGGAATGCGCGGCTGCGGCCCGTCCGATAAAACTGAAGGAGAGACCATGACTTCTCACATCAAGGTGCCGCAAGGCGGTCAAAAAATCGTTCCGGGGCAGGCCATCCCGAACAATCCGATCATTCCTTTCATTGAGGGCGATGGCATCGGTATCGACATCACGCCGGTCATGATCAAGGTAATCGACGCCGCCGTTGAGAAAGCCTATGGCGGGACGAAGAAGATTTACTGGATGGAGGTTTTCGCCGGCGAAAAATCGACCCGCCTCTACGGCCCGGACGAGTGGTTTCCCCAGGAAACCTTCGCGGCGCTCAAGGAGTACTCGGTTTCCATCAAGGGACCAATGACGACGCCGGTTGGCGGCGGCATCCGTTCGCTCAACGTCGCCCTGCGCCAGGAACTCGATCTCTACCAGTGCGTCCGTCCGGTGCAGTACTTCAAGGGCGTGCCGTCGCCGCTCAAGCATCCGGAACTGACCAACATGGTCATCTTCCGCGAGAACACCGAAGACATTTACGCCGGCGTCGAATGGGCCGCCGATTCCGAGGCCTGCAAAAAGGTTATCGATTTCCTGCAGAAGGAAATGGGCGTCAAGAAAATACGTTTCCCGGCAACCTCCGGCATCGGCATCAAGCCGATTTCCGTCGAAGGCACCACCCGCCTGGTGCGCGCCGCCTTGAAGTACGTCATCGCCAACGACCGCAAGTCGCTGACCATCGTGCACAAGGGCAACATCATGAAATTCACCGAGGGTCTGTTCCGCGACATCGCCTACAAGGTGGCGCAGGAGGAATTCGGTGCCCAGCTGATCGACGGCGGCCCGTGGTGCCATTTCACCAACCCGAACACCGGCCGTGAAGTGACCGTCAAGGATTCCATCGCCGACGCCTTCCTGCAGCAGATTCTGCTCCGTCCGGCCGAATACGACGTGATCGCCACCACCAACCTGAACGGCGACTACATTTCCGACGCACTCGCCGCCCAGGTTGGCGGCATCGGCATTGCGCCGGGCGCCAATATCTCCGACCAGTACGCCTGCTTTGAAGCGACGCACGGCACGGCGCCGAAGTACGCCGGGCTGGACAAGGTGAATCCCGGTTCGCTCATTCTCTCGGCCGAAATGATGCTGCGCCACCTCGGCTGGAAGGAAGCGGCCAACCTCGTCATCAAGGCCATGGAAGCGGCCATCGGCGACAAGAAGGTGACCTACGACTTCGCCCGCCAGATGGATGGTGCCGAAGAGCTTTCCTGCTCGGCCTTCGGCGATGCGATGATCGCCCGCATGTGATTTATGCTTGATTGACGATCTCCCGCCTGAAATCAGGTGGGAGATCGTCACCTTGCGGCGACAAATACTCCTCAGGCTGGGGGGGGGCGTGGCCAACGCCTGTCGACAAGCCGTCTCCTGCTTTAGCGACCTCGGCCGCCGCCCATGCCGCCACCCGGGCCCATGCCACCCATACCGCCACCCGGACCCATGCCGCCGCCCTGTGCTGGTGGTTCATCCGGCAAGGCAACGCCGCGCTCTTTGGCCCGCAGTTTCATTTGCTCATGGTGTTCAAGGCGAACCTGTTCGCGCTCCTGAGTCGTCTTGGCAGCACGAAGCTTGGCCCGATGTTCGATGCGCTCCTGGTTGGTCATGATCTGGCTGCCGTAGATTGGCGCATCGGCAGCCAATGTGCCGGAAGAGATCAGTCCGAAAACCAACGCTGCAAGAGTTACCTTCATGCCATTCGTGTTCATGGTTTTCTCCTCAATGATCAAGGGTTAATTCGAGGCCGGCGATGTCGCCGTCGGGGTATGAATACGGTCGCGGGACTGGGTCCGGTCCTGTTCTTTGGTTTGACTCCGTTCCGGGTCTCTTGTTTGCACCCGATCCTGCTCCCGGGTTCGGTCCTGAGTCTGCTCGTGTGTTTGCGTGCGAGTCTGGTCAACCTGACCGCCCCGGTAGCCACTGCCTGCCGACTGGCCGCCATTTCCGCCCATGCCACCACCCGCTCCTCCTCTGGCGTCGGCCACGGAGGCGGTTAGCGAAATGGCTGCTGCTACCAGCCATGAATGAAGTCTAGGTGCTTTCATGATTTTCTCCAGAAATTGTGAATTGAGAAAAGCCTCACTTCCTTTATAGAACCAAAAATTAGCATTTGCTAATACTGCGACAATCAGCCGCAGCGGCCGTCGTTTGAACAAGGCCGGAGATTTGACGCATTCCTGCCACCCGTCGTCCCGAGGCAGGCGTATGCTGTTGCCAGCCAGTTGGCCAGCGATGCAATCGCCGCAATTCGGGCGAGCGAAAGGAAAGTCCCGTGAGCCCAGCAAAAATTGAAGAACTCTTCGATCTCCTCCGCGCCGCCTGCGCCCGCCAGTTTCGCTTCAATCCGCGGCGCATCACGGCCAGCATGCGCTACGTCGGCAAGGAAGGGCACGGCAAGGACATGGTTCATGTTTTTCGCGACGCCTCGACCCACTCGCAGATCGCACTCGACAGCACCTTCGCCACGCTGCGCGAAAAGCACGGCGACAAGCCGCACTGGACCGAGGCCGAGAAGGCTCATTACCAGAACACCGATGCCGAAATTGACGCCGAGATCGCTGCCAAAAAGGCCGAACTCGAATTCACCCGGAATTCGGCGCTCTATCAGGACCACAAGGCCGAGCTGCTGACGCATTACAAGGATTGGCCCGGCTATGTGCCCGGCGTGACCAATCCGCGCGAAGCCGCACGGCTGCTGATCGCTGCCCTGGCCGAGGCCAAGGATCCCCGGCTGACCGCCTTCGCCGAGCACATGGGCTCGAACGATCCGGAGCATTTGGCGCATCTGCTGCTGGCGCCGTGTCACCTTGAAATCGAAGCCAGCAAGGCTGCCGCCGCCTCCTAGCCCCGCGCCGGGAAGTACAATGCGGGGATGACTGAAAACGCAACGAACGACCTCGTCGAGACCGAAGAGTCCGACGTCATCAACGAGCCGCGCCTGTGGCGCAACAACGGCTGGACGGCACGTGTCATCAAGAATGAAGACGACGAGGGCTGGGCCGTCGAAATGATCAAGGATGGCGAAGCCGAGCCGGCGCTGGTCGGCCCGTGGACCATGGGGCGCGACAAGAAAAATCCCAAGCCGCTCGACGTTTCCGCCTTCCAGACCCTGATCAAGACCGCTTCCGAAGTCCTGCGCCGGCACGAGCATCAACTGCACGCCCAACTGCACCGGAAACTCACGGTCGACCGGGAAAACGGGCCAATTTTGATCTGCCTCGACATCGTTCCCGATGAAGACGACCCCTACGCCACGCTGTCGGCCGAAGATGCCGATGGCGAGCAACTGGCCAAAGTCCGCGTCGGCCCGAACTTCAAGCTCAGCCCGGCCAGCGCCAACGCCTGGATAGACGACGAATTCCGCCAGCCCGAGTAACGATGAGCATCGAAACGATCACCAGAAAGCAAGCCGTTCAGAGCTACACCGGCTATTCCTGCATCGGCCTCTACAACCCGAAAGGCCCGGAAAATGTCGGCTCCATCATGCGCGCCGCTGGTTGCTACGGCGTCAACACGGTTTTCTACACCGGCAAACGCTACGAGCGCGCCGTCGAATTCCGCACCGACACCAAGCAGGTCCACCTGCAACTGCCGCTGATCGGCGTCGACGACCTGCAGCAGGTCATCCCCTTCGGCTGCGTCCCGGTCGCCATCGAAGTCCACCCGGACGCCAAGCCGCTCACCGAATATCAGCACCCCGAACGCGCTTTTTACATCTTCGGCCCGGAAGACGGCAGCCTGAAAAAGAACGTCACCTCATGGTGCAAGGACATCGTCTACATCCCCACCCACGGCTGCATGAACCTGGCGGCGACGGTCAATGTCGTGCTTTATGACCGGATGTTGAAGGCTGGGTGGGCTACTGCCAAGTAACACCGCAGAACATTAGAGGTCTTGCCCTGTTGTTCAAGGCTGAGCGTTTTGGGTAGGCAACGGACAAAGACTAAAATCAGACATTTGCCGAATATCCGGAAACACCTTTGACCTCTCATCCCATCGCTGTTTTCGACTCTGGCCTCGGTGGCCTGACGGTGTTGCGCGCCTTGCGCGAGCGACTGCCCCAGGAAGATTTTTTCTATTTTGCCGATACCCGCTTTCTGCCCTATGGCGACCGGCCGGAGGTGTTTCTGCGCGAGCGTGGTGTGCTGATCGCCGAGGCCTTGGTCAAGCGTGGGGCGAAGGCGTTGGTGATTGCCTGCAATACGGCGACTGCCGCGGCCGCAGAGGCGATTCGGGCGGCGATAGCTGTGCCGGTGGTGGCGCTGGAGCCTGGCGTCAAGCCGGCGGTGGGGCTGACCAGGACGGGTGTCATCGGCGTGCTGGCGACGACGCGGACGTTGGCCAGCGAGCGTTTTCAGCGACTGGTTGGCAATCACGCCAACGGCCATCGGGTCATTGCCCAGCCGTGTCCGGGTCTGGCCGAGGCGATTGAGGCCGAGGGACCGGACAGCGCTGCCGTGGCGGCCTTGCTTGATATTTTTGTCGCGCCGCTGGCTGCGGCGGCGGCCGATGTCGTGGTGCTCGGCTGCACGCATTATCCGTGCGTGTCGGCGGCGATTGCCCGGCGAATGCCGGCGGGGACCGTGTTGCTCGATACCGGCGAGCCGGTGGCGCGTCAGCTTGAGCGGCTGTTGGCGGCGGGCAGTCTGCTCGGCGGCGGCGAGGGCCGGCTGACGGTGGCGACGAGCGGGGCGCCGGCTTCGGTGATTGCTACGGTCGACCGGATTTTTGGGCAAAAATTAAAAATCGAACACTGGGAGCCTTGAGATGACAGAGGCGCAAAAAGACTTGGCGCAAAAGCCGCTAGCCGGGCTCAAAGTGGTTGAACTCGGCACGCTGATCGCCGGGCCGTTCTGCACGCGGATCATGGGCGAGTTCGGTGCCGAGGTGGTCAAGGTCGAATCGCCCGATGGCGGCGACCCGCTGCGCAAATGGCGCAAGCTCTACGAAGGCACCTCGCTGTGGTGGGCTGTGCAGGGGCGCAACAAGAAGTCGGTGACGGCGAATCTGAAGCATCCCGAGGGCGTCGCTTTCGTTCGCCAGCTCATTGCCGAAGCCGACATCCTTGTCGAAAACTTCCGCCCCGGCGTGCTGGAAAAGCTCGGGCTGGGTTGGGAAACGCTGAAGGCGGACAACCCGGGGCTGGTCATGGTGCGCCTCTCCGGCTTCGGCCAGAGCGGGCCGTACAAGGATCAGCCGGGTTTCGGCGCCGTTGGCGAATCGATGGGCGGCCTGCGCTACATCACCGGCTTTCCCGACCGGCCACCGGTGCGCACCGGGATTTCCATCGGCGATTCGATTGCCGCGCTGTGGGGCGCGATTGGCGCGCTGATGGCGCTGCGCCACAAGGAAGTCAATGGCGGGGCCGGGCAGGTGGTCGATGTCGCGCTCTACGAGGCAGTCTTCGCCATGATGGAGTCGATGGTGCCGGAGTTCGACGTTTTCGGTTTCGTCCGCGAACGCACCGGCAACATCATGCCGGGCATCACGCCGTCGAGCACGCACACGACGAAGGACGGCAAGCACGTGACCATCGGCGCCAATGGCGACGCGATTTTCAAACGCTTCATGCTGGCCATCGGCCGGACCGATCTGGCCGATGATCCGACCCTGGCCGACAACGCCGGCCGCGATGCGCGGCGCGACGAGATTTACGGTTTGATCGACGCCTGGTGTGCCGAACACGATGAGGCCGAAGTGCTGGCCATGCTGGCCGCGGCGGAAGTGCCGTCATCGCGCGTCTATTCTGCGGTCGATATGTTCGCCGACCCGCAATTCATCGCCCGCCAGATGTTCGAATCGGCTCGCTTGCCGGATGGCAAGGAATTCAAGATTCCCGGCATCGTGCCCAAATTATCGGAAACGCCGGGCAGCACGGAATGGCTGGGCGCGGCGCTCGGCGAGCATACCGATGCGGTGCTGGCCGGGTTGGGTTACGCAACGGAGCGCATTGCCGCGCTGCGCGCCGGCGGGGCGATCTGAGCGGCCATGGCTGCGTGGGGCAGGTTTCCACGGTCAACCGGAAATTTTGGCCAAAATTGAAATGATTCCCGGGGCAGGGCTTTTCTTCCCTTAAGGCTGGGGCCCGCCTGATTCAGCGCTCCGGCAAGGGAATGAACTCGGTCTCGCCGGGAATGACGCCCATCCTTTGCTGGCGCCAGTCTTCCTTGGCCGTTTCGATCCGTTCGCGGCGCGAGGAAACGAAGTTCCACCACATGGCCCGGCGTCCATCGAGTGGCGCACCGCCGATGACGACGAAGCGGGCGGATTGCTCGGCGACGATGACTACCGGCTGGCCATCGCTCAGGACCGCGAGCAGGCCTGGCTCAAGAGCCTGGCCATCGACCGCCAGACGGCCCTCGATTCCGTAGACGGCGCGTTCTTCGGCGACGCAATCCAGATGGAGGACGCCGCCCGCTTGCGCCGCCACATCGAGGTAGAGCGTCGGGGCAAAGGTATGCACCGGCGAGACGAGAGCGAAGGCCTGGCCGATCAGGACACGGACGGCAACCAGGGGATCCCGCCAAACCGGAATGGCCTCGGCCGGTGTGTGGGAGAAGGCCGGCTCGGCCTCTTCGAAGGCCACGGGCAGGGCGGCCCACAACTGCAGGCCGTGGATGGCATGGACTTGCTGCCGCAGGTCATCCGGGGTGCGTTCCGAATGCACGATGCCGCGTCCCGCTGTCATCCAGTTGATGGCGCCGGGTTCGATGCGCTGCACGCTGCCCAGGCTGTCCCGATGGAGCATGGCCCCTTCGAACAGGTAAGTCACCGTGGCCAGACCGATGTGGGGATGCGGCCGGATATCGGTATTGCTGTCGGGCTCATGCCAGACCGGGCCAAAATGGTCGAAGAACAGAAACGGCCCGACCGACTGGCGACCGGCCGACGGCAGCAGGCGGCGCACCGTCATGCCTCCGCCGAGGTCGGTGAAATGAGGCTGAAGCAGGGTCTGGATGGGCATGGCGCGTCTTTCAGGAAGAGGCTAGGGGATTTGGCGGTTGCGCTTTTCGCTGCGGTATTCGGCGACCGGCCGCAGATTCCCGTCCGGCATCTGCGTTTCGAGACGCACCGTGAAGCCCCAGAGGGTGGCCAGATGTTCGATGACGCGCTCCGTTTCGGGGCCGAGCGGGCGGTGCTGATGGGAAAAGTGGCGCAGGGTCAGCGAGCGGTCGCCACGCAGGTCGACATTCCAGACCTGGATGTCGGGGTCGGCGCTGCCCAGGTTGTATTGCTCGGCGAGCGCGCGGCGCAGGGCGCGATAGCCCATGTCGTCGTGAATGGCATTGACGCGCAGCTTGGGGTTGGCCTCGTCGTCGAGGATGGCGAACAGGCGGAATTCCCGCATCAGGCGGGGCGACAGGTACTGGGCGACGAAGCTCTCGTCCTTGAAATTGCTCATCGCGAAATTGAAGGTTTCGCGCCAGTCCGAGCCGGCAAACTCGGGAAACCATTCGCGATCCTCGGCCGTCGGTTCCTCGCAGATGCGCCGGATGTCGCGCCACATGGCAAAACCCAGCGCGTAAGGGTTGATCCCCGAGTACCACTTGCTGGTGTACGGTGGCTGGTAGACGACATTGGTATGCGACTGCAGGAATTCCATCATGAAGCCGTCGGTCAGCTTGCCTTCGTCGTACAGCGTGTTGATCAGGGTGTAGTGCCAGAAGCAGGCCCAGCCCTCGTTCATGACCTGGGTCTGGCGCTGGGGATAGAAATACTGGCCGATCTTGCGAATGATGCGGATGATCTCGCGCTGCCAGGGTTCGAGCAGCGGCGCGTTCTTCTCGATGAAATAGAGCAGGTTTTCCTCGGGCTCCTCGGGGAAGCGCCGTTCCTCCTCTTCGGCGACGGCCGCGGCATGACGCGGCAGCGTTCGCCACAGATCATTGACCTGGGCCTGCAAATATTCCTCGCGCTCCTTCTGGCGCAGCGTTTCCTTGTCCAGCGACAATCGCGGTGAACGTTTGTAGCGGTCAACGCCCAGATTGCTCAGGGCGTGGCAGGCATCGACCAGTTGCTCGACCGCCGCGAAGCCGTGGCGTTCCTCGCACTGGGCGATGTAGTTCCGGGCGAAGACGAGGTAGTCGATGATGGCGTCGGCGCTGGTCCATTGCTTGAACAGGTGGTTGCCCTTGAAGAAGGAATTGTGGCCGTAGGCGGCATGGGCGATGACCAGGGCCTGCATTGTCAGCGTGTTTTCCTCCATGAGGTAAGCGATGCAAGGGTCGGAGTTGATGACGATCTCGTAGGCCAGGCCCATCTGGCCGCGCTTGTAGCGGTTCTCGGTTTCCAGGAAGTGCTTGCCGAACGACCAGTGGTGGTAATAGACCGGCATGCCGATGGCGGCGTAGGCGTCCATCATCTGCTCGGCGGTGATGATTTCGAGCTGGTGGCGGTAGCAGTCTAGACCGTAGGCCTTGGCGACGCGGCCGATCTCGGCGTCGTAGCGGTCGATGGCTTCGATCGTCCATTCCGAGCCCTCGGCAATCGGGCGAGTGCGCTTTTTGCTCATGCCAGTCGCTTTCGGAAGAGTTCGCGGAACACCGGGTAGATGTCGGCCACCGCAGCGATGCGCTGCATGGCAAATAACCCGGGATGGCTGTCGAGCAGGCGTTCGTACTCGAGCCAGAGGTTCTGCGGTTCGGCGTCGGCGATCTCGATGTAGGCGAAATACTGGACGAGCGGCAGGATGGATTCGCTGAGCAGCTCCCGGCAGGGCGGCGAATCGTTGTTCCAGTTGTCTCCGTCCGAAGCCTGGGCGCCGTAGATGTTCCAGGCGCTCGATGCATAGCGGGCGACGACGATCTCGTGCATCAGCTTGAGGGCGCTGGAAACGATGGTGCCGCCGGTCTCCCGGGAGTGGAAGAAATTCTCTTCGTCGACCTCCTCAGCCACCGTGTGGTGGCGGATGAAGACCACCTCGATATGTTCATAATTGCGGTTGAGGAAGAGGTAGAGCAGCATGAAAAAGCGCTTGGCGATCTGCTTCTTCGACTCGTCCATCGACCCGGAAACGTCCATCAGGCAGAACATCACGGCCTGCGTTGAGGGCTGGGCGATGCGAATGCGGTTGCTGTAACGCAGGTCGAAAGGGTCAATGAACGGAATGGCCTCGCGCCGTGCCAGCAGGCTGGCGATTTCGCGCTCGATGCGGACGATGTCCGGGTCGCCCGGGCAGTCGCGGCGCAGGCGTTCCAGTTCTTCACGAAGTTCGCGCAGCCGGGCGGCAAAGGGGGCGCCGACGGCGATGCGCCGCCCGGCCGCGCCGCGCATGGTGCGCACCAGATTGATGTTGGTCGGCACGCCGCTCTGCGTGTAGCCGGCGCGCACCCGCTTGTATTCGTCGATGCGGGCCAGCTGGCGCTTGACCAGGTTGGGCAGGGCCAGTTCGTCGAAGAAGATGTCGAGGAACTCGTCGCGGGTCAGCGTGAAGACGAAGTCGTCGATCCCCTCGCCATCCTCGCTCGCCCCGCCCGGCCCCTGGCCGGAACCGTCGAGGGGGCGGTCGACGCTATCGCCGGTATTGAAGCGGTCGTTGCCGGGATGCACGATCTCCCGCTTGCCACCCTTGCCATGGCGGAAATGCGGCTCGGTGATGTCCTTGCCGGGAATGCCGATCTTCTCGCCGTTGTCGAGATCGCGGATGCCGCGATGGGCAATGGCATCGGCCACCGCTTTGCGGATCTGCCCCTTGAAGCGCTGGATGAAACGGCTGCGATTGATCGAACTCTTGTTCTTGCTGTCCTGCCGCCGATCGACGATGCGTACCGTCATGGGTGACCTCCCGTTGCGCGGCGAAACCGCCCCGCCTTTCCACCATCACGAAGACTTGCGAACCCGCAAGTACCAGTCGCAGAGCAGGCGAACCTGCTTCTCGGTGTAGCCCTTGCTGGTCATGCGCTCGACGAAGTCCTTGTGCTTCTTCTGCTCGTCGGCGCTGGCCTTGGTATTGAAGGAAATGACCGGGAGCAGCTCCTCGGTGTTCGAGAACATCTTCTTCTCGATGACCGCCCGCAATTTCTCGTAGCTCGTCCACGCCGGGTTCGTGCCGTCGTTCTTGGCCCTGGCGGGCAGCACGAAATTCACCACCTCGTTGCGGAAGTCCTTGGGGTTGCTGATGCCAGCCGGCTTCTCGATCTTCTCCAGTTCATCGTTGAGGGCGCCGCGGTCGAGCATTTCGCCGGTATTCGGGTCGCGGAACTCCTGATCCTGAATCCAGAAATCGGCATAGGTCACGTAGCGGTCGAAAATGTTCTGGCCGTATTCGGAATAGCTCTCCAGGTAGGCCGTCTGGATTTCCTTGCCGATGAATTCGGCGTAGCGCGGGCTGAGAAATTCCTTGAGGAAGCGCAGGTAGCGTTCCTCGATTTCGGGCTGGTACTGTTCCTGTTCGATCTGCTGCTCGAGCACGTACATCAGGTGCACCGGATTGGCCGCCACTTCGCGGTGATCGAAATTGAATACCTTGGACAGGATCTTGAAGGCGAAGCGGGTGGATAGCCCGGTCATGCCCTCGTCCACCCCGGCGAAGTCGCGGTATTCCTGATAGCTCTTGGCCTTGGGGTCAGTGTCCTTGAGATTCTCGCCGTCGTAGACCCGCATCTTGCTGTAGATGCTCGAATTCTCCGGCTCCTTGAGACGTGACAAGGCCGAGAACTGGGCCAGCATGCGCAGCGTGTCGGGGGCGCAGGGGGCGTTGGCCAGCGAAGAGTTGAAGAGCAGCTTTTCGTAAATGTGGATTTCGTCAGTGACACGCAGGCAGTACGGCACCTTGACGATGTAAATGCGGTCGAGGAAGGCCTCGTTGTTGCGATTGTTCTTGAAGGCCTGCCATTCCGCCTCGTTGGAGTGGGCCAGCACCAGACCGTCGAAGGGAATCGCACCAAAGCCCTCGGTGCCCTTGTAGTTCTGCTCCTGCGTGGCGGTGAGCAGGGGGTGCAGCACCTTGATCGGCGCCTTGAACATTTCGACGAATTCGAGAATGCCGCGATTGGCGACGCACAGACCGCCGGAGTACGAATAGGCATCCGGGTCATTCTGCGAATAGCTTTCCAGTTTGCGGATATCGATCTTGCCGACCAGCGATGAAATGTCCTGGTTATTCTCGTCGCCCGGCTCGGTCTTCGAGACAGCGATCTGGGAAAGCACGGAAGGGCGCAGCTTGACGACGCGGAACTTGGTGATGTCGCCGCCGAACTCATGCAGGCGCTTGACCGCCCACGGGCTCATGATGGTCCCGAGGTAACGCTTCGGAATGCCGAAATCCTCTTCCAGTATTTCGCCGTCCTCGAGAACGTTGAACAGGCCAAGCGGCGACTCATGGACCGGCGAATCCTTGATGGCGTAGAAAGGCACTTTCTCGATCAGGTATTTCAGGCGTTCGGCGAGCGACGACTTGCCGCCGCCAACCGGCCCCAGCAGATAGAGAATCTGCTTCTTCTCTTCCAGTCCCTGGGCAGCATGGCGGAAGTAGGAAACGATGTGCTCGATGACCTCTTCCATCCCATAGAACTCGCGGAAGGCCGGGTAGAGCTTGATCATCTTGTTGGCGAAGATCCGCGACAGGCGGGGGTCGAGCCGGGTATCGACAAGTTCGGGCTCGCCGATTGCGATGAGCATGCGTTCGGCGACACTGGCGTACGCGGTCTTGTCACTCTTGCACAGATCCAGATATTCCTGGACCGACATTTCCTCTTCCTGCTGAGCCTCGTAACGACTCTGGTAGCGGGCAAAGATCGACATGGCAGACTCCTTCCGGAAAATCCCTATCGTTGTTGATGCTTCCCTGAGTTTGAATGCGCTTCCCGCCAACGGTTCAATCTCTCTCGGTGCGCCAGGCATTGGCCCGCCGATCAAGCGCGCAACCGAGCCTCAGTCAGCCGATCAACGCAACCGGAAGCGCACCGGCAGAACAACCTGGCGCGGTGCGTCGGCCGGCAGCGATTGCAGCGAACGGACTGCGCGCAGGGCGGCGTCGTCGAGCAGCGGCTGGCCGCTGCCTTGTTCGACGCGGGCGGCGCTGACTTTGCCGGCTTCGTCGATGATGAGCAGGACGAGGACTTCGCCCTCTAGCCCGCGAGCGATGGCTTCGGCCGGGTAGAACTGGCCGGCGTTGTCGAGTTTCTTGAGGTGGTCGCGGACGGCCTGGGTCCAGGTTTTCTGGGCGCCGGTTTTTTCGGGCGGTTTTGCCAACGCTGGCCTGGGTGGCTTGGGCGTTGGCTCACTGGCCGGTTTGGGCTGCTCCGGCAGGCTGAGCGGTGGCGTTGCGGATGCGGCCGGGGGCGGGCGCAGCTCGGCATTCAGCGGTGCCACGGTCGACCGGAATTTTTGGCCAAAATTGAAATCCGGCAGCAGCGGCAAGAGATGCAGGGAGAGCGACAACGCCAGCGCCGCAAAAAGCCGGTAATCGATCCGGGTCATGAGAAAATGGGGGCTGGCCTGAGGCAATGGATACGCAATGAAACTAACTGTAAAACGACGGCTTGCCATGATAAGCGCGATGGGGTTTTTGCTGTCGGCTTCGGCGCCGGTTTTTTCGGCCGATGCCTTGCCCGACCCGGTGCGCTTCACTGTCAGCATGGAGCTCGGCGATGTAGGCCAGGCGGAAAGCTGGCTCGATGCCGGCCTGCCGCCTGATTTCATGGGCAGCCGGATCGGTTCGGGTCTGATGATCGGTGCCTGGGAGGGCAAGCCGGACCTCATGCGTCTGTTTCTGTCGCGTGGTGCCGATATCAACAAGCTCAATTCGAATGGCGAATCGGCGATTGCGCTGGCTGCCTGGCGCGGCAATCTGGATACGGTCAAATGGCTGCTGGAGCGCGGGGCGCGCATCAACGCCCCGGCCCGGCAATGGTCGGCGCTGCATTACGCGGTGTTCGCCGGGCGCAGCGACGTGGCCGATTTTCTGATCGATCAGGGGGCGGACATCAATGCCCTGAGCACCAACGGTTCGAGCGTGCTGATGATGGCGGTGTATGAAGGCCATCAGGGGCTGGCCCGCAAGCTGATCGAAAAGGGCGCCGACCGGATGCCGAAGAACGACTGGGGCGATGGTGCGCTGGAGTGGGCGATGCGCCACGACCGGCTGGAACTGGCGCGCATGGTGACCAATCCGGAAGAGTTCAACATCGCGGTCAGCCAGCCCAAGGAAAAATGGGGAGCGCCGGTGCGTTCGATGCGTAGTTCGAAGGAGCTCGAAGACTTGCTCAACATGCGCGAAAAGCTCGTCGAGCGGAACATGTCGACGGATGTCATCGACAAGCGCATCGCCACCGAACGGGTGCGCATCGTGCGCGCTGAAATGGATCGCCCGATGCCGGCACGGGCGGTGGCGATGGAAATCACCGCCAGCCGCAAAAAGCCGCAGGAGCAGTCGGCGACGATCGTCACCGACCAGAAAGGCAAGGCGGTTGGCTTCAAGGCGCCGCCGGCGACCTATTTCGGAACGCCGAAAATGCCGATCAAGGCGCCGGTCAGGAACTACTGATACTGGGCCTTTCCGGCCCGGATCAATTGCAAATCACGATCAGCTAATGCAGACTGCGTCGATCAACCGAGAGAGGAATGGGCATGCTTTACGTGGCAAGAGACAGCAAGGGCAATATTTGCGAAGCGCATCCGATGCCCCTCGGCGATGCCAGTGAAGCCTTGCCGGCCGATCATCCCGATGTCTTGCAGTTTATCCACGAACGCTGGCGGCAGAACGAGCTCCATGAACTTGACCGAGACTTTGTCCGGGTTATCGAAGACACGATCGAACTACTGATTGCCAAGGATCTGATCATGTTCACCGACCTGCCGCCCAAGGTGCAGGAAAAGCTGCTGCGCCGCAAGGAAGTTCGCCAGCTCAAGCATTACGAAGGCCACTTCGGCACCGGCGGCGACGACATCATCCCGCTTTGAGTGTCTGGCCCGGCGCGTCCGCCGCGCGTTTTCAGTTAACCGTCACCACGGCCTTGACCAGTTCGGCCAAGGTGCGCACACCCATTTTCTCCATGACCCGCGCCCGGTGGGCTTCGACGGTTTTCATGCTGATGTTGAGTTCGTCGGCGATCTGCTTGTTGAGCTTGCCGGCGACGACCAGTTTCATGACTTCGCTTTCGCGCTGGGTCAGCTGATCGAGGCGGTGGCTGATCGCCCCGTTGCGCTGGCGGCGGGCTGATAGCTGGGCGTCCAGCTCCAGGGCGCGGACGATGCGCGAGAGCAGATCCTCGTTGTGGAAGGGCTTTTCGATGAAATCGCAGGCACCGCGCTGCAGCGCCGAGACGGCCATCGGTACATCGCCGTGACCGGTGACGAAGATGACCGGCAATTCGGAGCCGAGAGCATCGAGCTTTTCATGCAGTTCAAGGCCGCTCATTTCCGGCATCCGCACATCGAGTATCAGGCAGCCGCGCATGTCGTCGCGGCGCGCCTTGAGAAAGCTCTCGGCCGAATCGAAGCAGGCCACAACGTAGCCTTCGCCCTCGAGCAGCCAGGTCATCGAGTCGCGCATGGCCTCGTCGTCATCGACGACGTAAATTGTCTGCGTCAGATCATTCATTGCTGTCCTCGCCTAACTCTTCGATCGGTACAGTGAAGTGGAACACGGTACCACCTTCGCGCCGTGGCTCGACCCACAGCCGCCCCTGGTGAAATTCGATGATCGAGCGGCAGATCGCCAGACCGATGCCCATGCCTTCGGCCTTGGTCGTGTAGAACGGCGCAAAAATCTTTTCGATGTCTTCTTCGGCCAGGCCGTGCCCCTGGTCGGCCACAGTGATTTCCAGCATCCGCTCGTCGACACGTCTCGCCTGCAGGGTCAGCAGCCGGCGCTCGACCGGCACGTCGCTCATCGCTTCGATGCCGTTCTTGAACAAATTGAGCAGCACCTGCTCGATCATGATGCGGTCGACGACGATTTTCGGCAAATTATCGGGCAGGTCGACGACGATCTGCGTGCCGGTGCGCTGGGCATCGATGTCGGCAAAGGCGCGCGTTTCATCGACCAGTTCTTCGAGGGCGATGGGTTGCCGGTTGGGGTCGCCCTTCTTCACCATGTCGCGCATGCGGCGGATGATCTTGCCGGCCCGCTCGGCCTGGTCCGAGGCCTTCTGCATGGCGGCGAGGATGTCATCGATGCGATAGTTGCCTGCCTGCATGCGCTTGACGCAACCGGCGCAGTAATTGGCGATGGCCGACAGCGGCTGGTTGAGTTCATGGGCCAGCGATGAGGCCATTTCGCCCATGGTGATCAGGCGCGAAGTCTGCTCGAGCCGCTTTTGCTGCTGCAGATTGACCTCATCGATATGCTTGCGGTCGGTGATGTCGGCGCCGATCTGGACGCGCACGGTACGCCCGTCGACCCAGCGGATGGCCCGTTCATGCAGGTGATACCAGTGGCCGGACAGGGTGTGCTGGAGTTCGCCGTCGAACAGCTCGCAGGGCAGTTCATCGGCGCCGATCTGCTGCGGGTCGCGGGCTAGCTGTTCAGGTGGCGGCCGGCAGGCGGCGGTAACCTGCGCCGAGTTCTGGCCGACCGCGTCGAAGCCGAAGATGTTCTGGAAGGCGCGGTTGGCAAAGAGGATTTCACCGGTCTGAACGTCGGCGACGTGCACCGCCGAGTCGAGGCCGTCGATGACCGTGACGAAGCGTTCATGGGCGCGTTCGAGTTCGACGCGCACCCGCTTCGGTTCGGTGATGTCGTTCATCGAGGCCATCCAGCCGATCTGCTGGCCATTAGTGCCGATCAGTGGTGAAAAGTAGAGGCGGACATCGAAGCGCTCGCCGCTCTTGCGCATGATGCGCATCTCGAAGCCACTGGCCGGCGCCTTACCGGCCAGGGCGGTGTCGATGTTGTTCTGCAGGCGATCGAATTCTTCTGGTGGCCAGTATGGGTAGGGCGGCTTGATGCCGACCAACTCGCTTTCGTCGAAGCCGGTCATCCGGCAGAAAGCGGCGTTGACGAAGGTGATCCGGCCTTCGAGATCGATGGCGCGGAGGCCGGTGATCAGCGATTGCGACATGGCTTGGCGGAAGGCGTAAGCGGTGCGCAGTTCCTCCTCGGTGTCGGCCCGATGCTGGGCGTGCCGGCGCAGCTGGATCAGCGTCACCGACGCGATCAAGGTCAGCACGATAATCAGCGCCGCTGGCACGAAGGGCAGCCAGGCGCCGCCGACGCGGTAGGCGACGATATTGAGGCCGAGGCGGTTGTTGGGCAGATCAAGGCTGATCTGGCCGGAAACCTGGCGGTCGGTCGGCTTGACCGACGAATTGCTGAGAACCTCGCGATTCTGCGCATCGACCACGGTCAGGCTGTAGCGGGTCGTGAACACGGTCGGCAGGGTGGTGCGCAGCAACGCTTCAATCGACTCGACGGCGATGAATGCGCCGAGGTCGGCACTGCCGCGCTGGACCGGCAGGATGATGTCGTGCGCCGGGCGTTGGGTGGCATCGCGGTAGTCGGCTGAAACGACCTCGGTGCGGACGCGCAAGGCTTTCTGCAGGGCGGCCAGACGCTCGCCGGTCAGTTGTTCGCCAACAAAGACAGCGGTTGATTCGTTGGGGGCAACCCACTCCACCTTGCCATCGGTATCGACCCAGATGATGGCCTGGATTTCCGGCGCCTCGCGCGCATAACGGCCGGCCTTGACCTGGAAGGCCTCGTAGGTGAGCTGCTTGAACTCCTGCTCGCGACCGAGTTCGCCGAGAAAATCCTGATGCGCATGCAGGCGGTTTTCGATGGTCCTTTCCGCCCAGTGCATGTCGCCCTCCAGGGCCGATCGGGCAGTGTCCAGTTCGCGCCACTGGAGCAGGGCGGTAAGGATCAGCATGGCCAGCGCGAAAACGCCAATCGCGACATAAGGTGCGAGCCAGAGTCGGGTATGTTTCGGCTGTGGAAGAGGGGGGCGCATGAGCATGGCCAAATTCTTCGCTGCCCGGGCGGCATCGGCCATAGGTACTTACCCTATGTTGATCAGATAAGCGGCGATCCAGGGCACGAGCAGGGCGGTGAGTGCGCCGTTCATGCCCATGGCCAGGGCGGCAAAGGCGCCGCTCTGCTCGTTGACCTGAAAGGCGCGAGCCGTGCCGATGCCGTGCGAGGCGATGCCGATGGCGAAGCCGCGGATGGCCGGGTCGCGCACCTTCATGGCGTCGAAGACGAAGCGCGCGCCAACAGCGCCGAGGATGCCGGTGACGATGACCAGCACGGCGGTCAGCGACGGAATGCCGCCGATCCGTTCGGCGATGCCCATGGCGATTGGCGTCGTCACCGACTTGGGGGCGAGCGAAAGCTGGGTCGAGTCGCTGGCGCCGAGCAGGCGGGCGACCAGCACGGCCGAGACGATGGCGGTCAGACTGCCGGCGAGCAGCCCGGCGAGCACCGGCAAGAGCATCGAGCGGACGCGCTTGAACTGCGTGTACAGCGGGATGGCCAGCGCGACGGTGGCCGGGCCGAGCAGAAAATGCACGAACTGGGCACCGGCGAAGTAGGTTTCGTACGATGTTGCGGTCAACGTCAAAAACAGCACCAAAATGAAAACGGCGATGAGCACCGGGTTGGCCAGCGGGTTGTTGCCAGAACGCCGGTAGAGGGCGAAGGCGGCCTGATAGGCAAGCAGCGTGACGGTCAGCCCGAGCAGCGGCGAGGCCGAGAGGTAGACCCAGATCTGGCTGATTTCCTGGGTCATGGCGTTTCTCCGGTGGCGGCCGGGTGGCGCTGGCAGAGTTTCATGACCAGCGCGGTGACGATCAGGGTGGCCAGCGTGCTGACCAGCAGCGAAACGAGCAGCGGCAGCCATTCGTCGGAGACCCGGTGGAGATGAACCATGATGCCGGTGCCGGCCGGGACGAAGAGCAGCGACAGGTGTTGCAGCAGATTCTGGCTGGTCGTCTGCAACTCTTCGCCGGGGCCGCCGCGCAGCACGAGGGCGACAAAGAGCATGAGCATGCCGATGACCGGGCCGGGGATGGGCAGACTGAGCGAGCGGGCGAGAACTTCGCCGGCCAACTGGAAAACGAGCAGGGCGGAGAGGGCGGAAATCACGGGCAGCCTCCAGAAAGAATCAGAAGGTTGCCAGTGTATTGCCTCAGTTAAGTTTTGATAACGGGTGAAAAAGTCGCTTTATCTTGTATCTGTGGTAATGGATAAAGTGTTCAGTATTCCTTGTTATCGCTCCACATCGCCGGATTGAAACGGACGACCCGATTGCGTCCCTGGTCCTTGGCCTGGTACATCGCGACGTCGGCAAACTTGACGGCCTGCCAGAAGGTGTCGCTGTCGGTCGGGAAATCGGCAATGCCGATCGAGATGGTCTTTTGCAGGGTGATGCCGGCGACCTGAACCTTGAGGCTTTCGACGGCGAGGCGGATTTTTTCAGCGACGTGGTCGGCGGCCTCGCCTTCGCTGTCGACCAGGATGATCAGGAATTCTTCACCGCCATAGCGAATGACCAGATCGGAAGCGCGCACCGACTGCTTGAGCAGCGAGGAGAGTGCTTTCAACACGGCATCGCCGGCATCGTGGCCATAGGTGTCGTTGACCATCTTGAAGTAGTCGAGATCGAGCATCAGGATGGCGACGTGGGTGCGTTTGCGGTGCACGCTGGAAACCAGTGTCTCGACGTATTCCTCGAGGAAGCGGCGGTTGTTGAGGCCGGTCATCGGGTCGCGCAGCGTCGAGTCACGCAGGTTTTCCATGAGCCGCTTAGTTTCGAGTACCGGTGCCGTTTCGCGCAGGTAAACGTTGATGAAGGGAATCTGGCTGAGTAATTCGGCTGATTTTTCCGGGGTCGTCATCAGCTGAACGACGCTGCCGACGGCACCCGACTGGATGACCGGGAAGCAGACATGACGGCGTTCGCCCAGTTCGGCCGGCGGCTGGAACGAGTAACAGATGCCCGGACTGCTGATGCTGTCGACGAGGTGGCCGGTGCGCCGAACACGGCAGGCTTCGGGGCGGATCAGAATCTGCGGGTCGCACCAGCGGCAGGTGTCGGCCATTTGGCCATCGACCATGATGGCTTTCATCTGCTTCTTGTTGCTGCTGACTTCGTAGAGCGAGAATTCCTGCAGCTTGAATTCCTCTTGCAGCGCGCCGGAAAGGCGCTGGTAGATCTCGTTCTTGACTTCATCTTCCTCGATGGCCTGCTTGAAGTGGGCTGCCTTGGTCAGTCCGTCGACCATGTCGATGGTCGCTGTCAGCAGGTTTTCACCGGGGGCCGGGGTGCGTTCGGTGAGACGGGCGACATTGGTGCCGATGCGGTTGAGGCCGTCGTCGAGGAAGGTCAGCAAGCGGTTCATGTCGGTCGCGATCTGGCCGATTTCGTCGTTGGTCTTCTTCTCGACATGCGCCTTGAAATCGCCGCGCAGGGCACGTTGAACGGCATCTTCGACGGCGTTGGCGGTATCCGAAATGGGGCGCAACAGGCGGCGCAGCAACAAAACGAGCAGTAGCGCGAAGAAGGCGACGACGAGGCCGATGCCGGCCACCGTAATCAGTGCTTTCTCGCGCAAACCTTCGATCGACATGCTCATGCTGACGGCGCCAAGTACAGCGCCTTCGCTGACCTGGTGGCATTGCAGGCAGTTCGGATTGCCACTGGCCGTGGCGATATAGGGAATGATGCCGCGGAAGACGGTTTCATCGCCTTGGGTGATGACCTCGAAGCGGGGCTTCCCTTCCTTGAGAACCTGCCGTTCCAGATCATCGACGGCGGCCTCCTGGATCAGACCCTTGCCAAATTGTTTTTCGACTTCGGTCGAGCGGATGACGCGCGCCGACTTCAGTCCCTGGACTTCGACCAGGCGGCGCAGAAAGCTCTCGCGCTTGTCGATGACGCCGTTGATCATCGATTCCGTCAAGTGCACGCGGACGATTTCACCGGCGGTCCGGATGTGATCCGTCGCCGAGGCAATGGAGAAGTTGCGGAAAGCGTACAGGCTGATGGCGAGGAGTACGGCCAGCAAGCCGGCAAAAATACTGACAAAAAAGAAAGTGACTTTTGCGTTGAGATTCACGGCAGTGATTTCCGGACGGGGAATTTTTCAGTGCGTGATTATGGCTTACGGAATATTTCGGGCAATCCAGACTAATACGATTTGACTAAGAGATGGCAGGTTGTTTGATCAAGGTCAACTTGGACGGCGGCAGAGAACGTCCAAGGCCTTGAATATCATCAAAAAGTGATGAATCGGATTTCATTTTTGGCCGATTTTTCCGGTTGACCGTAGGAGTTGGCTACTTGCGTCCCGGACTCCCTCGCTGCTCACGGGATTGTCCTGGCAGGGTCAGGGCAATATCCGCAGCATGTCGACAAAGGCTTTCAAGCCAGCCGGCATCAGCTTGCGGCTCGGGTAGTACAGGTAAAAGCCGGGGATTTCCGGGCACCAGTCGTCAAGCACTGTTTTCAGCCGGCCGTCGGCTACTGGCGCCGCCGCATACTGGGCATATACATAGGCCAGCCCGAGGCCTTGTTCTGCGGCCGTGATCATCAGCGGCATTTGGCCGACGGCAACCGGCCCGTCGACTTCGATTTCAAACTGCTCGCTATCGCGGGCAAATTCCCAGCGATAAAAACTGCCGTTGGGGAAACGGATGCGAATGCAGCGGTGTTGCTGCAATTCGCGCGGGCAAACTGGTGTGCCGTGTGCCGCCAGATAGTCGGGCGAGGCAACCACGACAAAACGCTGGGCCGGGCCGAGCGGCACGGCGACCATATCCTGCTGCAGACTTTCGCCGAAGCGAACGCCGGCATCGAAGCCGGTGGCGACGATATCGACGAAGGCATCATCGGCCACCAATTCGACGCGCATGCCCGGGTTGGCTCCCAGAAAGCGCCCGAGCATCGGCGCCAGGACCAGCTCGCAAGCGGCACGCGGCGCGTTGATGCGCAGCGTGCCGAGTGGCGAATCGCGAAAGGCATTGACCTCGTCCAGCGCGCCGTGGATGTCCTGCAAGGCGGGCGACAGCCGGTCGAGCAGGCGTTGGCCGGCCTCGGTCGGCGCCACACTGCGCGTTGTCCGGTTGAGCAGACGGACGCCGAGCCGGGCTTCCAGACCGCGCAAGGCATGGCTCAGGGCTGACGGCGAAACGCCAAGTTCGGTGGCTGCCTTGCGAAAGCTGCGCAAGCGCGCCACGGCGGCAAATGACTGGAGATCGGCAAGACTGGCGGGGTTCATGATTGGTGAGAATAGCTCAATAGCTTATCAAACAATATGCGGATTGTTGCACAGTGGGCCCGGGAGTAGGCTGCTTGCTGTCATATCCCCAACCCCGCAATGGAGAACAACATGCAAAATATTCTGGCCGACCTGTCGGGCAAAACCATCCTCGTTACTGGTGCTTCGTCCGGCATTGGCGCCGCCACCGCCCTGGCGCTTGGTCGGGCCGGGACCAAGGTGGCGCTGGCCGCCCGCCGTCTGGATGCGCTGGAAAATCTGGTGATGCAGATTCGCGCTGCCGGCGGCGACGCCATCGCCATTCGCACCGACGTCACCGTCGAAGCCGATATCCAGAACGCCGTGGCGACGACCGTCGCCCACTTTGGCAGACTGGACGGTGCCTTCAACAACGCCGGCGTGCTGGGCAAGGTGGCACCCATCCACGAATTGACCAGCGCCGATTTCGCCGAAGTCATGCAGGCCAACGTATACGGCGTGTTCTGGTCGCTCAAATACGAAATGGCCGCGATGCTGAAAACCGGCGGCGGGTCCATCGTCAATACCGCTTCCGTCGTCGCCCAGATCGGTTTTGCCAATTTTTCACCTTACACGGCCAGCAAGCATGCCGTACTCGGGCTGACCCGCAGTGCGGCGCTCGAAGGTTTCCAGCAGGGCATCCGGGTCAATGCGGTCAATCCCGGTCCTGTCGTCACGCCGATGGCCGAAATCGGCTTCGGCGGTCTGGAAAATCTGGAAGCCACGCTCAAGACCAGCCCGGCGGGCCGTCCCGGTCAGCCCGAGGAAATCGCCAACCCCGTGCTCTTCCTGCTTTCTTCGGCGGCCAGCTACATTAATGGCCAAGGCTTCGCCATCGATGGCGGCTACACCGTTCAGTAAAGGGCCATCAACATGCAAACACGCTTTCTTGGTCCGCAGCAGCAACCTGTCTCCGCCATCGGACTCGGCTGCATGGGGATGAGCGAGTTCTACGGCGCCAGCGACGATGCCGAATCCCTGCGCACGCTGGCCCGGGCGCTCGAGCTCGGTATCAATTTCTTCGACAGCGCCGACACCTACGGCTTTGGCCACAACGAGAGCCTGCTCGCCCGTTTTCTCAAGGAAGGCGGCCCGACACGCCGGCAACAGGTGGTGATTGCCAGCAAGTTCGGCATTGTCCGCCAGCCCGGCACGTACGAGCGGCACGTCGACAACAGCCCGGCCTACATCCGGAACGCCTGCGACGCCTCGCTGCAACGCCTCGGCGTTGAGCAGATCGACCTCTATTACTGCCATCGACGCAACCCGGAAGTGCCCATCGAGGAAACGGTGGCTGCCATGGCCGACCTGGTCGCAGCTGGGAAAGTCTGCCAGATCGGTCTTTCCGAAGTCTCTGCCAGGACGTTGCGGCAAGCTAGCGCCGTGCATCCGATCGCCGCCGTGCAAAGCGAATATTCGTTATGGACGCGTGATCCTGAGCGCGACATGCTCGCTACCTGTGCTGAGCTGGACACGACTTTTGTCGCCTACAGCCCGCTTGGTCGCGCCTTTCTGACCGGTACGGTCAAGCCAGAGGAGCTGGCCGACAATGATTTCCGCAAAACCAATCCGCGTTTTCAGGGCGAAGCCGAACACGCCAACCGACTGCTTGTTGAACAACTTGCTGCCTTCGCCTCGGCGCGTGGCCTGAGCAATGCCCAAGTCGCCCTGGCATGGCTGCTCTGCAAACATCCGCACGTCATCCCCATTCCGGGCACCCGACGTATCGCCTACCTCGAACAAAATGCTGAAGCCGCCAACCTCACTTTGAGCTCGTCGGAAATCGCCGAGCTTGATCGGCTTTTCGATCCGGCCCAGGTCGCCGGCCGGCGCTATCCGGATGCCGGTATGGTGGGGCTTGAGTCATAGGAAGCGGCTCGGCTCTCGGTACTCAAATGGCGAACGGAGTTGCCTTCTAAGCGCATCCGGGTCAACAAAAAACGCCGGGTTTTCCCGGCGCTTTTCTTCCAGCTTCTCTGTCGGAGTCGGGTGTCTGCGCACCGTGTTCCGGGTACCGCTTTACTCCATTGCCTCGTACAGCGGCAGGGTCAGGAATTCCGGGTATTCCGGGGTCAGCGACATCTTGTCGAAGATTTCGGCGGCCTGGTCGTAGGTTGCCGTGTCTTCGCCCTGGGCGGTAACGGTGACCTTAACCTTGGCCAGTTCCTCGGCGATCATCGGGCGGACCATTTCTTCGGTGACCTTGCGGCCGTCGTCGAGGATACCCTTCGGCGAAACCACCCACTGCCACACTTGCGAGCGGGAGATTTCGGCGGTGGCCGCATCTTCCATCAGGTTGTGGATGGGCACGCAGCCGTTGCCGGCCAGCCAGGAGCCGAGGTAATGGATGCCGACGTTGATGTTGTTGCGCAGGCCGGCTTCGGTGATCGGAGTTTCCTGCTTGAAATCGAGCCACTGGGCCGGGCCGAACTTGCCTTCGACCTGCTTTTCGAACTGGTTCGGCTTGTCGCCGAGGACCTTGACGAACTCTTCCATGGCGATCGGCACGAGGCCCGGGTGGGCCACCCAGCCGCCGTCGTAGCCGTCATTGGCGTCGCGGGTCTTGTCGTGGCGGATGCCGGCCAGGGCCTTTTCGTTGGCGACCGGGTCGTTCTTGATCGGGATCAGGGCCGACATGCCGCCCATCGCCGGGGCGCCGCGCTTGTGGCAAGCCTGCACCAGAGCCAGGGCGTAGGAGCGCATGAAGGGCACTTCCATGGTGATGGCGCTGCGCTGGGCCAGGCAGAAGTCCTTGTTCTTCTTGAACTTCTTGATGCAGCTGAAAATGTAGTCCCAGCGACCGGCGTTCAAACCAGCCGAGTGTTCGCGCAGTTCGTAGAGGATTTCTTCCATCTCGAAGGTGGCGAGGATGGTTTCGACCAGCACGGTGGCCTTGATGGTGCCTTGCGGCAGGCCGATGTGGTCCTGGGCCATGACGAAGATGTCGTTCCACAGGCGGGCTTCGAGGTGGCTTTCCATCTTCGGCAGGTAGAAGAAGGGGCCGGCGCCGCGGGCGATCTGTTCCTTGGCATTGTGGAAGAAGACGACGGCGAAGTCGAAGATGCCGCCGCCGACGCGCTGGCCGTCAACGAGCACGTGCTTTTCGTCGAGGTGCCAGCCACGCGGACGGATCTGCAGGGTGGCGATCTTGTCGTTGAGCTTGTATTCCTTGCCGTTCTCGCCCTTGAACGAGAGTTCGCGGCGGATCGCCTTGTACAGGTTGATCTGACCCTGGATCTGGTTGTCCCAGTTCGGGGAATTCGAATCCTCGAAGTCGGTCATGTAGGAATCAGCGCCGGAGTTGAAAGCGTTGATGATCATCTTGGCTTCGACCGGGCCGGTGATTTCAACGCGACGGCAGTGCAGGGCTGGCGGCACCGGGGCGACCTTCCAGTCGCCGGCGCGGATGTGGGCCGTTTCCGGCAGGAAGTCGGGCATTTCACCGGCATCGATGCGGGCCTGGCGGGCAACGCGGGCCTTGAGCAGTTCCTGGCGACGGGCTTCGAAGGCGCGGTGCAACTTGGCGACCAGTTCGAGGGCTTCGAAGGTGAGAACGGATTCGTAACCCGGCTTGATCGGACCGGTAATTTGCACGCCTTGCGGTAGATTGAGGGCCATGAGGAACTCCTGTGTGAAGGATGAATGAATGCTGCGATGCAATGAATTCTATGACTCTTCTATAAGACTTGAAAGACGGATAGAATCAATTCATCTTTTACTTCAGGTATCAAATGGACCGCCTAAAACAGATTGAAGCCTTTGTTTCGGCCGCTACTCGGGGCAGTCTTTCCGCGGCAGCGCGGGTTGAGGGCGTCACGCCGGCGGTTATCGGCCGGCGGCTTGATGCGCTCGAAGCGCGGCTCGGCGTCAAACTATTGCTGCGCACCACGCGCAAGCTGACCATTACTTTCGAGGGCCAGGCGTTTCTCGAAGATTGCCAGAAAACGCTCAATGATCTGGCTAATGCCGAGGCTGCGGTATCGCTGGGCAGCGTGCGGGCCAGCGGTCAGTTACGGGTCTCGGCGCCATCCGGCTTCGGGCGACAGCATGTCGCGCCACTGGTCGGCGATTTCATGCTGGCCAACCCGGAAGTGCGGGTCAATCTGAACTTGAGCGACCGGCTGGTTGATCTGGTCAACGAAAACATCGACTGCGCCATCCGTATCGGCGAACTGACCGATTCCAGCCTGATCAGCGTCCGCCTCGGCGAGATGCGCCGGATGGTCGTCGCCAGCCCGGCCTACTTGGTCGCCCACGGCGTCCCACGCCAGCCGGCCGATCTGGCCAACCACGAATGCCTGTCGCTCGGCCAGCAGCGCGGTTGGGTCTTTCGCGATCCGGATAGCAATCAGGTCGATACCATCAAGGTCGGCGGCAGTTTCGAATGCAACGATGGCGCGGTCCTGCACGAATGGGCGCTGGCCGGCCGCGGCCTGGCCTGGCGTTCGCTCTGGGAGGTTGGGCAGGATTTGAAGGAGGGCCGGCTGACCTCGGTACTCGACGCCTGGCAGGCGCCGCCGATGGGCATCTACGCCGTCTTTCCACAACGCCGACATTTGCCGCTGCGGGTCAGGCTGTTTATCGATCTGCTCAAGGAAACCTACAGCCGGCCGAGTTATTGGGAACTGCGCTGAGGTTGCCATGAAAACCCCCGTCTATCGTGGCCTTGGTGTCCTTTGTGTCGTGCTCGGCGTGATCGGTGCCGTGCTGCCCCTGCTGCCGACAACGCCTTTCCTGATCCTCGCCGCCTATTTCTTCGCCCGCTCGCATCCGGAATGGGAGGCCAGGCTGCTGGCGCACCCGAGCGCCGGGCCGGCCATTCGTGCCTGGCGCGACCATGGCGCCATTCCTCTCGTTGCCAAGCGGCTGGCGACGGTTCTCATGGCGATCAGCGCCATCGGCGGCTGGTTTGGCCTGCCGGAGCCATGGTGCTATGTGCCGCTGGTAGTTGCCGTTACGGTGTTGAGCTGGATGTGGACGCGGCCATCGGTTTGAGCATTTCAATTTTGGCCGTTTTTTCGGGTTGACCGTAACAGTCGCTTCTCACAACGAAAAAGGCCGACACCTCGTGAGTGTCGGCCTTCGCTTGCCACCCGGTCGGGCGGCAATTCAAAGCGGTGAGCTTCTTAGTGGAACTGTTCTTCTTCGGTCGAGCCGGTCAGTGCGGTGACGCTGGACTTGCCGCCCTGGATGACGGTGGTGACGTCGTCGAAGTAACCGGTACCAACTTCCTGCTGGTGCGAGACGAAGGTGTAGCCACGGTCACGAGCAGCGAATTCCGGCTCCTGAACCTTCTCGACGTAGGCCGACATGCCGCGCTTGGCGTAGTCCTGAGCCAGGTCGAACATGTGGTACCACATGTTGTGGATGCCAGCCAGGGTGATGAACTGGTACTTGTAGCCCATGGCGCCGAGTTCAACCTGGAACTTGGCAATGGTGGCGTCGTCCAGGTTCTTCTTCCAGTTGAAGGAAGGCGAACAGTTGTAGGCCAGCATCTTGCCCGGGTGAACCTTATGCACGGCTTCGGCGAACTTGCGGGCAAATTCCAGATCCGGCGTACCGGTTTCGCACCACACCAGGTCGGCGTAGTCAGCGTAAGCGATGGCGCGGGAGATAGCCTGGTCGAGACCCTTCTTGGTCTTGTAGAAGCCTTCGGCAGTACGCTCGCCAGTCAGGAACGGCTTGTCGTTTTCGTCGTAGTCGGAGGTCAGCAGGTCAGCTGCTTCCGCATCGGTACGGGCGATAACCAGGGTCGGCACGCCATAGACGTCAGACGCCATACGGGCAGCGATCAGCTTTTGGATGGCTTCGGTGGTCGGAACCAGCACCTTGCCGCCCATGTGACCGCACTTCTTGACGGAAGCCAGTTGGTCTTCCCAATGCACGCCAGCAGCGCCAGCGCGGATCATGGCCTTCATCAGTTCGTAGGCATTGAGCACGCCGCCGAAACCGGCTTCAGCGTCAGCCACGATCGGCAGGTGGTATTCAACGTGGCCAGCATCGCCAGCGTTGATGTTCTTCGACCACTGGATTTCATCAGCGCGGTTGAAGGCGTTGTTGATGCGCTCGACAACCTTCGGCACGGAGTCAACCGGGTACAGGGACTGGTCCGGGTACATGGCGGCGTATTCGTTGTTGTCGGCAGCAACTTGCCAGCCGGACAGGTAGATGGCCTTGATGCCAGCCTTGGCTTGCTGAACGGCTTGACCGCCGGTCAAAGCGCCCAGGCAGTTGACGTAGGGGGTGTTGTTGACCAGATCCCAGAGCTTCTCGGCGCCGCGACGGGCCAGGGTGTGCTCGACCTGGAAAGAACCGCGCAGGCGGACGACGTCAGCAGCGGAGTAGCCGCGCTTGATGCCTTTCCAGCGGGGGTTTTCAGCCCAGTCTTTTTCGAGGGCGGCGATTTGCTGTTCGCGAGTGCTCATGTGAATTCCTCAGGTAATTTGGTTTGGGGGGGTCGGCGAAGAACCGGGTGTCTATGGTGCAGTGCCGATGGAAGAAAGTATAGTGATTTTTTTGCGGGGCAGCAACAGTCTTATATAAGACATAAGACAAAATTTATCACCATAAAAACATATACGTAGTTGCAAAGTTTCACGATGTGAAATATTTGTTGTTGTCGTGAAACGCAATGCACCATTTTGCCCTGCGGGGGATCGCAAGCCGCAAGCATATGGAGGGATTTCCATAACTTGACCACTTTATGGAACCGGTATTGAATTCAACGAATTTTGAATTTTTGGATAATAAAATGGAATTTTTTCGACAGCTTTATGACTGGAACGAGAGAACTTTCTGGAATTCGCTGACCAAGAAGCTGATGAGCTTTTTGCTGCTCTTCTTCATCGACATCGGCTATCTCGGTATCTATTTTCACCAGAAGTCTGTCGTTGCCGAAGAGTTTGCCAGGGTCGGAGCTGGTGTTGAGGTCCTGCAGCGGATTTCGGCTAGCCTGGACCATGGTCTGGTGTTAATGATTTCGCTGACCGTATTCGCGCTTTTCTGGAATGTCCTGCAAATCGTCTACATGCGCCACCTGATATTGAGGCCGATTCGCCTGATCTCGACGATCTTCGACGAAATCGCGCGGGGCGAAGGCGATTTCTCCCGCAACCTTCCGACCATCACACATGACGAATTGCGCACGCTGGCTGAGGCCTACAACCGCTTTGCCGACAAGATGCGGGAGATTATTAGCGAAGTGCGCAAGATGAGCGTCAACATCGCCCGCGAGGCAGTGGTCGTCAAGAAAACGGTTTCGGTGACGGCGGAGCGGGCCGGCAAGCAGGGCGAAATAGCCAACGCAGTCTTTGGCGCCAGCAGTGAAGCTATCCAAGCAATTCAGGAAGTGTCGGCGTCGACCGAGATGATTTCCCATTCGACCGATGCCAACCTGGCGACGGCTCGTTCTTCCCTGTACGAAATGCACGACATCGTCAGCAAGGTGCATCTGGTCAGTGACAAGCTGGCAACGTTCAACGAGACTGTCGATCACCTTGCGCAACGTTCAGACAGCATTCGAAAGATTGCCGACTTGATCAAAGACATTGCCGGGCAGACAAATTTGCTGGCGCTGAATGCCGCAATCGAGGCGGCGCGGGCCGGCGAAATGGGGCGAGGCTTCGCCGTGGTGGCTGACGAAGTGCGGAAGCTGGCGGAGCGGGTCAACGTCGCCACCCAGGAAATCACCGACAACATCAGCAATATGATTTCGCTGGTCCGTGAAACGCAGAACGAAAACGAAATGATCAATAACGACATCCGGCAAACCCGCCTGGTGGTCGAGCGTTCGTCCGGGGAATTCCAGCGCATGGTAGGCGATTTTGAACGTACCGGTGACCAGTTGAATCAGATTGCTTCAGCCATGGAGCAGCTGACGGCGACCAATGGCCAGGTTCATGAGGCCGTGGCCCAGGTGCATGATCTATCGAACACCGTCTGCGGCAGCATGAAGGATTCGGAACAGTCGACGCAGACCCTGTGCCAGGCGACCGAGAGCGTTCAGGAACTGGTCTCGCGATTCAAGATCGGCCGTGGCTCGTTCGACATCTATGTTGATCGCGTACGAACTTTTCGTGATCAGCTTCAGACCTGCCTCGAAGCAATGCTTAAACGTGGCGTCGATGTCTTCGATTGCGACTACAGGCCTATACCAGGCACCAATCCAAAAAAATATTCGGTCAAGTACGAAGACGCTTATATCAGGGAGTGCCAGAAATTGCTCGACGATACCCTGGCTGATCTGAAGGGTGGTGCCTATGCGGTCGGTGTCGACCTCAATGGCTATCTGACCGCACACAACACCAAGTACTCGCGGCCGATGACCGGCAATTACGATGCCGACCTGGTCGGCAACCGGACGCGCCGCAAGTTCGAGGCGCCCACCGAATTGCGGGCGGCGCGCAACACCCAGCCAATGCTCTTGCAAACCTATATCCGTGACACTGGGGAGGTGTTGTGCGATATCGCCATGCCGATCCAGGTGGCCGGCAGGCACTGGGGCAACGTGCGCGTCGGCTGCGACAGCACAGCCCTGCTCGATGTCTGAAGAACGGGCGCAGGTGGGCGCCCTTTAGCGCTCAGCCAATCAATGGCTTGACTGAGACCAGAATGCCATCCTCATCGGCGTAAAGGTGCTCGCCTGGGTTGAAGGTGACGCCACAAAAGGTCACAGCCACATTCTTGTCGCCAACACCCTTCTTAAGGGTTTTCTGAGGGTGCGTATTCAGCGCCCGGACGCCGATATCAATACCGTTGATATCGCCCGAATCGCGAATGCAACCGTATACAACGACCCCGGCCCAGCCATTCTTGGCTGCCAGTATGGCGAGTTGGTCGCCAACGAGTGCGCAGCGTAGCGAGCCGCCACCATCAATGACGAGAACCTTGCCTTTGCCATCCTCGGCGAAGGCTTCGCGGACCAGCGAGTTGTCCTCGAAAATCTTGAGCGTGACGATCTCGCCGGAAAAGCTTGTACGGCCGCCATAACGCTGGAACATCGGGGCGACGACGCGGACGGTCTTGCCCAGTTCGGCTTCGAATTCGTCACAAAGGTCAGGGGTCTTGAAGGTCATGCTGGAGTCCTCGAAATAAAAAAAGCCGTGCAATGTTGCACGGCTTTTGGGGTGGATGGCAATCGTTCAGACGGTGGCTTCGGCTTTTTCTTCCTCGAAGTCGAGTTTGATTTTGCCATCCTTGTCGAGGTCGACCGTGACCCGGCCACCGCTCGACAGCTTGCCGAACAGCAACTCGTCGGCCAGTGCAGAACGGATCGTGTCCTGGATCAGTCGGGCCATCGGGCGGGCGCCCATGAGTGGATCGAAGCCCTTTTCGGCGAGCAGTTCCTTCACGGCATCGGTGAAATGGGCTTCCACTTTCTTCTCGTGCAACTGTTCCTCGAGCTGCATGAGGAACTTGTCGACTACGCGGAGGATGACCTCGTGATCGAGCGGACCGAACGAAATCGTCGCATCCAGCCGATTGCGGAACTCCGGCGTGAACAGACGCTTGATCTCGACCATCTCGTCGCCGGTCTGCTTCGAGCTCGTGAAGCCCATGCTCGATTTCTGCAGGTCGGCAGCGCCGGCATTGGTGGTCATGATGATCACCACGTTGCGGAAATCGGCCTTGCGCCCGTTGTTGTCGGTCAGCGTGCCGTGATCCATGACCTGCAAGAGGATGTTGAAGATATCCGGATGCGCTTTTTCAATTTCGTCGAGGAGCAGCACGCAATACGGCTTCTTGGTTACGCCCTCGGTGAGCAGGCCGCCCTGTTCGAAGCCGACATAGCCCGGCGGTGCGCCGATCAGGCGGGACACCGCATGACGTTCCATGTACTCGCTCATGTCGAAACGAAGCAGTTCGACCCCGAGGCAGTAGGCCAGTTGCTTGGCTACTTCCGTCTTGCCAACGCCGGTCGGGCCGCTGAACAGGAAGGAGCCGATCGGCTTGCCGGGATTGCCCAGCCCCGAACGAGCCATCTTGATGGCTTTGGCCAGCGCGTCGATGGCCTTGTCCTGGCCAAAGACGACCGCCTTCAGGTCGCGATCGAGGTTCTTCAGCGCACCGCGATCATCGAGCGTGACGTGCTGCGACGGGATACGGGCGATCTTGGCGACGATCTCCTCGATGTCCGTCTTGTTGATGACTTTTTTCTGCTTCGATTTCGGCAGGATACGCTGCGCTGCACCAGCCTCGTCGATGACATCGATTGCCTTGTCAGGCAAGTGGCGGTCGGTAATGTAGCGGGCCGACAGTTCGACCGCTGACGAAATTGCCGTGGCCGAATACTTGATGCCATGGTGGGCTTCGAAGCGCGCTTTCAGTCCCTTGAGAATCTCCACCGTTTCGGCGACGGACGGTTCATTCACGTCGATTTTCTGGAAGCGGCGGGACAGGGCGCTGTCCTTCTCAAAAATTCCGCGGAATTCGGTGTAGGTCGTCGCTCCGATGCACTTCAACTGACCAGAGGAAAGCGCCGGCTTGAGCAGGTTGGATGCATCCAGCGTGCCGCCGGACGCCGAGCCTGCGCCGATCAGGGTGTGGATTTCGTCAATGAACAGGATGGCGTGCGGGTTGTCCTGGAGGGCCTTGAGAACACCTTTCAGGCGCTGTTCGAAATCGCCGCGGTACTTGGTCCCGGCCAGCAGAGAACCCATGTCCAGCGAGTAGATGTTGGCCTTGGCCAGGATTTCCGGCACATCGCCTTCGACCACTTTGCGGGCCAGTCCTTCGGCGATGGCCGTCTTGCCAACGCCGGCTTCGCCGACCAGCAGCGGGTTGTTTTTGCGCCGGCGGCACAATGTCTGGATAACGCGCTCCAGTTCCTTGTCGCGGCCGATCAGCGGGTCGATCTTACCCTGCAGTGCCAGTGCATTGAGGTTGATCGTGTATTGCTCCAGCGGTCCGGCTTCAGCTTTTTCGCCATCGGTTTCAACTTCGCCTTCCGGCGCGGCCTTGGCTTGCTGCGGTACCTTGCTGATGCCGTGCGAGATGTAATTCACCACGTCGAGCCGTGTCACTCCCTGTTTTTGCAGGAAATAGACGGCGTGTGAGTCCTTCTCGCCATAGATGGCGACCAGCACGTTGGCACCATTGACTTCCTTCTTGCCCGAAGACTGGACGTGCAGGATGGCGCGTTGAATGACACGCTGGAAACCGAGCGTTGGTTGCGTGTCGATGTCGTCCTCGCCGGAAACGGTCGGCGTGTGCTCGTCGATGAAATTGGTCAGATCCTTGCGTAGCGTGTCGGTCTTGGCGCCACAGGAGCGCAAGGCTTCAGCCGCAGAAGGGTTGTCGATCAGCGCCAGCAGCAGATGTTCGACGGTAATGAACTCGTGGCGTTTTTGACGCGCCTCGACGAAGGCCATGTGCAGGCTGACTTCGAGTTCCTGGGCAATCATCAATTTTCCTCCATGATGCAGGCAAGCGGGTGTTGGTGCTGGCGTGCGAATGCAATGACCTGTTCAACTTTGGTTGCAGCGATATCCCGCGGGAAAATCCCGCAGACGCCACGACCTTCGTTGTGAACTTTGAGCATGATTTGCGTTGCTTGTTCAGTATCCAGAGAAAAAAACCGCTGCAGAACGGTGATCACGAAATCCATCGGCGTGTAATCGTCGTTCAACAACAGCACCTTGTACATCTTCGGCGGCCCCAGCTTGCTGCGCTGCGCCGCTAGTTGTCCGCCTTCCTGTGCCTTTGTCGCCATGCATTCGATTTTATACAGTCCGTCTTAATCCGCAATACAAAATATTGGGACGAATCTGCCGATTTCCAGATCAGGATGAATATTTGCTGACCCTTGATTTGCTGCGGCGCCGCATCGAAACTTGTTGACGATAAAATTCGATTGGCGTAGAAAGCAATCGTGTTTGGCTTCTAGCTGTATCGAGGTTGCTGTAATGCACCGGGTCACTGAGTTCAAACAGGGAGTCGGGGAGACCCGTAAATTTGTTCGTCTTTTGTAAGAAAGTTGCAAACATGGCAATCGGTACAGTCAAGTGGTTCAATGATTCCAAGGGTTTTGGCTTTATCACTCCTGATGATGGTAGCGAAGATCTTTTCGCACATTTCTCCGCCATCAACATGAATGGTTTCAAGACTCTGAAGGAAGGTCAAAAAGTTTCCTTCGACGTCGTGCAAGGCCCCAAGGGCAAGCAGGCTTCCAATATCCAGAGCACCTAAGCTTCGGATAACAGCACGTTAAAAAGCCCGTCTGATTCAGACGGGCTTTTTTCTTTGATGGGCTGGAAAATATTCAGGCGACAGTGATTTCGTCCTGGCGCCGGTCGCCGCTGTTGTCCACCCAGGCCACCGACAATTTGTCACCGGTCTTGATGCCGCGTGCCTTGAAGGTGAATAGCGGGTTCCTGGAAATCGATGTGTTCAGTTGTCCGTCGATGATCGGCTTCCCGTTCAGGCTGACCGTGAAGGTCTGGATGAAGAGCATCGGAAAGCTCTGCCCCTTGTCATCCTTGCGTTGCCCGGTTTCCATCGGGTGCTGCATGAGGATGCGAATGTCGGTGGTTTCACCCTGGTTCTGGGCGCGAATCTTGATTTGATCTGCCATGCTTAACCTCCGCAGCCGCCCAGCGTTACCTTGACCTCGCGGAACGCAACGTAGGATCTACCGTCCGTGGCTTTCGCCACGGCCCGGACGCGTGTGGTTTCGGCCATTTTGATCTGGGCTCTGACGTATGGCAGGACGGGTCCGGAAAATTCGATCACCGAGCACAGCGGCATCGGATTTTTGTCGGCAAAGATGGCCAGGCTGCGGGTGTTGGGGATGTTGCAGGTAATCTCGACTTCCACCTTGGCGCCGTTTTCGGCGATCTCCGGCGCGTTGATGACGATGTCGCGCGATTCGACTGCACTGGCGCTGCCGTAGGCCTTCAGCGCGTCATTGACGGTACGGGCGGTAAAGGCGTTCTTGCTCCACTCGGCGGCCAGAACGCGGGTTGGCGTGAGCAAGCCGGTGCCGATCAAGGGCGATAGCAGGGCTACCGAGACGCTGCTTTTGAGAAGTTTTCTGCGAAGTTCGGACATGTTCTTTGCGGGAGGGTTATTCGGCCAGCCAGTAGCCTGATTTGCCACCGGACTTTTCCTGCAGGCGGATGTTTTCGATGCGCATGCCGCGGTCTACAGCCTTGCACATGTCGTAAATGGTCAGCAGGCCAACCGATGTCGCGGTCAGTGCTTCCATTTCGACACCGGTTCGGCCGAAACATTCGGCGACGACTTGGCAATGCACTGCATTTTCGGCTTCGTCGATGGAAAAATCGGCAGTGACGCGGGTCAGGGCGATTGGATGGCACAGCGGTATCAGGTCGCCGGTTCGCTTTGAGGCCTGGATGGCGGCGATGCGGGCGATGCCCAGGACGTCGCCTTTCTTGGCGGAACCGGCGCGAATCAGCGCCAGCGTCTCGGGCTTCATGAAAATGCTGCCTGCGGCGCGGGCGACGCGGGCGGTTTCTGCCTTGGCGCCGACGTCGACCATATGGGCCTGGCCGGCGTTGTCGAAATGAGTCAGGGTCTGGTTGGTCACGGGATTTACGATTGGTTACGATGCGCCGGGAGGGCGCTTTTCGTGGCTGCGGTATCATAGCACCATGCACCTGAGCCAACGATTCGTCGCCGCCCTTCTCGCCTGTACGCTGGCTTTGCAGCCCGTTGCAGCCGACGAGTTGCCGGAGTTGGGGGACGCTGCCAGCAATGATCTGTCGCTGAGTACCGAGAAGAAAATCGGTCAGCAGATCATGCATGAAATCCGCTGGCGCGAGCCGTCATATCTCGATGACGCAGATGTCGAGGCGTATCTGAATCAACTGGGTGGTCGATTGGCCGCCGTTAGCAACGATCCTGGTTTCGGGTTTTATTTTTTCCCGATCAACGATCAGAATATCAATGCCTTTGCCATGCCCGGCGGCTACATCGGGGTACATACCGGCCTCATCGTGTCCGCCCAGACCGAGTCGGAGCTGGCCGGCGTCCTGGCGCATGAAATATCGCACGTGACGCAGCGCCATATCGCGCGTCAGGTCTTCCAGTCGAAGCAGATTGGCATGGCGTCGATGGTGGCGATGGCGCTGGCCTTGCTGGCCGCGCGCTCGAGCGGACAGATGGCCGGGGCGGCGATTGCTTCGACACAGGCCGGGGCGATTTCGGCGCAACTGGCGTTTTCCCGGGATTTCGAGCGGGAGGCTGATCGGCAGGGTTTCGATATTCTGGGCAAGGCAGGTTTTGATGTACGCGGCATGGGGGTATTTTTCGAGCGTCTGCAAAAATCGGTTCGCCTGTACGAAAACAATGCGACAGCCTACCTGCGCACCCATCCCCTGACCGGTGAGCGGCTGACCGATATGCAGAACCGCGAGCAGGCAGTGCCTTACCGGCAGGTTGCGGACAGCGTCGATTTCCAGCTGGTGCGCGCCAAGGTGCGTGCTATGCAGGGAACCCCGGTCGATGCGGTGAAGGATATGGCTGGCTTGTTGCGCGAACGGAAGTTTGCTTCTGAAGCGGCCATTCGCTATGGCCTGGCCTTCGCGCTGTACCGGAATCGCGATTGGCTGGGCGCTGAGCGGGAAATCGAAAGCATCCGCCGCCTCAAGGTTTCGGCGCCGATGCTGGAGCATTTACGGGCCGATATCCGGATTGCTCAAGGCGATCCGGCTGGCGGACTGACGATCTATCGCGATGCGATGGTGCGTTTTCCGCTCAATCACGGCTTGCTCTACGGTTACGGTGCGGCCCTGCTTGGCGCCCGTCGTTACGATGAGGCGCTGCGTTTTGTTGAAGGGCGCCTGGGCACTACGCCGGACGACGTTCGTCTGCACAAGATGCGGGCAGAAAGTTACGCCGGACTGGGCAAGCAGGCGATGCAGCATCGGGCGCTGGCCGAGGTTTTTGCCTTGCAGGGCCAGACGGCGGGGGCGGTTGAGCAATTGCAGCAGGCGCAGAAGGCCGGCGACGCCAATTTTTTCGAGATGTCGTCCATCGATGCGCGCTTGCGCGAGTTGAAGCAGCGGCTGATCGATGAACTGAAGGAAAAGCGCAATTAATCGAGGTAAAATCGTGCCTCTAATCCATTTGGCCGAATGAACATGGAATTTAATCGCGATCTCGACGTTAAGGGGCTCAACTGCCCGCTGCCCATCCTGCGTACCAAAAAGACGCTTGCCGAGATGGAGTCTGGCCAGATCCTGCGCGTACTGGCGACTGATCCGGGTTCCCTCAAGGATTTTCCGGCTTTTGCCAAACAGACCGGTAACGAACTGGTTGAGCAAAAAGAAGAAAATCGCGTTTTCGAGTTTTACCTGAAGCGCAAATAAGCCCTGAATTCACCGCATTTTTCGAGGACAGGCGGGCGCCGGCTGGCGAACCCGCCGCTTGGCTTTTCGACGGGCTGATCGATTGCCTCGAGGCCAGCGACGCGGCGTCGCTGGAAGCCGCGTTGCAGACGCTGCAGGATGATCCGCAGTGGACGGTGGTTGGTCTCGACTATGAACTCGGCTATCTGCTGGAGCCTAAGTCGGCGCCGCTTGGCTGGCAGCCGGATGGGCGAGCGCTGGCCCGCTTCTGGCGCTTCTCACAGCGGATTTTGCACTCCGCGGAGGAAGCTGAGGCCTGGCTGCAGGAGCATGGCCATGGCGTGGCCGGCGTTGGCGGCTTGCAGCCGGCGATTGATGAAGAAGACTACGTTGCCACGGTCAACCGGATAAAACAGCTGATTTTTGAAGGTGACTGTTATCAGGTTAATTTGACCTTCCCGCTCGATTTTGAATGGTTCGGTTCGCCGCTGGCGCTTTATGCCCGGTTGCGTGAGCAGCAGCCCGTTCGCTACGGCGGTTTTGTCGGCGATGCCCGGCACGGCTTGCTTTCGCTGTCGCCCGAGCTGTTTCTCGAACGCCGCGGCGACCGGTTGCTGACCAAACCGATGAAGGGCACGGCGCCACGTAGCGCGCCGCCTGAACAACTGCGCAATTCCGAAAAGGATAGGGCGGAAAACCTGATGATCGTCGACCTGCTACGCAACGACCTCGGCCGGGTCGCTGACCAAGGCAGCGTCGTCGTCGACCGGCTGTTCGATATTGAGGAATACCCGACGCTCTGGCAGATGGTCTCGGAGGTTTCGGCCAATGTTGGCGGGCGGAGTTTCGGCGAAATCCTGCATGCGCTGTTTCCCTGCGGGTCCATAACCGGGGCGCCGAAAATCAGGGCGATGCAGATTGCGGCCGAACTGGAAAACGCCGAGCGTGGCATTTACACCGGCGCGCTGGGCTGGCTGGCGCCGGATGGCGATATTCGGCTCAACGTGGCGATTCGTACGCTGGAGTTGGGTGGAGATGGCCACGGCAAGCTGGGCATCGGTAGTGGCATCGTTGCCGATTCGCAGCCGGCGGCCGAATGGCAGGAATGCCTGCTCAAGTCGCGATTTCTGCAGGACTGCGATGCCGGCCTGCTGTTGATCGAAACGCTGCGCCGCGAAGACGGGCAATATCCGCGGCTGGTCGGGCATCTCGAACGTCTGCAGCGGTCGGCGGCTTGGCTCGGTTTTGCCTGTGACGAAACGCGTGTTGCTGAATTGCTGGCGGCACAGCCCGTTGCTGGCGTGTGGCGGGTACGCCTGACTTTGGCCAAGGATGGCAGCATCGACGCCCAGGCCTTTCCGCTGAGTGCCGAGCAGAGCGGGCCACGTCACGCCGAGCTGGCGACCACGCCGATTGAGTCAGGCTATCCGCTGCGTCGCCACAAGACCACGGACCGGGCGCAGTACGACACGGCGCTCAATAGGCTGGACGGCGATCCGCAACTCTTCGACGTGGTTTTTCTGAATGAACGCGGCGAGGTGGCCGAAGGGGCTCGCAGCAACGTTTTTGTCGAGCGAGATGGTGTGCTGCTGACGCCGCCGCTGGCATGTGGCGCCTTGCCCGGCGTGTTGCGGGCGGCCTTGCTGGCGACCGGACAGGCGCGTGAGGCGGTGCTCTATCCGGCCGATCTGGCCGATGGTTTCTGGCTGGGAAATGCCCTCAGGGGGCTGGTGTGGGTATCGCTACGGTCAACCGGGTTTACTACGCAAAGCGTAAAAAAAGCCTGAATTTCAATTTTGGCCGTTTTTCCCGGTTGACCGTGGGAATGCCTGGCTGGGCTTGATCAGCCGCGCAGGCGGCGCAAATAGAGGCCGAGCATCGAGAACAAGGCGGCGGCAACGCCGTAATAGAAGGCTCTCGGGACATCGATGTCCTGATAATCGAGGAGGATCGGCACTTCGTTTTCGACCGTGTAACGGATCGTCGTCTGGAAGTGCCAGGACGAAGCCTTGACCTCGAAAACGCCGTTTTCGATCTTCCATTTAAGCCAGTTGTTTTCTTCCTGAATGTCGCCGGCCGGCGCGGTTGGCGTCAGCGTGGTGTACAGACCCTTGGCCTTGGCATCGGCCAGGTCCTTGTAGGCGAAGCCGCAGGGTTCGTTGTTGGCGCAGATGGCGACGAGGCGGAATTCCGGCTTCCAGACGTCGGTCTTGTCTTTCGGCCAGGAGATCATGAAAGCGACGCTCCAGGCGCCAACCAGCGCAGAGAAAATCATCAGGGCGATGAAAATCTGCGAGAGGAGGCCGCGTTTGTCTTGGGACATGTAAATCCTTATTAGTTACCCAGCTTGGCAAGCTGGGGCTTGAGTTGTTCCAGCGTCGCCGTGAAATCGGCCACCCGCTGCTTTTCCTGATCGATCACGGCGGCCGGGGCGCGGGCGACGAAACCTTCGTTGGCGAGCTTGCCTTGGGCAATCGAAATCTGCTTTTCGAGCTTCTCGATTTCCTTGGCGAGGCGCACGCGTTCGGCGGCAACGTCGATTTCCACCTTGAGCATCAGGCGGGTTTCACCGACCACGGCAACCGGCGCCATCGCATCGGCCGGCATGTCGGAAACGATTTGTACCTCGGAGAGCTTACCCAGAGCTTGCAGGATGGCCGCGAACTCGGAAATCTCGGCGCCACCACCGGCGACCAGCAGCGGCATGCGCAGGGCGGGCGAGACATTCATCTCGCCACGCAGGTTACGGCAGGCGTAGGCCAGGGCCTTGAGGCGCTCGACCTTGGCTTCCGAAGCCGGGTCGAGCTTGTATTCCTCGGCGCGCGGGTAGGCGGCGAGCATGATCGAGTCGTGCGTCTTGCGGCCGGCGATGGGGGCAACGGTCTGCCACAGTTCTTCGGTGATGAACGGGATCAGCGGATGGGCCAGGCGCAGCACAGCTTCCAGCGTGCGCACCAGCGTCCGGCGGGCACCGCGCTGCTGGGCATCGTTGCCGGTCTGGATCTCGACCTTGGCGATTTCCAGATACCAGTCGCAGAACTCGTCCCAGATGAATTTGTAGATGGCCTGGGCGACGAGGTCGAAGCGGTAGTCGGTGAAGTGCTGCTCGACTTCCTTCTCGACGCGCTGCAACTGGCTGACGATCCAGCGGTCGGCGAAGCTGAATTCAAGCGGGGCATTGCCGCCGCAGGCCGGGCCATTCTGCTGATGTTCGAGGGCCAGATCGTGGCCTTCGACGTTCATGAGCACGAAGCGCGTGGCGTTCCACAGCTTGTTGCAGAAGTTGCGGTAACCGTCGCAGCGGTTCAGGTCGAACTTGATGTCGCGGCCGGGCGAGGCGAGGCTGGCGAAGGTGAAGCGCAGCGCGTCAGTACCGAAGGAGGCGATGCCTTCCGGGAACTCCTTCTTCGTCTTCTTCGCGATGCTCTCGGCCTGCTTCGGGTTCATCAGGCCGGTCGTGCGTTTTTCGATCAGCGCTTCGAGGCCGATGCCGTCGATCAGGTCAATCGGGTCGAGCACGTTGCCCTTGGACTTCGACATCTTCTGGCCTTCGCCATCGCGGATAAGGCCATGCACATAAACGTGCTTGAACGGGATTTGACCGGTGATCTGCTTGGTCATCATGACCATGCGGGCGACCCAGAAGAAGATGATGTCGAAACCGGTGACCAGCACGGTCGACGGCAAATATTGCTGCAAAATCGGGTTGGCGGCGTCGATGGCCTCGTCGCCGGTCCAGTCGAGTGTCGAGAATGGCCACAGGGCGGATGAGAACCAGGTGTCGAGGACGTCCTCGTCACGGCTCAGGGCGCCGGTATAGCCCTGCTTGGCGGCTTCGGCCTTGGCTTCGGCTTCGCTGTGGGCGACGATAATCTGGCCGTTGTCGCCATACCAGGCCGGAATCTGGTGGCCCCACCAGAGCTGGCGGGAAATACACCAGTCCTGGATGTTGTTCAGCCACTGGTTGTAGGTATTGACCCAGTTTTCCGGATAGAACTTGATTTCGCCGGAATGGACGACGTCGAGCGCCTTCTCGGTGATCGACTTGCCGTCGTCGCCCGGCTTGGACATGGCGACAAACCACTGGTCGGTCAGCATCGGCTCGATGACGACATTGGTCCGGTCGCCACGCGGCACCTTGAGCTTGTGCTTGTCGGTCTTTTCCAGGATGCCGAGGGCTTCGAGGTCGGCGACGACGGCCTTGCGGGCGTCGAAACGGTCGAGGCCACGATATTTTTCCGGGGCGTTCTCGTTGATCTTGGCGTCGAGCGTCAGGATCGAGATCATCGGCAGTCCGTGACGCTGACCGACTGCGTAGTCGTTGAAGTCATGCGCCGGCGTAACTTTGACGCAGCCGGTGCCGAATTCGAGATCGACGTAGCTGTCGGCAATGATCGGGATTTCGCGGTCGGTCAGCGGCAGCTTCACCATCTGGCCGATCATGTGCTTGTAGCGCTCGTCTTCCGGGTGGACCATGACGGCGGTGTCGCCAAGCATGGTTTCCGGACGCGTCGTGGCGACGACCAGGCTGTCCGAGCCATCTGCCAGCGGATAGCGGATGTGCCACATGAAGCCGTCTTCTTCTTCCTGCACGACTTCGAGGTCGGACACGGCGGTATTCAGCTTCGGATCCCAGTTGACCAGGCGCTTGCCGCGGTAAATCAGGCCTTCCTTGAACAGGCGGACGAAGGTTTCGGTGACGACCTTGTTGAGGCCGGCATCCATCGTGAAGCGCTCGCGCTTCCAGTCGGGGCTGGTGCCCATGCGGCGCATCTGCTTGGTGATGGTGTTGCCGGAGTATTCCTTCCATTCCCAGACTTTTTCGAGGAACTTCTCGCGGCCGAGGTCGTGGCGCGAAATGCCCTGAGCGTCCAGCTGGCGCTCGACGACGATCTGCGTCGCGATGCCGGCGTGGTCGGTGCCCGGCTGCCAAAGCGTGTTGTGGCCGCGCATCCGGTAGTAGCGGGTCAGCGCGTCCATCAGGGTCTGGTTGAAGCCGTGGCCCATGTGCAGCGTGCCAGTCACATTGGGCGGCGGCAGCAGGATGCAGAAGTTTTCATCAGCTGCCTTGCTGCGGTCAACGCCGGCAGCGAAGTAATTCTGGGCTTCCCACTCGGGGTACCAGCGGCGTTCGATATCGGCTGGTTCAAAGGCTTTGGCGAGTTCCATGGGCTTGTCGGAAAAGGGGAAAACCCATGATTATACCCGCGATTGTTAGCCTTCCTTGCCTGCTAGTTGGATGTCTCCATGATCGCCGTGCCCCAGCTCGAAGTCCGGTAGCCGAGCGGTTTCCACAGGTGCTGCCAAGGCAACTCGACGATACCCGGTGGCACTAGTATCTGGGTGGCGGCCGTGGCATTGCGCAAGTCGGCCGGCATCTCGGCGTTCTTGTCCGATACCGGCCAGACGACGGCGATTTTGTTGCCGTCACCAGCCGGGGTGGGCAGGCCGGGCATCACGACGCGGGACTCGGGGAAAAAGCGACGGAGGTTGCCGCCGACATGGGGGTCGTTGACGATGATCGTTCCCCGGTCAAATCCCTGCTCGCGCAGCTTGTCGGCAAGTTCTGGATAGGGTACGGCCCAGCGGCAGCGCGAACAGAACGGCTCGTAGACGAACAGGTTGCCGCTGCGCACGGCGTAGGCAGTAATCGTGAACCCGAGCAGGACGGCCATGAAGACTTGCACCCGGCGTGGCGTCGGGTTGGTTTCGCGGGCTTTCTCGGTCAGCCAGGGAATGGCGATGACGAGCATCGGCAGGATGCTGTGCACCGCGTAGTTCGAGCGCGAGTAGAGGAGGCCGTTGAAGAGGACAAGTCCGCTCAGTTCGATGAGCAGAATATGGAACAGGTACAGCTTCGGATCGAAGGTGAGCGGATCGGTCGAGCGCAGCCGGGATTGCCGGAAAATGGTCCGGAATATGGCCGGAAAGACCATCGGCAGGATCACGGCATAGGGGGCCAGTACGAGCAGCGGAAAGGTCAGGGCATCGCGCAGGCCACGGGCAATCCCGGCTGACGAATGGGTGGGGATTTCGGGGAACAGGTTGGTTCCGAGAGAGATTAAACGTTGCGGATCGGCTGCAACCCAGAGCGCGTACGGGGCCACGATCAGCAGGGTGACCGGTAGCGACGCCAGCATTGGCAGGGAGAACACCGTTTTCCGCATGGACGGCTGTAACCAGGCGGCGAGCAGGGTGGCGAACAGGGCAAAGGCGTAGATGTGCTCGGTGAGCAGGCCCAGCCCGATCAGTGCTGCCAACAGGAGGTAGTTGCCACGATTCGGTCGATCAACAAGGCGAAAGACGGCCCAGACGGTAGCGACGGCCAGCACCATGGCGCCGACGCGATGGGTAAAGCCTTCGTGAAATCGCCAGAAAATCTGGTAGACCGTGGCCATCGATTCGACGGCGATGAACGCCCAAAGTGCGCTTTGCGTGATTTTTTGGGTGATTTGAAAAAGGCAGCCGGCCATGCCGACCAGCAAGGCGTACTTGAGGAACAGAAAGCCTTGCAGGCCGCTGCCGAAAACTTGCTGCACGAGCCACAGTGCCCAGTCGTAAAGCGGACCGTGCTGTGTGTTGTAGCCCGCCGTGAGTGTCTGGGCGAGCAGGTTGTCGAGCGGGTCGTCTTCGCCGAGATTACCTGATGAAAACAGTCGGGTCAGCGCGTGAATCGTTGTGTAGATGGCGACAATCAGGATGACGCCAGACAGCGTGAAAGGAAAGCGGGGGGCTGCCGTCGGGGCAGGGCTGAATGAATTGCTCTGTTTCATGAGGATTCTGGGTGATGGCCTTACGGCCGCGGTCGGCAGCAGACTAACCGTTCTCGATCATTTCCTGTTCGGCCAGAAATTCTCGGATGGTCGAACTGATAATTTCGGGCAAAGCGGCCTTTATTCGGTCCTCAATGCGGCTGGTGAGTTCATAAATTAACTCGTCACGCAAGGCCGAAGAGTCTATGGCCGATGGGGCCTCTTGCGATGCCGGCAGCGAAATATCAGCAACTGGTTCGATGGTTGTTTCGATCTGCTCCGGAAAGTCTTCCATTTCCGGCTCTGGCACAATTTCGGTCAGAACTGGAATGTCGTCAATTTGATCGATGCTGTCGGTCAGGATCGGAATGTCGTCAAATTCGTTGTCGCTCTGGCGTCTGCGCTGCATCAGTGCATCTGCTCGGGCGATGATGGGGCTGGGCACGCGGTTTCCTTAGCGGTCGCTGAGATCGAAGTAGCGGACTTCGTAGCCGCGATCCTTGTAGAACTTGACGCGCTCTCTGGCCGCCGTGCGGTCGCTCTCTTCCTGACCAACGACTTCGATCAGGCTTTCGAAACGCGAAAAACCGGGCGGGATTTCCTGGCTCAGGTTCATCAGGCGTTCGTCCTGGGCGATTGTTTCCAGGTTGTCCGTGATCAGGATTGGCGTTTCAGCAGCCAGTGGCGAATCGGCCCGGCAATGCGGCACGAAACTGAGCGCGGAGTGCGTCCACAGCATGCGGTCGACGCTGCTGGCGACGGTGTTATCGAGGGCATAGACCAGCATCGGCTTTTTCTTGGCGTAGGCCCCGCTCAGCAAGGCGCAGGCCGCGGCGATCTTGTCCGTCGCGCCATGATAGAAAAAAACCTGGGTCAATTGAGCTTGCCTGCGCGTTGCAGCAGGTAATGCGTCAACAAGGGTACTGGCCGGCCCGTGGCGCCTTTGTTGGTGCCGGATTTCCAGGCTGTACCGGCGATGTCGAGGTGGGCCCAGTCGAATTTCTTGGTGAAACGCGACAAGAAGCAAGCTGCTGAAATGGCGCCGCCCCAGCGTCCGCCAATATTCGCCATATCGGCAAACGGGCTTTTGAGCAGTTCCTGGTAGTCATCCCACAGCGGCATGTGCCAAGCGCGGTCGTAGGCCTCGTCACCGGCATCGAGCAGTTCGCGGGCAAGGGCGTCCTTGTTGGCGAACAGGCCGGTGGCGACGCTACCCAGCGCAACGACGCAGGCCCCGGTCAGCGTGGCGACATCGATCACCGTATCCGGCTCGAAACGCTCGGCATAGGTCAGTGCATCACACAGGATCAGGCGGCCTTCGGCATCGGTGTTGAGGATTTCGATGGTCTGGCCAGACATCGAAGTGACGATATCGCCGGGGCGTGTCGCCTTGCCGTCAGGCATGTTTTCGGTAGCCGGAACGATAACAGTCAGATTGATCGGCAATGCCATCTTCGCAACGGCATGCATGGTGCCGAGCACGCTGGCGGCACCGCACATGTCGTACTTCATTTCGTCCATTTCGGCGCCAGGTTTCAGCGAAATGCCGCCGGTGTCGAAAGTGACGCCCTTGCCAACGAGTACGACCGGTTTATCGGCGGCCTTGCCGCCCTTGTAGCTGAGAACGATGAGCTTGGGCGGTTGGTGCGAGCCATGGGCAACGGCAAGCAAGGAATGCATGCCCAATTTTTCCATGTCGGCGCGATCCAGAATTTCGCAGCCCAGCTTGAACTCCTTGGCCATGGCTTGCGCCTGCTCGGCCAGATAGGTCGGATGGCAGATATTTGGCGGCAGATTGCCCAATGTTTTGGTTATGGCAACCCCTTCAGCGATGGCCAAGCCCTGGCTCAGCGCCTCTTCGGCAGACGCCAACTCATTGCGTCTTTCAACGCTGAGCGTCAGCTTGCGCAAAGGGCGCCGAACATCTTCCTTCTTGCTCTTGAATTGTTCGAATTTATAGGTCGAATCCTGCGCGGCCAACGTTGCCTGACGAATACGCCAGCCGATACTACGTTTTTTGACGGCAAGTTCGGTCAGGAAGATGGATGCATCAAAAGCGCCGGTTTCGTTGAGAACTTTGACGGAAGTGCTGATGGCACTGCCGAATTCCTTTTCGCGAAATTCTTTTTCCTTGCCGAGGCCGACGAGCAGGATGCGATCGCACAACGTCCCGGGAACGTTGTGCAGTAACAGGGTGCTGCCGGATTTTCCTTCCATGTCGCCGCGCCGGACAATATCGGCAATGTATCCGCCGGATGCCTTGTCGAGCAGTTCGGCCGGAAGGGTAAGTTTTCGCGATTCGAAAACGCCGACGACGACGCAGGCGGTGCGCTGTTTCTCCGGGCTGCCACTTTTTATGCTAAATTCCACAAGCTGCTCCTGATCAAGGAAATATCAGTTTCCGAGGGATTATCCTCGCATTTTTTTCGGTTTCGTCAAAGCATGATATTCGAACGCGCCGCACGGCGCGAATTTGCTCAGGCAGCCGCCGGCATCAGCGTTGCGCTGCTGGCAATCCTGGCTTCCATACTGTTGATTCGCCTTTTGAAAGAGGCCGTCGGTGGGCGCATTGTGCCCGAGGCGGTAGCCTCGCTGCTCGGCTTCGCCTTGTTGAATTTCATGCCGCTCGTACTGAGCTTGATGCTTTTTGTGTCGATTCTACTGAGTTTGACGCGCGCTTACCGCGATTCCGAAATGGTTGTCTGGTTTTCTTGCGGCTTGCCGCTTACGGCATGGTTGCGACCGGTACTCATTTTCGCTCTGCCTTTCGTGCTGGTTATTGCAGCCCTGGCTGGGTTTCTCTCGCCGTGGGCCAATTTCAATACTGCGCAGTATCGGCAAGTCCTGTCAGCACGCAGTGATGTTTCGCAGGTTTCTCCGGGTGTTTTTCAGGAATCCAAAGCAGGCAAGCGTGTTTTCTTTGTCGAGGCGCTCGATGAGGGAGAGGCTCTGCTCGGAAATATCTTTGTGGCGAGTTTCCAAGACGGAAAACTGGGTGTAGTGGTCTCGGATCAGGGGTATCAGGAATTTGCAGAAAACGGTGACCGCTTTGTTGTTCTGGAAAAAGGGCGCCGCTACGAAGTCGAGCCGGGTTCTCCCGAGTTTCGTGTCATGGAATTCGAGCGCTACCGGGTGCGCACGGAGGATGGTGAGGCCAAGCCTGCGGAGCCTTTGCCTAATCGACTGTCGATGCCAGAACTCCTCAAGGACGACAGTAACAAGGCCCGTGGCGAACTGCTTTGGCGTATCGGGATACCTGTATCTGCACTCATTCTGGCTCTGCTGGCCATCCCCCTTTCCTATGTCAATCCGCGTGCTGGTCGCTCGGCTAACATGCTGATTGCAGTGCTTATCTACGCCATTTACAGCAACCTGTTATGGGTTGCCCAAGCCTGGGTTGCTCAGGGCAAGCTCTCTTTCTGGATCGGTGTTTGGGCCATCCATGCCGTCATGCTGGTGCCGCTTTTGCTGCTGTTTTACCGGCGCATTGCCGTGCGCATGCCTTGGCAGGGGAAGTAGTCCAGTGTTTAAGGTAAATACGCACCAACGCTATCTGATGCGAGAAGTCCTTGCAGCAGTGCTTCTTGTCTTGCTTGCCTTTTTGGCCTTGTTCAGCTTTTTTAACTTTGTTGATGAGCTAAGGAACGTGGGACGGGCCGACTACACCGCAGGGCGAGCCGCGCTATTTGTGGCGCTCGGCTTGCCGGGGCTGGTCTACGAACTGATTCCGATAGCCGCCCTGATCGGCACTTTATACGCGCTGTCTACGCTGGCCAGGCATTCCGAACTCACCGTGTTGAGGGCCTCTGGTTTGGCCACATCGGACCTGCTGATGACGCTATTTCGCACAGCTGCCATGCTTGCCTTGTTAACCTTTGTGTTTGGTGAGGTTCTGGTGCCGTTTACCGAGCGCTTGGCTCAGGAAATCAAGGCCAAGGCACTAAGCAAGGTTATCGCCCGCAGCGGTTTGGAGAGCGGTTTGTGGATCAAGGATGGGCGCAGTTTCATCAATATTCGCAAGGCCAATCCGGACGCTACGCTGGAGGGGGTGCGGATTTATCGATTTACTGCGGAAAACACGCTGGAGTCGGTGACTGATGCACGGGAGGCGAGCTTTCAGTTGCCTGACCGTTGGCTCCTAAAAGGGGTGGTCAGGACGATTCTCGATGCCGATACCTCTCGCGTCGAATCGAGCGATGCATCTGAGTGGCATTCTGCGGTCAACCCGGATTTATTGGCTATTTTGACCGTTGCCCCGGAGCGGATGTCGCTCTATGGTCTGTTCAACTACACCCGGCATCTGGTCGAAAACAAGCAAAAGGCCGAGCGCTACCAGATTGCGCTCTGGAAAAAGCTTGTCTATCCGCTGACCGCGCTGGTCATGGTCGCTCTGGCGCTTCCGTTTGGCTATTCCCATAACCGGGTTGGTGGTGTCAGCCTGAAGATTTTTGCCGGGGTCATGCTGGGCATACTTTTCTATGCCCTGAACGGTCTGTTCTCGAATCTTGGCGTGATTAACTCGTGGCCCCCATTCGCCAGCGCAACCGCACCCGCAGCGCTGTTTTTGGTTGCAGCCATGGGGATGTTGTGGTGGGTGGAGCGCCGCTAATTAAGGCGCGCTGACAATTCGCGTTCCGGCAATTCTGTCATGCAGGAACTGACCGTCCTTGTCGAAGAGTGCCCAGAAAATCCCGATGCCGAGCAAGAGAATACTTGGCCATGCAGCCAGGTAGCGAAGCACAGCCTGCAAAGGGCGGAGAGTTGTTCCCTCGGCGGAAACAATGCGAAGTTTCCACGTCTTCATTGGCAGGGTTTGCCCGCCATTTAGCCAGCACCACGCAAAATAGACCAACAGCAACAGCAAAACGTGAAGCCAAAGCAACCTGGGCGATAGCTCGAAATGGAACCCCGAAAGGGCAATTTGCGGTAGTAGAAAGCCAATCAGCAGGATGGAAAAAATGACCAGGCTTTCATACAGCATACAGACCAGTCGGCGTCTGATGCCGGGGAGTGAAGTTTGCATCAGCGCTTGCTTGTTTCTACGGCTGGCGGCTGGCTTGGAATGCCGGCTGCGGTTGTGGACGGGGTGGTCGTGACGTTTGTCGCTGTAGTCGCTGAGTCAGTTGGCGGCACCAGCAACTTCGACGACTTGCTGTTTTCACGGAGCAGTTGCCGTTGTTCGGGCGGCAGATTCGTATAGGCATCCCACTTCTGCTTGACCACCTGTTTTTGCTCCGAAGGCAATTGATTGAAGTCCCTGTATGAACTTCTCACCTTGGCGCGTTGCTCCGGTGTCAGGTTGACCCATTCGCGCATTCGATACTGCATGCGTTGTTGTTCGTCCGGCTTCATGTTCGGGTAGCGCTCGGCGATTCCCAGCCATTTTTTCTTGCGGATGTTCTCCATGCTGTCCCAGTCCTTGGCGAGCGGGGCGAGAATGTCCTTTTGCTGGGTACTTAACTGGATCCATCCGGGTTGTGGCGGCGTGCCAATGATTGCCGATGTGGGCGGTTCTGCGGCAACGACGGTAGTCAGGCTAAAGCAGAGGATTATTCCTCCGAGGAGTCGTCTTTTAACCATTCGAAGAAGTCGTTATCCAGAAAAGCATCGGGGGGAAGGTCGTCAGTGAGCAAGGCGCTATCCACATCTTCCAGTTCAGTGACGTACTGGATGCTATGCCAATAGAAAGAAATCCACATGCCGAGCAGCAAGGCCAGAACTGCAAGAGCTTGCTTGAGATGGGGGGTGTAGGCGCCGCTTCGGAATGACCAAGTGCCAGCGTTGGCAGTCACCAATTCTGGCTCGGCCTGTTTTTGATGTGCCAACGCCAGATGGCGAGCTGCTTCCAGCCTCCGCGACGCAGCCGGCGGAATGTCGTTCAAACCAAGATTCAGCGCTTGCCGAATCCGATATGCGTAACGGTCTTCGTTCATAGTTTTATACCTCTTGCCGACAGGGCGGCTGCCAGCGCGTGAGTGGCGCGCGAGCAATGGGTTTTGACGCTGCCTTCCGAGCAACCCATCGCCACCGCGGTCTCTGCGACGTCCATGTCTTCCCAATAACGCATGAGGAATGCTTCACGTTGACGTGCAGGTAGTTTTTTTATTTCCTCATCGATCAGATTGAGTGTCTGGGCCTGTTGCAACTTGCTTTCCGGTGTTCTCGGGCCGGCATCGTCTTCATCGGCGGCCAGTGTTTCGAGCGGGTCGTAGTCCTCGTCGCCGTCCGGGGAGAAGGCTGATAGCAGCGTTGTCCACATTGAGCGGACCTTGCTCCGGCGGTAAAAGTCGCGAATGGTGTTCTGCAGGATTCGCTGGAAGAGCATCGGGTACTCTTCGTCGGGTCGGTCGCCATACTTTTCCGCCAGCTTGAGCATGGAGTCCTGAACGATGTCTAGTGCAGCATCTTCATCGTGGACGGCAAACATCGCCTGTTTAAAGGCGCGGCGCTCGACGGATTCAAGAAAGCTGGAAAGTTGTTGGGGTGATGACAGGGTCGTCTCTTCCGAAAGTTCTTGAGCATTATAGGGAAATGCCGGGAAACCTTGACCGAAAATGGTCGGTCGATTAAGGTTACGCCCTTTTACGCGATAGCTTTTTTGGGCTCAAGAATGATGATCAGCGGTGCAGAAATTGTAATCAGGTGCCTGCAAGAAGAAAAGGTCGATTGTGTTTTCGGATACCCCGGTGGTTCCGTTTTGCATATCTACGACGCCCTTTTCAAGCAGGATCAGGTCAAACACATTCTTGTTCGCCACGAACAAGCGGCTGTTCATGCTGCGGACGCCTATTCACGGTCTTCGCAGCGGGTTGGCGTTGCGTTGGTGACGTCGGGGCCTGGTGTGACGAATACCGTGACCGGTATTGCCACGGCCTACATGGACTCCATTCCGATGGTGGTGTTGACCGGTCAGGTGCCGTCGTTCTACATCGGCCAGGATGCTTTCCAGGAGTGCGATACGGTCGGTATCACTCGTCCTTGCGTCAAGCACAATTTCCTGGTCAAGGACGTCAAGGATCTGGCGATAACCATCAAGAAGGCTTTTCACATCGCCTCGACCGGTCGTCCCGGTCCGGTGGTGGTTGATATCCCCAAGGATATTACCGCCCAGATGTGCGAGTTCGATTACCCGAAGACGATCCAGATGCGCTCCTATAACCCTGTGGTCAAGGGGCATCTGGGTCAGATCAAGAAGGCTGTGCAGATTCTGCAGGAAGCCAAGCGTCCGGTGATCTATACGGGGGGCGGGGTCATCCTTTCCGATGCGGCCGAGCAGTTGACCAAGCTGGCGCACAAGCTGAACTTCCCGGTGACCAATACCCTCATGGGCTTGGGCGGCTATCCGGCGACGGACAAGCAGTTCATCGGCATGCTCGGTATGCATGGCACCTTCGAAGCCAATAACGCGATGCACTATGCCGACGTGATTCTGGCCATTGGCGCCCGTTTTGATGATCGCGTGATCGGCAATCCGGAGCACTTTGGCGAAGAGAAGCGTCGTGTTATCCATATCGATATCGATCCTTCCTCGATTTCAAAGCGTGTCAAGGTTGATGTGCCCATCGTCGGCAATGTGCCGGATGTGCTGGAAGAGATCGTCAAGCTTATGGACGGCGGTTTCAAGACCGATCCCGAAGTAGCCAACTGGTGGAGGCAGATCGACGAGTGGCGTGGCCGTGATTCCCTGCGTTACAAGCAGTCCGAGCACATCATGCCGCAGTTCGTTATGGAAAAGCTCTATGAGGTGACTGGCGGAAATGCCTTCATCACTTCGGACGTCGGCCAGCACCAGATGTTTGCTGCGCAGTACTACAAATTCGACAAGCCTCGCCGCTGGATCAACTCCGGCGGTCTGGGCACCATGGGCGTCGGCCTGCCGTATGGCATGGGCGTGCTGATGGCCAATCCGGATGCGCAGGTGGCCTGTGTGACAGGCGAAGGTTCGATCCAGATGTGCATTCAGGAACTGTCGACCTGCAAACAGTACGGCTTCCCGATCAAGATCATCAACCTGAACAACGGCATGCTGGGCATGGTCCGGCAGTGGCAGGAAATGTTCTATTCCAAGCGCTACTCGCAGTCCTATGTCACCTCATTACCTGATTTCGTCAAGCTGGCAGAAGCCTACGGGCATGTCGGCATGAAGATCGAAAAACCGGAAGATGTGGAACCGGCATTGCGCAAAGCCTTTACCGAGCACAAGGATGACCTGGTCTTCATGGACTTCATCATCGATCCGGGTGCCAATGTCTTCCCGATGGTTGCGGCTGGCAAGGGCTTGACTGAAATGATCCTCGCTGAAGATCTGTAAGCGAGGGAGGAAAAGAACAATGCGACACATCATTTCCATCCTGATTGAAAACGAATCGGGTGCTCTCTCCCGCGTAGCAGGGCTTTTCTCGGCCCGTGGCTACAATATTGAATCGCTGACCGTGGCACCGACGGAAGATCCCTCGTTGTCGCGGATGACCATTCTGACATCCGGCTCCGACGAGGTGCTGGAGCAGATCACGAAGCAGCTCAACAAGCTGGTTGACGTGGTCAAGGTGGTCGATCTCTCCGAAGCCGCTCACGTCGAGCGCGAACTGATGTTGATCAAGGTTCGCGCCACCGGCAAGGACCGCGAAGAGATGAAGCGCATGGCCGATATTTTCCGTGGTCGTATTATTGACGTTACGGAATCGACCTATGTTATCGAGTTGACCGGCGCAAGCTCGAAGCTCGACTCCTTCATCGCCGCGCTCGATGCAGGCCTGATTCTCGAAACCGTCCGTACCGGTGTCTGTGGCATCGGTCGTGGCGATCGTATTCTTAAAGTCTAACTATCTATCTGTACACAAAGAGGATTTCATGAAAGTTTATTACGACAAGGACGCCGATCTCTCCCTCATCAAGGGCAAGAAGGTCACCATCGTTGGTTACGGCTCGCAGGGCCATGCCCACGCCCAGAACCTCAAGGATTCCGGCGTCAAGGTCACTGTCGGCCTGCGCAAGGATGGTGCTTCCTGGAAGAAGGCTGAAGCCGCTGGCCTCAAGGTTGAAGAAATCGCCAAGGCCGTCAAGGGCGCCGACGTGGTCATGATCCTGTTGCCGGATGAAAACATTCCGCAGGTCTACAACGAAGAAGTTGCTCCGAACCTCAAGAAGGGCGCTGCCCTGGCCTTCGCGCACGGCTTCAACGTGCATTACAACCAGGTTGTTCCGCGTGCCGACGTCGACGTCATCATGATCGCCCCGAAGGGTCCGGGCCACACCGTGCGTTCCGAGTACCTCAAGGGTGGCGGCGTGCCGTCCCTGATCGCTGTGTATCAGGACGTCACCAAGAAGGCCAAGGACATCGCTCTGTCCTACGCTGCTGCCAACGGTGGTACCAAGGGCGGCGTCATTGAAACCAACTTCCGCGAAGAGACCGAAACGGACCTGTTCGGCGAACAGGCTGTTCTCTGCGGCGGCGCAGTTGAGCTGGTCAAGATGGGCTTCGAAACCCTGACCGAGGCTGGTTACGCTCCGGAAATGGCCTACTTCGAATGCTTGCACGAACTAAAGCTGATCGTCGACCTGATGTACGAAGGCGGCATCGCCAACATGAACTACTCGATCTCCAACAATGCCGAGTTCGGCGAGTACGTGACCGGCACCGAAGTCATCAACGAGCAGTCCCGTGCCGCCATGCGCAATGCGCTGAAGCGCATCCAGAACGGTGACTATGCCAAGATGTTCATTCTTGAAGGTCGCACCAACTACCCGGCCATGACGGCTCGCCGTCGCCTGAATGCCGAGCATCCGATCGAAACGGTCGGCGGCAAGCTGCGTGACATGATGCCGTGGATCAAGAAGAACAAGCTCGTCGACCAGACCAAGAACTAATTTGCCGGTTGCGGGCTCGGTAGCGCATTGTTGTTTACGCTTGCCGTACTAATGTACTGTGTTCGCGTGCGCGCCTAGCGCTACCTTCGCTTTGGGCGGTGTGGGAAACCTCACCGCCCAAGTTGTTTGGGGGATAGGTGTATCCTTGCACCATTCTGGATGATTCTATTAGCCAATGACCGAACTCAAACCCCGTAAATCGCTGTTCAATCCTGAAGTGAAGCGGCGTGGTATTTATTTGCTGCCCAATCTGTTCACTACGGCGGCCCTGTTTGCTGGCTTCTTTGCCATCGTGCAGGCGATGCAGGGTGACTTCGCGCGGGCGGCGATGGCGATCTTCATTGCCATGGTCCTTGATGGACTGGACGGCCGCGTGGCGCGTCTGACCAATACGCAGTCGGCCTTTGGCGCCGAATACGATTCGCTGTCTGACATGGTCAGTTTCGGTGCGGCCCCGGCGCTCGTGATGTACGAATGGGCGCTACGCGATATGGGGCGCCTGGGTTGGATCGCTGCTTTCATTTACTGCGCCGGTGCTGCCTTGCGTCTGGCTCGCTTCAATACGACGCTCGAGGTGATGGATAAGCGTTATTTCCAGGGCTTGCCATCGCCGGCCGCGGCAGCGCTGGTTGCCGGGCTGGTCTGGGTCATGATCGAGACGGGTATTTCCGGTAGCGATGTGCGCTGGCTCGCTTGCGTGCTGACGGTGTTTGCCGGTGTGACCATGGTTTCCAATATTCGCTTCTATAGTTTCAAGGACATCAATCTGAAGAAGAGTGTGCCTTTCTTTGCGATTGCGGCGATTGCCCTGGGATTTGCGCTGGTTGCCTATAGCCCGGAAATTGCCCTGTTCGGCTTCTTCGTTATTTATGGTTTGTCGGGCTACGTTCAGGCTGCAATCAGCTTGTTCAAGCGTAAAGCCCTGTAGTTCGGAGTATTTATGAAACAGCATCTGGTTATTTTTGATACGACCCTGCGTGACGGCGAGCAGAGCCCGGGCGCATCAATGACGCGGGAAGAGAAGATTCGCGTTGCCCGCCAACTCGAAAAGATGCGGGTCGATGTTATCGAGGCTGGCTTTGCCGCCGCTTCCCCGGGAGATTTTGATTCCATCCTGGCCATTGCTCACGCGATCAAGGATTCGACCATCTGTTCGCTGGCGCGCGCCAACGAAAACGACATCAGCCGGGCTGGCGAGGCGATCAAGCCGGCGAAGTCGGGCCGTATTCATACCTTTATCGCGACTTCGCCCATTCATATGGAAAAGAAGCTGCGCATGACGCCAGACCAGGTGGTCGACCAGGCGGTCAAGTCGATTGGTTGGGCTAGACAATTCACTGATGACATCGAGTTTTCGGCTGAGGATGCCGGACGTTCGGAAATCGACTTCCTTTGCCGCATCTTTGAAGCGGTCATCAAGGCCGGTGCCAGGACCATTAATGTCCCGGATACCGTTGGCTACGCCATTCCGTTCCAGTACGCTGAAACCATGCGCCAGCTTATCGAGCGTGTGCCGAATGCCGACAAAGTGGTGTGGTCGGTGCACTGTCACAACGATCTCGGGCTGGCGGTTTCCAATTCGCTGGCGGCTGTGTTGGCTGGGGCGCGTCAGGTCGAATGTACGATCAACGGCCTTGGCGAGCGCGCCGGTAACGCGGCACTTGAAGAAATCGTCATGGCCGTGCGCACGCGTCCGGACGTTTTTGAGCTCGAAACACGGATCGATACGACGCAGATTGTCCCGGCGTCCAAGCTGATCTCACAGATTACCGGTTATCCGGTTCAGCCGAACAAGGCGGTGGTCGGGGCCAACGCCTTCGCCCATGAGTCCGGTATTCATCAGGATGGCGTGCTCAAGCATCGCGAGACCTATGAAATCATGCGCGCGCAGGATGTCGGCTGGTCGCAGAATAAACTGGTTCTTGGCAAGCACTCGGGGCGCAATGCTTTCAAGAGTCGTCTTCAGGAACTGGGTATCGAGCTGGAGAGCGACGAAGCCGTCAACGCCGCCTTCGCCCGCTTCAAGGAACTGGCTGACCGCAAGCACGAAATCTTCGATGAAGACCTGCACGCGCTGGTTTCCGATGAGGTGGTGACCCCTGACCAGGAACATTACAAGCTCCTCTATTCGCACGTTTGCTCTGAAACGGGCGAGATGCCCCATGCCAAGGTAATCCTCAGCGTTGGCGGAGTCGAGCAAAAGGGTGAGGCTGAGGGCGGAGGTCCTGTCGATGCGACCTTCAAGGCGATCGAAAGCATCGTCAATAGCGGTGCGCAGTTGATGCTTTACTCGGTCAACGCGATCACTACCGGTACCGATGCTCAAGGTGAGGTGACGACGCGTCTGACCAAGGCTGACCGCATTGTTAATGGCAATGGCGCTGATACGGATATCGTCATCGCTTCGGCCCGCTCATATCTGAATGCGCTGAACAAGCTGCATTCTTCGCTCGACAAGGTGAAGGCTCAGGGCGACGTCTGATTCGACGTTAAACCCACGCGAAGGCCGCTTCAGCTCTGCTGGGCGGCTTTTTCTTCTTTGGGACCGCGGGTGGCGCGGACGAAAAGAATGGTCAGAACGAAAAGAGCGGTGGCCAGAACGGTCTCGACCACCGCTAGTTGCTGGATAAGACCGTGGTCGCTGGTGGCGCGCAGTAGCCCTTCCATCAGGTAGAACTGGATGAACAGTGACAGCCACTTGTAGGTGTAGCGTTTGCCGCGCAGGATGCCAAACAGCGGAACGAGGAGGAAAGCGCCTTTCAACACCATCCATGAACCGCCCGGTTTTAGCGGCGCCAGCCAGCCTTCCCAGGCCAGGCAAAGGAAAATCAGCGCGATAAGGCAGGCGCTGGCGGAAATTTGATAGCGGGTGGCGGATGTCACGGTCAACTCAGTTTTTTGGCTAAATTTGAAATGCGTTGTCCCTGGACGAAAGCCAGGCGGCTTTCGGCTTCGGTCAGCATCGGATTGCCTGTCGTCCCTGCGACGTGGCTTGGGCCGTAAGGTGTCCCGCCGGCAATTGTCGAAGAGAGCTCGGGTTCGGTGAAAGGCAGGCCCATGATCAGCATGCCGTGATGGAGCAGGGGCAGCATCATCGACAGCAAGGTGCTTTCGTTCCCGCCATGCTGGCTGCTGCTGGAAGTAAAGACACAGGCAGGCTTGTCGGCCAGTGTGCCGTTTTGCCAGGTGGTGATGGTGCCATCCCAGAAATATTTCATCGGCGCCGCCATGTTGCCGAAACGAACCGGGCTGCCCAAGGCCAGGCCGGCGCATTCTTCAAGGTCGGCGAGCTCGACGTAGGGAGCGCCGGATTTTGGAATATCCGGTTCGGTGGCTTCGCAAACGGCTGAAACTCGGGGGACGGTACGCAGGCGAGCCTGCATGCCGGGAACCGATTCAATGCCGGCGGCGATGCGTTCGGCCAGGGCGCGGACCGAGCCGCGGTGGCTGTAATAGAGGACGAGAATGTCTTGCATGGTCGGCTATTATACGGCCCCATGCAAAACCGCTCCCGATCTCGTCGCAGCCGCCTCAAGCCGCCAAAAAGTGTGAGCATTTTTCGGCGCTTTCACAGCGAGAACATGATGCAGACCAGTTCTGCGCTGGCGTTTACTACCCTGATGGCACTGGTGCCGTTGGTGGCGGTCGTGCTATCGGTTGCCGGTGCCGTTCCGTATCTCGATCTGTTGGCCGAGCGACTCGATTTGTTGATTCGCGAGGCCTTGCTGCCACCCGGCGCGGCCGGCGCCATTGCCGGGAACATCGGCAAATTTTCGCACAAGGCGCAGCGCTTGACGCTGGCCGGGATTGCCATGCTGAGCATTACCGCATTCTTGTTGATGAACACCATTGAGCGGGCGTTCAACCATCTGTGGCAGGTTCAGCCACGCCCGGTGCTGGCCCGACTGCGTTTGTACGCATTCGTAATGGCTGTCTGGCCGTTTGTACTGGGGGCGGTGGCGGGGGCGATGTCGTTTGCCGTGACGACGTCGCTGGGCTGGTTTGACGAGCCGGCCTGGTTCCGTCGCTTTGCCCTGAAGGCAGTAGCCACGGTGTTGCTCGGCCTGTTTTTCTCTTTTCTCTATTACGCGGTACCGAATGCGCCGGTTTCACGGCGCGCAGCATTGACTGGCGGCATCTTCGCTACGCTGGCCTTCTCGGTCATGCAAAAGGTGTTTGAAGTATTTTTGGTCAGTTCGGCCATGCTGAAAAGCATCTACGGCGCCTTTGCCGCCTTCCCGGTCTTTCTGGTCTGGCTGCATCTATCGTGGGCTGTCGTGCTCTTTGGCGGCCTGATCGCCGCCAGCATCAATCGTCCGGCAAAACGCTGAAGATTTCGATGGCACTCGTTTGTTCGTCTAGGCTGGTGGCCTGAACTTCACGAATCTCCAGATTGTCGGCCTCGATCACGACGATGATTCGCCGGGTATTTTCCCTGAGCAGGCCGGCCGGGACTACCAACGATTGCGATGGGCGTAGCGGTGGCGTCGGGGGCAGGATTAGCGCGGCAATGTTGCTCGACTCCAGTGCATAGGTGTGGGTAATTTCCACGGCGGTGGCCTTGGGAGCCAGAATCTGCAGTCCCAATTCGATATGCTCCGGATTTTCCGACACTGCCCAGCGAATGATGCAGACGTGCCATGCCGGCAGTGCCTCGGATTGATCGCCCAGAGTCTGCAGCGCGACAATGTCGCCAACACGCAGGTGCTGGGTTTGGCCCGACATGTGCATCAGCGAATAGCCATCCGGGCTTTCGTTGGTGACCATCCACTCGCTGAGGTCCCCGGGGGGGGCCTGAGACTTCATCAGTTGCCATAGATTACCAAGACCGGAACAGAGGTTGGCGCGATAAGACTGACGACGTCGCGAGAATCGCCGCTTGGTGGGATGGCCCCAGAGCCGGTTTATGCGCAGCAGGGTGCCCGGCCCGGTGTTGGTGTCGGCGAATGAGGGCAGGCCGAGTGTTTTCGCGGGAGTTCCCTGCAAGAGTGCGGTGCGCTGCTTCAATGCGTGCTCGGCGATGGCGTCGCATGAAAAATACAGCACCCGGGCGTCGGGTGATGGGATCCGGCGGATTAGCGCATGGGCGGGGAAGTCCTTGTCGAGGTCGACCCAGAAAATGCCAGTGCTATCGAGCGGGGGGGATTCGAGAAGATCAATGTTCGGGCTGCTGCCGTTGATGAACTGGCTGATAAATTCGAGTTCGGCGGGCGAGAAGGAAGCGGGCTGCGCGGCTGCGGCGAGCAGAATGCCGATGTAAATCTGGCGTATGGTCTGCGTGCCCTGCGGTCCGGGAAACTCTTCAAGGCCGAGGCGCCGTGCCGTGAAAAAGGCTGAATGCAATAGTTGCCAGAGCCCCGCCGATGCTGGCGCCGCTATCAAGTGTGTGATGCGTACTTGCCAGGCGATCGTGTGCATGGCTCGTCGCAGCGAAACGTGTGGCACTCGTGAGGAACCAGGTCCTTCCGGATCGAACAGTTCGGCCAGTGTGTTGAAATAATCCTGCGTCAGCGTTTCAAGCACATCGAGCAGGACGCGAACGCGCTGCCGTTGCTTGCGGGAAATAGGCAGGGTGACATCGTGCAGTCGCGGCAATTCGCCGTTGGCCACCCGTTCCGCCTGACCGTAGAGCAGGTCGAGCAACTTGAGGCGCTGGGCGTTGGGAATGGGCGCTTCGCGCAGTTGCAGAAGCTGGCGATACAGCTGATCAGCGTCTTCAGAGCCGGCTCTTCCGTGCGCCAGAGCCAGCCATTCAAGAATGCTCTTGACATTGGCGTCGGGTGGGGCTGGTGAAAGGGACTCCGGTGGGGTGATCATGGCTTTCGCAGAATAACAAAAATTTACCTTTTCGCCATTGGTGTAGCGCTGTCGACGAAGGCGGGTATTTGGCGCAGCAGTATTTCCCGTTTCCTAAGTGGCTTGTTTTTCCTTGATAAAGCGCTATAATTCCGGGTCTTTTTTCCAGCTAACGAAAGTATTCCCATGGTTGTTATCCGTCTTGCCCGTGGTGGCGCCAAGAAGCGCCCGTTCTACAACATGGTTGTTACCGATTCCCGCAATCGTCGTGATGGCCGTTTCGTTGAGCGTATCGGCTTCTACAACCCGGTAGCTTCCGGCAATGCAGAAGCACTGCGCGTTTCCGTCGATCGCCTGGCCTACTGGCAGAGCAACGGCGCCCAGCTGTCCCCGACTGTTGCCCGTCTGGTCAAGCAACACGCTGCTCAGCAAGCTGTCTAAGTTTTTGTTTTGACCGGCAACGATATCGTCGTACTGGGTCGGCTGGCCGACCCCTACGGGATTCAGGGCTGGCTTTGGTTGTACCCCTTCGGGGATGATCCGCTGGCCTGGGCTGAAATGCCTGTCTGGTGGATCGCCAGAGAAGGCGAACCGTGGCGCGAATGCAGGTTGAAAAGCCTGAAAGCCCACGGTAACGGTGTGGTGGTGCTGTTGGATGGTGTCGCCGATCGTTCTGCCGCTGAATCGATGAAGGGCGTTCTGGTCGGGGCGCCGCGCGAAGCGCTGCCAACGACTGACAAGAATGAGTTTTACTGGACTGATTTGATCGGTCTGGATGTCATCAATACCGCTGACGAGCGGCTCGGCAAGGTGGTCGGGTTGATCGAAACGGGGGCCAATGCCGTTTTGCGCGTCATGGGTGATGACCAAGTCGAGCGTCTTTTGCCGTTTGTTTCGGCTGTGGTGCTGACTGTCGAGAAGGAAGCCGGGCAGATTCGAGTGGAGTGGGGCAGCGACTGGTGATCCGGTTTGACTGCATTACCCTCTTTCCGGAGATGTTCGCAGCGGTAACGGAAAGTGGCATTACCCGGCGGGCGCTGGAAGAGCAGCGCTGGCAGTGGCAAGGCTGGAATCCGCGTGATTTTGCCGAGAATGCCTGGCGACGGGTCGATGATCGTCCTTTCGGGGGCGGGCCGGGCATGCTGATGCAGTCGGGGCCGCTGGAGAAGGCGATTGCGGCGGCCAAGGCGGAGCAGCGCGAGGCCGGGCTGGCGAAGAGCCGGGTCATCTACCTCTCGCCGCAGGGCGCGCCGCTCACCCATGAACGGGTGGTGCAACTGGCGACGGGCGATGAAGGGCTGATCCTTCTTTGTGGTCGTTATGAAGGAATTGATGAGCGGCTGATCGAGCGCTGTGTCGATGAAGAAATTTCGATCGGGGATTTTGTGCTTTCCGGTGGCGAGTTGCCGGCGATGGCCTTGATTGATGCCGTTGTCCGCCAGTTGCCGGGAGTGCTCGGAGATGCCGCTTCGGCGGTGGAAGATTCGTTTGTCGGTGGTCTGCTGGATTGTCCGCACTACACCCGCCCGGAAGTTTATGAGGGCGAGGCGGTGCCGGCGGTTTTGCTTTCAGGAGATCACAAAAAAATTCGTCGCTGGCGGCTCAAACAGTCGCTGGCCCGAACCCGGAAGCGCCGGCCGGATTTACTGGCGCACCGCAGTCTGACCGCGGAAGAAGCGCAACTCCTCACGGAAATCGTCGGAGAGGAGCAATGCGGTGAGTAAGTGTTTATAAAATTTAAGGATCTCACATGAACCTGATTCAACAACTGGAACAAGAAGAAATTGCTCGTCTGGGCAAGACCATTCCTGATTTCGCGCCGGGCGACACCATCGTCGTCCAAGTGAAGGTCAAGGAAGGCAACCGCGAGCGTCTGCAGGCTTACGAAGGCGTTGTTATCGCCAAGCGTAACCGCGGCCTGAACTCTGCTTTCACTGTGCGCAAGATCTCTTCCGGTGAAGGCGTCGAGCGTACTTTCCAGACCTATTCCCCGCTGGTCGCTTCCGTTGAAGTGAAGCGTCGTGGTGATGTCCGCCGCGCCAAGCTGTACTACCTGCGCGAGCGTTCTGGCAAGTCTGCACGTATCAAGGAAAAGCTGGTTCGCAAGGAAAAGCCGGTCGCTGCTGCTTAAGCGGTTTTCCCGGATTGAAAAAGGGCGCCTCGGCGCCCTTTTTTATTGTTCATTTTTGGCTAAAATTTCCGGTTGACCGTGGAGGTCACGATCGTGACCCCCATTCCACCTTGTCAGCCCCCGCTATGCGTGCCGGGATTCTTCTTGTCGTTCTCGATCAGGGCGTAAGCCGAGTGATTGTGGATCGACTCGAAATTCTCGGATTCGACCACGTAGGCATCGACGCGCGGCTCGGCGTTGAGGCGTGCTGCCACGTCGCGGACCATGTCTTCGACGAACTTGGGGTTGTCGTAGGCGCGTTCGGTGACGTACTTTTCGTCCGGGCGCTTGAGCAGGCCGAACAGTTCGCAGGAGGCTTCCTGCTCGACGAGTTGGACGATTTCCTCGATCCACACGAAATCGTTGGTGCGGGCGGTGACGGTGACGTGCGAGCGCTGGTTGTGGGCGCCGTACTCGGAGATTTTCTTGGAACAGGGGCACAGGCTGGTGACCGGCACGACGACCTTGACCGAGGTGGCGATCTCGCCGTGGCAGATGTCGCCGATGAAGGTGACGTCGTAATCCATCAGGCTCTGCACGCCTGAAATCGGCGCCGTCTTGTTGATGAAGTACGGGAAGTTCATCTCGATGTGGCCAGTTTCGGCTTCGAGCTTGGCGACCATGTCGCGCAGCATGACCGGGAAATTCTCGACCGAGATTTCGCGTTCGTGGCTGTTCAGTATCTCCACGAAGCGCGACATGTGCGTGCCCTTGAAATTGTGCGGCAGGCCGACGTACATGTTGAACATGGCGATGGTGTGCTGGACGCCGGTTGATTTGTCCTGGACCTTGATCGGGTGGCGGATGGACTTGATGCCGACCTTGTTGATGGCGATATGGCGCGTGTCGGCGGTGTTCTGGACGTCGGGGATACTGGTGTTCGGGGCGTTCATGGGCTGTTCTTCAATGAATTATTGTGGGGTGGTCCTGGCCCGTACTGCACGTACGATGCCGTCCTTGTCGAGGCCGAGTTCGGCCAGCAATTGTCCTTGTTCGCCGTGATCGATGAAGCGGTCGGGCAGGCCGAGGCGAAGCACCGGCACGTTCAGTCCGCGTTCCGCCAGTACACGCTCGATTTCCGAGCCGGCGCCGCCGATCACAGCGTTTTCTTCGACGCTGACAAGCAGCGAATGGTTCCCGGCCAGTTCGACAATCAGCTCGATATCAAGCGGTTTGACGAAACGCATGTTGGCCACGGTGGCGTCGAGTTCCTCGCCTGCGGCGATGGCGGCCGGCACCAGGCTGCCGAAGGCGAGCAGGGCGACAGCCTTGCCCTGGCGCCGAATTTCGCCCTTGCCGACGGGCAAGGAGTCGAGGCTACAGTGCGGTATTTTGCCGGTGCCGCCGCCACGCGGGTAACGGACCATGCTCGGGCCATCCAGCGAGTAAGCGGTGGACAGCATCTGGCGGCATTCGGCCTCGTCGGCCGGGGCCATGACGACCATGTTCGGGATGCAGGTGACGAAGGACAGGTCAAAGGTGCCGTGGTGCGTCGGTCCATCGGCTCCGACCAGACCGCCACGGTCAACCGCGAAAATCACCGGTAAATTCTGTAGGGCTACGTCGTGCACGAGTTGGTCGTAACCACGCTGCAGGAAGGTCGAATAGATGGCGACGACCGGCTTGAGGCCTTCGCAGGCCAGGCCGGCGGCGAAAGTGACGGCATGCTGCTCGGCGATGCCGACATCGAAATAGCGGTCGGCATGTTCAGCCGAGAAGCGCACCATTCCGGACCCTTCGCGCATGGCCGGGGTAATGGCGACGAGGCGCGAATCGGCCTTAGCCATGTCGCACAGCCAGTCGCCGAAAACCTGCGTGTAGGTCAGCTTGGCCGGACCCTTGGCCGACTGGATGCCATCGCAGGCGGCGAATTTGCCGACGCCGTGGTAAAGAATCGGGTCGTTTTCGGCCAGCTTGTAGCCTTGGCCTTTCTTCGTGATGACGTGCAGGAACTTCGGACCCTTGAGCTTCTTGAGGTTTTCCAGCGTCGGGATCAGGGCGTCGAGGTCGTGGCCGTCGATCGGGCCGTAGTAGTGGAAGCCGAATTCCTCGAACAGTGTGCCCGGGGCAATCATGCCCTTGACGTGCTCTTCGGCGCGGCGCGCCAGTTCGAGCAGCGGCGGGGCGAAGCCGAGCATGTGGCGACCAGCTTCGCGGGCGGCGTTGTAGGTCTTGCTCGAGGTCAGGCGGGTCAGGATGTTGTTGAGCGCGCCGACCGGCGGCGAGATCGACATTTCGTTGTCGTTAAGGATGACCAGCATGTCGGTATCGACGACGCCGGCATTGTTCATGGCTTCGAAGGCCATGCCGGCCGACATCGCGCCGTCGCCGATGATGGCGATGGCCTTGCGGTCCTCACCCTTGTGCTTGGCGGCCAGCGCCATGCCGAGGGCGGCCGAGATCGAGGTCGACGAATGGCCGACGCCGAAGGTGTCGTACGGGCTCTCGGCACGTTTCGGGAAACCGGAGACGCCGCCGTGCATGCGCAGCGTGCTCATGCCTTCGCGACGGCCGGTCAGCACCTTGTGGGCGTAGCACTGGTGGCCGACGTCCCAGACCAGGCGGTCTTCGGGCGTATTGAAGACGGCGTGCAGGGCGATGGTCAGTTCGACCGTGCCGAGGTTGGACGACAGGTGGCCGCCGGTTTTCGATACCGAGTCGATGAGGAAGGCGCGCAGTTCGGTCGCCAGTTGCGGCAATTGCTTGCGGTCCAGGCGGCGCAGGTCGGCCGGGCTGTTGATGCTTTCAAGCAGGCGGGAAGCGGTCATTAGAATTGCCGATGGCAGATGAAGTCGGCCAGTTGGGTCAGCCGGGCTGCCCGTTCACCGAAAATGGAGAGGGCGTCGAGGGCTTCGCTGCGCAGTTCGTCGGCATAGGCGCGGGCTGCTTCGAGGCCGAGCAGGCTGACGTAGGTCGGCTTGGCGGCCGCTTCATCCTTGCCGGCGGTCTTGCCGAGGGTGGCTGTGCTCGCCGTACAGTCGAGGATGTCGTCAACGACCTGGAAGAGCAGGCCGGCGCGCTTGGCGAAGCGGTCGAGATTGGCGCGTTCCTCGGCCGACAGCGGATTTCCGGCCAAGGCGCCGAGCAGCACGGCGGCGCGGATCAGGGCGCCGGTCTTCAGGGCGTGCATGAGCTCCAGTTCGGGCTGGTTGAGCGGTTGGCCGACCGAGGCGAGGTCGATGGCCTGGCCGCCGGCCATGCCGCGCGAACCGCTGGCATGGGCAAGCAGGGCGATCATTTCGAGCTGCTGTTTCGCTTCGCCGATGGGCTGGCTGGCGAGCAGTTCGAAGGCTAGCGTCTGCAGGCTGTCGCCGACGAGCAGGGCAGTCGGTTCGTCGAACTCGACGTGGCAGGTCGGCCGGCCCCGGCGCAGCACGTCGTCGTCCATGCACGGCAGGTCGTCATGGACCAGCGAGTAGGCGTGGATCATTTCGACAGCGCTGGCGACGATGTCCAGCTTGTCCGGCGTGGCGCCGGTCAGTTGGCCTGCCGCATGGGCGAGCAGCGGGCGGACACGCTTGCCACCACCCAGCGAGGCGTAGCGCATGGCGTCGTGCAGGCGGGCGGGGATGCAGTCACTGCCTGGCAGAAAGCGGGCGAGGGCGGATTCGGCGCGGTCCTGGGTGACGGCCATCCATTCGGCAAACGGGGTGGCGCTCATTGAGCCTCCAGCGTCTTGCGGTCGACGTCCTTGAATTCGCCGTTTTCGAGAATGCGGATCTGTTCTTCGGCGTTGGTGAGCTGGGCCTGGCAGTGCTTCATGAGTTCCATGCCGCGCTTGTAGGCGGCAATCGAGGCTTCGAGCTCGAGTTTGCCGCCTTCCATGCTGGAGACGATGTTTTCAAGCTCGGCGAGTGCCGTCTCGAATTTCATGTCGGCGATGGGCTTTGTGGCCATGTTTGAGGCGATCAAGGAAACACGCGAAAATACTCTATCAAGGGGCGCTTGGTCAAATATCGGGGTAAAATACATACCCCTTTTTAACCCCGCTGGAGGCTTGGAATGTCCGACTTGGCGACTCTGTCCCGGTTGGCCCCCGCAGTTTCCCAACTGCCGGTGGACTGGTATTTTGACGAGAAGATTTTTGAGCTGGAGAAGAAGCTCATCTTCGATGCCGGTCCGGGCTATGTCGGCCACCAGCTGATGGTGCCGAATGCCGGGGATTTCCGTTCGCTTGAGTGGAAGGACCACGGCCAGATGCTGCTCAACGGCGGCGGCGCAGGGCCAAACGCCGGCAGCTGGCAGATGTCGAACGTCTGCCGCCATCGCCAGGCGATCATGCTGCAGGGGTCGGGTACGCTGAACGGGCCGATTGTCTGTCCGATTCATCGGTGGACTTACGACCAGGGCGGCGACCTGATCGGCGCGCCGCATTTTCCGCAGAATCCCTGTCTCAACCTGAACAAGGCCAAGCTGGAAAGCTGGAATGGGTTGCTCTTCAAGGGGCCGCGTTCGGCCAATGGCGATCTGGCCGGCATGAAGGTCGCGCCGGAACTCGATTTCACGGGCTACAAGCTAGACCATGTCGAGATGCACGAGTGCAATTACAACTGGAAGACCTTCATCGAGGTCTATCTCGAGGATTACCACGTTGCGCCTTACCACCCGGGCCTTGGCAATTTCGTCACCTGCGACGACCTGACCTGGCAGTTCGGCGACTGGTATTCGGTGCAGCGCGTCGGCATCACCTCGCTGCAGAAATCCGGTTCCAAGGCTTACGAGCGCTGGCAGAAGGCGGTCCTCGATATTTACGGGACGGAAGGCAAGACGCCGGAACATGGCGCCATCTGGCTGACCTATTTCCCGAACATCATGGTCGAGTGGTATCCGCACGTGCTGGTTGTATCGACGCTGATTCCGCAGGGTGTGAACAAGACGCTCAATGTCGTCGAGTTCTATTACCCGGAGGACATCGTCGATTTCGAACGCGATTTCATCGAAGCCGAACGCGCCGCCTACATGGAAACGGCGATCGAGGACGACGACATCGGCGAGCGCATGGACCGCGGTCGCTACGCGCTGATGAAGGAAGGGCGCAGCGAGGTCGGGCCGTATCAAAGCCCGATGGAAGATGGCATGCAGCACTTCCATGAGTTCTATCGACGGATCATGCAGTCGGCCATCGAGACGCGCTGAAATTTCAATTTTGGGCCTTTTTTCGGGTTGACCGTGGAAGGCTGATTTCAAAGGCGGCGGGGTAAAATCCGCCGCCTTTTACATTTTTTAGAGCCACCGTTTCATGCAATCCCTGTGGATGATCGCCGCCAGTTTCCTGTTTGCCTGCATGGGCGTCTGCGTCAAGTTCGCGGCGCAGACCCATTCGGCGGTCGAGATCACTTTTTACCGCAGCTTCATCTCGCTGATCCTGATGTTCGGGCTGGTTCGCCTGAACGGCGTGCCGCTCGCCACGCCACACCTGCGCTGGCAGGTGACGCGTGGCGCCGTCGGCTTCATCGCCCTGTTCGCCTATTTCTACGCCATCACGTTGCTGCCGCTGGCGACGGCCGTGACCCTCAACTACACCTCGGCCATCTTCCTGGCGCTTTACCTCGGCTTCGCCGGCATGCAGCTGCGCAAGGGGATCATGGGGGCACTGGTGCTCGGGCTGGTCGGCGTCGTCATGCTGCTCAAGCCGACCCTGCACGCTGATCAGCTGGTTGGTGGCCTGATAGGCCTGGCCTCCGGCGTCATGGCCGGCATGGCCTATTTCAGCGTGCGCGAACTCGGCGCACGTGGCGAGCCGGAAATGCGCACGGTGTTCTATTTTTCGCTGGTCTCGTCGGTTGGCGCCGGCGCCTGGCTGGTTTTCAGCGACATTCACGCGGTCGACCTCAAAAGCGGCCTACTGCTGCTGGGCGTCGCCGGCTTCGCCACGGTCGCCCAACTTGCCATGACGCGCGCCTACACGCGCGGCAAGACGCTGATGTCGGCGGCACTGGCCTACAGCACGGTCATCTTCTCCAGCCTGTTCGGCATGGCCTTCTGGGGCGAGGTGCTCGATGCCTCGGCGTGGGCGGCAATCGGCCTGATTATTCTGTCAGGCATCGCAGCCACGCACTTTTCCCGCGCCAGCCCGGTCGAACAGGATTAAACTTTCTTCAGACAAAACCAACAACGGAGCAAAACCATGATCGTTATCGACCACCAACCGAGCCGTGTCAGCGTGGCCGTGTTCGGCGAATTCACTTTGGCCGATTACAAGGAGTTTGAGGAAGTCGTCAATTTCAAGGTCAAGTTCGAAGGCCCGGTCGATCTCTGCTTCGACCTGAGCCAGATGGCCGGCCTGACGCTCGATGTGGCCTGGGAGGAAATCAAGTTCTCGCGCGCCCATGCCAACGATTTCAAGCGCGTCGCGGTTGTCACCGACAGCCAGTGGGTGACGTGGAGCGCCTGGCTGTCGCAGACCTTCGTCAATGCCGACGTTGAAGTCTTCGAGAACGTCGACGAGGCGAAGGCCTGGCTGGGCTGATCCGGCATGAGCTTCACGACGCTGGTCGATGTCGCGACGCTGCAGGCGCATGTCGACGACCCCGGTTGGCTGGTCGTCGATGTTCGCCACCAGTTGGCTGATACCGGCTACGGCGAGCGCGTTTACGCCGAGGGCCACATTCCGGGTGCTGTCTTCCTGCATTGCGACCGTGATCTGTCCGGGCCGATGACCGGCTGCAATGGCCGTCATCCGCTACCCGACCCGGAAAAACTGGCGCAACGGCTGGGTGAAGTCGGCATTGGGGCGACGACGCAAGTCGTGGTCTACGACGACGCCCAGGGCATGATTGCCGGCCGTCTGTGGTGGCTGCTGCGCTGGCTTGGGCACGACCGCGTGGCGCTGCTCGATGGCGGACTGCAAGCCTGGCAGGCCGCCGGCGGCACGCTGACCACGGTCGTGCCGACTACGTCGCCGCATGTTTTCATCCCCCTGGCGCAGGATCATCTGGTCGAAGCCGATTACGTACTGGAGCGCATCGAAACGCCCAACATGCATCTGGTCGACGGGCGCGGCCCGGACCGTTTTCGTGGCGAGAACGAAACCATCGATCCGGTCGGCGGCCATATCCCCGGCGCGGTCAATCGTTTTTTCAAGGACAACCTGTTGCCCGATGGCCGTTTCAAGCCGGCGGCCGAACTGCGTGCCGAATGGTTGGCCATCCTCGCCGGTTCGCCGCCCGACCTGGTTGTCCATCAATGTGGCTCGGGCGTTTCCGCCTGCCTCAACATGGTCGCCATGGAAATCGCCGGCCTGCCCGGTTCGCGCCTCTATGCTGGCTCATGGAGCGAGTGGTGTGCCGATGCGGGACGCCCGGTGGCGCGCTGAGCGCATCGCCAAGTGAACATGGAAAGCCCGAAGACCGGCCTCATCCTTCTCGCGCTGGTCGCCATCACCACGGCGTCTGGCGCCTTTCTCGGCTGGACGCTCCGGCCGCCAGTGGCGCCCGTCGAAGTGGCAAAACCGGTTGCTGAAACGCCTGTCGACGCGCCGGCCAGTCTCAGGGTTCCAGCCGAGTAAGCGCCCATTCGACGTGCTCACGGACCAGCTCAGACGCATGGTCCGATTTCATTTTTAGCGCTTTTTTCCGGTCGACCGTGGCAGGTCCGTTGCCGAGCGCCACGGCGATGTTGCGCAGCCAGCGCTCATGCCCGATGCGGCGGATCGGGTTGCCGGCCAGCCGCTCGTTGAATTCCGCTTCCGTCCAGTTGAACAACTCGATCAGCGTCGCCGTATCGAGTCCGTGACGCGGCGAGAACTCCGGGTCACCGAGCTGGGCAAAACGATTCCACGGGCAGCACAGCTGGCAGTCGTCACAGCCGTAAATGCGGTTACCGATCAGCGGGCGGAATTCTTCGGGAATCGGGCCGGCCAGTTCGATGGTCAGGTAGCTGATGCAGCGCCGGGCATCTACCTGATATGGCGCGACGATAGCCTTGGTCGGGCAGGCGTCGAGGCAGGCCGTGCAGGTGCCGCAGTGTTCCTCGACAGGCGCATCTGGCGGCAGCGGCAGGTCGGTGTAGATGTCGCCGAGAAAACGCCAGGAGCCCTCCTTTGAGAGCAGCAGCGTGTGCTTGCCACGCCAGCCAAGGCCGGCCTGACGGGCGAATTCGACTTCCATGACCGGTGCCGAATCGGAAAAGACGCGGTAGCCGAACGGCCCGGTCAGCGCGGAAATCGCATCGGCCAGCTTCTGCAGTCGGCTGCGCACGACCTTGTGGTAATCGCGCCCCTGAGCGTAGCGCGAAATGGCCGCTTGATCTGGTCCTTCGGCCGTTTCGCGGTGTGGCAGGTAGTCGATGACAGCGCTGATTACGGTGATTGTCCCCGGATGCAGTTGCTGCGGGTCGGCGCGCAATTCGGCATGGCGGGCCATATAATCCATCTCGCCGTGGCAACCCGCCGCCAGCCATTCCCGCATTTTTTCGACGGCGGGGCCGGGGTCGGCCTGCGCCACGCCAACGGCCGCAAAGCCGAGTTCCCTGCCAGCCTCGCGGATTTTTTCCTTGAGCGCCGCGTAATTCACCGTGGAGTCCTGATCGTGCATAGCCCCGATGTTACCGCCGTTTTCGAATTGCCCGACGAGGCGGCCACCCAGCGCCTGGGCGAAATGCTGGCGCCATTGCTGCAACCGGGGATGGTCGTTTTCCTCGAAGGCGACCTCGGCGCAGGCAAAACCACGCTGTCGCGCGCGATGATTCGGGCACTTGGCCACACCGGCGCGGTCAAAAGTCCTACCTATTCACTGGTTGAAGTTTACGTAGTTTCGAGCTTATACTTATATCACTTTGATTTTTATCGTTTCGAGTCCCCAGAGGAGTTTCTCGATGCGGGCTTTGATGAATACTTTAATGACACTGCAATCTGTCTGGTCGAATGGCCGGAACGGGCTGCTGGCTGCGTTCCGTCGCCAGACTTGCGGTTGCGTATTCATCATGCAGGTGTCGGGCGTATCCTCGAAGCCGTGGCAGATTCACCGAAAGGGCAGGCATGTCTGAACACGCTCGTCCCAGCCATGGCCGCCGCCAGCTCCTCCGCTACGCCGGCGCCTCGCTGATCCTTTCCGTTACGCCGCTGGCCGGCGCCGCAGCCAGACTGCCGTCCGTCCTCGCCGTACGCGTCTGGCCAGCAGCCGATTACACCCGCGTCACGCTCGAAACTGACGCACCGCTCAAATTCACCCATTTCACCGTTGAGAATCCGGACCGCCTTGTTGTCGACATCGAAGGTGTCGAATTCAACAGCGTCCTCGACAGCCTCGCCCGCAAGGTCGCCACCGACGACCCGAACATCAAGCTGCTGCGCGCCGGTCGCTTCAAGCCGGGTGTTGTTCGTCTGGTCATGGAACTCAAGGGCAAGGTCAGTCCGCAGGTGTTCACGCTCGAGCCGGCCGGTGAATACGGCCGCCGCCTGGTGCTCGATGTCTATCCGGTCAATCCGCCCGACCCGATGATGGCGCTGCTCGAAGGCCGCAAGGATGGCGTCGAGCCGCTCAAGAACGAGCAGGATTTCCAGATTGCCGAAAAGCGGCCGGATGAAACCGTCGCCAGGAAGTCCGAAAAACCGATTGAAGCGCCAGAAATCCAGACCAGCAAGAAATCCGGCAAACCGATTGTCGACCGTCTGGTCACCATCACGCTCGACCCCGGCCACGGCGGTGAAGACCCCGGTGCGGTCGGCAGGGCCGGCACCTACGAAAAGAACGTCACCCTCGAAGTCGCCCGTCGCCTCAAGGCGCGCATCGATGCAGAGCCGAACATGCGCGCCGTACTGACCCGCGATTCCGATTTCTTCGTGCCGCTGCAGATGCGGGTCCAGAAGGCCCGGCGCATCCAGTCCGACCTCTTCCTGTCGATTCACGCCGATGCCTGGATCAAGCCGGATGCGCGCGGTTCATCAGTCTTCGTGCTGTCCGAAAAGGGTGCCTCCAGCACGCAGGCCCGCCTGCTGGCCCAGAAGGAAAATCAGGCCGACCTGATCGGCGGCGTCAATATCGGCAGCAAGGATCTCTTTCTGGCCCGCACGCTGCTCGACCTGTCGCAGACCGGCACCATCAACGACAGCCTGAAATTGGGCAAATACCTGCTCGGCGAACTGGGTTCGATCAATACGCTGCACAAGGCCCACGTTGAACAGGCCGGCTTTGCCGTGCTCAAGGCTCCGGATATTCCATCAGCACTGATTGAAACGGCTTTCATCTCCAATCCGGAGGAAGAAGCCAGGCTCAACGACGATGCCTATCAGGAAAAACTGGCCGGGGCGATTGTCCGCGGCATCCGGCAATACTTCATCAAGCATCCGCCCGGGCCGAAGGCTAAACTGGCCTTGCTCGGTTAGTTGCCAGCTAGAACAGCTCGACTTCGCCCTTGGCGATTTCCTTGGCGGCCACGTCGCCTGAGGCAACCAGCTTTTCATAGCAGTCCACCCGGTTTCGGCCATTGCGTTTGGCGAAATAAAGCGCCTCGTCGGCCCGGTCGATGACGTCCGTTGGCGTGTCGTTGGGCATCAGTGCACTGAAACCGATACTGACGGTAATGCGGCCAACCCGGCTGAACAGCTGTTTTTCAACATTGGTGCGGAAGCGTTCCAGCGTTGCCAGGGCGAACTGCTCATCAGTTGGCTGGAGCAGGGCGATGAACTCCTCGCCGCCGAAACGGAACAGCTGGTCATCAAAGCGGAAGGACTGGCGCATTTCCTGAGCCAGCATGATCAGTACTTCGTCACCGATCAGGTGGCCGAAGTTGTCATTGACCTGTTTGAAGTGGTCGATGTCGCAGACGGCCAGCCAGTGGCTGCTGCTGGGCGTACCGCGCCGCCGGCTCTCGGGGCCGCCGAGCAGCTCGTCGCTGGCAGCCTTGCCGAGCAGTTCAAAAAGATGCTTGTCGAAAGTCTTGCGGCTGGCCAGCCCCGTCAGGGTGTCGGCCTCGCCATAATCAAGTAGCGCAATGTGGTTGCCAAAGTACTCAATCAGGCCCATCAGCGTCACGCGATGGTCAGCTGAGAATTCGTCGGTGAGGGTGAGTTCGATCAGGTAGATCGGTTCATTGAGGCGGAGAACCGGAAAAACGATGCGGTGCGAGCCGTCGTCGAGAAAATCGATAACGGCTGAGAGTTCCTTGCGGCAACGGTTGAGTAGCGCGTCGCGCTCGATCGGCTGGCAGAAGCGGTGGTCCGGCAGGTAAGCGTTGCGCAGGAACTGGCCGTTCGGGCCGTAGCCGGCACAGGCAAAGACCATTGCCTTTTTGTTCCCCACGTAGCAGCGGTAGATGGTCAGGTTCTGCGGGTGAAAAAGGTTGATCAAGGTATCAACCATGGCCGAATTGATTTCGGTGCGGTCTCGTCGCGCCGAAATTCGGACTACATGGCTGATCAATTCGAGCATGAGTTTGGGAGAGGGGTGATTTTGTTAAACTCATTAATTATAGCGAAAAGGAGTCGCCACTGTTTTGGCATGTGCCGCGTGCTGGCCGACGCAAAGCTATCCGCCGGTATCCGAAGGGTGGCTTAAATCGTTATAATTCAACGTTTTTCCTGCCAATTTACTTATGCGCGTTTTTCGCGGTTATTCGCGTCCCGTTCCTGCTCCGGTTGTACTCGCCATCGGCAATTTCGATGGCGTCCACCTCGGGCATGCGGCGCTGGTCAAACACTTGGCTCAAGTGGCCATCGAGTGCCAGTTGGCGCCTACGGTGCTGACCTTCGAACCGCATCCGCGCGAATTTTTTGCGCCGGACTCGGCGCCGGCGCGGTTGACGACGCTGCGCGAAAAACTTGAATTGCTCGGCGAGTGTGGCGTTCGTCAGGCGGTGATTTGCCCGTTCAACGCGGCGTTTGCCGCCCTGTCGGCCGACGAGTTTGTCGAGCAGGTCCTGGTGCGCGGGTGCCAGGTCCGCCATTTGATCATCGGCGACGATTTCCGTTTTGGTCGCGGGCGTACCGGCGATTTTGCCCTGTTGCAGGACGCCGGGCGGCGTTTCGGCTTCGCCGTCGAGGCGATGGGCAGCGTGCTGGCCGATGGCGAGCGTGTCTCCAGTTCGGCTGTTCGTCGGGCATTGCTGGCCGGCGACATGGAACATGCGGCGCGCCTGCTGGGTCGCCCCTATATCATCGACGGTCAGGTGTCGCATGGCCAGAAGCTCGGCCGGCAGATCGGTTTTGCGACGGCCAACCTGCGTATCAAGCACAATCCGTTGCCGATGACCGGCGTCTTCGCCGTCGAGGTCAGCGGTCTGGGTGACAAACCCCTGCCTGGCGTTGCCAATCTCGGGGTCCGGCCAACGGTGGGGGGCACCCGGCCCTTGCTGGAAGTTCATCTCTTCGATTTCGATCGTGATATTTATGGGGCGCACATGTCGGTGCGTTTCGTCCATAAGTTGCGCGACGAACAACGTTTTCCCAATATTGACGCCCTCAAGGCGCAGATCGCGGCGGATGCCGCGGCTGCCCGGGCTTTTTTCGAGTTGTGAGCACGCAAAATGGCTGATTACAAAGACACCCTGAACCTGCCTGATACGGCTTTCCCGATGCGCGGCGATCTGCCCAAGCGCGAACCGCAATGGGTCGCCCAGTGGCAGGAGAAAAAACTCTACCAGCGCATCCGCGAGATCAGTGCCGGGCGTCCGCGTTTCGTGCTGCACGATGGCCCGCCCTACGCCAACGGCGACATTCACATCGGTCATGCGGTCAACAAGGTGCTCAAGGACATCATCGTCCGCTCGAAAACGCTGTCCGGTTTCGATGCGCCCTACGTGCCGGGCTGGGACTGCCACGGCTTGCCCATCGAGCACCAGATCGAGAAGCTTCACGGCAAGGCCATCCCGGCCGACAAGGTGCGCGAACTGTCGCGTGCCTATGCCGCTGAACAGGTCGAGCGCCAGAAGAAGGATTTCATCCGTCTCGGCGTGCTTGGCGATTGGGACAATCCTTACCTGACCATGAATTTCGCCGCTGAAGCCGGCGAAATCCGCGCCCTCGGCAAAATTCTCGAACGCGGCTACCTGTACCAGGGTCTGAAGCCGGTGAACTGGTGTCTGGATTGCGGTTCGGCGTTGGCCGAAGCCGAGGTCGAGCACGAGGACAAGACCTCGCCGGCCATCGACGTCGCTTTCGAAGTGCATGAAAACCACGCCACCAAGCTAGCCGCGGCTTTCGGCCTGACGCATCTGCGCGGCCCGGCCTTCGCCGTGATCTGGACGACGACGCCATGGACGCTGCCGGCCAACGAAGCGGTCAGCGTGCATCCGGAACTGACCTACGACCTCGTCGAGACGGCGAAGGGTGCGCTGATCCTGGTGCACGAACTGGCCGAATCGGCGCTCAAGCGCTACGAACTCGAAGGCACGGTGATCGCCTCGACGACTGGTGACAAGCTCGACCAGATCCTGCTCAAGCACCCCTTCCAGCCGCGCGATGTCGCCATCATCTGTGGCAAGCATGTCACCACCGAGGCCGGTACCGGCCTGGTGCACACCGCGCCGGCGCATGGCGTGGACGACTACAACGTTGGCCGCCAGTACGGTTTGCCGGTGAACAACCCGGTCGGCAACGACGGCCGCTTCATTTCGACCGTTCCGGCGCTGTCGACCGGCGAGCTGGCCGGCAAGACGGTCTGGGAAGCCAATCCGCTGGTGCTCGCCGAACTGGCCGCCAGCGGTCGACTACTGCACGAAGAGAAAATCCGCCACAGCTATCCGCATTGCTGGCGCCACAAGACGCCGATCATCTTCCGCGCCACGACGCAGTGGTTCATCGGCATGGACCGCAAGCAGGACGAGAATGCGCCGACCCTGCGCTGGATCGCCGAGCGCGCCGTCGATGAAACCCAGTTCTTCCCGGCCTGGGGCCGTGCCCGCCTGGAAGGCATGATGAAGACCCGCCCGGACTGGTGCGTCTCGCGCCAGCGCAACTGGGGCGTGCCGATCCCCTTCTTCCTGCACAAGGAAACCGGCCAGCCGCATCCGCGCACGGCCGAACTGGTCGAGCTGGTTGCCCAGCGCGTCGAGAAGGCCGGCATCGAAGCCTGGTTCAGCCTGGATGCGGCCGAACTGCTCGGCGCCGAGGCTGATCAGTACGTCAAGATGAAGGACACGCTGGACGTCTGGTTCGACTCCGGCACGACGCACTGGCATGTGCTGCGCGGCACGCATGCGGCCGACCTCGCCTATGTCGCCGATCTTTACCTCGAAGGTTCCGACCAGCATCGCGGCTGGTTCCAGTCCTCGCTGCTCTCCGGTTGTGCCATCGACGGTCGCGCTCCTTACAAGGCGCTGCTGACGCACGGCTTCGTCGTTGACGGCAAGGGCCACAAGATGTCCAAGTCCAAGGGCAACGTCATCGCGCCGCAGCAGGTGTCCGACAAGATGGGCGCCGACATCCTGCGTCTGTGGACGGCTTCTACCGATTATTCAGGCGAACTGACCATTTCCGACGAAATCCTCAAGCGCGTTGTCGAAGGCTATCGCCGCATCCGCAACACGCTGCGCTTCCTGCTCGCCAATGTTTCCGATTTCGACGCCAATGCCGACATGCTGCCGGTTGAGCAGTGGCTGGAAATCGACCGCTACGCGCTGGCCCTGACCCGTGAATTGCAGGAAAACTGTCGCGTCGACTACGACAAGTACGAATTCCACCGCGTCGTGCAGGCAGTGCAGACTTTCTGTTCGGAAGATCTCGGTGGTTTCTACCTCGACATCCTCAAGGACCGCCTGTACACGACGGCGCCGAAGTCGGTGGCGCGTCGCTCCGCCCAGTCCGCGCTGTGGCATATCACGCAGGCTTTCGTTCGCCTGTTGGCGCCGATCACTGCCTTCACGGCTGAAGAGGTCTGGCAGGTACTGACCGGCAAGGACGATGACTCGGTGATGTTCCAGCAATGGCACGAGTTGCCGGCGCAGGCCGGCGAGGGCGATCTGCTCGCCAAGTGGGCATTGATCCGCACGGCGCGCGCCGACGTGACCAAGGCGCTCGAAGCGCAGCGCGAAGCCGGCAAGATCGGCTCGGCGCTGCAGGCGGCGGTCGAAATCCATTGTGCCGGGGAGAAGTTCGATGCCCTGGCCTCGCTCGGCGACGATTTGAAATTTGTGCTGATTTGCTCGTCGACCGTGGCAATCCGCGACGAAAACGAACAAGTCATCGCCACACCGCTCGAACACGCCAAGTGCGAGCGCTGCTGGCACGTCCGTGAGGATGTCGGAGCTCACGCCGAACATCCGGGACTGTGTGGTCGCTGCGTCAGCAACCTGCATGGTGACGGCGAGGCGCGTGCGTATGCCTAGTGCCGGGCGCTGGTACGCGCTGGCCGGGCTGGTCGTTGTTCTCGACCAGCTCAGCAAGTGGCTGGTACTCGAGAACATCGGCTTCGGTGAAACGATTTACGTCGCGCCGTTCTGGAATTGGGTACTGACTTTCAACCCCGGCGCCGCCTTTAGCTTCCTGGCCGACCAACCCGGCTGGCAGCGCTGGCTATTCACGGCTCTGGCGCTCGGTGTTTCCGGCTGGATCGCTTACATGCTCCGCCAGCATCCGCAGCAAAAGCTGCTGTCGCTCGCCCTGACTCTGGTCATGGGAGGCGCACTGGGCAACGTGATCGATCGGGTCCGTTTTGGCGCCGTCGTTGATTTTGTCCAGTGGCATGTCGCCGGCTATTACTGGCCAGCTTTCAATGTTGCCGATTCCGCCATCACGCTTGGCGCGGTTCTTCTCGTAATCGAGCAGTTGACCGCAACCAACAAAAAAGAGATTTCCTGATGACCGCCACCGTCCGTTCCGACAGTTTTCTGACCCTGCATTACCGCATCAATGCGCTAGATGGCGAAGAGTTCCTGTCCACCTTCGACATGAGCCCGGCTACGCTGCAAATGGGTAGCGGCCAGCTGGCCGAGAACCTTGAGTCGGTGCTGATCGGCCTGCCGGCGCATGAAAGATTCGTCTTCGAACTCGAACCCGCCCAAGCCTTCGGCATGCACAACGACCGCCTCGTCGAACGCATCGCCCTGAGCGGATTGCCGGCCGGCGTGGAACTCAAGGAGAATTCCGTCGTCGAATTCACTGCCCCTAACGGTGGCACCTTTGCCGGCTTCCTGCGCGAGCTCGATGCCACGCACGCCTTGTTCGACTTCAATCACCCGATGGCCGGAAAAACGATCCGCTTCGAGGTGGAAATCATCGGAATCATGTAAATGCAAGTCATCCTCGCCAACCCCCGCGGCTTCTGCGCCGGCGTCGAACGTGCCATCGCCATCGTCGAGCGCGCTCTGGAAAAATTCGGGGCACCGATCTACGTCCGTCACGAAGTCGTACACAACAAGTTCGTCTGCGACGACCTGCGCTCGAAGGGCGCAGTATTTATCGAGGAATTGAGCGAGGTTCCATCAGGCAGTACAGTTATTTTCAGCGCTCATGGCGTTTCCAAGGCCGTTCGCGCCGAAGCCGAAGAGCGTGGCCTCAAAGTGTTTGACGCGACCTGTCCGCTGGTCACCAAGGTGCATGTAGAAGTTGGCAAAATGCGCAACCAGACCCGCGAAGTCGTCATGATTGGCCACAAGGGTCACCCAGAAGTTGAAGGGACGATGGGGCAGAGTAGCGGCGGCATGTATCTCGTTGAAACGGTTGAGGATGTTGCGACCTTGAAGGTCAAGCACCCCGATCAACTTTCCTTCGTCACCCAGACTACGTTATCGGTCGATGATGCAACAATCGTTATTGATGCTCTGAAGGCCAGCTTTCCGGAAATCCAGGGGCCGAAAAAAGATGACATCTGCTACGCCACCCAGAATCGACAAGATGCTGTCAAAGCACTAGCGGATGTATGTGATCTGGTCATCGTGGTGGGTAGTCAAAACAGCTCGAACTCACGGCGGCTCAAAGAGGTGGCGATCGCTCGGGGCGTAGAGGGAATCCTCATTGATGGTCCCGATGAAATCGATGAGGCATGGTTCTTAGGAAAGAGTCGGATTGGTGTGACTGCAGGAGCCTCTGCTCCCGAAATTCTCGTTTCTCAAGTAGTCGACCGCATCAGGATATCTGGTCTTGCTCCTGTGCCCGTAGTTCAATTCGATGGGGAAAAGGAAGGCGTTTCCTTTCCTTTGCCAAGGGAGCTGGCCTAAGTTCGTCTCTGTCGCTGGAGCTAACAGGTCAGGATGACGAATAGTCTATTTCAACAATCCGCCAGCTCTTGATTGCTCTTCCACCCGATAGTCCGGGGCTGAACTTGGCTGATTTGAATAGCACGATTAGCGTAGAGGCATAATTTTCCGCGAAATTCGATTCAAGCAATTCCACGTTGTCCGCGAAGCCTTCTTCATTGACGAATACTTTTATGCGCATGAAGCCTTCGACGCTAAATGAGTCTGAGGGTAGAGGCAGATCCAGTGGGTCTATGATGCTTGCCATTTGTTCTATGCTATCTGGCGAGGCATATGGAAATTCTTCAGAAATCTCCTCAGTAGGGGGCGCAACAAAATCTGGTGCGACAGGTTTTTCAACTGCATTCCCGACTGGCCTGGGGATCGGCGATACAGACTTCAAGGTAGGCTGATGTTTATCCAGAACCACACGTACGAGCAGATCGGCGCTTGAGTGGACAAAAGTCCGGTTTACCCTGCTGTCATTTGTACGGAATGCCATGTTTGCCACAACAATCGCGTGTACCACTAGCGACAACAGAAGGCTGAATGTCAAAGAACCCCACTGATTTTGACTAGCTATGGCGTAATCAAAAGATACTGGTTTGACAGCGCTGAAGGGATGCCAGAAATCCCGGGTTGGGAGATGCACAGCCAAAATTCAAGAGCCTCTGAATTTGAGTAGATGTATTTTTGCATTTCTTGAATTATTAGGTGTTACCGGTCGTCGTGAAAATTGATCCGCTGGGCAGACATCGCAAACAAACTTTAGCGGCATCTGCGATGATTCAACCAAACGCAATATAGGTGCGAGGTAAATATGCGGCTGGTATCAGGTTTCACTTTGGTGGAAATGATGGTTGTTGTGGCCATTATGGCAATTCTTGCTGCGGTTGCTTTGCCGTCGTTTCGGCCGTTGATTACCAACAATCGAATTGTGGCCAATACAAATGATCTGGTCGCCGATCTGGCTTTGGCTCGTAGTGAAGCAGCAAAACGTGGTGGCACAACGGTGGTCTCCGTCTGCGCCAGCAGTGATGGAGCTTCCTGTTCGGGATCGACCGACTGGTCGGCGGGGCGTCTGGTGTTCGTTGATGGCGGAGCTCAAGGAGCTGTCGACGGTACTGATTCGAACAATGTATTACGCATCAGTCGGGCTGTAAACAATCTGGTGCTTACATCGACAGTTGCTTCGTATTCCTATTTGTCTGATGGTTCCGTTACCTCAAACCTACCCGGAACAGTGACGGTCTGTAGCAGCGGCGTCATTGGGCGAGTTGTCTCTATTTCAAACATCGGCCGTACCAAGGTGGATGCTACGGCAGCTGCGTGCTCCTAGAGGAATATCAAATGGTTGCTCCACACATGTCTATTCGGCAGCGCGGTATGGCCCTTCTGGAGGCGATGATTGCCGTTGTTGTGCTTTCCGTTGGCTTGCTCGGTCTTGCCGGGCTCCAGCTAGCCGGGATAAAAAGCAACCAGGTCGCCTATGAACGATCAGTGGCTACCATGCACGCTTATGGAGTGGCGGATCGAATAAGGGCTGGGATGAGCTCGACTCAGTACAAGCCTCCCACCCTCAGTGAAGCGCAGGCTGCTGCGACTGCATGGGGGGCGGAAAATGTTCTGTTGCCGGGAGAGTCGATTGTCATAGCCCAAGTCGACAACCGATTCAATATCACTGTTAAATGGACAGAGAGATGTGCAGCGAGTGAAACCGGCTGTTCTTCGTCCGGAGATCGGAGCTTCGTGACGGAGTTCTTGCCATGAAATTGAATATTTCCATAGGTCCTGCAACTGTAGCGATTCGCTTGGAGCAGGGGTTTTCACTGGTCGAACTGATGGTTGCGATGGTGATTGGCCTGATCGTCCTGCTGGTCGTCGGAACCTTGTTTATGAACAGCAGGCAGACTTATCTGGCTCAGGATGCAAGTTCTAGGCTGCAGGAAAATGCCCGTTACGCCAACGAATTGTTCGGGCGCCAGATTCGCTCGGCTGGCTATACGGCTACCAGTTTCAATCCATTGTCAGGTGCGGATCTTTTTGCCAAGCCACCTAGTACCAAGTTCTCCGGAACAGCAATTTCTGGGGTTGAAGTCAGCGGTGGCTCAGATACGCTTACCTTGAGTTTTGACGGTAGCAAGGATTGTGTGGGGCAGGTGGCTACGCAGCCCAGCAATCTTTTTCGGGTGAACTCCTCCAGTCAGCTTGAGTGTGTTGCTGGGGGAAATGTCGGGGTGATTCTCGATGATGTGGAGTCAATGCAGGTCACTTACCGTGAGAAAGACAAGACGGCATATGACTCTGCCAGTGCGGTGAATATGGCTAACGTCACGAGCGTTCGGATTTGCTTGCTTCTGCGTGCCAAGGCAGATGGAAACCAACGTGCGACTGAATCGGGCCAAGGCCAGACCTATGACGATGATTGTTCAGCGGCTACTGTACCAGTAAGCAAATCTGATGGTTATATTCGTCGAGCAATAGGAATGACGTTCGTTTTGCGGAACCAGATGCCATGACAACAACTGAAGTATTTGAACGCCCGGTGTTGCAGGTAGGAAGTGCTGCGAAGGCGGAGCGGGTGCGGGCTCGCGAGCGCGGTGCATCCCTTGTGGTTGCGCTTATTTTTCTGATAATTCTCACCATATTGGGCCTGACTGCAATGCGTGTGGCAACCATGGAAGAGCGCATGTCAGGCAATTCACGCGATCGCAGTCTGGCCTTTCAGGCGGCCGAAGCAGCCTTGCGTGATGCTGAATTCGATATCGAAGATCTAAAAGCGGATGGCTCGCGGAAAAACGTAAATCGTATCTCTGGGCTGGCGGGAGCAGATGCTAGTTGCACGAATGGCCTTTGTTGCAACCTGAGTGGCTTGACCTGCATCGAGCCAAGTACTCCTGTTTATAGCAGCAAGAATTTAAAGGCGGCCCCAAGCGTAGAGTATGGCCAATACACGGGAGCGCTTCCGATTAACGGTTTGTCGTTGCAGCCGCGGTACCTTATTGAGCCTTTTATTCTTAACGAAGTGAATCATTACCGTATCACCGCGCGCGGCTACGGGGTGAATCCGGATACGCAGGTAACCCTGCAAGAAATATATAAGAAGGAGTAATTGCCATGTTCAGCTTCAAGACAATTCGTCGTATTGGCGTTTTCCTGGCTTGGGCATTGGCTTGGAGTTCCCAGACTCATGCTGCCGTAATTACCATTCCGTCTGGTCCTCTGTACGTCGGTGCCGCGGTAGCGCCACTGGTAATGCTTGATGTCACCAAAGACCAGAATCTCTACAAGAAGGCCTATGACGACTATACGGACCTGAACGGGGATGGTTCTGCGGACACGACATACGATCACACCATTGATTATTACGGTTATTTCGATAGCTATAAGTGTTATTCCTATGTCAGCGGTGTTTTTTCACCCGACGATGCTGTTTTCGATAACGCTACCAAAAAATTCATTAAGCCCGCTGACTGTGCTGGCAAGTGGCATGGAAATTTCCTGAATTGGGTGACGATGAGTCGCATGGATACCACGCGTAAATTGCTCTACGGTGGCTATCGTTCGACAGATACCTCAATGAAAACAGTTCTTGAACGCGCATATATTCCGACGGATGCCCATGCTTGGGCAAAGTATTACAACCACTCTACCGCGCGGCAAATGTATGGCGGCGATGCCAGCCGCTTTCCCGACACCAACAAGCTGACCCCTTTCAATCCCGTAGTCTCACCGAGTGCCATTTCTGGTACCAGTGCCTCGTCTGTGACGATAGCCGGATCGCAGTCTGCGCCAATCGGTGTGACTTTGACCGTGACCGGCAATACCGACAAGTTTTCCTATGGTGATCAGGTTCTGGTTGAAAAGGATGCCAGCAACTACATGATCGGTGTCGTCAGTTGTGTCAATGGCGCCGGCATCAATATGTTCAATGGACTTGTCTCGAACGCATCGAGCTGCGCGGCAAACCAGATCAAGGTGGTCGTTGAGAATAAAGTTGGCAGTGGGAGTTCGACGAATTGGAGTGTCTATAATTACACTCAGACGGGTATCTCGTTTTGCAATGCAACCCCGGACGTTAGTCCAAAAACCTCTCAAACCAGTACGGCTGTACCTCTGATGCGCGCAGCTCTTGGTAATTTTTCGCTTTGGTCGGCAAACGAACGATGGCAGTGTCATTGGCGCGAGAGTTTACCCAGCGAAGATACCGGTTCACTTGGTGGAACAGGCGCTTCGGGCAACCGTGCTGCGCTGAGTGGTCTCTGGGCTAGTTCGATTAGTCCAAACAAGACAACTACGTCAAGTGGTCGAGTCGCTAACGGTGTCACTGGCGCCAGTTCCGACTATAACGTGCGGGTCGAGGCATGTGTGAGCACCAGCACCAGCACAAGCAAGTTGGGTAACGAAAAATGTGCCAAATATGGTTCTGGTTACAAGCCGATAGGGCTGTTGCAGTACTATGGCGAGAGCGGGCAGCTCATGTTCGGGTTGATGACAGGGTCCTATACGAAAAACCAGTCTGGCGGGGTCTTGAGAAAAAACATCAGCAATATTTCTGATGAAATCAACCTTGTAGACGGGACGATCAAAACTATTGCACCTTCATCTGGCTCTATTATTCAATCGCTCGACAAGATGCGTATTGTCGACTACCAGTACAGTGATGGTACCTACGGTAGTGGATGTACGTTTGGGCAGACGAGCTTTACCCAAGGAAATTGTCGGTCGTGGGGCAATCCGATCTCAGAGCTCTATTTGGAATCGCTCCGCTACCTCGCGGGTAAGTCACCAACCACCGCCTTTACGATGTCCACCTCGACTGATGATGCTATTACCGGCTTGCGCTCGGCGACTTGGACGGATCCTCTTTCTTCGACAAATTACTGTGCGCCACTTAATGTTCTCGTGTTCAATTCGGCCGTAAATAGCAATGAGCATGATAGCCAGATGGGCGGAAGCTCCGATATCGGTACTTCCGGAAATACATGTGATGCGGCAACCTGGACAGATAAAGTTGGTGAGGAAGAGGGGATAAAAGGGCAAGCCTGGTTCGTGGGGAACAACGGTTCCGGTAGCACGCCGGCGGATCTCTGTTCGACGAAGACGGTGAATAATTTTTCTGCCCCCTACGGTATTTGTCCTGAAGGTGCGGGTACTGAAGGTTCCTACATGATGAGTGGGTTGGCGTATTTTGCGCGAACCAAGCAGATCAGAGCGCCTGGGACGCTGTCTGTGCCGAATAGTGATGTGCGCTCGCTAAAAGTGGCTACCTTCGGCATTGCCTTGGCGACCAATACACCCAAGGTTCGTGTTTTGGTTGGCGGCAAGCCGGTAGTTATTGTTCCTCAGGGGCGGTTGGATCGGAGCGGATTTGGCAGTGGAGCCATTGTCGACTGGAAGATCGTCTGCGAAATTTCCGCGGATGCCAGCGATGCGACAGTCACGCAAATGACCAAATTGAGTGCGGGTCGCTGCAGCACCAAGGGTACTGGCGCTTTCTACTGGAACGAAGAGGATAGCGAACAGGGCGGTGACTATGACCAAGACATGTGGGGCCGCGTGCAGTACGATGTTGTTAGTAGTGGCAGTATCAAGGTTACGACTGATGTGGTCGCGCAATCCACGCCATATGTCTTCGGTTTCGGATACGCAATATCCGGAACTACTCAAGATGGGCCTCATTTCCATACTGGGATTAATGGTTTTAAGTTTACAGATGTGACCGGGGTTACTTCCTGTAGTGGCTCTGGCTGCGTCTTTGGTGATTCTCCGACCTCTTTTACCTATTCGGTGAGCAGTGCCAGTGCAGACACCGTACTGAAAGATCCGCTCTGGTACGCGGCAAAATATGGCGGCTTCAAGGATAGCAACGAGAATGGCAAGCCTGATCTGGCGACAGAGTGGGATGTTCGTAACGCCGATGGGGGTACGACAGGTTGTACCAGTACCAAGTGTGATGGTGTTCCGGATAACTTCTTCCTAGTAACAAATCCAAATTATCTGGAAGAGGCTCTTGATTCGGCATTTGTCGCGATGCTCGGCCAGTCGTCCTCCTCTTCAGTGGCGACCAACTCAACGTCTTTGCAAACCGGAAGTTTCATATACCAGGCTCGTTACAATTCAAACGACTGGAGTGGCCAACTGCGAGCGCTGGAGTTGAATACTACTTCTGGCGACGTAATTGAGCCTGCAAAGTGGGATGCTGGGCAGGTAATTAATACTCAAACATCCCGGCAGATTATTACCATCGGCTTGGATTCCGCTTCAAAAAAGGGAATCCCGTTTACTTGGTCGAATATCACAGCTCAGGTCGATGGCACGACGCAAAAAGATGCGCTAAATAGCAATGGTCTCGGTAGCGCTGATACATCAGGATCTGGCCGCGTAGACTATCTCCGAGGGTCGCAAGCTAACGAAGGAAAATCGGCGATTAACTTCAGGCCTCGTCCGACCAGCCGACTTGGGGATATCGTAAATTCAAGTCCAGTTTATGTGGGAGTCCCGGAAGCTGGATGGGCAGATCCCGCATATGCAAGCTTCGTGCAGAACAAAGGTACCAGAACAGCGATGATTTATACCGGTGCCAACGACGGTATGTTGCATGCCTTCCAGGCTAAGGATGGCGTGGAGCGCCTTGCCTATGTGCCGGGGGTCTTCTATAACAATTCCGCAACCCGTTCCAACCTTAGCCAATTGAGCAATCAAGGCTACAGCCACAAGTTTTATGTTGATGGAACGCCGATGGTCAATGACATCGAGGTCGGTTCCGCGACTACGTACCAGTGGAAGACTGTTCTGGTCGGTGGTTTGAACTGGGGGGGGCGCGCATATTACGCGCTTGACGTCACAAATCCAGATGATACGTCCTCAACCGATTCAGTAGCCTTCTCGGAAACGAATGCGGCAAATATTCTGATGTGGGAGTTTACCAATGCGAACGACTCTGATCTCGGGTACACGCATAATCAGCCGACATATCCGCCATTTAAGGGGATCGCAAGGCAAATAGTGAAAATGCGCAATGATAAATGGGCTGTTGTAGTGGGTAATGGTTACAACAGCGATGATGGCAAGGCAGCATTGTTCATTTTCTTCCTGGATCGCGCGCGGGCAGGTGGGCTTTATAGTTCGACCTGGGTTTTGGGGCAGGACTACATCAAGATCGTCGCCGATGCTCAGTCCCCTTCTAATTTTAACGGCTTGTCTACTCCCTATCCCTTCAGTGCCCGGGGTGACGGTAAAGCCGACTGGATATACGCTGGGGATCTGAACGGGAATCTCTGGAAGTTCGATGTCAGCGATGTTGATCCAGCCAACTGGAAAGTCGCCTACAACACCGGAACCTGTGCAGTCGGTAGTCCCTGTACGCCTTTGTTTGTCGCCAAAAATTCGTCTGGTACACGACAGGCAATCACGACTGCGCCACAGGTCGTACGTCATCCGACTAAAGGTGCGGTGATTCTGTTCGGTACTGGCAAGTATCTTGAAGGTACGGATACGACCTCAACAGCGTCACAGAGTTATTTCGGTGTATGGGACGACGGAACAAATTCCGCTTCCAACATGGATCGATCCACGCTCTTGGAGCAAATAGTTGTTTCGACGAAAGATGTCGGGAGTTTTAGCTATCGGCTGACTACTGATTATTGCATTGGTGCTTCAGGCACTAAGTCCGGAAAGGATGCGCTCACAGGGGGTAGCACAACAGTCTGTAGCGATAATTGGGGGGCTACTGGTGCGCAGAAGGGGTGGTATATGGATTTGCCGACATCCGGGGAACGGGTGGCTTTCAACGGGATTGTGCGTAGCGACCGCATAGTATTCCCGACCCTTATTCCATCGCCCCAACCTTGCCTGGCTGGCGGTAGTTCCTGGTTGATGGAGCTTGATGCTCTGACAGGGCGCCGACTGGATGTCACGCCATTCGATGTGAACGGCGATGGTAAATTCAACAGCAATGCCGGTAGTGATTCTGATTTGGTGAACTTCTCGTCCAATTGCAGTAGTTGCATTGTCGGTGGGCAGAAGCCGGCTGAGGGCGGTGTCATTACGACGCCTACTGTTATTAAGGGCAAGCCTGGTTCTGGAAATGAGTTCAAATACGCCAGTAGTTCGACCGGAAAGGTTGAGAAGACAACTGAAAGCGCAGGTCGAACTGGTCGGATATCTTGGCGAGAAGTAGCGCCGTAGTGCTTGATGGGAAAGGATGCGTTATGAGTGAAATAAAACGGGATCAGAGTGGGTTTACGTTGATTGAATTAATGGTGGTCGTGGCCATAGTCGGTATTTTGGCTAGTATTGCCTATCCCGCCTACATTGAAAGCGTCCGCAAGGCTCAGCGTGCCGACGCTAAGGCTGCGCTCGCTCAAGCTGCGCAGTTTATGGAACGGAACTATTCATTAACGCAGAAGTATTCAGGTGTAAGTTTGCCTTCCTCAATCTATGCGGCGCAGTATGCGATCAGTATCAGCGCGCAATCGGATACCTCCTTTACACTTCAAGCTGTCCCTAGTAATGATCCAACGTGTGGGACTCTTACCTTGGACAATGCTGGCGCGAAGACACCCTCAACCGCTGGGTGTTGGTGATGGATATTGTTGTAATGGAAATTATTTGATAGAATATCAAGCTCTCTATTTGATGTTCAGGATTACCTTTAATGGCCAATAGCGCACAAGCCCGCAAGCGCGCCCGTCAGGCTGACGGGCAGCGTTCCCATAACGCCAGCCTGCGTTCGACCCTGCGTACCGCTATCAAGCGTGTTCGTCAGGCGATCGAAGCTGGTGATAAAGCCGCCGCTCAAGGCGTCTTCCAGCAATCCGTTGCGGTTCTCGATCGCATCGCTGATAAGAAGATTGTTCATAAGAACAAGGCTTCCCGTACCAAGAGCCGTCTGTCTGCTCAGATCAAGGCTCTTGCTGTTGCTTGATCGGTTGAGGGCTCAAATAAAAATGGCGCCTTTGGGCGCCTTTTTTGTTTTTACGGTTTGGGTTGTTTGGTTTATTTTTCCAGCGAGCAAACGCCGTCAATGATCTGCAGGTCGTTGTCCTGGGCGAAGTTGAGCATGAAGCGGTAGGCCATTGGTTCAATTTCGCCGAGGCGACCGTCGACGAAGACGGCTTTTTCGCCGTTGTAGTCTCCCGGGCCAACGTAGGGGGAGTATTTCATCTTGCGCTCGGCGCCGAAGGCTGACATGACGCCGCACAGGCGTTCTGCCCAGTCGCTGGGACGAAATTTCTTGCCTTGCTTGGTGAGGCCAACAATGATGAATGTGGTCGAGTCTGTAGTTGTCATTGTTCTAGTCTGCGTTGGGCGATGCGACCTTGCGTTGGCGAATTCTAGCAGAAGCCCGAAGCCTTTCCATAATTATGGCGCATGGCCGCCTGGGCTGGCGTGCGCGGGTGTTTTTGCTGTTCTATACAAGGTCTTGCTTTTGACCTAAAATTCAGGCCTGTGTTGCTCTTGCGGGGTGCTTGCCCGTTGAGTGGCGATCATTCCGGCGGCGATGACCGCCGTTTTCGTTTTTTGGGGTTGCCTCATGTCGCATGTCATGAATACCTATGCCCGGTTGCCGGTGGCTTTCAGCCATGGTCAGGGTTGCCGGATTACAGATACCGAGGGCAAGGAATACCTGGATGCGCTGTCCGGGATTGCTGTTTCGACGCTCGGTCATGCCCATCCCAAGCTGGTGTCAGCGATTGCCGCGCAGGCCGGACGCATGTTGCACACTTCCAATCTTTATCGAATTCGCGAGCAGGAGTTGCTGGCCGACAAACTCGCTGAAATTTCCGGCATGCAGGAGATCTTTTTCTCCAATTCCGGTGCAGAAGCAAACGAGGCAGCGATCAAGCTGGCTCGCTTCTACGGTCACAAAAAGGGAATTGAAAATCCAACCGTGATCGTCATGGAAAAGGCGTTCCATGGACGGACCATGGCGACGCTTTCGGCAACCGGGAACCGTAAGGCGCAGGCAGGCTTTGAGCCGCTGGTTTCTGGTTTTGTCCGTGTTCCCTATGATGACCTCAATGCCATCAAGGCGGTTGCCGAGCACAATAAAAATATCGTTGCTGTCATGCTGGAAATTATTCAGGGCGAAGGTGGTATTCACCTGGCTTCACTTGAATACCAGAAGGCCTTACGCCAGTTGTGTGACGAGCATGGCTGGTTACTGATCTGTGACGAAGTGCAATGCGGTATGGCGCGTACGGGAAAATGGTTCGGGTATCAGCATGCTGGCATTCAGCCTGATATTGCGACGCTGGCCAAAGGTTTGGGTTCAGGGGTGCCGATTGGTGCCTGCATGGCTGGTGGCAAGGCAGCCGGCCTGTTCGGCCCGGGAAATCACGGTTCGACTTTTGGCGGCAATCCGCTGGTTTCCACTGCCGCACTGACGACGATTGAAACCATCGAAGCGGAAGGTTTGATGGCTAACGCCGAACGTATCGGCGCCTTGATTCGCTCGTTGATGGTCGAGGCGCTTGCCGGTACGGCCGGGCTTGTTGAGATTCGCGGCCATGGTTTGATGATCGGCATCGAACTAGACCGTCCTTGCGGTGAACTGGTCGGCAATGCTTTGGCTGCTGGGCTGTTGATCAACGTCACGGCCGAGAAAGTAATTCGCTTCCTGCCACCACTGATATTTAGTGAAAATGATGCCCGGGAACTGGTTGACCGGTGCGCCCCTCTCATCAAGGATTTTCTGGCGGCCTAAATCATGGCGATCAAACACTTTCTGCAGTTCAAGGATTTCGCGCGCGACGAACTTGAATATGTTTTCGAGCGGACGCGCTGGATCAAGAACCAGTTCAAGTCTTACCAGAAGTACTGGCCACTTTCTGACCGGACGCTGGTGATGATTTTCGAGAAGGCCAGTACGCGGACGCGACTGTCCTTCGAGGCCGGCATGCAGCAGTTGGGTGGGTCGGCGATTTATCTGAATACGCGCGACTCGCAACTGGGCCGTGGTGAGCCGGTCGAGGATGCGGCGCAAGTCATTTCGCGGATGAGTGACATCGTGATGATCCGCACCTTCGAGCAGGACATCATCGAACGATTTGCCGCCAACTCGCGGGTGCCGGTGATCAACGGGCTGACCAACGAATATCACCCGTGCCAGATACTGGCTGACATCTATACCTTCATTGAGCATCGCGGCTGCATCCAGGGCAAGACGGTCGCTTGGGTTGGGGATGCCAACAATATGTGCAATACCTGGCTGCAGGCGGCCGAGGTGCTTGATTTCAAGGTACACGTGTCGACGCCGCCGGGTTACGAAATCAATGCCGATCTGGTTGGCAAGATTGATCCGGCCCGCTTCAAGGTTTTTGCCGATCCGATGGATGCTTGTCGGGGCGCCGATCTGGTGACCACTGACGTCTGGACGTCGATGGGCTTCGAGGCTGAAAACGAAGAGCGGATCAAGGCTTTCGCCGACTGGTGCGTTGATGGCGAGATGATGCGCGTGGCCAATCCGCAGGCCGTTTTCATGCATTGCCTGCCGGCGCATCGCGGCGAGGAAGTTACCGCCGAGGTGATCGACGGGCCGCAATCAGTGGTTTGGGACGAAGCAGAGAACCGTCTGCACGTGCAGAAGGCGTTAATGGAATATTTGCTGCTGGGCCGTCTTCAGGGCTGAGTGGCACGGTTAATCGAAACAAGGGAACAGAAATGAGCGACATCAAGAAGGTTGTGCTGGCCTATTCGGGCGGTCTGGATACCTCGGTCATCCTCAAGTGGCTGCAGGATGTTTATAAGTGCGAAGTCGTCACTTTCACGGCCGATCTCGGCCAGGGTGAAGAACTCGAGCCGGCGCGTGCCAAGGCCCTGAAGGCCGGCATCAAGCCGAAGAACATCTACATCGACGACGTGCGCGAAGAATTCGTCCGCGATTTCGTCTTCCCGATGTTCCGCGCCAACACCGTCTACGAAGGCGAGTATCTGCTCGGTACCTCGATTGCCCGGCCGTTGATCGCCAAGCGCCTGATCGAGATCGTCAATGAAACGGGCGCCGATGCCATCTGCCACGGTGCGACCGGCAAGGGCAACGACCAGGTCCGCTTCGAACTGGGCGCCTACGCGCTGAAGCCGGGCATCAAGGTCATCGCCCCGTGGCGCGAGTGGGATTTGATGTCGCGTGAGAAGCTCATGGCCTATGCCGAGAAGCATGGCATCGAAATCGACATGAAGCACAAGAAGGGTGGCTCGCCATATTCGATGGATGCCAACCTGCTGCACATTTCCTACGAAGGTCGCCACCTGGAAGATCCGGCCGCAGAAGCGGAGGAGTCGATGTGGCGGTGGACGGTTTCGCCGGAAAAGGCACCGAATAAGGCCGAGTACCTTGACCTCGAATTCGCCAAGGGTGATGTTGTCGCCATCAACGGCAAGAAGATGAAGGCACACGAAGTGCTCGGCACCCTCAACGAAATCGGTGGCAAGCACGGTATTGGCCGCCTCGATCTGGTCGAGAACCGTTATGTCGGGATGAAGTCGCGCGGCTGCTACGAAACGCCGGGCGGAACGATCCTGCTGCGCGCTCACCGCGCCATCGAGTCGGTCACGCTCGACCGCGAAGTCGCCCACCTCAAGGACGACCTGATGCCGCGCTACGCCAGCCTGGTGTACAACGGCTACTGGTGGAGCCCGGAGCGCAAGGCGCTGCAGGTGCTGATCGACCATACCCAGGGCAGTGTCAACGGCGTGGTTCGCCTGAAGTTGTACAAGGGCAACGTGATTGTTGTTGGCCGCGATTCGGCAACCGATTCGCTGTTCGATTCGACTATCGCCACCTTCGAGGACGATGCCGGCGCCTACGACCAGCGCGATGCTGGCGGTTTCATCAAGCTCAACGCACTGCGTTTGCGCATCGCGGCCAATCTCGCCGCGAAAAAAGCGGGCAAGCCGGTCAAGCCAGCTGCTGCCAAAAAGACTGTGACAGCAAAGCCGGCAGCTAAACCTGCAGCAAAGGCCGCTGTCAAACCGGTTGCCAAGGCTTCCGTCAAGAAGGCTGTAGCCAAACCAGCAGCGAAGCCGGCGGTCAAGGCCGCTGCCAAGCCGCTGGTCAAGCCGGTTGCAGCCAAGGCAGTGGTCGCCAAGGCCGTGAAAGCACCAGTCAAGCCAGTGGCCAAGAAACCGGCTGCAAAGAAGAAGGGTTAATCAATGGATGGCGGCACCGTATTCGGGCTGAATGAAGAACAGATCGCAGATTTCTTCTCGACCTGGGGTGTTGGCGCCTTCATCCTCTTCATGTTATTCATTATTGGCGAGATCGCCTACAAGTCGAAGGCTGGCAAGACGGGCACCTTTGTGCTTTTCTTCGTGCTGGCATTCGGTATGGTTGGCTTCATCGCCAAATCAGTCATTCAGAAAATCTGGGGTATGTAAATGTCGCAATACGACAACGTTTCCGTGGTCAAAAAGGCCAATGTTTATTTCGATGGCAAGTGCGTCAGCCACACCGTGGTGCTGGCCGATGGTACAAAAAAGACGGTGGGCGTGATCCTGCCGTCGAGCCTGACTTTCAATACCGGTGCGCCGGAAATCATGGAAGGTGTTGGCGGTTCATGCCGCGTCAAGCTCAAAGGCGAAAGCGAGTGGAAGACTTATGGCGATGGCCAGTCTTTCAACGTGCCGGGCAATTCCAGCTTCGACATTGAAGTGGCTGCTGGTGATGCTTACCACTACGTCTGCCATTTTGGATAATTGCCATGCCGAGCTTTGACTTCACCTCCGAAGCGGACATGGTGGCGTTGAAGAACGCCATCGATGTCACCTCCCGTCAGATCGACAATCGCTACGATTTCAAGGGTACGACCGCCAAGGTCGAGCTCAATGAGAAAGACAAGGTCATCACCCTGTGGGGTGATTCAGACTTCCAGCTTGATCAGATCAAGGACCTCCTTTTTCCGGCTATGGAAAAGAAGGAGAAGGAAAGCGTCAAGCGTCTGGATCACCAGAAAATCGTCAGTGTCTCTGGCAATAAGGTGAAGCAGGAAATGAAGATCAAGGACGGGATCGACAGCGATCTGGCCAAGAAAATCGTCAAGCTGGTCAAGGATGGCAAACTCAAGGTTCAGGCAGCGATTCAGGGCGAAACCGTGCGTGTCACCGGCGCCAAGCGGGACGATCTGCAGGCTTGCATCGCGCTGATTACCAAGTCGATTACCGACTTTCCGATCAAGTACGGTAATTTCCGGGATTAAGCGACCTTCCACGGTCAACCGGGCTTGCTACGGTCTACCGTAAAAAACGGGTAAAAATGAAACCGGGCTGTGCGAGCAGCCCGGTTTTTTCTTGGGCGGATTTAGCCGGCCAGGCCCTTGATCCACACCGAGTAAAGCTGCTCCGAGAGCTGACGCATGGCCGGCAGCTTGGCCGAAATTTCAGCCAGCATGGCTTCAGGCATCTGCGCGCTGGGCAGGTCGGCGACGGCAATTGCTTCATCGGCCCACTGCTCGCACCACGTGGCGATCATTTCCGGCGTCATTTCGACGTGGCATTGCATGGCGAGGTGCGGGCCGGTGACGAACATCTGGTTGGCGCAGTAACCGTTGGCCAGCAAGCGGGTCGCCCCGCTCGGGATGCTGAAGGTTTCGCCGTGCCACTGGAAAACCGTGCCATTTTTGCCGGCGAAATCACCCAGCCAGTGGCGGGCGATGGCATTGTCTTCACCGTGTGCGCTACTCCAGCCGATCTCCTTGACGGGATTGCGCGTGACCTGCCCGCCGAGTGCCTTGCTCATCAGTTGCCCGCCGAGACAATGGCCGATGACAGGCACATTTTTCGCCGCCGCTTCGCGAATCAGCGCGCAGACGGGTTCTATCCACGGTAGCGGGTCGTTGACGCTCATCGGACCACCCATGAAACAAAGGCCGGAGAAACCGTCAACGCTCAACGGAACCGCGGCGCCTTCGTCGAGAGCAATCAGCTTCCATGGAATGCCTTGCTGCTCAAGGAATATGGCAAAATAGCCCGGTCCTTCAGTGGGGGAGTGGCGAAAGATGGCGACAGGGTGCATGGCGGCGTTGGGATTCGGAAAAGTGAAGCGTCATTTTACGCTGCTTGCGCTGTTGGCGTTGCTGCTGCCAGCCGCAGGAATGGCACAGGATGTCGGGCTGGCCGGGATCATGGGCAGCAAGGCGATGCTCATGATCAACGGTGGCGAGCCGCAGGCGGTACCGATTGGCAAGACGGTGGATGGAGTCAAGTTGGTCTCTATCCAGGACGATCAGGTGACCATCGAAGTGGGCGGCAGGAAGCGTCCCTTGCGCGTCGGCCAGCATGCCATCGGCGTTTCCGGCGGCGACGGCTCGGACAAGATCGTCATGACGGCAGACGTGCAGGGGCATTTTTACGCTACTGGAACGGTAAACGGAACTTCCGTCCGCTTCGTCGTCGACACGGGAGCCACGACAATTGCGCTTGGCCCGAACGATGCCCGGCGTATCGGCCTGGACCTCCGGCAGGGACAGCGCGGCCTGACCAGCACGGCAAATGGAACGGTCGTTGTTACACGCATACCGCTGGACACGGTGAGAATTGGCGGTGTCACCATGCACAATGTGGAGGCGGTGGTGCTACCCACCGAAATGCCGATCGCGCTACTTGGCATGAGTTTTCTGAACCGCATGGAAATGCAGCGCGATGGCAGTACCATGACATTGAAAAAAAGATTCTAGGAGAGAGAAATGCCCCAAAAAGATCAGGAAATAGCCTTGCTGCGTGACGAACTGGAAATGCTCATGGGCGAACGTCAGGCGCTGTTGCGTGTCGCCGGCGCTTCGGCAGTCATGATCGCCAGCATGGACAGCAAGCGTTTGCCGGTCGGCGCCATCGAGTCGGCCGATCTGGTTGCGACAACCATCAACGACCTGTCCGAAGAAACCCTTCAGGATGCGCTGGCTGCGGTCAACGCTGAAATCGAGGAAGATTCCAAGGCCGCATGACGCTCGATCTGGAGCGCTTGCGCGCCAGCCTGTTAGCCGAGCCTCTAAGCGGACATTTCGTCCAGGAAGATGGTGTCGATGACCAGCCGCTAACCCCGGCAGCCGTGCTGTTTCCGATCGTCCTGCGCGATGGCGGGCAGACGGTGCTGCTCACCCAGCGCACGGCGCATCTGCGCGATCACGCCGGGCAAATCAGCTTTCCCGGTGGGCGGGTCGAGGCCGAGGATCTTTCTCCATCGCACACCGCCTTGCGCGAAACCGAGGAAGAAATCGGCCTGCCACGCGAGCGCATCGAAATTCTCGGTTTTCTGCCCGAGTACCGGACGGGAACGGGGTTTCGTGTGACCCCGGTTGTCGCACTGGTCCAGCCACCGTTCGACTTGCGGCCAGACCCGTTCGAGGTGGCCGAGGTCTTCGAAGTACCGCTCGCCTTCCTGCTCGATCCGGCTAATCACCAACAGCATTCGCTGCATTATCGCGGTGCGTTGCGTAATTACTTTGCCATGCCTTACGGCGACTATTTCATCTGGGGCGCCACTGCCGGCATGATCCGTTCGCTGAGTGAGCGCCTTGGCCTTCTCCACGGTACTTGAGCTTGTGGTATCGTGGCATTTTAATACATGAAAATAAGCCGAATACGGCAATCATCGGCACCCCATGAGTCTTCTCTCGCTCATCGCAGTTTTCCTCCTCGAGCAACTGCAACCACTTGACTACCGTCGCATCGTTGCCGACCCGGTAGGTGCGTGGGCGGATTACATCGAATCGCGCTTCAACGCCGGGGCTTATCGGCATGGCGTACTTGCCTGGTGTTTTGCCGTCCTGCTGCCGGTGGTTCTGCTCGCCGTTGCATACGGCCTGCTCTATTCACTGAATCCGCTTTTCGGCTGGGCGCTCAACGTTGGTGTGCTGTACCTAACCATGGGCTTCCGCCAGTTCAGCCACCACTACACCGAAATCCAGCTGGCCCTGCGCTTGGGTGACCTTGAGCGAGCCCGCCAGTTGCTCGCCGAGTGGCAAGGTATATCGACCTACGGCCTTGGCTCGGAAGATATCGCCCGGCTCTCCATTGAGGGCGCGCTGGCCGCCTCACATCGCCATGTCTTTGCTGTCGTGCTCTGGTTTGTTCTATTGCCAGGCCCCTGTGGTGCGCTGCTCTATCGGCTGTCGGCCGTTGTTGGCGACCGCTGGAATGCCAAAAACATGGCCCAGCAAAGCGATTTTTCCGCATTCTCGCGGCTGGTTTTCGGTATGATCGACTGGCTACCCTCCCGGACTACGGCGGCAGCCTTCGCCATCGTCGGTGACTTCGAGGATGCGGTTTATTGCTGGCGTACCCAGCCGGCGCAATGGCCGGATCGCGATCTTGGTATCGTCCTAGCGGCCGGTGCCGGCGCCTTGGGGGTCCAACTTGGCCGGCCGGTGGTGGATGGCGTTGAGGTCTCTGATCGGGCCGAGCTCGGGCTGGGCGATCCGGCTGATGTTGATTTCATGCAGAGTGCCGTCGGACTCGTCTGGCGAGCGACTGTGTTGTGGATGTTGTTGCTGTTTTTGTTAGGGCTTGCCACCTTGGTGGGCTGAATGATTCTTACAGGAGATTTACATGAGCAGAGATGTCGTCGTTCTAAGCGCAGTTCGTTCCCCCATCGGCGCTTTTGGTGGTTCCCTGGCTGATTTTGAAAGCACGGAACTCGCCGGCATTGTCATGAAGGAAGCGATTGCCCGCTCCGGTGTTGATCCGCAAGCCATCAACTACGTTACCGTCGGTACCACGATGCCGACCGATTCCCGCTACGCTTACGTTTCCCGCGTTGCCTCGATTCAGGCTGGTCTGTCGATGGATTCCGTCGCCATGCAAGTGAGCCGCCTGTGCGCCTCCGGTCTGCAGGGCATCGTCACTACCGCCCAGAACATCATGCTGAGCGATGCCGACTACGGCATTGGCGGCGGCGTTGAAGTCATGTCCAAGGCTGCTTACCTGATGCCGGCTCTGCGCAACGGCGCCCGCATGGGTGACACCAAGGCCATCGACTCCATGGTTGCCGTGCTGACCGATCCGTTCGGCGTTGGCCACATGGGGATCACGGCTGAAAACCTGGCTGCCAAGCATGGCTTCACCCGTGAAGACCAAGATGCCTTCGCAGTCGAATCACAGCGCCGTGCTGCGGCTGCCATTGATGCCGGCTACTTCAAGTCGCAGATCGTGCCGATCGTCAAGCAAACCCGCAAGGGCGATGTCGTATTCGACACCGACGAGCACCTGAAACGTGGCACGACTATGGAATCTCTGGCCAAGATGAAGCCGGCCTTCAAGAAGGACGGTACCGTCACCGCCGGTAATGCTTCGGGCATCAACGATGGCGCAGCCTTCTTTGTGCTGGCTGCCGCCGATGTTGCCGCCAAGGCTGGTCAGAAGGCCCGTGCTCGCATCGCTGGCTACGCTGTTGCCGGTGTGCCGAACGACATCATGGGCGAAGGCCCGATCCCGGCCACCAAGCTGGCCCTCAAGAAGGCCGGCCTGACCCTGGACCAGATGGATGTCATCGAGTCCAACGAAGCCTTTGCCGCTCAGGCCCTGTCCGTTTCCAAGGTGCTCGGTCTCGATCCAGCCAAGACCAACCCGAATGGCGGCGCCATCGCCCTCGGCCACCCGGTCGGCTGTTCCGGTGCCTTTATTGCTACCAAGGCTCTCTACGAACTTGAGCGTATCGGTGGCAAATACGCACTGGTTACGATGTGTATCGGTGGCGGACAAGGTATTGCGGTCATCTTCGAACGCGCCTGATCGCTGCGGCGTTTCAGTTGTACAGAAACCCACCGGAGCGATCCGGTGGGTTTTTTTATTTGCACCAGATTGAAATTGCCCTGCACTGTATTGGGGCATGACCTTGCGCCATGAAATTGTAATATGCTGATTTTGTGCGCTTTTGTTCCGTGGCATGGAACCTGCTGAATTAGCGTTGAGAGCATCCTCAGCGACGAGTCCAATATGAATTTCTACAACGAAATGATGGACGCCAACGGTGGCGTCCGAGCTCACTACCAGGGTTACGATTCATGGCTCAAGGCGACGCCGCCTGAGCGAATTGCCCGCAAGCGGGCCGAGGCCGATCTGGCCTTTCATCGGGTCGGTATCACCTTTGCCGTCTATGGCGAGGAAGCGGGCAAGGAGCGCCTGATTCCCTTCGACATCATTCCGCGCGTCATTCCATCGGCCGAATGGAAGTCCCTGCGCTCCGGACTACGCCAGCGCGTCAAGGCGCTCAACATGTTCCTGGATGACGTCTATCACGATCAGGAAATCCTCAAGGCCGGCAAGATTCCGGCCGAGCAAGTGCTCAACAATGCCCAGTTCCGCCCGGAAATGATGGGCGTCGATCTGCCCGGCAACATCTACGCGCACATCGCCGGCGTTGATATTGTTCGTGCTGGCGAAGGCGAGTTCTACGTTCTCGAAGACAACCTGCGCGTGCCGTCCGGCGTCTCGTACATGCTCGAAGACCGCAAGATGATGATGCGCCTCTTCCCTGAATTATTTGCCAAGCACAAGGTAGCGCCGGTCCAGCATTACCCGGACATGCTGCTGGAAAAGCTGCGCGCCGTGGCGCCGAAGGGCGTGTCCAACCCGACCGTCGTCGTGCTGACCCCGGGCGCCTACAACAGCGCCTATTTTGAACACACTTTCCTGGCCCAGCAGATGGGCGTCGAGCTGGTTGAAGGCCGCGATCTCTTCGTCAAGGACGAGGTGGTTTACATGCGCACAACGCAGGGGCCACAGCGCGTTGACGTGATTTACCGCCGCCTTGACGACGACTACATGGATCCGCTGGCTTTCCGCGCCGATTCGTCGCTTGGCGTTCCGGGCATCCTGAAGGCTTACCAGGCTGGCAACGTCACGCTGTCCAATGCCATCGGTACCGGCGTCGCCGATGACAAGTCGATCTACCCGTATGTGCCGGACATGATCCGTTTCTACCTCGGCGAGGAGCCGACACTGAACAACGTGCCGACCTACATGTGCCGCAAACCGGACGATCTCAAGTACGTGCTCGATCATCTGGCCGAACTGGTCGTCAAGGAAGTCCATGGTGCCGGCGGTTACGGCATGCTGGTCGGCCCGGCATCGACCAAGGAGCAGATCGAGCACTTCCGCCAGTTGCTGATCGCCAAGCCGGACGGCTACATCGCCCAGCCGACGCTGGCTTTGTCGAATTGTCCGACTTTTGTCGAGGAAGGCATCGCGCCGCGTCACCTCGATCTGCGCCCCTTCGTGTTGTCCTCGGGCAAGTGTGTGGACATGGTGCCGGGCGGCCTGACCCGCGTTGCGCTGACCAAGGGGTCGCTGGTCGTCAATTCGTCGCAGGGCGGCGGTACCAAAGATACCTGGGTTCTGGAGGATTAAGTCATGCTGAGTCGAACTGCCGATCACCTGTTCTGGATGTCGCGCTACATCGAGCGCGCCGAGAATCTTGCCCGCCTGCTCGATGTCACCTGGCAAATGTCGCTGGTGCCGCAATCGCTCGATGCGATCAATCAGAGCTGGGCTGCCATCATTGCCCTGAACAGCCTCGAAGAGGCGTATGCGAAGAAGTATTCCACGGTCAACGGGGAAAATGTCCTGAAATTCATGGTTAGCGACCCGGACAACTTTGCGTCCATTCACAGCTGTCTGCGCATGGCGCGTGAAAACGCCCACGCCGTGCGCGGCACACTGACCACGGAAATGTGGGAAACGCTCAACTCGACCTGGCTGGAAGCGCGCGAGAAGACCTTCGACCAACTCTTCAATGCCGGTATCGGTGAGTATTTCGAGTGGGTCAAGATGCGTTCGTCGTTGTCACGTGGCACCACGCTCGGCACCTTGCTTCAGGACGAGGCCTACCACTTTATCCGCCTCGGTACCTTGCTTGAGCGTGCCGACAACACGGCGCGCATCCTCGACGTCAAATATCACGTGCTGCGTCCGCAGGGCGACGAGGGAGCGACCGATTTTTACGAGTGGGGCGCGCTGCTCCGTTCCGTCTCGGCCTTCGAGGTCTATCGCAAGGTTTATCGCGATGTCATTACGCCGGAACGGGTCGCCGAGTTGCTGATCTTCAATCAGGACATGCCGCGATCGCTGCAGTTCTGCATGAACAGCGTGGTCAAGAATCTTGACCTGATCGCTAACAGCAATTCCGGCGAAACCCAGCGCCAGGCCGGCATGCTGCACGCCCATCTGCGTTACGGGCGTATCGAAGACATCCTCGAGCACGGTCTGCACGAGTGGCTCAGCGATTTCATGGATCGCATCTATCTGCTCGGCAACGGCATCAGCAAGGACTTTCTGGTGCCGATGGAAGAGGCCGCCTAGTCAGGCCTCGCTTCGGGGCTTCTCCCGAGTTAGCTGCAGCCAGCTTCGGCGCCCGATGATTCCGGCGCCGAAGTGCATTTCAGGGCTTGCTTTCAGGCGTGTCGCTCGCGCCAGGCGGTCAATGCCGCGAGCGCATCGTCGAGCGTCGTGATCAGCTCGGCATCGCCCGTTCTGGCGATGCGGGCGACGCCACCACCACCTGCCCACAGTGCTGTTTTCTCCGGCAGGACCAGCCGCAATTGCTGGAGCAGGCCGGGAATCTGCCGTTGCGGGAAGGCCAGCGAGAAGGAGAGGGCGACGATGTCGGCCTGATGTGCCTCGGCGGCGCGACCGATTTCGAGCAGCGGCATTTGCGTGCCGAGCGGAATGCACTCGGCGCCCTCCAGCGCGAACAGGGCCTCGACCATCAGCAGGCCGAGGACATGCGGTTCCTCCGGCACGCTGGTGAGCAGCACACGCGGGCCGCGCGGGCCACCGGGCAGGGTCGCGATGGCCTGGCGCAAAAGGCGCTTGGTCAGCTCGGTAAATAGGTGTTCTTCAAAAACTTCGAAGCTGCCGTCTTCCCAGTTGTCGCCAACCTGACGCGTCAGCGGCGCAACAGTGTCCTGGACAAAACGCTGTAACCCCTGGCGGGCCAAACGCTGTTGCATGGCCTGCTGATAAGCAGCGGCGTCGTGCTGTTTGATCAGGGCGAGCAATTCACCTAATTCGCCGTCGTTCGCAGAAAACCCCGCCACCGCTGATTTGGACCGGCGGGAAGTGAGCGCACCCAGTTCCTCCTGAGGCGTGGCGATCAGCTTCCCGGGCCGATGTCCGAGATCCATCAGCCTTTTTATCTGGCGCAGACGATCGACCTGATCGGCCGGATAGCAGCGTTCTCCATTGTTGTCGCGACTGGGTACGGGAAAGCCATAGCGGCGTTCCCACATGCGCAGGACGTCTTTTGAGAGTCCGGTATCGCGCTCGACGGCGGCGATATTGAAAGTGGCGTTATTCATATTTGTCCTAAACAAATGTTAGACAAACCGTTGACAAGTCAGTCTTTGGTCGTTATCTTACGAACAAATGTCCAATTTGTCTAGGACAAAACAAACAAGGAGCTGAACATGGTCTCAAATGTGAAACGTTGGATTGTTATGGCTGGGCTGATGTCGGTCAGCGTTATGCCGGCTATCGCCGCCAGCGACTGTCCGCCGCTGCTCAAGCACGACTTCACCAGCTTGCAGGATGGCAAGCCGATGCCGCTCTGCCAGTACGCCGGCAAGGTCATCCTCGTCGTCAATACCGCCAGTTACTGCGGCTTCACTTCGCAATACGAAGGGCTGGAAAAACTCTACGCCCGCTTGAACGACAAGGGGTTGGTCGTTCTCGGCTTTCCGTCCAACGATTTCGGCGAGCAGGAGCCGGGCAGCGAGAAGGAAATTGCCGATTTCTGCCGCCTGACCTACGGCGTCGAGTTCCCCATGGTTGGCAAGACCGTGGTCAAGGGCAAGGGTGCCAATCCCTTTTACCTGAAGCTGGCCGAGGTGACGGACAGCCGGCCGAAGTGGAATTTCCACAAATACCTGATCAATCGCGATGGGACGCAGGTCGTTGCCTATTCGAGCTTTACCAAGCCGGATGACCGCGATCTGGTCAGGAAGATCGACGAATTTCTGGGCAAGTAGGTGTGAACATGACATCAAGAAAACGAATTGCTGTGGTCGGCGCCGGTATTTCAGGCCTGGCCAGCGCCTGGCTGCTGAGCAACGAGCATGACGTGACGCTGTTTGAAGCTGGTGCTTATCTTGGCGGCCATACCAATACGGTGGACGTGACCCTGGACGGCAGGACCCATCCGGTCGATACGGGATTTCTGGTTTTCAATGACAAGACCTATCCCAACCTGATCGCGATGTTCAAGGTACTCGGTGTGGACAGTGTCGAAACCGAGATGTCCTTCGCCGTCAGCCTGGAAAATCCCGATCTGGAATGGGCCGGCAGCAGCCTGGCGACGGTTTTCGGCCAAAGGCGCAATCTGTTTCGCCCGCAATTCTGGTCGATGCTGACCGATATCCTGCGTTTCAATCGCGAAAGCACGGCGTGGCTGGCGAAGCATCCGGACAACGAACTCAGTCTGCGGGATTTCCTGAGTGACGGCGGCTATTTGAGCGCGTTTGCCGACTGGTATCTGCTGCCGATGGCGGCCGCCATCTGGTCCTGCCCGACCGGACAGATGCGCGACATGCCACTCGCCACCTTCATTCGGTTCTGTCAGAACCATGGCCTGCTGCAGGTTTTCGACCGGCCGATGTGGCGGACGGTGCTCGGCGGCGGTCGCGCTTATGTGCGCAAAATCGCCAATCGGCTGATCGCCAACGGAGCCGAAATCCGGCTGGCCTGCCCGGTCAGTGCGGTTACTCGCGAAGGCGGCTGGCTCAAGGTTATTCACGCTGCCGGCAGCGAGCATTTCGATCAGGTCGTCATGGCCTGCCACAGCGATCAGGCCCAAGCCATCCTCGGTTTCACAGCGACGGACGGCCAGCGCGAGGTGTTATCGGCCATCCGCTATCAGCCTAACCGGGCGATCTTGCACACTGACCGCACCCTGCTGCCGCGTGACGAGAAGCTGTGGTCGGCGTGGAACTATTTTGCCGGAAATGGTGAGCCGGGCGAGCAACCGGTCGGCGTCTCCTACCTGATCAACAAGTTGCAACCGCTGCCGTTCGAAACGCCGGTCGTTGTCACTCTGAACCCGGCGCGCGAGCCGGATCCGGCTACGGTGATCGCCGAGTTCGATTACGCCCACCCAATTTTCGACCGCCCGGCCATCGCCGCCCAGCAGCGGCTGGCCGATGTCCAGGGTGAAAACGGCATCTGGCTGGCCGGTGCCTGGGGCAGCTACGGCTTCCACGAAGATGGTTTGAAATCGGCGCTGCGCGTCGTTAATGGCCTCGGTGTCATGGCGCCGTGGCAAGTCGATGCGGCCACCGTCAAACCTGAGTTGGAAACGGTCTGAGCCGGCCATGAACAACCCCCTCCTTTTCCTCGGCCATGTCATGCACCGGCGCCTGCGGCCGGCGGTCAATGCCTTCGTCTATCCGGTCTTCTACGTGCAATTGCCGGTACGCGACCTGGCCTTGGCAAATTGCCCGATTTTTTCGGTTGACCGTGCAAACCTGCTCAGCTTCCGTCAGAAAGACCATGGCCCACGCGACGGCAGCCCGTTGTTGCCATGGATACAGGCCCAACTGCGCCAGCACGGCCTGCCTGATGACGGCGAGATCACGCTGCAATGCTTCCCGCGCGTCTTCGGCTTCGTCTTCAATCCGGTCAGCTTCTGGTTTTGCCGTAACAACGAAGGTGCGCTCATCGCCGTGCTGGCTGAAGTCAACAACACCTTCGGCGGCTATTACAGCTACCTGCTGTACAACGCGGATCGCTCCCCGCTGCAGGACGGTCAGGAACTGCGCGCCATCAAGGACTTCCACGTCTCGCCGTTCAACGAGATCGAAGGCGGCTACCGCTTCCGTTTTCATCTCGACCGCACGGTGCCGCTGGCCCGCATCGATTACGACGACGCCGATGGCGAACTGCTGCTCACCTCGATCTCGGGCAAGCCGCGCGCCTGGTCCATGGCTGCCTTGCTCGGCGCCTTCCTGAAAATGCCTTTCCTCACCGCCGGCGTGATGTTCCGCATCCACTGGCAAGCCTTGAAACTGTGGCTGAAAGGGGTGCCCTTCCGCGGTGCCCACGTTCCTCAACCCCTCCGGGACTCGACAAAATGAACAACACGATGATTTTGCGCGGCAGCGAGAGGCTGGCCCGCGACACCCGCCTGGTCTTCGACCTGCTCGAAAAACTGCAGGGCGGAATGCTTGAAATCCGTTTGCCGGGCGGCGCCAGTGCGCTGTTCGGCGACGGCGAACATGGCGTCACCATGCAGGTCCATGATGAAGCGATGTTCAGCCAGGTGCTGGCGCGCGGCGACATCGGTCTGGCCGAAGCCTACCTCGACGGTCAGTGGGATTCGCCCGACGTCACCGGGCTATTGAAGTTGCTGGCAGCCAATCGCGAACAGCTCAAGAAGGCCGTCTATGGCTCGTGGGGCAGCCTGCTCGCCGCCCGCGTCCGCCACTGGCTCAACAGCAACAGCCGTAGCGGCAGCAAGCGCAACATCATGGCCCACTACGATCTCGGCAACGACTTCTACAAGCTGTGGCTCGACCCGAGCATGAGTTACTCGTCGGCCGTCTATCGCGAAGCCGACGACGGTTCGCTCGAAACTGCGCAGCACGCCAAATACCGCCGCATCCTCAACTGCCTGAAGGCGGCGCCCGGCCAGAACGTGCTGGAGATCGGCTGTGGCTGGGGCGGTTTTGCCGAACTGGCGGTGCAGGAAGGCTTGCGCACCACCGGCCTGACCCTGTCGCCAGCCCAACTCGACTGGGCGCAGAAACGCGTGCCGAGTGCCGACCTGCGCCTGCAGGACTACCGCGATCTCGACGAGCAATTCGACCACGTCGTGTCCATCGAAATGTTCGAAGCCGTCGGCGAACGCTGGTGGCCGACCTATTTCAAGACGCTGGCCAAGGCGCTCAAGACCGAGGGCAGGGCGGTCGTCCAGAGCATCACCATCCGCGATGACATCTTCCCGGAATACCGGCGCAGCACCGATTTCATCCAGCAATACATCTTCCCCGGTGGCATGCTCCCCTCGCGCGCCGCTTTCCGGTCGGCTGCGGCCAAGCAAGGCCTGATCGTCCGCAACGAATACGCCTTCGGGCAGGACTACGCCAAGACCCTGGCCGAATGGCGCCACGCCTTCGAAGCCAACTGGCCGGAAATCCAGAAGCTTGGTTTCGACGAGCCCTTCCGCCGCCTCTGGCGCATGTACCTTTGCTATTGCGAGGCCGGCTTCCTGGCCGGGAATATCGATGTCGTCCAGTTTGAACTCACGCACCGTTGATCTGGTGGCCGCCGGGGCGCATTTGAGCGAATCCCACGGTCAACCGGAAAAAAAGGCCAAAAATGAAATGGCCTCGGGTGCGCGCCGTCGGCTTTTGCTGGCGCTCGCCGCGGCGCCGTTCGCGGCATTTGCCAACACTGACCCGACGGCCGGCCTGAAGCGCTGGGGCAATGGCGAGTTTCGGCGCTTCGGATTTCTCGTTTATGAAGCGACGCTGTGGGCGGGGGATGATCCGCAACGGCCGCCGTTGGCGTTGCGGCTCGACTACAAGCGGACGCTTGCCGGGGCGGCCATTGCCGAAGCCAGCGTCAAGGAAATGCGGGGGCTGGGGGCGGATGAGGCTTCCCTCAAGCGCTGGGGCGAGCAGATGACGCGGATTTTCCCGGACGTGAAGGAAGGGGATTTCATTATTGGGCAGTACGAGCCTGGGGTTGCGCGGTTTTACTTCAATGGTCGTTTGCTTGGGGAAGTTGCCGACGCGGATTTTGCGCGGGCGTTTTTTGGCATCTGGCTGGATGCGAAGACGAGTGCGCCGGGGTTGCGGGCGGCGCTGTTGAGGCGGGTGTGATGCGCTCTACTTCTCCCTTGCTGCTGGCAGAGTCCTCCTTTGAGGCTTGGGGTTCCGCCTTGTTGGCGGGCGTACTTTCTTTTGCTTCGCCAAAAGAAAGTAGCCAAAGAAAAGGCGACCCCAGGGTCGGCGCCCTTCGGGTTCCTTGCGCTACTCGGCAGGTCGGGCGGCTTGCTAAACTCGCCTGCGGCTCAGACAACGCAAGCCGACTGCCCCCGGCCCGCCTGCGTTGCTCAGCGC